>JBMYNN010000008.1:0-66010 GCA_049598335.1 Flavobacteriaceae bacterium
AGAGCAGCTGATTTGTAATCAGCAGGTCGTGGGTTCGAGTCCCTCCATCGGCTCTTTTTGTTTTTGGGGAGATACTCAAGCGGCCAACGAGGACAGACTGTAAATCTGTTGTTTTTTAACTTCGCAGGTTCGAATCCTGCTCTCCCCACACCTTTAAAAACTTTTAAGCACAAGTTTTTATAAATTGCGAGAGTAGCTCAGTTGGTAGAGCGTCAGCCTTCCAAGCTGAATGTCGCCGGTTCGAACCCGGTCTCTCGCTCTCTTTTTTAGGCCGATGTAGCTCAGGGGTAGAGCGTTTCCTTGGTAAGGAAGAGGTCGGCGGTTCAAATCCGCTCATTGGCTCATCTCCTTAAAGGCTCTCCCAAATGGATGGCCTTTATTATTGATTTTACATTTCTTTTTTTAGTTTTATTCCGTTTTTTAACACTTTAAATACAATTATTCCATAATTTATTGGTTTTATCTTTATAGAGTTTAGTCAAGTTAAATTCAAAATCATTGTAGTGCTACTTAGGAGACTTTATCAGTTTACATTTTTTTATTTGATTACTGTAACTGTCAATGCACAATTTACAGGGACTAATCAGGTGATTAATAATGGTAGAATGCGCTTTGGGAACGGGACAGAATTTTCTATAAATGCCGCTGGAAATGTAGAACAGCCCTTTTATTACAGTACGGATTTTAGTGGTTGGCGAAAATTAACCTATTCAGAATCTGCCTTAGTCAATTATCCTTTAGACTCTAGAATAGGGGTTGGGGGAGATGGTACAAATAACTGGAACACCAATGGGGTTAGGGTCACTAATCCCACGATGACAAATCAAGTTTTTGATACCAGCAGTTTTTCTGTAGTAGGCGGTATTTCTTATGGGACAATTATTGTTAAGGGTGAAATCACTGTGGGCACTGCCCGACTTGAATTAACTAATGCCTATACTATTGGTCAAAATAGAAATTTTGTTCAGGTGATGACCACTATAAAGAATATAGGACTTGCCCAGGCCACAAATATTCGTTATTGGGTAGGGACAAGAGATGATTTTGTTGGAGGGACAGATCAACCCACAAAAGTAAGGGGTAACCTCAATGATGGTGCTTTTGAAGCCATTACTGTATCAAGTCAAAGGGCAGCTGCTCTAAGAATCACTACAATTAGTGAAGGAATTTTGTTTTTTACAACCTCTATGCGAGGAAACAATGTCCATGGTCCTTATAGTCCTTTAGAAAATCCTTCTACTAATATTGATCCTAGTACAGCCCCTATTACAAGCACAAACGATGGATCCTATAGTATGTTTATTCGTATTAATAATTTAGCGATCAATGAATCGGATTCATTTGTTTGGTATTATGCTGCTGCTCCATTGGATGATTTAGATGACGTTATTGATGAGGTGGCAGATTCCAGTCTAGAAAACGACTGGGACATGGATGGAATTTTAAATGGTATGGATGACTGCCCATATACACGCGGGGTACCTTTCTTAAATGGTTGTCCCTGGGCCATCGATTTGGGGAATAATTATAAAACGACGACAACTTCTAATACGGTTGTGGCTGCAAATGAGACCTATTTTTGTCAGCTATTTGAAAATCGTTTTTTTAATACGGCTTATCATTCTGGAGATGACCCAGAGCCAGAAGTAGGGGACTTTATTATCTGGAATGAAAGGCATTCTTTTCCACAATCTTTTGTCGTTGATCACAACGGTTTTGCCTACATGAAAATGCGTAATTTCAATAAAATCCTTGAAGTGCAAAAATCAGGCGGACTTATCGTTGCGATTTATCCCTGTCCATAAAAAAAGAAAAGATGAAGCTAGTATTCCTTACCCTGTTGAATAAAAATGTTTTTATAAGCTATTGTATGCTTTTTGCAACGGTTACCTTCGCTCAAAATTCAACTAAAACAGCAAAGCTAATAGGAGAAATTTCAACCTTCAATGTAAAAGCGAGGATAACGAAAAGCGGTCTTACTGCAAAAGGGAAACATTTATTTAAACTGTATTACACGCCAAAAGGAAACGATTCAAGCAAAGAAATTCCACTTCAATTTAAGGCCACTCCCAAAGAATACGTTTTACTTTTTGATCAAATCAAAGAAGTGTTTAAATCCCGAAAGGCTAAGAAAATTGAACTGGGAAGGAATTATCAGCTTGGATTAAGTATGTTAACGTCATCAGATCTTCAACTAACAGTTTTCAAGAAAAATAAAAAAGTAGGAAATTTTACAACATCGGCTACTGGTTTGCACCTTTTATTTGGTCAAAATTGGGATAAAGCAGGATGGAAAGCTTATCTCAAGCCCTAAGTATTTTTTGATGTTTTAACTGATCGGGATAATAATACTGTAGTAACAAACTTACCTGACGGTGTAGGTGGTTTTATCCCACTTGAAAACACCATGACCATTAATATTAACGGTGAAATAACAGAAGTTAACGTGGACGATGCCACGGTAAATTATCCCAGAGTTCGTTATGATGACGGGCAATATTCTTTCGATATTTCCTTATAGCAGATAGTTTAATGCGTTACTAAAGAGCCCTTCATTTAGAAGGGATTTTTTATGCGAAAAGATAACGACCTTACTATGAATCCTTGTGTTATCTTTGTAGGAAAATACAACCTATGCAAACGCCAGAGGGACTAACCGATCTATTGACCTTAAAACAACTAGATGAAGCTACTTTCGAAGGAGAAAACTATCAAACCATCTGGAAACGTGTTTATGGAGGCCAGGTGCTTGCCCAAGCATTGCACGCAGCCCATCAAACGGTACCTTCAGATCGATCAGTCCACTCATTACACGGTTACTTTATTTTACCCGGGGATATAAAAACTTCGATTAATTATAAGGTGGATCGTCTTCGCGATGGAGGAAGTTTTACTACTCGTCGCGTAACGGCCTTTCAAAATGAAAAAGCCATCTTTGTTTTAGCGGCATCTTTTCACATTGAGCAAAAAGGGCTTGAGCAGCACAGTAGCTCCCCAGCTGCTGCCGCCCCTGAAGATTTACTCTCTGATGCTGATCTTTTGAAAAAAACAGATGATATGCCAGATCGTATGAAACTCTATCTTCTAGCACGTCATCCCTTTGCTTTTGAATTTCGACCTGAAAAAGACTATTCACATCTTGTCTCGCCCTATGAAAACCGTAATATATGGTTTAAACTAAAAAAAGAAACGGTGTTGAGTCCACAGCAACAACAAGAATTCCTCGCTTATGCAGTTGACTATGACCTCCTAGTAATGTCAGTCATGGCTCATTATAACAATGATTTTGGGGTGCCTTTACAGGTTGCTAGTTTAGATCATGCCATGTGGTTTCATCGACCATTTGATGTCAATGAATGGCTGTTATTTTCTATGGACAGTCCTAATGTTTCTGGAGCGCGTTGTTTAGGAAAAGGGAGTATTTTTGACCGTAAAGGGAATCTTGTAGCCACGGTGATTCAAGAAGGCCTAGCAAGACCTTTTAAATTAGATTGACTCCCCATAGTGTGCTCTAAGACGCTGAATCCAATAAGGAGGAATTTCAGCTTTTTTTAAAGCTTTGATATCAAAAGCCTTGATAGTGTTGTTGGAAATAGCGACTAATCTATTTTGTTTACTGCTGTAGAGATGAGCTTGACACTGCAGGCGATCCTCTTCTAACTTGGTGATGTCAAAATCAATCTTTACAGTATCGGGATAGACAACCGGAGCAATATATTTCATATCGCTCCAGGCTAAGATAGGTCCAATTTCAGATACACCTGCTGTTTCGTTCTTCATTAATTGTTCAAAAAGCAAGAGACGAGTGGATTCTACCCATTTTAAATAAACAATATTATTGACATGTTGCATGGCATCCATGTCTCCCCAATGAACGCGAACTTCAAGGGATACAATAGGTTTTTTTTCTGCCATTATTTTTGTTTTAGTTGAGTTGCAAAGGCTTGGACTCTTTTTTTGAGTTCGGGATCTTTTCCTGTAGCGACAAACTCACTCGCCATTTGATCTAAATCACGATCGACAAGAGCCAGGAGTTTTTTACGTGCAAGTCGTTTACTTTCGATATAAACTGGACCATAAACCAGCAGGCATTTTTCAAGGTGTTTTTTTGCTAAGGCTAAGACTTGATCTGCCGGGGCAATTGCTTGTACAATGTTTTCTTCTAGCGCTTCTTGAGCAGAAAATAACTTGGCATTCTGCAAGGCTTGAAAGGCCTTTTGTTCCCCTAAAGTATAGCACCATAAATCCATCATTAACTCTGGAACAATCATAGAAAGTTTAAACTCGTGCATTCCAATTACATGTTTTGGTTCTTGGGCCATAATCCGATAATCTGCACATAGGGTAAGAATTGTTCCGCCCGCAGGGGCAAATCCTGTAATGGCACAAACAAAAGGCTTAGGATAACGCACCATGGCTTGTAATGCGCTATAGTAATCCACCCAAAAAGCCTGTGTTTCATCTTCGTTCATTTGTGCTTGTTCGACTACATCTAGCCCAGCACTAAACGCTCCAGTATGTCCAGTTAAAATAACTCCATCGACGGTTTCATTTTGTGAAAGCGTGAGAAAGCACTCTTTAAGTTCTTTGGCCAATTGATGTGAAATAGCGTTTACTTTACCGTTGTTTAATTGTACAATGGCGATATTATTCTCTACTGTAGTAATTAACATGCTTTTAATTTAAATCCGATTTAATATTCACGAAGATAGTACTATATTTAGCACTTCTTTTAAAGAGAAGATTAGTTTTTTGAAGGATTCATGGACATAAAAACAAACTATTATACCACTCAAAAGATTGCACGCTATTCCACTTATGGAAAGCTGGGTCCTAATACCAAATACTTTTGGTTTGCTTTACATGGCTCAAAAATGCTTTGCGAACAGATGTTGTATAAATTTAAAGCCTTTGATCCTAACGAGCATTTTGTGGTAGCGCCAGAAGCCTTGATTCGATTTTATGAAAAAGATTTCGGTGGACCGGTTGTAGCGTCGTGGATGACTAAGCGAGATCGTCTTAACGAGATTGAAGATTTTAGCGAATACCTCTCTGGATTGTACAGCTCTTTTGTGGCACAATTACCTCAAGATTGTATCAAGTCTATGCTAGCTTTTTCGCAAGGAGGTACAACAGCCTTTAGATGGTTACATGCTAGAGAAGTTGAAGTAGATCACTTAATTCCTTATGCTTGCTGGATACCAGAAGATATTCTGCTGAGCGAAAGCAAAACAGATTTAGCAAAAATAAATTTGCTGTTTACCTATGGAATCGAAGATCAGTTTTTAACAGAAAAACGCATCGCAATGATTAATGCAGTAATCGCACAAAATAACTTGACGGTAAAATCATTACCCTATAAAGGTGATCATCGTGTAAGTAAAGAACAACTTCAGAACATATTTGAACACTATATTAAAAAATAAACATGGCAGAGAAAAGCTATTGGGAAGGATCAGATCACTATTTATGTGATCCAGAGTTAGCACAGGCATTTCATATTTCTAGAACTTTGGGAATGCCCCTCTTGATTGAAGGAGAACCTGGAACAGGAAAAACAGAACTACCGCTGCAATATGCCAAAGCAGAAGGCCTAGAACTCTATGTTTATCCCGCCGGATCAAAAAGTAACATTGAACAGTTTGTGGCAAAATTTGACCATGTCAAATATTTAAGAGATTCGCAAGTAGAAATCCTCAATGCTCAAAGAGAAGAAAAAGGATTAGCCTCAAAAATGTCTACAGCTGGGCGAGATACAGAATCTTTAGGCGATTATGTAAGCAAGGGGCCTGCGGCCAAAGCGTTTAGCTCGCCTAATTCGGTATTATTAATTGATGAGATTGATAAAGCGCCACGTGAATTCCCCAATGATTTATTGTATGCACTTAGTCACCGTAAGTTTGTGATGCCAGAATCTGGAGAAGTAATAGAAGTTTCAGAAGAAGACATGCCAGCCATTGTTATTACTTCAAACCGCGAGCAAGAATTGCCTACAGCCTTTAAAGGAAGATGTATTTATCATTACATTCAGTTTCCAGAAGCAGATAAAATGCGGGAGATCATTCAAAGGCATCATCCCAAAGTAAGTGATAAAATTGTCGATACCGCTTTGGATATTTTTTACCAATTGCGAAAAATCGGTTTAGAGCGTTCACCCACTACACGGGAATTATTGAACTGGTTAAAATATATTAAGACCTTTAGTTCAAAAGAAGCCATTGATAAGCTCAATGCGCTAGACGGTCTGGGAACTTTGATTAAAACCCAGGCAGACTATGAAAAGGTACAACGCCAATTGGCCCTTGGGGGAGGAAACCCACCCATGGGAACTTCATTGAACTAGGTCTTATGTTTACCACACTTCCAGAACGTTTTAAAGCTTTTCATCTCAAGGTCGATGTTCGCACCCTTTTGCTATTGCAAAAAGCCATAGATCGGGAACTGGTAAAAACCATTGGAGATTTATATAATGTACTGCGTACATTTATTGTCAAAAGTCCAGAATTAATGGGTCCTTATACCCAAGCATTTTATGATTACTTTTTATCGATTGATATTCGCAATGGAGAACAATTGCATGATGCCGTGTTGCGTTCTCAAACCTTTCAACAATGGAAAGAGCAAAATGCAGGACGTTTAGAAGAAGACATAAGCCCTAAAGAAATGGCCAATCTATTTTTAGACGAAGTACACATGACCCATTATGACATTCAAAAAGTGATCGATGGAAGAGAACTCTGGGAAAAAGACAATGGCGATTTAGAAGATCAGGAGCGCGAAGGTGAAGATGGCAATGGCGAAAGAAGGCCCTTAGATAAAATGGCCGACTATTCTGATTTGACCTTAGAAGAACTCATGGCACGAATGGAAGAAGTCCTTAAACAGCAAAAAAGAGATCACAGTGGCGGGAGTCACTGGGTGGGTACAGGTGGAATTTCTCCTTATGGACACGGAGGTGCTGCAAAAGATGGGATTCGTGTTGGGGGTAGCGGAGGAGGAAAAATGGCACGTAAAGTAATGGGCGATGCGAACTTTTTCCCTGTAGATTTAGACGCGATTCTAAACGATAATAACATAGACGCTGCACTAGCTTCTCTTAAAGGAATTATAGAAGAGTCGGCACAAGAAACCCTCGATGTAAAAGAAACCATCGATCGAGGTTTAGAACGTGGAGGTTTATTTCTTCCAGAAATTAAAAACGAGACCGATGAGAAACTACAAGTTCTTCTCTTTATAGACAACGGTGGTTACTCCATGCATCCTTATATCAAAGCGGTGCAAACCCTATTTCGCAAAATGAAAACACGCTTTGCCCACGATCTCGAAACTTATTATTTCCACAATACGATCTATGGTCAAGTTTATAGTGATCCACAACGCAGAAAACCCATTCCCATAGAAAGTATCTTATCAAAAAGCCCTAATTACCATGTTTTTTTTGTTGGAGATGCTGCCATGGCACCTTATGAATTGAGTAATCAAAGTATGAACACCTATATGGAGATGACCAAACATTTTTCAAAATGCGCATGGCTCAATCCAGAACCATTAAAGTTTTGGGAACATACCTTGACCATACAAATCATTAAACAACTTATTCCTATGGAGACACTAACTCCGTCTGGAATTGAAAAAGCAGTGATAAGAATGAATAAGAATAGAAAGAATAATGGTTAAAGACCTTTAAATAGATGCGCTAATTCAGCAATATTCTTGAGGGAATTTAAACTTGCAAAAAAAACTTTAAAAAGTTTATAGTTTATAACAAGTTAATCATAAAAATTTATAAATTTGCACCTCTTAAAACAATAAAGAAAAACCTGTATTATGGCTAAAGAAACTTTTGATCGGTCAAAACCCCACTTAAACATTGGAACTATTGGCCACGTTGATCACGGTAAAACTACCCTTACTGCTGCAATTACTAAAGTACTAGCAGACGCTGGTCACTCTGAAGCACGTAGCTTCGACCAAATTGATAACGCTCCTGAAGAAAAAGAGCGTGGTATTACAATTAATACCTCTCACGTAGAGTATCAAACAGAAAATCGTCACTATGCACACGTTGACTGTCCTGGTCACGCCGATTATGTTAAAAACATGGTAACCGGTGCTGCTCAAATGGACGGTGCTATTCTTGTAGTAGCTGCTACAGATGGTCCTATGCCACAAACAAGAGAACACATCTTGTTAGGTCGCCAGGTTGGTGTACCACGTATCGTTGTTTTCTTGAACAAAGCCGATATGGTTGATGATGAAGAATTATTAGAATTAGTTGAAATGGAAGTTCGTGAATTACTTTCTTTCTATGACTATGATGGGGATAATACTCCTGTTGTTCTTGGATCTGCGCTCGGTGCATTGAACGGAGAGCAAAAGTGGGTGGATACTGTAATGAACTTAATGACAGAAGTTGACACATGGATCGAATTGCCCAAGCGTGACGTTGATAAAGATGCATTAATGCCAATTGAAGATGTATTCTCGATTACTGGTCGTGGTACTGTTGCAACTGGTCGTATTGAAACAGGAGTATTCAATACAGGTGATACAGTTGATATTATTGGAATGGGAGCTGAAAAGTTAGCTTCTACTGTAACTGGGGTTGAGATGTTTAGAAAAATCTTAGACCGTGGTGAAGCTGGAGATAACGTTGGTATCTTATTAAGAGGGATTGAAAAGACAGACATCAAAAGAGGGATGGTAATCTGTAAGCCAGGTTCTGTAACTCCTCACGCTAAATTTAAAGCAGAGGTTTACATCTTGAAAAAAGAAGAAGGTGGTCGTCACACACCATTCCATAATAACTACCGTCCACAATTTTATGTTCGTACAACTGACGTAACTGGGAACATCAACCTTCCTGATGGTGTTGAAATGGTAATGCCTGGAGATAATTTAACCATAACGGTTGATCTAATTTCTCCAATCGCATTAAGTGTTGGTCTACGTTTCGCTATCCGTGAGGGTGGTAGAACTGTTGGAGCAGGTCAGGTAACTGAGTTGTTAGACTAACCAAAAAAGTTTTTTAAGTGACTCTAAGGTGTCCGCCATTGGCGGATGCCTTTTGTGTCAAATAAAAACGGGTTTAGCTCAGTTGGTAGAGCACTGGTCTCCAAAACCAGGTGTCGGGAGTTCGAGCCTCTCAACCCGTGCAGTTTAAAAGTATCAAAGATGGCAGCAATAATTAACTATATCAAAGATTCTTTCGTAGAATTAAAAAACCATGTAACCTGGACTCCCCGTTCTGAATTACAGCAATCTGCTGTTGTCGTATTGGTCTTCTCTATTTTATTTTCATTAGCCATTTGGGCAGCCGATACTGTTTTGTCTGGTGTAGTGCAAGCCTATTTTAACTTGATCAACGGATAAACATGGCAGAAGCAAGCCCAAAAAAATGGTATGTTGTTCGCGCAGTAAGCGGTCAAGAAGCAAAAATCAAAGATTATATTGCCTCTGAAATCAACCGCTTAGGGTATGACAGTTATCTTGAAGATATTCTTGTTCCTACTGAAAAAGTCGTTCAGATTCGCAACGGCAAAAAAATCAACAAAGAAAAAGTTTATTATCCTGGTTACATTATGATCAAAGCTGATTTATCTGGGGAAATTCCTCACGTGATAAAATCAGTCACTAATGTGATTGGCTTTTTAGGAGAAACTAAAGGCGGTGAGCCTATCCCTTTACGATCTGCAGAAGTTAATCGCTTATTAGGTAAAGTAGATGAATTAGAATTAAGTAAAGAACATGTAGCAATTCCTTTTTCAGTAGGGGAAAGCATCAAAGTAGTCGATGGACCTTTCAATGGGTTCACCGGTACTATAGAACACGTTAACGAAGAGAAACGTAAGCTTCAAGTGATGGTGAAGATTTTCGGAAGAAAAACACCATTAGAGTTGAGCTACATGCAAGTAGAGAAAATTTAAATGTTACTCATATAAATTGAATTTCCTAGGCTTCCACTCTGGAAATTCGCAAATGTAAATTGAAACAATGGCAAAAGAAGTAGACAAGCTAGTCAAATTACAAGTTAGGGGAGGTGCTGCGAACCCATCGCCACCGGTTGGACCCGCGCTAGGTGCTGCAGGAGTCAATATCATGGAGTTTTGTAAGCAGTTCAATGCTCGAACTCAAGATAAGCCAGGTAAAGTTTTACCTGTTGTAATTTCTGTATATAATGACAAATCATTTGATTTCGTCATTAAGACACCTCCGGCGGCCGTTCAATTGATGGAAGCAGCCAAGGCTAAAAAAGGCTCTGGAGAACCCAACAGAACAAAAGTAGCTTCGGTTACTTGGGATCAAGTACGCACCATCGCAGAAGACAAAATGCAAGATTTAAATGCATTTACAGTTGAATCTGCAATGAAGATGGTTGCGGGTACCGCACGTTCTATGGGCTTCACAGTTAAAGGTGAGTCACCCTTTTAATTTTTAAAGAAGAAAAGAAATGGCAAGACTTACAAAAAAGCAAAAAGAAGCACGCGAAAAGGTTGACGCAAAGAAAACCTATTCGCTAGAAGAAGCATCTGCATTAGTTAAAGATTTAACCAATGTAAAATTTGATGCCTCGGTTGATTTAGCAGTTCGATTGGGTGTAGACCCTCGCAAAGCGAACCAAATGGTTCGTGGTGTTGTTACCTTACCCCACGGTACTGGAAAGAACGTTCGCGTTCTCGCCCTAGTTACCCCAGATAAGGAGGCAGAAGCCAAAGAGGCCGGCGCTGATCATGTTGGATTAGATGAATACTTACAGAAAATCAAAGACGGTTGGACCGATGTTGATGTGATTGTAACCATGCCCAGTGTTATGGGTAAACTAGGTCCTTTAGGACGTGTATTAGGCCCACGTGGTTTAATGCCTAACCCAAAGACCGGTACAGTTACCATGGACGTGAAAAAAGCCGTTAGCGATGTAAAAGGAGGGAAAATTGATTTTAAAGTGGATAAAACAGGAATCGTTCACGCTTCGATCGGAAAAGCATCTTTTGATGCAGACAAAATCCGTGACAATGCAGACGAGCTCCTCAAAACCATTATAAAGCTTAAGCCTTCTTCGACCAAAGGGACTTATGTCAAAAGCATTTTTATGTCTTCAACCATGAGCCCAAGTATTTCAATTGACACCAAAATCGCTTAAGATTTTTAAAACGTATTCGTAATGACAAGAGAAGAAAAATCGCAAGTAATTGAAACGCTCACGGCTGAATTAGCAGAAGCTAAAACACTTTATCTAACCGATATCGCTGGATTAGACGCTGCAACAACTTCAGACCTGAGACGAGCTTGTTTTAAGGCAGGCATTCGTCTTTCTGTGGTGAAGAACACCTTGCTTGAAAAAGCAATGGAAGCTTCAGACAAAGACTTTGGCGAATTATCTCAAGTATTGAAAGGGAATACTTCCTTAATGTTTTCTGAAGCTGGAAACGGCCCTGCTAAACTGATCAAAGACTTCCGTAAAAAATCAGATAAACCGATTTTAAAAGGAGCTTACATTGAAGAATCAGTTTATATCGGGGACGATCAAATTGATACCCTTGTGGCGATCAAATCCAGAGAAGAACTCATTGGAGAGATTATTACCCTGTTGCAATCTCCTGCAAAAAATGTTATTTCTGGACTTCAGTCTGGAGGAGGACAATTGGCAGGGATTTTAAAAACCCTATCAGAGCGCTAAGCCCTGATAACAAATTTGTGTACGCACTCAACTAAATAATTATTTAATTTAATTTTAAAAACTTAAATCATGGCAGATTTAAAAGATTTCGCAGAACAACTAGTTAATTTAACTGTAAAAGAAGTTAGTGAATTAGCTGATATTTTAAAAGAAGAGTATGGTATTGAGCCTGCTGCAGCCGCTGTTGCTGTTGCTGGTCCTGCTGCTGGTGGTGGTGATGCTGCTGAAGAGAAAGCAGAATTTGATGTTATTATCAAATCAGCAGGTGCCTCTAAACTTGCTGTTGTAAAACTCGTTAAAGAATTAACTGGTCTTGGCTTGAAAGAAGCTAAAGAATTAGTTGATGGAGCTCCTGCACCTGTTAAAGAAGGTGTTGCTAAAGACGAAGCAGAAGGATTAAAATCTTCTTTAGAAGAAGCTGGTGCTGAGGTAGAACTTAAGTAGTTCTTCCCCTAACCCTATGAAATAGGTTATGGTCTTTATTACCCTAAAGACCGTAACCCTTTTTCCGTTTTTAAACACCCCATTTCTGAGTTTGCTTTTTAACCCGTTATAAAAAAGTACCAATGCCGAAAACAACACAAAAAAGCCGTATTAGTTTTGCTTCTGCAAAACACACCCCTAACTATCCTGACTTTCTTGATATTCAAATCAAGTCATTCCAGGATTTTTTTCAGTTAGAAACGAAATCTGCAGAACGTGCAGAAGAAGGTCTATTCAATACCTTCAAAGAAAATTTTCCCATTACAGATACACGTAATCAATTCGTTTTAGAATTCCTTGATTACTTTGTCGATCCACCACGTTATAGTATACAAGAATGTATCGAACGTGGGCTTACCTATTCTGTGCCCTTAAAAGCACGCTTAAAATTATATTGTACAGACCCAGAACACGAGGACTTTGAAACCATTGTTCAAGACGTGTTTTTAGGGACTATTCCTTATATGACTCCTAGTGGAACTTTTGTGATCAATGGTGCAGAACGCATCGTTGTCTCACAATTGCACCGTTCTCCAGGGGTATTTTTTGGTCAATCTTTTCATGCCAATGGTACAAAACTCTATTCGGCGAGAGTTATTCCATTTAAAGGTTCATGGATTGAATTTGCAACCGACATCAATAACGTGATGTATGCCTACATTGACCGTAAGAAAAAATTACCCGTCACCACTCTTTTCCGTGCCATTGGATATGAACGTGATAAAGACATCCTTGAGATATTTGACCTAGCGGAAGAAGTAAAGGTCTCTAAAACAGGATTGAAAAAAGTAATTGGACGAAAACTAGCTGCTCGTGTCTTGAACACCTGGCACGAAGATTTCGTTGATGAAGATACTGGAGAGGTTATCTCTATCGAACGTAACGAGATTGTTATTGACCGCGATACCGTGATTGAAAAAGATCACATCGAAGAGATCCTAGAGGCGAGTGTAAAAACCATTCTTTTACACAAAGAAGATGCGCATATGTCTGATTATGCCATTATCCACAACACCCTTCAAAAAGATCCAACCAACTCTGAAAAAGAAGCGGTAGAACACATCTACCGTCAATTGCGTAATGCAGAACCACCAGATGAAGAAACCGCTCGTGGAATTATCGACAAGCTTTTCTTCTCTGATCAACGGTACAACCTCGGGGAAGTAGGGCGTTACCGCATGAACAAGAAATTGGGGAACGATATCGAAATGGACAAGCAAGTCTTGACCAAACAAGATATCATCACCATTATCAAATACTTAATTGAATTGATCAACTCTAAAGCTGAAATTGATGATATTGATCACTTGTCTAACCGTCGTGTTAGAACAGTAGGAGAGCAGTTATCTTCTCAATTTGGAGTAGGTTTAGCGCGTATGGCAAGAACCATTCGTGAACGCATGAACGTTCGTGATAACGAAGTCTTTACCCCAATAGATTTGATCAACGCTAAGACCTTATCTTCTGTCATAAATACTTTTTTTGGAACCAACCAATTGTCTCAGTTCATGGATCAAACCAATCCATTAGCAGAGATCACTCACAAGCGTCGTCTATCGGCTCTTGGACCTGGAGGTTTATCTAGAGAGCGTGCAGGATTTGAGGTACGAGATGTACACTATACACACTATGGGCGTTTATGTCCTATTGAAACACCCGAAGGACCAAACATTGGTTTGATTTCTTCTTTAAGTGTTTTTGCTAAAGTAAATAACCTTGGATTTATCGAAACACCTTATCGCAAAGTAACCGATGGGAAAATTGATCTTGACAATCCAATCTATTTAAGTGCAGAAGAGGAAGAAGATAAATTAATCGCTCAAGCGAATATCCCTTTTGATAAAGATGGAAAAATCACCGAGGATAAAATCATTGCTCGTGAAGAAGCAGATTATCCTGTTGTAGACCCTAAACAAGTACACTATACAGATGTAGCGCCAAACCAGATTGCTTCTATCTCGGCTTCATTGATTCCTTTCTTAGAACACGATGATGCAAACCGTGCCTTGATGGGATCAAACATGATGCGTCAGGCAGTACCGCTTTTACGTCCAGAATCTCCTATTGTAGGAACAGGACTAGAACGCCAAGTAGCTTCAGATTCTCGTGTTTTGATTAACGCAGAGGGAGACGGAGTAGTCGAATATGTAGATGCTGAACAAATCACCATTCGCTACAGCTATTCTGAATTAGAAGAAAAAGTGCGTTTTGATAGCGATACCAAAACCTACGAACTCATCAAGTTTAGAAAAACCAATCAAGGTACTTGTATTAACTTAAAACCCATTGTTCGCAAAGGGGATAAGGTAACAAAAGGACAAGTGCTTTGTCAAGGTTATGCAACGCAAGACGGTGAACTAGCCTTAGGAAGAAACATGAAAGTAGCCTTTATGCCTTGGAAAGGATATAACTTTGAGGATGCGATTGTGATTTCAGAGAAAGTAGTGCGTGAAGATATCTTTACTTCCATCCACATTGACGAATACTCTTTAGATGTTCGAGATACAAAATTAGGAGCAGAAGAATTGACTAATGATATTCCTAACGTAAGCGAGGAAGCAACTAAAGACCTCGATGAATTTGGTATGATTCGTATCGGGGCAGAAGTCAATCCTGGCGATATCTTAATTGGTAAGATTACTCCTAAAGGTGAATCTGACCCAACCCCAGAAGAAAAACTGTTACGTGCCATTTTTGGAGACAAAGCAGGGGATGTGAAAGATGCTTCATTAAAAGCACCGCCATCACTTCGCGGGGTAGTAATTGACAAGAAACTCTTTACGCGTTCTGTTAAAGATAAGCGCAAGCGCAATCAAGACAAAGCAGAGTTAGAAGAGTTAGAAGCAAACTATGATGAGAAGTTCGACGAACTTCGTGGAATTATGGTAGAGAAATTATTCTCTATTGTAAATGGAAAAACATGTCAAGGCGTACAAAATGACTTAGGGGAAGAAGTACTTCCGAAAGGCAAAAAGTACACCTTAAAAATGTTATCTAAGGTAGAAGACTATACGCATCTTACCCGTGGGACATGGACTACGACAAACGAGACGAACCGTTTAATCGCTGATTTGATTCACAATTACAAAATCAAAGAAAACGATCTTC
The DNA here is from genome assembly GCA_049598335.1 of Flavobacteriaceae bacterium. Classification (GTDB taxonomy): domain Bacteria; phylum Bacteroidota; class Bacteroidia; order Flavobacteriales; family Flavobacteriaceae; genus Arcticimaribacter. The sequence continues at coordinate 15,269 of JBMYNN010000008.1, forward strand.
AAGGAGCCTTACGTCGTGAGAAATTTACTATTAGTGTAGGAGACGAACTCCCTGCTGGAATCAAGCGTCTAGCAAAAGTTTATGTTGCGAAAAAGCGTAAGCTTAAAGTTGGAGATAAAATGGCAGGACGCCACGGTAACAAGGGTATTGTTGCACGTATTGTTCGTCATGAAGACATGCCATTCTTAGAAGATGGAACACCCGTTGACATCGTGTTAAACCCACTAGGGGTTCCATCGCGAATGAATATTGGGCAGATTTATGAAACTGTATTAGGATGGGTTGGTTTAGAACTCGGCGAAAAATATGCTACACCAATCTTTGATGGTGCAAGTTCAGCAAAAATCGATGACCTAACCGCTAAAGCTGGAATTCCACAATACGGACATACTTACCTCTATGATGGAGGAACCGGAGAGCGTTTTGACCAACCAGCAACGGTAGGGGTTATCTACATGCTGAAACTAGGACACATGGTAGATGATAAAATGCACTCAAGATCTATTGGGCCTTATTCCCTTATAACACAACAACCATTAGGAGGTAAAGCACAATTTGGTGGACAACGTTTTGGAGAGATGGAAGTTTGGGCACTAGAAGCTTATGGAGCATCAAGTACTTTACAAGAAATCTTGACCGTCAAATCCGATGATGTGATTGGACGTGCCAAAACATACGAGTCAATCGTAAAAGGAGAAACATTGCCAGAACCTGGCTTACCAGAATCCTTTAACGTATTGATGCATGAATTGAAAGGTCTGGGATTAGACATTCGACTAGAAGAGTAATCAAGGAAATTTCATTAACAACAACCAAAAAGAACTATTAGTTATGGCAAGAAATAACGAAAATATTACCCAAAAAAAATTCAACAAAATTTCCATTGGACTCTCTTCTCCAGAGGTTATTCTAGGAAATTCACGTGGTGAGGTGTTAAAGCCAGAAACCATTAACTATAGAACGCACAAACCCGAACGTGACGGTTTGTTCTGTGAGCGCATCTTTGGTCCGGTAAAAGATTTTGAATGTGCCTGTGGAAAATATAAGCGTATACGTTATAAAGGAATAGTTTGTGATCGCTGTGGAGTAGAAGTAATCGAAAAGAAAGTGCGTCGTGACCGTGTTGGACATATCAACCTCGTTGTTCCTGTTGCGCACATTTGGTACTTCCGTTCTTTGCCAAACAAGATTGGATACCTTTTAGGCTTACCGTCTAAAAAACTTGACATGATTATTTATTACGAGCGTTATGTGGTCATTCAAGCAGGCCTCGCAGTAAATGAAGAAGGAGAGTCATTACAAAAAATGGACTTTTTGACAGAAGAAGAGTACCTTAATGTAATGGAAGGTTTACCAGACGATAACCAATATCTAGAGGATAGCGACCCTAACAAGTTTATCGCCAAAATGGGAGCAGAGTGTTTAATCGAATTACTCTCTCGTATTGACTTAGAAGGACTTTCTTATGAATTGCGTCACAAAGCAAATAACGAAACATCAAAACAACGTAAAACCGAAGCCTTAAAACGCCTTCAAGTTGTAGAGGCTTTAAAAGATGCGAATAGCCGTAAAGAAAATCTTCCTGAATGGATGATCATGAAGGTGATTCCTGTAATTCCACCAGAATTACGCCCTTTAGTTCCTTTAGATGGTGGTCGTTTTGCTACTTCAGATTTAAATGATCTTTACCGTCGGGTGATTATTCGTAACAACCGTTTAAAGCGTTTGGTCGAAATCAAAGCGCCAGAAGTTATCTTGCGTAATGAGAAACGTATGTTACAAGAATCTGTCGATTCATTATTTGATAACACCCGTAAATCGTCTGCTGTAAAAACAGACTCTAATCGTCCGCTAAAATCTTTATCTGATTCCTTAAAAGGAAAGCAAGGACGTTTTCGTCAAAACTTATTAGGAAAACGTGTTGACTATTCTGCACGTTCTGTAATTGTTGTAGGACCAGAATTAAAATTATTTGAATGTGGTCTTCCTAAAGATATGGCAGCAGAATTATACAAGCCGTTTATCACCCGCAAGTTAATCGAGCGTGGTATTGTCAAAACGGTAAAATCTGCCAAGAAAATTATCGACCGCAAAGAGCCTGTCGTTTGGGATATTTTAGAAAATGTATTGAAAGGACACCCAGTCCTATTAAACAGAGCCCCCACTTTACACCGTTTAGGGATTCAGGCTTTTCAACCAAAATTGATTGAAGGAAAAGCAATCCAGTTGCACCCATTAGTATGTACGGCCTTTAACGCCGATTTCGACGGGGATCAAATGGCAGTTCACCTTCCATTAGGACCAGAAGCAATCCTAGAAGCGCAATTATTAATGTTAGCTTCTCACAATATCCTTAACCCTGCGAATGGGTCACCTGTAACAGTACCTTCTCAGGATATGGTCTTGGGGCTTTATTATATGACTAAAGCACGTAAATCAACAAAAGATGTTCCTGTTATAGGCGAAGGTCTTACGTTTTATTCTGTAGAAGAAGTACATATTGCCTATAACGAAAAGTGCGTTGATTTAAATGCGGTCATTAAGATTCGTACTAAAGTATTGAATGAAGAAGGTGTCTTAGAATACCAAATCATCGACACAACGGTAGGACGGGTTCTCTTTAACGAAGTTGTGCCAGAACAAGCGGGATACTTTAATGAAGTATTGACCAAGAAGAACTTACGTGATATCATTGGGCAAATTTTAAAGGTAACCAGTGTTCCAGAAACAGCAGAATTCTTAGATAAAATCAAAAGTATGGGATATGGTTTCGCCTTTAAAGGGGGACTATCCTTTAGTTTAGGAGATATTATCATCCCACCAGAAAAGTTACCATTAATCGACGATGCCAACAAGAAAGTTGACGGTATTATGGGGAACTACAACATGGGATTAATCACTAACAACGAACGTTATAATCAGATCATTGATGTGTGGACATCCACTAACTCGCACTTGACCTCTTTGGCCATGAAACGTATTAGCGAAGACCAACAAGGATTTAACTCAGTATATATGATGTTAGATTCTGGAGCACGTGGATCGAAAGAACAGATTCGTCAGTTAACTGGTATGCGTGGATTGATGGCAAAACCAAAGAAGTCAACAGCTGGTGGTGGTGAGATTATCGAGAATCCTATTCTTTCTAACTTTAAAGAAGGACTTTCGATTCTTGAATACTTTATCTCAACCCACGGTGCCCGAAAAGGACTAGCAGATACCGCCTTAAAAACAGCAGACGCGGGATACCTAACTCGTCGTCTTGTTGATGTTTCTCAAGATGTTATCATTAACACAGTAGATTGTGGTACTTTACGTGGAGTAGAAGTAAGACCATTAAGTAAAAACGAAGAGATTGTTGAAAAACTGTCTGATCGTATCCGAGGGCGTGTCGCTTTAGAAGATATAATTAACCCAAGTACTGGAGAAATCGTTGTAGAAGCGGGTCATGAAATTCACGATCTAGTAGCAGATTCGATTGATGATATGCCAATCGAAGTTGTTGAAGTTCGTTCACCTTTAACTTGTGAAGCGAAACGCGGAATCTGTGCTTCTTGCTATGGACGCAACTTGGCGACCGGTAAAATGGTACAAAAAGGAGAAGCTGTTGGAGTGGTTGCAGCCCAGTCTATTGGAGAACCAGGTACACAGTTAACCTTGCGTACTTTCCACGTTGGAGGGGTCGCTGGAAACATTTCAGAAGAAAACCAACTTATTACTAAATTTGATGGGGTGGCAGAAATCGAAGACCTTAAAACCGTTAAAGGAAAAGATCAAGAAGGAAACGAAGTAAATATTGTGATCTCTAGAACTTCTGAAATCAAGTTAATCGACAAGAAGACCAAGAATGTATTGTCTACCAATAACATTCCTTATGGTTCTATCTTAAATATCGAAAATGGAGCCACTCTTAAAAAAGGACAATCTGTTTGTTCTTGGGATCCATTTAACGGGGTGATTGTTTCTGAATTCTCTGGTAAAATTGTCTATGATAATATCGAGCAAGGAGTAACTTATCAAGTAGAAATCGATGAACAAACTGGTTTCCAAGAAAAAGTAATTTCAGAATCTAGAAACAAGAAATTGATTCCTACCTTATTAATTCAAGACAACAAAGGCAATGTTTTACGTTCTTACAACTTACCCGTAGGAGCTCATATCATGGTCGATGATAACGAGAAAATTAAAGAGGGAAAAATCTTAGTGAAAATCCCTCGTAAGTCTGCGAAGTCTGGAGATATTACAGGAGGTTTACCACGTGTAACAGAATTATTCGAAGCGCGTAACCCTTCTAACCCAGCGGTAGTTTCAGAGATTGACGGTGTTGTTTCTTTTGGTAAGATCAAGCGTGGTAACCGCGAAATAATTGTCGAATCTAAGTTTGGAGATATCAAGAAATACTTGGTAAAATTATCCAACCAAATTTTAGTTCAAGAGAATGATTTCGTTAAAGCAGGAATGCCTTTATCAGACGGTTCGATCACACCTTTAGATATTTTAAAAATCAAAGGCCCATCTGCGGTACAGCAATACTTAGTCAACGAAGTACAAGAAGTATATCGTTTACAAGGGGTAAAGATTAACGATAAGCACTTTGAAGTCGTAGTACGTCAAATGATGCGTAAAGTAAAAATCAACGATCCAGGAGATACCTTGATGCTAGAAGGACAGCTTGTACACAAGTATGATTTTATTGAAGAAAACGACAACCTCTATGGTAAGAAAGTGGTGGAAGAAGTAGGTGACTCTGAAAATCTTAAAGCTGGTCAAGTGATTACTTCTCGTGAATTACGCGATGAAAACTCTTATTTGAAGCGCGAAGGAAAAGCTGTTGTGGTAGCACGTGATGCACAACCAGCCACTGCTACACCAGAATTGCAAGGAATCACCCGTGCATCGCTTCAAACTAAGTCATTCATCTCTGCCGCGTCCTTCCAGGAAACGACAAAAGTCTTGAACGAGGCTGCAGTAAGTGGAAAAGAAGATACCCTTGAAGGCTTGAAAGAGAATGTTATTGTAGGACACAAGATCCCTGCTGGTACTGGTTTACGAGAATACAACGATATAATTGTTGGTTCAAAAGATGAGTACAGTAGCTTGTTAATCAATAAAGAAGCGGAAGAAGAAGTCAATTTGTAGGCCATGAGCGAAAAAGACAGAAAAGACCAGAAAATTAACATCGAGTTGGACGAAAAAACCGCCGAGGGAACCTATAGCAACCTCGCCATTATCAACCACTCTGTGTCTGAATTTATTGTCGATTTTATTTCCCTTATGCCAGGGGCACCTAAAGCGAAAGTTAAATCAAGGATTATCTTAACGCCAGAGCATGCAAAGCGCTTGCACCATGCCTTAGGAGACAATATCCAGCGATTTGAACAAGCCAATGGGAAAATTAATGTGAAGGAGCAGCCGCAAATTCCGCTTAATTTTGGCCCTGCAGGTGAAGCTTAAATTTATATCCCCAACAAGCTATGTTGGGGATTTTTTTTATCTTGAAGAAAAACAAACAATATGTCTGCAGAACGTTTTCAGTCTTTTGAAGAATTCTATCCTTTCTATATTACAGAACACCAAAATAAAACCAGTCGTACCCTTCATTTTATAGGGACTTTTATTGTCTTGATCTTAGTGGGCTTTTTTATTGTTGCTCAAAAAGAAGCTAAATTTTGGATTGCTGTACCTTTAGTGGGCTATGGTTTTGCCTGGGTGGGTCATGCTTTTTTTGAAAAGAACAAACCAGCTACCTTTAAATATCCTTTATGGAGTTTACGTGGGGATTTTAAATTATTTTTTGAGATTCTTCTTGGGAAAAGAGGGTTTGATACATCAAAAGATTAAAAGATTAGAGGTATTAGTCTTCAATCCTATTATAGCTTTTCAACACCCTAAGGGTCCAAAGGGTTTGTATCCCAGCCCACTCTAATTTCATACCTTCACTCAATCCGTACCAGGTGTCCCAACGACCGTCTTCTTTTTGGGATGCGATTAAGGCGTCGAGATCTGCTTCAATTTGTGCTTGCGTGAAAATAGGAGAGAGAAGACTGTTTGGTGTAGGGGCATACATCAAGCTATGGGGCTTCCCATATAGCCCCCAGCCTTCTTCGTTTGGGTCTTGGCACAGCACCCCCTCTGCGAGAATCCAGCCTTTTAAATCTTCTAATGCTTTGGCTGCTTTATCACGGTTTTTGGTGTGCTGTAAAAAAATTAGACGCCTTGAAGTACAAAGGTGGCAAAAGACGTGTTTTTCTTTTATGCGTTCGATTTCTTCCCAGACAAAGGCCTCGGCTTTTTCCATCCAGGGCAATTGAATGTTATATTTTTCTAGTAAACCCAAAAGGGGGGCAGTAGTGCTTAAAGCGGCCCATTCTTTCACCTTTGTAAAATGTTCTGCGCAAGGGTATTCCCCCTTGGGGCGAAACATCCAAGGGATACCTCCCTTTGTGGTGGTGATGTTTTCAAAATAGGGCATAAAATCTTTTAGTAGCAGGTCTTTGTTAAGTAAACCAACTTCTTCGAGACTTTCTAATGCCATGATGCTAAAAAGGGGTTGACTTTCGGGCGAAGCCGTATCAGGTTCCATTCCATGACCAAAACCGCCATCGGGATTGCGGTAAGCATAAACCGCATGATAGACCCCAGCCCGATCTCCTTTTTCAAAGTGATAATGAAATAAACGGCGCTCAATCATTCGTGCATTGGTCAAAATAAAATCGCGGGCTTTGCGGTATTGTGCATTAGAGAGTTGCATCGAATTATTAGATAGAATTCGCTTTAAAAATAAAGAAAATAGCGATAGTAGTTTTACGCTTTGCGTAGAATCCTATCCATCTTGCGTCCTTTGGCCAGTTCATCGATCAATTTTTCCATATAACGGCAGCGCTTATAGACTTGAAATTCGTCGGGAATTTCTTCCACTCGATACCCACAAACCACCCCTTTGATTAACGAAGCATTGGGGTGAATTTTAGCCTGTTGGAAAAAGGCTTTGAAGGTCGCTTTTTCTTCGATAAAAGCAGCGATTGTTTTTTCATCATAACCCGTTAACCATTCAATGACCTGGTCGAGTTCTTCTTTGCTCCTCCCATTTTTTTCTAAACGATTGAGGTAAAGGGGGTAGATGGAGGCAAAAATCATATTCCCAACTTTTTCGTTTTTTGCTGCAGTAACTTTCATCTTGATTTGGGTTTTGTTATTGGATCAACCTGATTATTGCTCTTTTTCAAGCATTAACTGTTTGTGGTAATTGATTACACGGGCATTCGCATTACTGTCCACTAATAGGATCACCAGCATCATGGCAATGGTAGTAATGGCGGCTGCGCGCCAAAGGGGTTTGTCCAAAAATACGATCGTCAATGCTGCCACCACAATAATAAAAGGGATGATTTTAAAGACAATGTTGCGGTATTCCCCCATGATTTTTTCGGTGCGTTCGAGTTCTGTTTCCACAAATTCGGTTGGATTATTTTTATAGGCCTCCTTAAAACTACTGATTCGGGATTTGTTGGCAAAGAAAATTCCCACTCCAAAGGCTAAAATTAGCAGTCCAGCTACTAAGCTAGGGACGATATAAGCCTTGGCCATTTCGGTTTTCCCTAATTGTCGAAAGCCGAATGCCAGGGATAAGCCGTAGGTTTTCCATGATGCAGACAGATTTGGGATTTGTCTTTCAGCAAGTTAGTAAAAAAATCGTGAAATATAAATCTTAAAATTCTGAGCTAAAATGGAAAGTTACGCTAGGGTACTTTTGTTGGGTCATTTGCAAGGAAAAAGAAGAGTCGGCGAGAAAGACCAATTGTCCTTTTTTATCGGTAGCTAAAAACTTTTGTTTGACGCGTTTAAAGTCTTTGAATTCATTGTTGTTTTCGTCTTCGGTTTCTACCCAGCAAGCTTTATAGACGTTGAGATTTTCATAGGAGCATTTTGCGCCATATTCGTGTTCGAGGCGGTATTGGATCACGTCAAACTGCAGGGCCCCCACGGTCCCAATCACTTTTCGGTTATTGAGGGAAAGGGTAAACAACTGTGCGACCCCTTCGTCCATCAACTGGTCGATGCCTTTGTTGAGCTGTTTAGCTTTCATGGGATCGGCATTATTGATATAGCGAAAGTGTTCTGGAGAGAAACTAGGAATCCCTTTAAAATTGATGTTTTCACCACCAGTAAGGGAATCGCCAATTTTAAAGTTTCCCGTATCGTGTAAGCCCACGATATCCCCGGGATAGGAGATATCCACAATTTCCTTTTTTTCTGCAAAAAAGGCATTTGGACTAGAGAATTTTAGCTTTTTATTGTGGCGCACATGCAAATAGGGTTTGTTGCGTTCAAAGGTTCCAGAGACAATTTTAATAAAGGCCAAACGGTCGCGGTGGTTGGGGTCCATATTGGCGTGAATTTTAAAGACAAAACCGCTAAAGTCTTTTTCACTTGGATCGATTTCACGTTCAACCGCTTGTTTCTGCAAGGGGGCAGGGGCTATATCGATAAAACAGTTTAATAATTCTTGTACCCCAAAGTTATTTAAGGCAGAGCCAAAAAAGACCGGCTGCAGCTCGCTGTTGAGGTAAGCTTCTTGATCGAAATCAGGATAAACCCCGTCAACCAATTCTAATTCTTCGTTGAGTGTAGTCAGGGCTTTTTCGCCTATGGCTTCGGCTAAGGCAGAATCTTTTAAATCGTCATATTGTACTGCGGTTCCTTTGTGTTGCTTGTCTTCTTCGACAAACAGTTGGACGTTCTTTTCCCAGATATTGTAAATCCCTTGAAAGTCATAGCCCATTCCTATGGGGAAGGTCAGGGGAGTAACCCTTAGCCCCAGTTTTTGCTCTACTTCGTCCATCAAGTCAAAGGCGTCTTTTCCTTCTCGGTCCAGCTTATTGATAAAAACGATCATGGGGATCGAGCGCATACGGCAAACTTCCACTAATTTTTCGGTTTGTTCTTCTACCCCTTTAGCTACATCGATGACAACAATTACACTATCCACAGCAGTAAGGGTGCGAAAAGTATCCTCGGCAAAGTCTTTGTGTCCAGGGGTATCGAGGATATTGATTTTTTTGTCTTTGTAATAAAAGGCCAAAACAGAAGTGGCGACCGATATTCCGCGCTGGCGTTCAATCTCCATAAAGTCAGAGGTGGCACCCTTTTTAACTTTATTTGACTTAACGGCTCCTGCTTCTTGAATGGCCCCACCAAAAAGGAGTAATTTCTCTGTCAGGGTCGTCTTTCCAGCATCGGGGTGAGAGATGATCCCAAAGGTGCGGCGTTTGGCGATTTCTTCTAGCAACATAGTCAAATAAAATTTGTCAAAAATACCACTATATCTTTGAAGGAGCTCTCCCTTAAAATAGGTTTTTGCTGTTTTTATCGGTACTTTTGACCTGCATGAAAGAAGAAAAAGTTATTCTCGTTAATGAACGAGATGAGCCCATTGGCCTTATGCCAAAAATGGAAGCACACGAAAAAGCTGTGCTGCACCGGGCTTTCTCTGTTTTTATCTTTAACCAGCAGGGAGAATTGATGTTACAGCAACGCGCGTTGCACAAATATCATTCCCCTGGACTTTGGACCAATACCTGCTGCAGTCATCAACGCGAGGGCGAGAGCAATCTTGTTGCTGGGGCACGTCGTCTGCAAGAGGAAATGGGCTTTGTTGTCCCCTTAGAAGAATTGTTTAGCTTTATTTATAAAGCTCCTTTTGACAATGGCTTGACAGAACACGAATTAGACCACGTTATGGTAGGTTATAGCGAAGAGGAACCAAAGATCAATTCAGAAGAAGTAGCGGCCTGGAAGTGGATGGGAATGGAGGAGATCGCAGTAGACATGCAACAATATCCTGAACATTATACCGCATGGTTTAAGATCATCTTTGACCGTGTACACACCCATTTAAAAAACAGCCATGAAAAGAGTAAAAGTTAGTCGAAAAGCACATTTTAATGCCGCTCACCGCCTGTATCGCAAAGACTGGACAGATGCACAAAACGAAGCTCACTTCGGCAAGTGTTCTAACCCCCATTATCACGGGCACAACTATGAGTTAATCGTGAGTGTAACCGGAGAAATTGACCCAGATACTGGCTATGTAATCGACATGAAAGTCTTAAAAGACCACATCAAAGCAGAGGTAGAAGATGCCTTTGATCACAAAAACCTTAACCTTGAAGTGCCAGAGTTTGCCGACTTGATTCCTACGGCAGAAAACATCGTGGTAGTGATTCATCAAAAGTTGAAAAAGATTCTAACTTCAGGTCAAGAATTAGAAGTGGTTTTATATGAGACACCACGCAATTTTGTTAGTTATTCAGAGTAAAATTATATGAGTTTAAAAGTTGGGGACAATGTTCCTTATTTTGAGTTAAAAGATCAAAAAGGAGATCTTTTTAAGAGTGACACTGTGATTGGTCAAAAACCTGCAGTCGTTTATTTCTACCCCAAAGACGAAACCCCTGGCTGTACGGCAGAGGCCTGTTCTTTTCGGGACAGTTATGAAGATTTTAAAGACTTAGGGGCAGAGGTGATTGGAATTAGCTCAGACAGCATTGGGAGTCACAAGCGTTTCGCACAGCGTCATCGTTTGCCTTTTATCCTTTTAGCCGACACAAAGAAAGTTGTTCAACGCCTATTTAAATTGCCCAAACTCCTCTTTGGGCTATATACAAAGCGCATCACCTTTGTGATCGATGCAAATGGGAAGGTCTTCTATGTCGACGGCAGTCTCTTAGGGACCTCTCACATTAGAAAGGCTTTAAAAGCTCTAAAGAAAAGTTCGGATAAAACAATAAATGTTTAATTTTATATAAAACAATTAGCATGTCCAGTAGAAAACACCTCAAAAAAGAAATCAACGATACCTTAGGCGCTTTAATCGAAGAAGTTTATGTAAAAGAACTTTCTTCGCCAAAACTAGATACTAAAAAGAGTGAAAAAATTATTGACGAGGCCATTTCATTATTTGATGATTTAATTCAACAAATGCACAATGATTCAGGAGATTCTGCCAAAAAACATTTCAATGCTATCCGCAGCTCTTTACAGGAAAAAGCATCGGCTATATCGGTAAAAATTGAAAAGCTCTAGACTAGCGTTCTAGGCTGTCAATGCCTTGCTTAAAGGCCACCCCATACTTAGAGGATTTAACCGCTGGGCTTAGTTTGTTGTACAAACTATCTAAGAAAAGAGGAATTGCTCCAGTCACTTCATAGGCACCTATGTAAGCGGCCACCTCTTTTTCTGAGTTGTTCATCGCAAAGTTGAGTGCAAACAAGTATTTGCGTTTTAACAGATTATTATTTGCCTTTTCAAGATCATCTGCGCGTTCTTCGGCGGTTTTCCCGTCTTCTGTATCCATAAATGCCTCATAGTTCTCTAAGTTCTTCCTATTGAATTTGCGCATAATAGATTGATATTCTTCCCAAAGGACTTGATTTTCTGATCCCTCGATTTTAGCACTACTCCCAAAGGTGCGTAATAATGTGTTGATTTTTATTTCACCGGCTTCACCGAAGAAAGGAATCTTGTCTGTCAAGCTGTCACCGTCATCTTTATCTAAAGACAAGAAATAGAATTCTGGGCTTTTGATATCATCTCCTAAACTAAAATTATCGTCTCCTTTTATTTCAACAGAATCCACAGAAACTAGAAGGGTGTCTTCCATTTTTTGCAGGTATAACATTCCTTTTCTCAAGCCATCAATTTTTCCATTGACCATCATATTCTTTTTTGTGGGGGAAGAACAAAAAGTTGCTGTGAGCACTAGGGCTAAAACGGCTAATTTTTTCATACTAAAATCTTATATATTTAACCAGTAGGTAAGCTTGAAGGTCAAACTTCTTACTTTGGGTACAAAAGTAGTTGTTGCAAAGTAATTATCGTTATAAACCAGAAAAAAATCTGAAAGCGGTGCAAAACGCCATTGAAGGCGTGAATTAATTCCTAGATTTTCAGATTGTGAACTGTATTGTACAAAGGTATTCCAAAAGATACTTTTACTAAAGGTAAAGTCTAATTTAGGTCCCACTAACCAAAGCTCTCCAGAACTATAGGGGGCTGGAAAATCAATACGGTCATAATTTACTTTGATGCTGCCATTAAAGTGCGGTTGCAAACGAATGGCCACTTCACTCTCTACAGAGAATTTATTCCCAATGTAAAAACCACCATAAGTGGCTTGCATATTGTAACTGATTTTTTTGCTGAAGTTAGAGCGATAGGAAAGTTCAAAATCATTGTAGTGGTAACCAGAATTTTCTGGTAAGCCCACAGTATCGTCTCCCCCCAATGGGTTAAAATCGTTTGTTAGATAGGTAAAGCGACGGGAATATTGGAACCTAATTTGCGATTGGTCTGTAAAGCGCAGTTCGCCACGAGTGGATAAGGCTCTATCGGTGACTAAACCACTTTGCTTTGGTTTATCGACATAAAACATGGTCTGACTTAATTCAAACGAACGTATTTTTTTTGAATCGATCCAAAAGCGATGTCCATACCGAAGATAGTGCTTTTGGATGCCTGTACGCCTCAAAAAACCAAGGTCTGAAGAGTAATTCTCTCCAATACGATTTCCGCCATAAGTCACATTGTGTTTTCTCGAGTTAAACTCTAGGCGAAAACCTGCCGAGTAGGCGTCATTTTCTCTCGATTCAAGTAAGGATTGGTGCACAAAACTTCTCCCGGTCCATTTGTTATCTTTTGAGGCCAGGGTATAGTCGAGTCCAACCACACGATTGAAATCGTCTTGCTCTGTTTCAAAGTCACTGTCACCGGTTTCTTGTCTATTGACAAAAATAAAACCCAGATAGGATCGACTAAACATCTTTTGTTGTAGGGAAAAGACGGTGTTATTATTTGCCGCAATACCATTTGCCGCATCTTCTGCAGTCTGCATGTTTAAAAAGCCCAAGCGAAGATTGTCATTTATTTTTCCACTTAAACGTGCCCCAGCCACAATTTTATTTTCAATGGTATTTCCATCACGGTCTTTAGCGACTCCTATTCTTCTTGAGAAAAAGGGTTGGGTTTCAAAACGATCCCCATAGTTATCAAATAGGTCACTGTTTTGAATAAAGAATTGTCTTTTTTCTGGAAGACGAACTTCGAAGCGAGTCAAATTAATGATTTGATCATCCACTTCGACTTGAGAAAAATCTGGATTTAAGGTCAAATCTAAAATCATTCCGCTCCCAATACTCAATTTTGCATCTCCACCAGCTGCAAGGGAGGAGTTAGCGCTGTTTTCTTCAAAATCTTTTGCAGTAATTCCACTGGTGTATGGGATAAGAGCGAGTGGGACTTTTGCTTTGGGGAGGGCTTTTTCAAAGTTGAGGGATTTCATATAAGCGAGTCCAGCAATTGATTGATTTCGAGGAATATTTGCCCAGCTCGAAGAAATATTATTAGCAATTTCACTTCTGTAAACGTTTACCCGCCATTGGGTTGATCCTTCGCCATAACGCAAACTAGATAAGGGGATTTTCATCTCGGTGGTGTATCCAGTAGGGTTTTTTACCACTTTGGCTTGCCATTTGACATCCCACGAGCGATTGAAATCACGGGGGAAATTATTTCCTCCGTTTGAAATCAGTGCTTCGCGTTTAACCCCTTCGGGACTTGTCCCGAATAAAAAAGCATTGGTCCCATCGTTAAAGGTGTCTAACACCAAGGTGACAGAGTCACTATTTCGCGAGCTAAAATCGCGTCGCAGAGAGGGAACGACATAATTTCCGTCGGCCTTTGCTTCAATGAGGACATAAATGCTTGTGTCATCAAAGAGAAATTTGACCTGTGTTTGTTGTTTGGCCAGTAGGGTGTCTGATGGGAAGTATTCCCAAAAAGGACTAGAGGCAGCATCGCGATTCCATTCTTCATCCACAAGACCGTCGATCAGAACTCCTTTTTTTGTAAATAATGCCGTTGCTTCCTGGCAATAAGAAAGTAGGCCTATGAAGGCGAAACAAAAGGTGAGTAAATTTTTAATAGCAAAGATTTTAAAATCATAAATCTAGGCATTTGTTTGATATAACGAAAGTGATTTTCTAAGCAGATTTTCTAAAAAGAAAAACTACATCTCAGTGCCTATCTGATCCTTTAGTGAAATTAGTTTAAATGTATTTAATAATATTTCTGAAAGTTAAGTTAATCCTTGGTGCTATTTTTTTTGCTGTTTTTGGGATTTGATGTAGCCAGTAGTGTTGCATTTCTCCCCCCATAATTAACAGACTACCGTGTTTTAATGCAATTTTTAGGCGTTGTTCTTTTTGCGTTTTATGCTTTAAATGAAAGTAACGCGTTTCCCCTAAGCTAATCGATGCAATTACAGGATTCTCTCCCAGCTCTTTTTCATTGTCTGCATGCCAGCCATTGCTATCTTTGCCGTCTCTATAGAGGTTTAATAAAACAGCATTAAATTCGTTATCATCAAATAATTTTATTTGCTCGATTAACCCTAATAAGGTATTGGTCATGGGGTGGGGTTGCATGGTGATATTAGAATAGGAGTAAGGCGATGGGTCTGTGCCGTATAAAGCGGTTAGCCGAGGTTGATCATAGGTTTTTCCAAATACGGTTATTTTATCTTTTTGCCAGGGGGTGTTGTTGTATAATTCGTTGTACAAATCATCTGCTTCCTTGGCATTTAAAAAAGCAGGATAATAGTGTAAGTCCCCATTAGGTATATTAGGGACAAAAAAAATTTCCTCTTGAGAAAATAACTCTAGCATATTTTGTCTACAAGATAAGAATAAAGAGGTAAAATAGAATCTTCTCTCTATAAAAAGCTGAAGAGGGAGAGGATTAAGGTGATGATGTAAATTAAGAGTTCTATCATAATTATTTATTTGGGAACGTTCAAATATACAATATCACAGAAGATTAAACAAAACTGGGGGAAAGAATCCCCCAGATGAATTACTTTATTAAATCAACACTGCGCTGAATAAAACTTGTGAGTTCTTCTCCTTTCAATAGATTTTGAGATAAACGCGCTAAATCTAAGGTTTGTTGAATGAGTCTAGTTCTCTTTTTCTCTGTCTTTGTATTGAGAATTTGTTCAACTAATGGATGGTTTGTGTTGACGACAAGATTATACATTTCGGGCATTTGTCCAAACATGGCATTTCCACCTGCTTGTTGCATTTCTTTCATACGGCGCATAAATTCTGGTTGGGTTAGCACAAAAGGAAGTTGAGAACTGCTCAATGCTTCTAATTGGATAGTGTACTTTTCTTTTGGCACTACTTCTTCGATAAGCGGTTGTAGTTTTTCTTTTTCTTCTTCAGATAATTTAGAGACGGTTGCTTCCTCTTTTTTGATAAGGTTTTCAATCGCATCCCCATCGACTCTAGAAAAACTTAGTTTCTCGTTAGAAGATTCTAATTTTTGAATCAAATGCGAGACAATGGGAGAGTCGAGCAATATTACTTGATAGCCTTTTTCTTTTGCCGCTTCGATATAAGCGTGTTGCTCATCTACATTAGAAGCATAAAGAATAATGTGTTTATCGTCTTTATCTGTTTGTAGGTCTTTAGTCGCTTCTTTTAGCTCTTCAAGCGTAAAAAAGGAACCATCTACAGAAGGATATAGGGCAAACTTTTCTGCTTTCTCATAGAATTTATCTTCAGAGAGCATTCCGTATTCAATCACGACTTTTATGTCGTTCCACTTTTGTTCAAATGCTGCACGATCCTTTTTGAATAAGCTACTTAGCTTATCGGCGACTTTTCTTGTAATATAGTTGCTAATTTTCTTTACTGCTCCATCTGCCTGTAAATAACTTCTCGATACATTTAATGGGATGTCTGGAGAGTCAATTACTCCTCTCAATAAAGTTAAAAATTCAGGTACGATACCTTCTACATTGTCGGTGACAAAAACCTGGTTTTGATATAACTGAATTTTATCTTTTTGTAGATTTAAGTCATTGTTTAGTTTTGGGAAATAAAGAATTCCAGTAAGGTTAAAAGGATAATCTACATTAAGATGTATGTTAAATAAGGGTTCTTCAAATTGCATAGGGTACAATTCTCTGTAAAATCCATTGTAGTCTTCTTCTTTTAATTCGCTGGGTTGTTTAGTCCAGGCGGGTGAAGGGTTGTTGATGATATTGTCAACGGTAACACTTTCTGGTTTTGCGTCTTCTGGGGCGTCTTTTGGTAAAGGGAGGGTTTCTTCTTTAGTCCCAAACTTTATAGGAATGGGCATAAACTTATTGTACTTCTCTAGCAAAGCTTTAATGCGTGCCTCTTCTAAAAACTCTTTAGAATCCTTGTCTATATGTAGGATAATTTCTGATCCACGTTCGCTTTTATCATGCGCCACTAAAGTGTATTCTGGCGATCCGTCACATGTCCAATGAGCTGCTGGTTCATCTTTAAAGGATTTTGTAATAATCTCGACCTTTTCTGCTACCATAAAGGCAGAATAAAAGCCCAGCCCAAAATGACCTATAATCCCGCTGTCTGCAGCGCTGTCTTTGTATTGCTCTAAAAACTCTTCTGCGCCAGAAAAAGCCACTTGATTGATGTATTTTTCAACCTCCTCTGCGCTCATCCCAATTCCTTGATCAATGATGTGTAAGGTTTTATTTTTTGCATCAATTTTGATCTCAATTTGCAGATTTCCTATATCTCCTTTGGCTTCGCCCAAATTACTTAAGTGCTTTAGCTTTAAAGTCGCATCTGTCGCGTTTGAGATCAATTCACGAAGAAAGATTTCGTGGTCACTATACAAGAATTTCTTAATGAGTGGAAAAATGTTTTCTACAGAAACATTGATTTTACCTGATGACATAATTTAATTTATTTTTTTTCATCTATGTCAAAAATATATCCAAACTAAATTTGCTGACAAATTGACATTTATTTTAACACATTAATAATGTTTAATAGATTGTAAAAAAGGATAAACATTCCTTATCTTTGGGCTCACTTAAAAGATGATGAAGATGGCCGTTAAGAAAGAAAAAAAATCCCCAGATATTTTAGCCCTTTATATGGAGCATGTATTAGAGCATGAACACTTCCCTAATTCGGTCTATAAGTTCTGTAAGGTAAATAAAATAGAAGAGTCTGTGTTTTATCAACATTATGCTTCGCTAGATACTGTAAAGCACAGTGTTTGGGCAGCATTTTTTGATAATGTTCATGCTTTATTAGAGAAAAACGAAGCCTTTTCTAGCTTGAGCAGAAAAGATCGCTTATTGAGTTTTTATTATACTTTTTTTGAAGTGCTTTTACTCAACCGCAGCTATGTTTTGATGGCACTAAATCAAGGGGATCAACCCATGAAGAATTTAGGGCAATTAAAGGACTTGAGAAAGTCGGTAAAACGCTTTGCAGAAGAATTAATTGAAGAAGGAAATGAAGACAAATCTCGCTTTACAACTAATCCATTAGAGTTGTTTTCAGAGGCCACTTGGGCACAATTACTCTTGCTCATGAAATTTTGGTTAAGTGATTCTTCAAAAGGATTTGAAAAGACAGATGCCTTAATAGAGAAGTCGGTTAATGTCGTGTTTGAAGTGTTTGACAATACCCGTCTGGATACGATTTTAGATTTGGGAAAATTTTTGTGGAAAGAAGCAACGGGGAAAGCATAATTGAAAACTTTAGATTATATCCCTACGGGAAAAATTGAACGAGCAAGCAAACTTGTTACCACTGGTGTTAAACTGGGAGGGAACTATATAAGATATATTGGCGATAAAATCGTCGATCCAGAAAATGCCCGTGAAAAATTAGACGAAGAAAACGCTAAAGACATTTATGACGGCTTAAAAAGCTTAAAAGGAAGTGCCCTTAAGGTTGCCCAGATGTTGAGTATGGAGAAAAATTTATTGCCTTCTGCCTATGTAGAGCGTTTTAGTTTAGCACAGTTTTCTGTACCTCCTTTATCGGGGCCTTTAGTGCGCAAAACCTTTAAAAAATATTTTGGAAATTATCCAGAAGATTTATTCGATACCTTTGTCACGCAATCGGTTAACGCTGCTAGTATAGGACAAGTTCACCTAGCAACAAAAAACGGGAGAAAACTTGCTGTGAAAATCCAATACCCCGGAGTGGCAAACAGTATCGGATCTGATCTTGCCTTAGTTAAACCTGTCGCAACCCGCATGTTTAATTTAAAAGGACAAGACACCGAAAAATTCTTTAAAGAAATTGAAGGAAAGTTACTAGAGGAAACAGACTATAATCTTGAATTAGAGCAAAGTCTCACCATTAAAGAGCAATGTAAAGACATCCCTAATTTACTTTTCCCAAACTATTATGCCTATCTGTCTTGCGAAAAAATCTTAACCATGGACTGGATGGATGGAATTCATCTTTCAGAATATGCTCAAGACAACAATGATCAAGAAAAGAATAACCGTTTAGGACAAACCCTTTGGGATTTTTATATGTATCAAATGCATCTCCTTAAAAGTGTTCATGCCGATCCTCATCCCGGGAACTTTTTGATTACAGAAAAAGGAGAATTAGTCGCGATTGACTTTGGGTGTATCAAAGAAATTCCACAAGAGTTTTATACACCTTATTTTGAGTTAGCTAATGAAACGGCCATTAATGATCTCGATTTCTTTGCCCATAAAATTACGGAGTTAGAAATTTTAAGATCTGACGATTCTCCCGAAGCCAGAAAATACATCATTAACTTATTTAACGATATGTTAAGTGTGTTTACATATCCATTTCACGGGGAGACTTTTGATTTTTCTAACGAAGCTTTTTGGGGGCGCATTGCCAGTATGAGTGATCGATTAGCAAATGATGAATACCTGCGAAAGCTTAATGGAAACAGGGGATCCCGCCATTTTTTGTACATCAATAGAACCTTTTTTGGGTTGTATAATTTAATGCACGATTTAAAAGCAGAAGTTGTCGTGGATAACTACAAGCGCTATATTTCATAATCTTTCCTTACTTTAGCCCTTTACATTAATATCAATTAAATCTAGCTTAATGTATAATTCAAGGATTATTGGTCTAGGGAAATACCTACCAGACAACATTGTTACAAACGATGATTTAGCCCAACGCATGGACACCTCTGATGAATGGATCACAGAGAGAACGGGGATTAAAGAGCGTCGTCATATCATTAAAGGAAGCGAAGATACCCCTGCCACTATGGGACATAAAGCTGCTTTGATTGCTTTAGAACGCGCCAATAGAAAAGCAGAAGATATCGACTTGATTCTTTTTGCCACCCTTAGCCCAGATTACTATTTTCCTGGATCTGGTGTCTTAGTTCAAAAACTTTTAGGCATTCCTGCTTGTCCAGCCATGGATATTCGCATGCAATGTTCTGGGTTTATTTATGGATTATCAACGGCAGATCAATTTATCAAAACTGGGATGTATAAGAATGTTTTGGTCATTGGCGCAGAGAATCACTCTGGCGGTCTAGATTTTACTACCCGCGGAAGAGGGGTGTCAGTCATCTTTGGAGATGGAGCAGGAGCAGCCGTTTTAACCCGTGAAGAAAACCTTGAAAAAGGGATTTTATCTACGCACTTGTATTCTGAAGGGGAACACGCTGAAGAACTTTCTTTAATTGGTCCTAGCACACAAAGATGGGTGCCAGAAATCATGGAAGTTAACGATCCAGAAGATGTGAGTTATTATCCTTATATGAATGGGCAAATGGTCTTTAAACACGCCGTTGTTCGTTTTTCTGAAGTTATAAACGAAGGATTACAAAAAAATAATTGGCAAGCAGCAGACATTGATATGCTTATTCCCCATCAAGCGAATTTGCGAATTTCTCAATTTATACAAAAGAAGTTTAGGTTGAGCGATGATCAAGTGTATAACAATATCATGCGCTATGGTAATACTACCGCAGCCTCTATTCCTATCGCCTTAACAGAAGCATGGGAAGAAGGTAAAATTAAAGAAGGCGATAAAGTTGTCTTAGCGGCATTTGGAAGTGGATTCACCTGGGGTAGTGCCATAATAAAATGGTAATGAAAACCCTTGTAATTGGTGCTTCGACTAAACCAGAACGCTATTCTTATCAAGCCATTGAGCGTTTAAAAGCAAAAAACCATCCTGTGGTAGCCCTAGGCTTAAAAGCGGGAGAAATTCACGGAGAAACAATTCATATCACAAAAGAAAACTGGTCAGATATTGACACAGTTTCATTATATGTTGGTCCGGCTCATCAAGATAATTATATCGATTATGTAGTAGGGTTAAAACCTAGAAGAGTTTTATTCAATCCTGGCACAGAAAACCCTGATTTTGAAAACCGCTTAAAAGCGGAAGGGATACTCGCCGAACGGGCTTGTACCCTTGTTCTACTTTCGACGAATCAATATTAGACCTATAAAGGTAAGCAAGCCGTTTAAAGGGAGTAACTCATAACCAATTTGGTATCCCCCTAATGTACTCACATCTATACTTCCCAGTAAGCTGGTCAATATAACTGCAAGGAACACCACTGGCCACACCCATCGATCTTTGATTTGATAAGAAGTAAAAATACCAAAGGAGAATAGTCCTAATAGCGGGCCATAAGTGTACCCAGCAATAGTGAGTAGCCCGTCTATCACATTTCTATCTAAGATGTATTTAAAAGCAATAACCACTAGGATTAAAAGGACACTCATTCCAATATGAACCTGTTTACGGGTCGTTTTTTGTTGGCCCTCCTCTTTTTCTTCAAGACGTAAAAAATCAACACAAAAAGAAGTGGTCAAAGAGGTTAATGCACTATCTGCACTACTATAAGCGGCTGCAATAAGCCCTAGTAAAAAGGTGATCGCAACGCCTATTCCTAGATTTCCATTAAGGGCAATTTCTGGGAAAAGTAAATCTGTTTTAGCTTGTCCATCCATCAACGGAATAGCAATGCCCTCTTTTTTAGCATAAATAAAAAGCAATGCCCCTAGTAACATAAATAAGCCAGTAACAATGACGAGCACAACACTAAAAACGATCATGTTTTTTTGTGCATCGGCAAGGTTTTTACAACTCAGGTTTTTTTGCATCATATCTTGGTCTAGGCCCGTCATACAAATGGTAATAAAAGCTCCTCCAATAAAAGATTTTAAGAAATAACTTCTGCTTAAAAAAGAATCGGTTACAAAAATCTCATTGTATTGGCTTAATTCTTTGGATTGTAGAAAGTCGAAAAAAGACCAGTCCAGAGCTTGATCAATATAAGCAATAGAGAGAAAAACAGCAAGAATCATTAAAGTCGTTTGAAGGGTATCGGTCCAAACGATGGTTTTTATTCCTCCCTTTTGGGTGTAAACCCATATCAATAAGATGGAGAGTATTACGGTAGCTTCAAAAGGAATATTCCAAGCATCAAAAATAAATTGCTGCATTACTATGGCCACTAAAAATAAACGGAAGGCAGCCCCTAAAACACGAGAGATGAAAAAGAACAAAGCTCCAGCTTGATGACTATTTTTCCCAAAACGACTGTTTAAGTACTCGTAAATTGAGGTGACATTATTGCGGTAATAAACAGGTAATAAAATATAGGCTACTACAAAATACCCAAATCCATAGCCAAGAACGACTTGGAAATAGTTGAATTTTGAAGCTTCGATCCACCCCGGCACAGAAATAAAGGTCACTCCAGAGAGTGACGCCCCAACCATCCCAAAGGCCACAATATACCAGGGAGAGGTGCGGTTTGCCGTAAAAAAATCAACATTAGTATCCTCTTTTCCAGTAATAAAAGAAATACCAACTAAGAGGGCAAAATAGCCAAGAATCAGGGCGAGGATAAAACTAGGTGTAATCATATATTGGCTAAAGTTAACAAAGAAATACCAAACCAGAATTTTGTAACTTTAGCCCATGGAGTTTCCCTCAAAATTATTGGCGCAAGCTGTTGAAGAAATGGCACAATTACCTGGGATAGGAAAGCGCACAGCCTTGCGTATGGTTTTGCATTTGCTCAAGCAACCCAAAGAACAAACCATTGCGATGGCAAAAGCTTTAGAAAGCTTTAGAACCCAAGTTATTTTTTGTGAGCAATGCCACAATTTATCTGATGTTTCTGTATGCGAAATTTGTGCTAGTGCAAAAAGAGATAGCGCACAGCTATGTGTGGTAGAAGATATTAGAGATGTTATGGCCATTGAAAACACAGGACAATATCAAGGTAAGTACCACGTATTAAATGGAATTATTTCTCCAATTGACGGAATAGGACCACAGGATTTAACTATTCAATCTTTGGTTGAAAAAGTGAAAACAAACCAAATTAAAGAAGTTATTTTTGCCCTTTCTGCGACTATGGAAGGGGATACAACCATCTTTTATATCAATAAGCAAATACAAGATTATCCAGTAACTGTCTCGACAATTGCTCGTGGAATTCCAGTAGGAGATGAACTAGAATATACCGATGAGGTTACCCTGGGGAGAAGTATTTTAAAACGAGTTCCCTATGCAGACTCCTTGTAAATATAACAGGGGTTTCGCTTTTAAATTTTTACCTTTGCGGTACCCAAATATAAAAATTTGTACATGGCAAAATTTATGCTAAAACTTCCCTCAATGGGAGAAAGTGTTACCGAGGCTACTTTAACCGCATGGTTAAAAGAAGTAGGAGACACTATTGAAATAGACGACTCTATTGTTGAGGTCTCTACCGATAAAGTTGATTCTGATGTTCCGTCTGAAGTAGAAGGGGTTTTACTCGAAAAAAGATTCGAGCTCAATCAAGTTATTCAAGTTGGAGAGGTGATTGCTGTGATTGAAACAGATCAAGAAATAGAGGAAACTGCGGTAACACCAGAAATTGTGTTAGAAGAAGCGCCTATTCTTGAAGAAAAAGCCGTTGAACTTCCTAAAGAGATCATAGAAATTGTTGAAGCACCCATCCAGAAGGCTGTGACAGAAACTATTCATGAACAAGCTAGTGGGAGTGATAGTACTCGTTTTTATTCTCCTTTAGTCAAAAATATTGCTAAAACAGAAGGGATTTCTACCACAGAACTAGATCGTATTCCAGGGACCGGTGAAGCTAATCGTTTGACTAAAAAAGACCTTTTGACCTATTTAGAACATAGAACTGCAGTGTCTCAAGCCCCAGTTACATCCCCTAAAGTAGATGCTACTTTTTCCTCTGCTGAACAACAAAGTAAAGACACTCCTGTTGCAAGTGGAGAAGATCAAATAATCGAAATGAGCCGAATGGCTAAATTGATTTCTCAACATATGACAGAAAGTAAAAATACTTCTGTCCATGTTCAATCTTTTGTAGAAGCAGATGTCACCGAACTTTGGGAATGGAGAGAAAAAGTAAAAAATCAATTTCACGATAGAGAAGGAGAGAAATTAACTTTTACGCCCATCTTTATGTCGGCGATTATTCATGCGATAAAAGAATTTCCACTTTTAAACAGTTCGCTCCAAGGAGATCAAATCATCCAAAAAAAAGCAATTAATATTGGAATGGCTACTGCTCTAGGGGATGGTAACCTAATTGTTCCAGTTATTAAAAATGCAGATCACCTCAATCTTGTTGGTTTAGCAAAGGCAGTAAATGATTTGTCTAATCGAGCACGTACCAACCAGCTATTACCAGATGAGGTTCAAGGCGGAACATATACTGTGACAAATATTGGAAACTTTGGTTCTATCACAGGAACTCCTATAATCAACCAGCCTCAAGTAGGGATTTTAGCCCTAGGGGTGATTCGAAAAATGCCTACTGTCATTGAGACCCCAGAGGGCGATTTTGTTGGAATCAGAAAGAAAATGATACTTTCACACAGCTATGACCACCGTATTATAAATGGCGCAATGGGAGGTCGATTTGCTAAAGCAGTAGCCAATTATTTAGAAAATTGGGATACTACAATAACTTTTTAGAATAGATTTATGGGACTCGAACTTCACAGACCACTTTGCTTTTTTGACCTTGAAACGACTGGGGTGAATGTTGTTTCAGATCGTATTGTAGAAATCGCGATTTTAAAATTATTACCCAACGGAAACCGCGAGGGAAAAACATGGTTAGTCAATCCTGGAATACCCATCCCTAAAGGTGCTTCTGATGTTCATGGTATTACAGACGATAAAGTTGCAGATGCTCCTTTATTCAATAAATTAGCCAATGAGATTTATAATTACATCAAGGATTGCGACTTAGCAGGATTTAATTCTGATCGTTTTGATATTCCGCTTTTAGCGGAAGAATTTATGCGTGCCGAAGTAGATTTTGACCTCACTCGCCATAAAACCATCGATGTACAAACGATTTTCCATAAAATGGAAAAGAGAACCCTTGGGGCAGCATTGCAGTTTTACTGCGATAAAGAATTGATCAATGCACACTCTGCTATGGCAGATACAGAAGCGACTTGTGATGTTTTACTAGCGCAGCTTGAGCGCTATAAGGAGTTAGAAAATAATACGGCCTTTTTAAGTGAATTTTCTTCTCACAAGCGCACAGTAGATGTGGCAGGTTTTATTGTGTATAATAAAGAAGATCAACCTGCTTTTTCTTTTGGAAAACACAAAGGGAAAACTGTAGACGAAGTATTAGAAAAAGAGCCAGGTTATTTTGGTTGGTTGTTGAATGCAGACTTTCCATTATACACAAAAAAAGTATTAACTGCACATCGTTTGCGCAAACTCAATAGTGGGAGTTAATGAAGATAATTTGCATCGGCCGTAATTACACGGATCACATAAAAGAACTCTCTAACGAAAAACCCACTGATCCAGTTGTTTTTTTAAAACCAGATACAGCCATTGTACTAAAAGGGCAGCCTTTTTTTATTCCAGAATTTTCAAACGATGTACATCACGAGGTTGAGGTGCTTGTTCGCATTAATCGCATTGGGAAATATATTCAGCCGAAATTTGCTCATAAATATTATGACGAAATTAGTTTAGGAATTGATTTTACGGCCCGTGATTTACAAGGAGAATTAAAAACGAAGGGGCTACCCTGGGAAAAAGCAAAAGGTTTTGATGGAGCAGCTATTGTAGGGAAGTGGTTAAAGAAAGATAGCCTTCCATCGGTTGATCAGCTTAGTTTTGAATTAGAAAAAAATAATGCTGTAGTGCAATCGGGGAACACCGCTTTAATGCTTTGGAAAATAGATGAATTAATCGCCTATGTGTCTCAATTTTTCACCCTTAAAATAGGTGATATTATTTTTACTGGTACCCCAGCTGGTGTAGGTCCTGTTGCTCCAAATGATGTTTTAGTCGGGAGGCTTGAAGCGCAAGAGCTTTTCCGAATTAAAGTGAAATAAGAATAAGTTTTTTTCTTCGATATTCTTTCTAAAAAAGCTTACTAGAGTTGATATTTTCTTTGATTAGCTTTGGCTAGTATTCTCTTTGAAAAGTATTTGATATGTTTATCTTTGGCCGACTAAGTAGCGCAACTTATAAGGGATGTTAATAGAGCCCTTTTTGAGTAAACTATTCTATTTTGAATTAAAGAGCACAAAAATTTATGTACGCAGAAATCGTAAGTATTGGAGATGAAATTCTCATCGGGCAAATTGTCAATACCAATGCTGTTTTTATTGCAAAAGAGTTGAATAAAGTTGGGATAGAGGTGGTACAGATTACTTCTATATCTGATAAAAAAGAAGCGATTGTTCACTGTCTCGATGAAGCCCAAAAAAGAGCTCAGGTAATCATTTTAACAGGAGGTTTAGGCCCTACAAAAGACGATTTGACTAAGCATACTTTATGTGAGTATTTTGACGATGTCTTAGTCAAAAATGAAGTGGTTCTGGAGAAGATAGAAGAGATGTTTCGCAAATATGTTCCTACCCCTATCAATAACGAAAATAGAAAGCAAGCACTTCTTCCATCAAAAGCACGTATTTTGGAGAATAAATTTGGTACGGCTTCTGGCATGTGGTTTGAAAAAGAAGATAAAGTCATTATCTCTCTTCCTGGTGTTCCTTTTGAAATGAAAGCCTTGATAAAAGATGAAGTTGTACCTGCCTTACAACAACATTATACCTGCCCTTATATTGTTCATAAAACGGTTTTGACCTATGGATTAGGGGAGAGTGTAATTGCAGAACGAATCGAAGCATGGGAAAACAACCTTCCTCAAGACATTAAGCTGGCTTATCTCCCCAATATTGGAAGAGTTCGCCTTCGTCTTTCGGGGAAAGGACCAGACGAAGCCGAAATCAATCAAAGGATTGATGCTCAAATTGCCACTCTTTTACCACAGATTCAAGATATTTTTATGGGTTTTGAAGAAGAGGCTTCAATAGAAGAACAGCTTCAAAATAAATTTGTAGCAAACAATCTCACCCTTTGTCTAGCCGAAAGCTGTACTGGAGGTGAAATTGCATCACGCTTAACAAAAATCCCTGGTGCCTCAAAATACTTTAAAGGGGGAGCGGTAGTTTATCACACCCAGAGCAAAACTACTCTTTTGGGCGTAGCCCCATCAATAATTGAGCAACATAATGTAGTTAGTGTTGAAGTGGCAGAAGCGATGGCCCTGGGGGCCAAAGAAAAATACCAATCAGACTATTCCGTTGCGACCACAGGAAATGCAGGCCCTACTAAAGGCGATGCAGCCGCAGAGGTGGGGACAGTTTGTATTGCAGTTGCTACACCAAATGGAGTGATTTCAGAAAAATTTAGCTTTGGAAAAAACAGAGAGCGAGTGATTCAAAAAGCTGTGAATAAAGTTTTTGAAATGCTCTTGAGAAGCATTGCCTAATTTCGTTTCCTACGTTATATTTGAATAAAAATATTACGATGATGAATGCACAAACAAAAGCAACGCAAGATGCAATTACACCAGCAAAAGCGTTAGAATTACTCAAAGAAGGAAATCAGCGCTTTATCGCAAAAGAACAAGTTGAGCGTGATTTAAACCTACAAGTTGAGCAAACCAGTACAGGCCAATACCCCTTTGCAACTGTATTAAGTTGTATAGATTCTCGTGTTCCAGCAGAATTAGTTTTCGATCAAGGAATTGGAGATATTTTCTCAGTTCGCATCGCAGGTAATTTTGTCAATACTGATATCCTAGGAAGTATGGAATTTGCTTCCAAGCTAGCGGGGACAAAATTAATCTTAGTGCTTGGGCATACGGCATGCGGGGCAGTTAAAGGCGCTTGCGATCATGCAGAGCTGGGGAATTTAACAGAAATGTTAGGGAATATTGCACCAGCTGTTAATGCAGTGACAGAACCTTCTGCGGCTGCAGAAAGGACTTCTGCTAATATTGACTTTGTCAATGCTGTGGGGACTAAAAATGTCGCTTTGACCATTGAAAGAATCCGTAAAGAAAGTCCTGTCTTAGCAGAAATGGAGCAGGCAGGAGAAATCCAGATCGTTGGCGGTATCTATGATATCGCTACCGGGAAAGTGAATTTCCTTTAAAGCGAACTAACATAGGCGTTTAAACGCTTTTGAATTAAATCGGTCCAACCGGTTTGCATTGACTCACGGCTAAATTCTTCCATCTCAGGAAATGAGGAAAGAATGGTGGCCGTGAGTTTTAGTATCGTGCCTTTTGGGCTAGAAGAAATTTCAAAAATAGCTTCAGAATCTCCGGGATATTCTTTGTATTTCCAGCCTAGGCACAACTTTTCTTGAATAATTACCTCTCTTACTTCCCACTGGTGGGTAAATATCTTGTTGTTGTATTGAAATGCAAAAGAAGTTTTAAAACCTCTAACCGCTTCAAATGAATTTAATTCCTTGAAAAACCATTCTTGCATGTTTTCGAGTTGGGTAAGGTACTTCCACAAAAGTGGTGGGGGAACATTGAACTCTTGTAGAACAACGATGCTGTTATTTGTTGTCATCATGTAGGTCTTTTGTTAAAAAGATACAAAATTTAGTCATAAAGTTTTATTACAAATTTCTAAAGAAGATACCATATATTAGTTTTTATTGATTTAGTTTATATTTGAGCAAATTCGTTAACTGTAGATAATTGCTAAGGATTGTTTAAGTTAAGAAGTACATATATTTTAGATAAAGTATTTTGTAACTCAATAAAAAAAAGTAAATTTGCATCCTGTTTAGAATAAGCAGTAAAACAACGATTATGTCAAGAGTTTGTGAAATTAGTGGGAAGCGTGCTCAATTTGGAAACAATGTTTCTAAAGCGATGAACAAAACAAAGCGCCGTTTCGAGGTTAACCTAATCAAAAAGCGTTTCTATATTCCAGAAGAAGATAAGTGGATCACCTTGAAGGTGTCAACTTCAGTATTAAAGACCATTAACCGTAAGGGGATTGCAGCTGTTCTTAAAGAAGCTAAAGCCCAAGGCGTTTTATAAAATATAGATCATGGCAAAGAAAGGAAACCGCGTTCAAGTTATTCTAGAATGTACAGAACATAAAGCTTCTGGACAAGCAGGAACGTCACGTTATATTACAACGAAAAACAAAAAGAACACACCAGATCGTTTAGAGATTAAAAAATTCAACCCGATCTTGAAAAAAATGACTGTTCACAAAGAAATTAAATAGTTATGGCAAAGAAATCAGTAGCAACATTACAGACAGGTTCAAAGCGTTTAACAAAAGCCATCAAGATGGTTAAAAAGGGGGATGCAAAATCGTACTCTTTTGTTGAAACAATCATTGCTCCAGATAAAGCAAATGAATGGTTAAGCAAACAATAAATAACTATTTTATATAGTACAAAAGAAAAGCTACTTTTACAGTAGCTTTTTTTATACCAACACATGAGCATTTTAGGGAAACTATTTTCTGGTAACGATGAACAATTAGACAAGGGACTTGCTACAACAAAAAAGTCTTTCTTTTCAAAGTTAAGCACGGCGATTGCTGGGCGTTCTACTGTAGATGTAGATCTACTCGACGATCTTGAAGAGGTGTTGATTACTGCAGATGTAGGTGTGCCCACTACTTTAAAGATTATCGAGGCAATCGAAAATAGAGTGGCAAAGGATAAATACTTGGGAACAGAAGATTTGCGTAAAATCTTACAAGAGGAAATCTTAACCATCTTAGCTGCGCAAGAAAAAGAAACAGATTTTTCCTTTGATAAAAACTATTCCAATAGTCCGCATGTTATTATGGTAGTTGGTGTAAATGGTGTTGGAAAAACAACTACCATTGGAAAATTAGCCCATCAATTTACCCAGGCAGGTAAGAAAGTAGTTTTAGGTGCAGCAGATACCTTTCGTGCTGGTGCGATAGACCAATTGCAAGTTTGGGCAGATCGAACGAATGTTCCTTTGATTAAGCAAGAAATGGGGAGTGACCCAGCCTCAGTCGCCTTTGATACGTTACAGTCAGCGGTTGGTCAAAAAGCAGATATTGTTTTAATCGATACAGCAGGGAGACTGCATAATAAAGTCAATTTGATGAATGAGTTGACTAAAGTAAAACGAGTGATGGACAAAATTGTTCCCCATGCACCACACGAAGTGCTTTTAGTGCTCGACGGTTCAACAGGTCAAAACGCCTTTGAACAAGCAAAACAATTTACTGCCGCAACTGAAGTCACTGCCCTAGCCATAACAAAACTAGACGGTACTGCTAAAGGTGGTGTTGTTATGGGGATTTCAGATCAATTTAATATTCCTGTAAAATTTATAGGAGTAGGGGAAGGAATAGAGGATTTAAAAATCTTCAATAGTCCTGCTTTTGTTCATTCCTTTTTTAATTAGTAATTATGAAAATATTTCTTAGATCCTTATTGGGGTTATTCCTTCTGGCTGTTGTTGTTTTTGTCATGGGGCCTACAGTAGATACCCCGGTAATTGACAAACCTTTGCCAGAATTATCGATTGCCATAAACGACTTACCCCAATGGGTGCAAAAACAAAATGAGGCTTTTCCTAACATCAAGCCGGGAAATGAATCTGAGCTAATCTTTGCAGACTCTATTCCGCAAAAAACAGCCTATGCCATTGTTTATCTTCATGGATTTTCTGGAAGTACTGCAGATGGGGCTCCAGTTCACAAAGAAGTTGCTAAAGCTTTAGGGGCCAATATTTATTTACCAAGATTGTATGACCACGGTCTAGACACCCAAGAGGGTTTAGCTAATTACAATGGAGAAAAGTCATTAGACTCAGCAAGAGAAGCTTTGGCCGTAGGCAAATTATTAGGAGAAAAAGTAATTCTAATGGGAACTTCCACAGGATGTACGCTTGCACTAGCTTTAGCTGCACAACATCCAGAACTAGCGGCACTTGTGCTTTATGCCCCTAACATTAGAATTAATCATCCCCTTGATTTTGTGGCAACCCTGCCCTGGGGATTACAAATTGTGCGTCAAGTTGAAGGAGGACAATACCACCATGTAGAAAACAGCATCCCAGAAAAAGCACAGTTCTGGACTATGCGCTATCGTTTAGAAGCGGTAGTTCACATGCAGAAGTTGTTAGAAACTGCAATGATTCCTGAGACTTTTGCAAAGGTTACTGTTCCTGTCTTTTCTGGTTATTATTACAAAAATGAATCAGCACAAGATCCCGTTGTTTCTGTAGCAGCCATGCGAACAATGTTTACAGAACTGGGTACTCCAAAAGAGTTAAAAGAAGAAAAAGCTTTCCCAAATGCAGGGGCGCATGAGATTGCAAGTCAATTGGTATCAAATAACCATGATGGGGTTAGAGTAGCTACCCTAGCATTTTTAAACCGTATTTTAGACTAATGCGCACAAAAAGTACTAAACAGAATAAGATCAATGTCATCACTCTGGGGTGTTCTAAAAATATTTACGATTCAGAAGTATTGATGGGACAATTGAAAGCCAGTGGAAAAGATGTGGTCCATGAAGAGGAAGGAAATATCGTTGTGATCAATACCTGTGGCTTTATTGATAATGCCAAAGAAGAATCAGTTAATACCATTCTAGACAATATCAAGCGAAAAGAAGCAGGAGAACTCGATAAGGTTTTTGTTACAGGTTGTTTAAGCGAAAGATATAAACCAGATCTACAAGAAGAAATTCCGCAAGTCGATCAATATTTTGGAACCAGTGAATTACCACAATTATTAAAAGCACTTGAGGCAGATTATAAGCACGAATTACTGGGAGAACGTATTACGACCACCCCAAAAAACTATGCTTATTTTAAAATATCTGAAGGTTGTGATCGTCCGTGTTCTTTCTGTGCGATTCCTTTAATGCGAGGGAAACACGGTTCTACTCCCATAGAAGATCTGGTAAAGCAGGCAGAAAACCTAGCTAGAGATGGCGTAAAAGAATTGATTTTGATTGCGCAAGATCTGACCTATTATGGTTTAGATATTTATAAAAAACGTAATCTTGCCGAATTACTTCAAGCCCTTGTTAAGGTAGAGGGAATAGAGTGGATTCGTCTACATTATGCCTTCCCAACAGGTTTCCCTATGGATGTGCTTGAGGTTATGAAGCGAGAGCCTAAAGTATGTAATTATCTAGATATTCCTTTACAGCATATTACCGACAGTGTCCTTAAATCAATGCGTAGAGGAACGACAAAGCAGAAAACAACACAGTTGTTAAAAGATTTTAGAGCTGCTGTTCCTGGTATTACTTTGCGAACAAGCTTAATTGTGGGTTATCCTGGAGAAACAGAAGCCGACTTTAGAGAATTGAAACAATGGGTGAAAGAAATGCGCTTTGAACGCTTGGGTTGTTTTACATATTCGCATGAAGAAAACACACATGCTTATCAACTAGAAGACGATGTTCCAGAAGAAGAAAAACAGCGTCGCTCTGCAGAGATTATGGAAGTACAATCACAAATCTCTTGGGAGTTGAATCAAGAAAAGGTGGGGAATACTTATCGTTGTATCATTGATCGTAAAGAAGGAAATTACTTTGTGGGTAGAACCGAGATGGATTCTCCAGATGTTGATAATGAAGTTTTAGTGGACGCATCAAAATACTACCTCAAGCAAGGAGAATTTGTGACGGTTAAAATCACAGAAGCTGCTGATTTTGATTTATATGCAGAACCAGTCAATTAATTGGTTAGTACCAACTCATTTGTTTTAACAATCTCTGGCAAGTTAGAGAGATCGTACTGATATAAAATCCCTTCGCCTACAACGATAGCGCTGGGAAAGTCAACAATGATATCATAAGCAAAATGAATATTATCTGTCGATAATATTTCGGGTTCCTCTCTATTGCTTACATCAACTACTTTTAATCCTGCCGAACCATCACAGATCAATAAATAGTCTTGGTGAATGGCTAATCCATGTGGATTAAACATTACTTGTCTAGCGACTACGCTGAGTTCTTCTGGATTACTTATATCGATAATTTGCAATTCATTGGTTTCTGTAAAACAATTTGTTCCGCCTCTAAGGGTAACATAAGCATAGGATTTATCTGCAACAACAGGATCGCAACTTCTAAAATGGTTGATGCTGTTTAAGTAGTCTGGATTACTGGGAGAAGAAACATCATACATTAACATCCCAGTAGTAGAGCCCACAAAAAGCAAGTCGTTTAATTGAAATAAGGTTTCTGCTTGGGTACCAGTGTCTAATCTTGCAAATCGACTGGGTTGATAATTCTCTCCAATGGAAAATAACACTAGTTCGTTAAAATTGATGGTATAAAGGTAGCGGTCGATGGGCAAGAAACGTGTCATAGACCCTGCGGTAGAAATATCACTAAATTGAGTGCTTTGGTCATTAGATGTTGTTTCAGCCACTGTGCTGTCTTCTAAACGTAAATACATCAATTGATCTTCTAGGGGTTCTCGACGTATTTCTATTTCCCAACTCGTTACAATCCCCCGACTATCATCTATAGATTCATATTGGGTGTAGGCA
This sequence comes from Flavobacteriaceae bacterium, assembly GCA_049598335.1. Classification (GTDB taxonomy): domain Bacteria; phylum Bacteroidota; class Bacteroidia; order Flavobacteriales; family Flavobacteriaceae; genus Arcticimaribacter. The sequence goes on from JBMYNN010000008.1 coordinate 48,000, forward strand.
TAGCTTTCTTCTGGACGTGATGCGGTGTCAAGTGTTCGGTAAGGATTGTAATAAAACACCTCTTCTACTGTAAAGTCCTCGATCAAATTGGGTTGGGTAACATCACTAATATTAAAAACCACCAAGGCAGAGAACATATCACTGTATAAATGATTATCGATAATCGTTAAGTCTAATGAGCCAGGTATATTGATAAAATGAAGATTCACAGGAGCGGCAGGATTACTATTATCTACTACATGCACCCCTTCATTAGGTTTGTTGATGAAGATATAATTTTGATAGGTAACTATTTTCCCGGCCTCTGCATAATCTTTTGGAGATTCCACAGATACTTTTGCGGCCAATTGCGCAGTAGTTTCATATTGTGGGACAAAATAGGCCACATCTACTAATTCGCGATCATCGACAATTTCGTCTTTAAATAAGCTGCAAGAGGCCAACAGTAAACAAAAACTAAGGCAACTAATTTTAAAAAAATCAAATCTTTTCATTTTGAGTGTTTTGAAAATGTTGAGCAAAATTTATGCCATCACTTACATAAAGACGGCATTGACAAGCCATAATTTCCCGTTTTCCCAAAAACTTCTAAAGAGTATGTTGTCCACTAAATAGACCACAGAACCTCTCCCATAACGCTCTGTTCCAAAGAGCAACGATTCACTTTGTTGCTTGTTCGCCTTGTCTCCACTAAAGCCTGCATAGGGTTGGATTCCTTTGCTCAAATAAGCTGCCGTTCCATAATTATCGAGCAGTTCATAAGCAGTGGCAGAAGTTTTAAGGGTGAAGTAACTCTCCTTGAAACCGCTAGAAAGTGGGTGAGTAGCATCTACAGTAGCATTGTAGATACTACCATAAATAGACGAGCGAATATCTTCTCTTTCACGGTCTCCATATGCGACCTCTTTCTCGTCATCTTGACTTGATTTTTTCTTCAAAGAGAATTGTTCATGATTTGCAAAACTACTTACTGCATTTGCTACAGCGACAATTCTACCACCTTTTTGTATCCATTGTGCTAGAGCGTTTTCGCCAGCTTGATCGATTAAATTACCATAGTATCCAGAAGGAATAATTAACACATCTAAATCTTGAAGGAAACGTTCGTTTAAGCGATTTTCACTCAATTGCATTAAAGGGTAACCCAGTTGTTGTTCAAAGAAATGCCAGATTTCTCCATAACTCGCTGGAGTTGCGCGATCGCTTTTTAAAATTCCAATCTTTTTGTTGGAGATATAACGCATTTTATTGGAGCCTAAATCTGGGCCTTCATCAGAAAATCCAGACGTGAGAGCATGCATGGGTTGTTGTGTTTTTTCAACAATTTCCTTGATGGTCTGGGCTAGATTAGGAAGATGTTTGTTTTCGCCTTTTAAAACAAAAACGCTTCCTCTATCCCAGCGTTTTCCTCCATTAGTTAAAGGTTCTTGATTGTAATATACCCTTAGGTCTGCGTTGATCAAAGCGGCTAATAATTTTCCGTCTTCTATACTTTTTCTTTCCGCCGCATAGGCATAAGCATCAGGATCAATGGTTGAGCTAAATTTCTCTTTTTCAAAAGCTACCGTTTTAAGACTTTGATTTGTTGCTACGGCTTTTAATCCATGCGCATAGGGCAATGACCATGAAGTGATATCATAGGTTAAAGAGTCAGAATAATAGGTTTTAGGTTCGAAAAGGGCTTGAACGAGATTGTTCTTTTTTCCTGTTCCGTCTATTACTATAGCCGAAGAAGAGAAAACCGTGTTCTTTGTTTTTTGGCTGCTGTATTCTAGGCCTTTAACACTTGTGCGTTGGGCTAATTTTTTTAACGGAATTTGATGCGCTTCCATCAAGGCGGCTAGAGTGGCCATTTTGTCTTCTTGCCCTTCAAGGACATAAGCGTTGTACTTGTTGTTTTTCTTAGCGTGGTAGGCTTGAAACTCTTGATTGAGTTTTTGAACATTATTGTAAGCGACTTCAACAGTAGATAATCCACTTGTGTAATGATGTGCAATACGGTCTTTTAAGCTTAATACATCGCCAACACTGTTTAAAATTCCTAATCCTGCGCGTCCACTTCCGCCTTGCTCATAGGTCATCCCTATGGCTCCATTAAACATGGGATAAGTGTCTCCATAGCCTGGGTAGAGTAAGTCAAAGACATCATCTGTAAAATACAACCAGCCTTCTTTGTCAAAATATTTGGCGTGGTTTTTTGCAATGGTTACCTGGAAGTCTCTTTGAAAATCAGTTAAAATTTCATGGTAGGGTTCTACCGCTGGAGCAAAATAGTAAGGACTATCGACCCCTTGTTCGTGAAAATCAACATGAATTTGTGGCATCCATGAGAGGTATTGTGGTAAACGCTGCTGACTTTCCACTTGGCTTAACCATGCCCAGTCTCTGTTAAGATCGTGATAGTAGTGATTGTATCTACCGCCTGGCCAATCTTCATAATGTTCGTTGGCTTTTGGATCAATATCAAAAGGCGTGCTTTTGACTTGATTGTACCAGTTAACATAACGGTCTCTTCCGTCTGGATTGATACAAGGGTCCATAATGACGATAAGTTTTTCTAGCCATGCCTGCTTTTCTGTCACTAGGGTGTATAGGGTTTTAAGCGCAGCTTCGGTACTGGTTGATTCATTTCCATGCACATTATAGCTTAGCCATACTACGCTAAAGTCTTTTCTGCTTTCTTTTGCACCTGTTTCATAACCGATGCTTCTCAAATGATCTTTACGCAAGCTCTCAAGTTGCCCTAAATTTTCTGCAGAAGAGAGATAAACCAGTTGTAAGGTTCTTCCTTCATAAGTCTTTCCATAAGATGCTGTAGTCGCTAGAGAAGAGTTCTCTGCAACATGCTTTACATAATCTATAACTTGATGATGACGACTGAATTGTGTCCCTAATTCATAGCCTAAGAATTCTGCCGGAGATTGTAATTGTGCTTTGCCATTGAAAAATAAAAGTAAAGAAAGTAAGGAAAGTAATTTTTTCATCTTGTGTGTTAATAGGTTGGTAAAGATATAATTTCTCCTATATTTTTTTTATTCTAAAGAGATGGAATATCTTTAACAGGATAAAACCTTGCTATGGCGTTAACCCGTATTCCTTACCGAAATACAGGCTATTTTTCTTCCTTAATTTGCGACCTAATAGAAGGACACCCTGCCCTTGAGGCTTTGGTTTCTGGCCCTGTTCGGTTAGCAGAATTTGAAAAACAGATTAAAGCAAAGCAAAAGCAATACCCCTTGTCCACCCGTAAAACATTGGTTAAGGCCTTAAGCTTGCAATATCAAGACTTATCTTCTACTAAGAAGGTAGAGGCACAACTCTCGCTTTTAGCTAAAGACAGCACCTTTACCGTTACAACAGGGCACCAGCTCAATTTATTCACCGGGCCACTTTACTTTTTTTATAAAATCATTTCTACCATTAAGTTGTGTAAACAGCTCAAGCAAAAGTACCCAAAGTTTGATTTTGTCCCCGTTTATTGGATGGCAACCGAAGATCACGATTTTGAAGAAATTTCTTATTTCTTTTTTCAAGGGAAAAAAATACAATGGAATGAACAAAGTCAGGGGCCTGTTGGTCGGTTGTCCTTAGCGTCCTTATCTCCTTTACTCGATGTTTTTGAAAAGTTACTAGGCGACAGTGATCGTGCAAAAGAGATAAAAGCAATCATGCAATCTACTTATCGTACTGCAGCCAATCTAGCCGAGGCAACCCAGAAGCTGGTCCATCATTTTTTTGGAGAAGAGGGTTTGGTTATTATTGATCCCGACCGAAAAGATCTAAAAGCCTGTTTTATCCCTCAGATTAAAAATGATCTGGAACATCACCATTGTAAAGCTGCGGTGGACAAAACCATTGCAAAGATTAAAGCGAGCTATTCAGACCAATATACACCTCAAGTCAATCCTCGAGAGATCAATTTATTTTATATCACAGATGAACTGCGTGAGCGCATCGTTAAGACCGCTACAGCTTATACCACAATTGAGACTAATACAACTTTTACAAAAGAAGCACTTTGGGAGGAAGTAGAAAATCATCCAGAGCGTTTTTCGCCCAATGTTTTAATGCGGCCTTTGTATCAAGAAGTGATTCTACCTAACCTTTGTTATATTGGTGGAGGGGGAGAAATTGCCTATTGGTTAGAACTCAAAGAATATTTTAAAAAAGAAGGCCTGCCTTTTCCTCTACTATTATTACGTAATTCTGCTGTTTTAACGACCCAAAAGACGGTAGAGAAAATTAAACAGCTCGATCTTGAAAAAGAAGAGTTATTCTTAAAGCGTACGGCTCTAATCAATAAAAAAGTAAGGCAGATTAGTAATATTGATTTAGACCTTCAGTTTTTAAAAGAAAAACTCCAAGAACAATTTGATTACCTAGAAAGCTTAGTCCAGTCAACCGATCCCTCCTTTGAAGGAACAGTAAAAGCCCAGAAAAAGAAGCAATTTAATGGGATTGATGCCCTTGAAAAGCGTTTGCTTAATGCGCAAAAGAAAAAATTAGTCGATCATGTTCAACGCCTCACCCTTTTACACGAAACGCTCTTTCCTAATAATTCTCTACAAGAAAGGCAGTCTAACTTCTTTGAATTCTATTTGTCACATGGCGAAGATTTACTCGACTTGCTTTTTGAACAATTAGATCCCTTAAAGCTTGAGTTTAGCTGGATTCAATTACCCGAATAATTGTTGAAAATCTTTTAATAGGGAGTTTCCCCAGCTTATGAATAGTTGTATTTTTGTGCATGGAAGAAAAAGTACTGATCCTAGACTTTGGATCACAATACACCCAATTGATTGCCCGCCGTGTTCGCGAGCTTTTTATTTATTGCGAAATCCATCCCTACAACAATCCTCCAAAAGATGTCACTACTTTTAAGGCAGTCATTCTCTCTGGTTCTCCTTATTCTGTAAGAGCAGAAGATGCACCACATCCAGCGCTTGACCATATTAGGCAAAAAAAGCCTTTGTTAGCAGTTTGTTATGGAGCACAATATTTAGCCCATTTTTCGGGAGGGAAGGTGAGTCCATCTGCCACAAGAGAATACGGGAGAGCAAATCTTTCTTCGATTGAAGAAGCGAATGGTTTGTTTGCCGGGATAGAAGTTGGAAGTCAAGTATGGATGAGCCATAGTGACACCATAAAACAACTCCCCACTAATGGGGTGAAATTAGCCAGTACTTCTGATGTTGAAAATGCGGCTTACCGTATTGAGGGGGAAGATACTTATGCCATTCAATTCCATCCAGAAGTCTATCACTCGACAGACGGAAAACAATTATTAGAAAACTTTTTAGTGCATATTGCTGGAGTTAAACAAGACTGGACACCAGATTCTTTTGTATCAATGACCATTGAGCATTTAAAAACTCAAATTGGGGAAGAAAAAGTTATCCTGGGTCTCTCTGGAGGAGTCGATTCTACCGTTGCTGCAGTCTTATTGCACCAGGCGATTGGAGATCAACTCACCTGTATTTTTGTCAATAATGGCTTATTGCGAAAGAATGAATTTTCTAGTGTATTAGAACAATACAATGGAATGGGACTCAATGTAAAAGGAGTCGATGCAAGTGAATTGTTTTTGTCTAATCTCGCCGGGGTTTCTGACCCTGAAAAAAAGCGTAAAGTTATCGGCAATACCTTTATTGATGTCTTTGATGATGAGTCAAAGAAAATCGATGGAGCTACTTGGTTAGCGCAAGGAACCATTTACCCAGATGTGATTGAGTCTGTCTCTGTGAACGGACCTTCTGCCACGATAAAATCACATCACAATGTAGGGGGCTTACCAGATTATATGCAGCTTAAAATTGTAGAGCCCTTAAGAATGCTCTTTAAAGACGAAGTGAGAAGAGTTGGCAAGAGTCTTGGGATTGATCAAGAATTAATTGGGAGGCATCCTTTTCCTGGACCCGGTTTAGCCATTAGAATCTTAGGCGATATCACGCCAGAAAAAGTTGCCATGCTGCAAGAGGTAGATGCGATTTATGTTCAAGCTTTGAAAGATGCAGGTTTATACAACGAGGTTTGGCAAGCAGGAGCAATTCTTTTACCTGTTAATAGTGTAGGGGTGATGGGAGACGAACGTACCTATGAAAAATGTGTGGCCTTGCGTGCGGTAACTTCTACCGATGGCATGACAGCAGATTGGGTGAATTTACCCTATGCGTTTTTACAAAAAACCTCTAATGATATCATCAATAAGGTAAAAGGTGTTAATCGTGTGGTCTATGATATAAGTTCGAAGCCACCCGCAACCATTGAATGGGAATAATTGTTGATATTGCATAAGTTATGAGAGCGCTTGTATTTATTTTTAGTTTTCTTTTTGTTTTAACGGCCTATGGCCAAAACACTCCTGAAAGATTCCTTACGCACAAGGTGAAGAAAAAAGAAACTCTTTATGGACTTGCTCGTAAATACAATGTTAGTATCGATCAAATCAAGGAATACAATCCCTTAATTGAAAAGATAGGGCTCAAAAAGCGCATGCAGATTAAGATTCCAGTTTACCCCATTGTTGAAGCGCCTAAGGCAGTCCCATTGAAAGAGGGATTGGTAAAGTATTTGGTTCAGCCCAAAGAAACAAAATGGCGTTTAGCATACCGTTATGGAATTACCATTCAAGAATTGGAGCAGCTCAATCCGCAAATAAAAGATGGTCTCAAGATCGGGCAAGAGATCGTTATCCCAAAAAGAACAGTAGAAGAGACAAAAGCCTTAGAAGCATCTTTTAACTATTATAAGGTAAAACCAAAAGAAGGATTTTATCGCCTTGAAAAGAAACTTGGGGTATCAGAAGCAGACTTAATTGCCCTTAATCCCACGCTTCCTGAAACAGGTTTACAAGAGGGGATGATCCTTAAAATTGCTCCACAAAATACAGGTAATCTTAAAGTAGAAGATGATTTGTTGATTGAAAAAGTTCGTTTAGAAGATTCTGTGTTTACAAATACTAGTATTAAGTTAGCAGCTTTCTTACCTTTTAAAACAGCTTCTATTGAATTTGATTCAATAGAAAAAACCACTGCTTTGTTAAAAAAGCGCAACCTCCATACGATTGCCTTGGATTTTTATATGGGTATGGTCCTCGCTGTAGAAAGAGCAGATTCTTTAGGTATTTCTGTAGAGCTTAGTGTTCTCGATTCTCAAAATAAAAAACAAAGTATAGGCGAACAAGTTGAAGCCATTGATTGGTCTGGTGTTCAAAGCTTGATAGGTCCCTTGATTACTTCTAATTTTGATTATGCTGCCCAGCTTCCCCTTTTAAAGAACGTGCCCATGGTAGCTCCTCTTTCTTCTAAAAAAATAAAACAAGCTAAGAATGTTTATCAATCTGTAAGCCCTTTAGCAAGCTTGCGAACTAAGATGGTTGAGTATCTGGATAAAATGATTGATACAACACAAAATGTCATGATTATTGCAGACACCCTTAATGCCGCTTTTGCGAAAGGCTTTGAAGAAAAGTACCCTTTTGCGCATCGTGTAAGACCAGAAGTAGGAGGATTTGTTTTGCCCGACTTGATTGACTCTCTTTTAATTGACTCCTTACCCAATAAAGTGATTTTTGAATCTCAGGATTTAAATCTTACTGCCAACGTGATTTCATTATTGAATTCTCAAGTGTCTAAAGAAAGAGATGTTCAATTATTTACGACCCTTCGCACACCTATCTATGAAAATGATAATATTTCTAGGAAACACCTAGGGAATCTTCGTTTTACTTATCTCAGTGGGAACCATCCCATGAAGAGTGAAAGAAGAGAGTTATTTAAAAACACTTATCAAAAGCGTTTTGGGGATTTCCCCTCTAAAGAAGCATTTAGGGCCTATGATATCACCCTTGATATTATTCTTCGACTGGCCTATAAAGAAAAAATCTATATGCCCGCCATAGGAGAAACAGATTACCTTGAAAACAGATTCTTTTACGAAAAAGCCCCTCAAGCAGGTTATCAAAATGTAGGATTTTATCTTCTACAACATCAGGGTTACGATATTATAGAAATTAAGAAATAGGCTTTGGGGATACAAATACACGAATACTTTTTGTATTTTTGAGTCCGGTAAATAAGAATGCTTTCAAAACAACCGGATGTCACAAACCAAATATATTTTTGTTACAGGAGGAGTAAGTTCCTCTCTAGGAAAAGGAATCATCGCTGCTTCTTTGGCGAAGCTTCTGCAAGCACAAAAATACAGTGTAACCATTCAAAAATTTGATCCTTATCTCAATGTAGATCCGGGAACTCTTAATCCTTATGAACACGGAGAATGTTTTGTCACAGACGACGGGGCAGAAACCGATCTTGATTTAGGTCACTATGAGCGTTTTTTAAATGTTAGCACTTCACAAGCCAACAATGTGACTACTGGAAGAGTTTACCAAAGTGTGATTGAAAAAGAAAGGCGTGGTGAATTTTTAGGTAAAACCGTTCAAGTTATCCCTCATATCACCAATGAGATTAAACATCGCATGATGCTTTTAGGGGAAAATGGAGAATACGATATCATTATCACAGAAATTGGCGGTACAGTAGGAGATATTGAATCCCTTCCTTACATAGAATCTGTTCGTCAATTAGTCTGGGAATTAGGAGAAGAAAATGTTATGGTTGTTCATTTAACCTTGATCCCATTTTTATCTGCTGCAGGAGAGTTGAAAACAAAGCCAACGCAGCATTCTGTTAAAACTTTAATGGAGAGTGGGGTGAAAGCAAATGTTTTAGTCTGTCGTACAGAGCATCCTATTTCTGATGATATCCGCCGTAAATTGGCTCTTTTTTGTAATGTTAAACAAGAAGCAGTAATAGAATCAATAGATGCTGATACCATATATGATGTTCCGCTATTAATGAAAAAAGAAGGTTTAGATAAGGTTGTACTTGATACCTTAAAATTACCCATTCCTGCTAGTGCTGATCTAGATCAATGGAAAGGCTTTTTAGCCAAATATAAAAACCCCAAACAAACTATCCAGATTGGCCTTATTGGTAAGTATGTAGAGTTACAAGATTCTTATAAATCCATTCTTGAAGCCATTATTCATGCTGGTGCAGTCAACGAGACAAAAGTAAAAGTTCATTCGATTCATTCAGAATACCTAAATGAAAATGATGTTGCAGACAAGCTAAAAGACTTAGATGGAATTATCGTTGCACCAGGTTTTGGTGAAAGAGGCATTCAAGGAAAAATAGAAGCCATTCGTTATGTGCGTGAAAATAAGATTCCATTTTTAGGAATTTGTTTAGGGATGCAGATGGCCGTTATAGAGCATGCTCGAAATGTGGCGGGCTTAAAAGAAGCTAATTCTATAGAAATGGAAGAAGATTGCGCCGTGCCGGTCATTTCTATTATGGAAGAACAAAAACACATCAAAGATAAAGGGGGAACCATGCGTCTAGGGGCATGGAAATGTCGATTAGAGAAAGACTCTTTAGCTTATCGTATTTATCAAAACGAGGCAATAGAAGAACGCCATCGTCACCGTTATGAATTTAATGATGCTTATCGTGAAACGATCGAAAAGCATGGCTTGAAAGCCACAGGAATTAATCCAGAAACAGGATTAGTTGAGGTGGTAGAAAATCCAGATCACCCCTGGTTTATCGGGGTGCAATATCACCCAGAATACAAAAGTACTGTGTTGGATCCGCATCCGCTATTTGTTCACTTTGTGCAAGCAGCTTTGAAGAATTTCAACACCAAATAAAAATTTATGGAAGAGAAAAAATTTGACCCATATCAATTTATAGGGTTTATCCTTATCGCATTAATCATGACCTGGATGTTGATGAATCAACAACCCGTAGAAGAAGGAACTGAAGCGGCAAAAGAAACCGAAACTCAAGCAGAAACAACTCAAGAAGCAACAGTAGTAAAAAATGACTCTATCCAGCGTATTCAACTGCAAAATAACTTTGGTTCTTTTGCAGATCTTGTACAAGAGCGAGAAGCAAGTGAGATTACCTTAGAAAATGAAGTCCTATCTTTTGTTTTTTCAAATAAAGGAGGGCAAATCACTACAGCTTATTTAAAAAATTATACCAATTATTTGGGGGAGCCTTTAAACTTAGTGGCAAATAATCAAATTATTAATTTTAGTTTTTCCACTTTAGATGGAAGAAATTTAAATACTGCTGATCTTTATTTTACGCCAGCGTTGACCGAAGTCAACAACGAAAAAATTTTGACTCTAAAAGCAGCATTAAACCAAGATCAATGGATAGCTTTTCGATATGCTTTGTCTCCTAACAATTTTATGGTGGACTTCTCTATTCTTTCCAATGGAATGCAAGGGGTGATTAAACAAAATAAAGAGCAAAACTTAAGTTGGGATTTAAAGGCATTTCGCAACTCAAGAAGTGTTGAATATGAAAATCGTTATACAGAATTAACCTATGGATATGAAAGGGGAAAAGTCAATGAACTATCCATCTCTGGAAAAGATGAAGAACAAGTGGAAGATGTTCAATGGATTGGCTACAAGCAACATTTCTTTAGCTCTATTTTGATTCCTGCGATAGGAATTGAAAAAGTTGATTTAAGTTCAGAAAGTTTAGTCGAATCAGAAGATAAAGCACAGCTATATACAAAGAATTACAAAGCCCTTATTCCGCTTAAAAGTTCTGGGGAATTAGCCCATTCTTTTCAGTGGTACTTTGGTCCGTCAGAATACAAGACTTTAGCGCAATATGACTTAGGGATTGAAAAAAGCATCAATTTTGGATGGGGAATATTTGGTTGGATAAACAAATCTATTTTCATCCCGCTATTTGGCTTTTTAAGTTCTTTCTTACCCTTTGGGATAGCCATTATTATTATGACCATTATTGTGCGTTTAGCCATGTCGCCGGTGACCTATAAATCTTATGTTTCTCAAATCAAGATGAAGGTCCTTAAACCAGAGGTAGATGAAATTACTAAGAAATACAAAAACGATGCAGTAAAACGCCAGCAAGAAACCATGGCTTTATACAATAAGGCGGGCGCAAACCCTATGTCGGGTTGTTTACCAGCACTGTTGCAACTGCCCGTTTTCTATGCCTTGTTTAGTTTCTTCCCTGTTGCATTCGCTTTACGTCAAAAAGGCTTCTTATGGGCAGACGATTTATCGTCTTATGACTCGGTTTATGAATTACCCTTCAATATTCCATTTTATGGGGATCATATTAGCTTATTTCCCATTTTAGCTTCTGTCGCTATCTTTTTCTATACGATGATGACCATGGGGCAACAGCAAGCTCCACAGCAGCCTGGTATGCCTAATATGAAATTTATCATGTATCTAATGCCCTTAATGATGTTGTTTTTCTTTAACAACTATGCGAGTGGTTTAAGTCTCTATTACTTTGTATCTAATTTACTTACCATCTTCTTGATGTTAGTGATTAAGAACTTTGTGATTAGCGAGGAGAAAATCTTTGCACAAATCGAAGAGAATAAGAAGAAACCTAAAAAGGCTGGCGGTTTTACTGCGCGTTTACAAAAAGCAATGGAAGAAGCCGAGAAGCAACAAAAGGCAAAGCAAAAGGGCAACCGCTAAGGTTAATTCAATAGAAACATTTGCTACCTTTGCCCCATGGCAAAAACCGTCATTGTTGGACTTTCAGGTGGGGTAGACTCCAGTGTGGCTGCGTATCTTCTAAAAGATGAAGGCTATGAGGTCATTGGTCTGTTTATGAAAAACTGGCACGACGAATCCGTTACCCTTTCTAATGAATGCCCCTGGCTGGAAGATAGTAATGATGCAATGTTGGTAGCCGAGAAACTAGGAATTCCCTTTCAAACGGTAGATTTAAGTAAAGAATATAAAGAACGTATCGTGGACTATATGTTTAACGAATACAAACAGGGGAGGACCCCTAATCCAGATGTGCTCTGTAATCGAGAAATCAAATTCGATGTATTTTTAGAAATCGCGCTCTCTTTAGGGGCAGATTTTGTCGCCACTGGACATTATTGTCAGCGGGAAACCACTTTAATCGACGGGAAAGAAATTCACCATTTATTAGTGGGTACGGATACAAACAAAGACCAGTCTTACTTTTTGTGTCAATTAACACAGTCACAATTGGCAAAAGTACTTTTTCCCATAGGGCATTTAGAAAAAGCTGAAGTCCGAGCCCTCGCACAACGAGAGCAACTGGTTACAGCAGAGAAAAAAGATTCTCAAGGATTATGTTTTATTGGGAAAGTGCGTTTACCCGATTTTTTACAGCAACAACTCGCCCCTAAAAAGGGAAGTATTGTTGAAATCCCAAATAATTTCAATGCTTATGCGACTGCTCCAGAAAAGTTTGATACTACCTTAGCCATGTTGCATTACCATGCTGCAAAAACCGATTATAGTCCGCAAGATGGTCAGATAGTAGGAGAGCATGATGGGGCGCATTATTTTACAAAAGGACAGCGTAAAGGGCTAGGAGTAGGTGGAACAGTAGAGCCTCTCTTTGTGATTGATACAGATGTAAAAGAAAATATCATTTATACAGGGCAGGGAAAACAACATCCAGGCTTATATCGCAGAGGTTTATTAGTAAAAACGAATGATATCCATTGGGTAAGAGAGGACCTGCGCCTTAATTTAGGTGAGCAAATGGAGGTGATGGCGAGGATTCGCTATCGACAGCCTCTAGAAAAAGCCACCTTATTTAGGGAAAAAGAAGGTCTTTTTGTGCTATTTCAACACCCTCAATCTGCTATCGCAGAAGGACAATTTGTGGCCTGGTATCAGGGAGAAGAGCTCTTAGGCTCTGGAGTTATTTCTTAGGCAGAAACTGCCGCTCCATTGATCACTGCTGTTTCTAATTCGATTTGATTTCTTAGAATATCCTCAAAATTTTCTTGCTTGCGAATCAAATGAGCTTCGTTATTGATCCAGAAAATCTCAGCGGGACGATAACGTGAGTTGTAATTACTCGCCATGGTTTGACAATAGGCTCCTGCATTTTTGAAAGCCAGATAATCCCCTTCACTTATTTCTGCAATCTTGCGATTACTCCCAAAGGTGTCTGTCTCGCAGATATACCCCACAACAGAATAAAAACGCTCTCTTCCTTCAGGGTTGGAGATGTTGAGGATCTCGTGGTGAGAGCCATATAGCATTGGACGAATCAAGTGATTAAAGCCACTGTCCACTTGTGCAAAGACAGTTGAGGTGGTCTGTTTAACGACGTTCACTTTAGTTAAAAAATAACCTGCTTGACTCACTAGGAATTTCCCTGGTTCAAAGGCTAAGGTTAGTTCGTGTCCGTATTCTTGACAAAAATGGTTGAATTTTTCTGTTAGTTTGTCTCCTAATTCTTCAATATTGGTCTCTATATCTCCAGCTTTGTAAGGAACTTTAAAACCAGACCCAAAGTCAATAAAAGATAAATTCCTAAAATTTTTAGCCGTTTCAAATAAAATTTCAGTAGCATGTAAGAAAACATCGATATCTAAAATATCACTTCCGGTATGCATGTGAATTCCGTTAATACGCATTTGGGTATTTTCCGTAATGCGCAATAAATGCGGAATTTGATGAATAGAAATCCCAAACTTAGAATCAATATGACCTACAGAAATATTGCTATTCCCTCCTGCCATTACATGAGGGTTGATACGGATACATACCGGGACCTCAGGGTACTTACTTCCAAACTGTTCTAAAATAGATAAGTTATCGATATTGATTTGAACCCCTAGCTTTGCAACTTCTTCAATCTCTTTCAAGGATACACCATTTGGGGTGAAAATAATGCTAGAAGGATCGAAGCCAGCCGCTAAACCTAGTTGTACTTCTTGAATAGAAACCGTGTCTAAGCCAGCGCCCAAGGATTGAATGTATTTTAAGATAGAAATGTTATTCAATGCCTTTGTTGCATAATGTAAACGCAGTTGATTTACTCCGCTAAAAGCGTTGGTTAAGCGTTCATACTGGGCTTTTATTTTATTGGCATCATACACATAAACAGGTCCCTTGTTCTTTTGTGCAATTTGAAGTAATGCGGCATTTTCCATTCCAAATTTTTTCTCAAAAATAATAACTTAAGCTTAATAAATACGACCTATTATGGATAAAATTAAAAATATCAAATAATGTTATAAATAAAACAAAACCTTTTTTTAAACCTATAGGTAACTCAACTTTCTTTTTTTATTTTTGCTCAACGAAAACAACCAAAAATGAATTTACACGAATATCAAGGGAAAGAAATTTTAGCCAGCTTTGGGGTAGGGATCCAACGGGGTATAGTTGCACAAACTGCCGATGAAGCTGTAGCTGCTGCAAAATCTTTAACAGAAACAACCGGTACAGGTTGGCACGTGATCAAAGCCCAAATCCATGCGGGTGGACGCGGTAAAGGGGGTGGTGTTAAATTGGCTAAAAACCTTGATGAAGTTAAAAATATCGCCGATCAAATCATTGGAATGCAATTGATCACCCCACAAACACCTCCAGCAGGAAAACCAGTTCATCAGGTATTGGTTGCAGAGGATGTCTATTATCCTGGGGAATCAGAGCCTAGTGAATTCTATGTTTCTGTATTACTTAATCGTGCTTCTGGGAAAAATATGATCATGTATTCTACTGAAGGAGGAATGGATATTGAAACAGTTGCAGAGGAAACTCCGCATTTAATTTTTACAGAAGAAATTGACCCTGCATTAGGAATGCAAGGATTTCAAGCGCGTAAAGTGGCTTTCAATTTAGGATTAAGCGGAAAGGCATTTAAGGAAATGACAAAATTCATCACTGCTTTATACAACGCTTATGTATCTTCTGATTCATCTTTATTCGAAATCAATCCAGTATTAAAGACCTCAGACGATCGCATTATAGCGGTAGATGCTAAAGTTACTTTAGACGACAATGCTTTATACCGTCATAAAGACTATGCTGAACTTAGAGATAAGCGAGAAGAAAACCCTATCGAAGTAGAGGCTGGCGAAGTAGGGTTAAACTATGTTGACTTAGATGGAAATGTAGGTTGTATGGTTAATGGAGCAGGACTTGCCATGGCAACCATGGATTTAATTAAGCAAGCGGGTGGTTCTCCAGCAAACTTCCTTGATGTGGGAGGTACTGCAGATGCGGCTCGTGTAGAAACAGCCTTTCGCATTATCCTAAAAGATCCAGGGGTTGAAGCTATCTTAGTGAATATCTTCGGTGGAATTGTTCGTTGTGACCGTGTTGCACAAGGAATTGTCGATGCTTACAAAAATATGGGGGATGCCATCAAGGTGCCTATTATTGTGCGTTTACAAGGAACAAATGCTGACATTGCGAAAGAGTTAATCGACAACTCTGGACTCGATGTTATGTCCGCCACTGCTTTTCAAGAAGCGGCCGATAAAGTCCAGCAAGCAGTAGGATAAGACAAAACGTCAGTATTTTTCTTGAATTTAATGACATAATGACACTTTAATTTTATTGGTATAGCTTTTGCCCTTTTGGTAAACGTATAACCTTTAAAATTTTTGTTATGAGTTTAGTTAAATTTTCACACTCTCCAATGTCTTCTTTTTTAGATGATTTCTTTACCGCAGAATGGCCCAGTACCAGAAGTTTTATTTCAACTTCTCAACCAGCCGTGAATGTTAAAGAGCAAGAAAAAGAATTCGTCATAACCTTGGCAGCACCTGGAAGAAATAAAAACGACTTTAAGGTCGATGTAGAGAAGGATATATTATCCATTAGTGCTACTTCAGAAGAAGAGGCAATTTCTCCTGAAGATCATTATACAAGACGCGAGTTTAATGCTTCATCTTTTAAACGTTCTTTTACCCTGCCTGAAAGCGTAGAAACTTCAAAAATCAAAGCAAAGTATCAGGAGGGTATCCTAACCATTCTTTTGCCAAAACGAAAAGAGGCGTTGCCTCAACCAGCAAAAAGAATTGCAATTGAATAAGGATTAATTACTTGTTTATGTTGGAAATTGGCTCCCTTGGGAGCCGATTTTTTATTTTAAAACAATCTTTTTCAGTAAATAAGCCAAAGAATCTGGTTTTGAAAAATTAGGGGTGTGACTCGCCATCAAGCTAAAGTGTTTTTTCACTTTATCATGATACATCGCACGTTGCACTTCAATAGGAATCGCGTTGTCCTCTGTGCATTCAATATAGTATTTTGGAATTTGTCCAAAGTTTTCATCGCTTACCTGTAATTCATAGCTTAGTGGGGCTGCAGGCTCTGGAACAATGTAAGGTTTTGCCGCAATGAAATTCTCTAGCGGAATGTCATGAGCAAACGCTTCATGCATGGCTTCTTCATTAACCAGTGTGTAACTCTTGTCTTCAGAGAGGTAAAAATTTTCAACCGCTTTTGAGCCTTTTACCCCGTTTACTGCACTAAAAAAGGAGGTGCCGTTTGGAACTAAAAAAGCCGTGAGATAGATTAATTTTTTAACCTTTTTAGGACGTAATTCTGCTACTCTGCTAATGGTGATTCCATTAAAACTGTGCCCCACTAAGACCACAGGTTTTTCTTCTGCATCAATGAGCTCAACAAGTTGGTTCACATAGTCCTCCATAGTGATTTCATTTGGAGGTGTTTTATCGTTGCCATGTCCTACTAGGTCTGGGGCAATCACATTGAGATGCTCGTGTTTTAAATGGGAAATAGTTTCTTTCCATTGCCAGCCCCCTAACCATGCCGAATGAACTAGAATGACCGTGGTTTTTTCTTTTTGAGGTTTAGCCTTTTTTTGTTCACAAGAAGAAGTAAACACCAATAATAAGAGCAGGCTAAACAATAGGCTGAGATTGTTTTTTTTCATGATAATAAGATTTTAGGTGCTTCTAAAGTAAAGAATTTTTTATACATGGATGATTTACGTACATTGAGATAAATTCTTTGAGCATGAAAAATAGCATTATCTATCTTAGTTTATTTTGCCTTTTTACTCTCTTCAGTGCCGTTGCACAAAACAGAGACTTACCCTTAGATACTTTGGTTGTTACCAACCATAAAACTACCATCAAGGGGCAAAGCATAAGCTACCGTGCAGAAACCGGTACACAGCCAGTTTGGAATGAAAGAGGGCAGCCTATCGCGTCCTTGTTTTATACTTATTACCGAAGAACAAACGTGAATAAAGGAAATGAGCGTCCGTTGATTTTCTCTTTTAACGGTGGCCCTGGTTCTGCTTCTGTTTGGATGCATGTCGCTTATACAGGCCCACGTATTTTAAATATTGATGACGAAGGTTATCCCGTACAACCCTATGGATTTAAAGCCAATCCTTATTCTATTCTTGATGTCGCTGATATCGTTTTTATCAATCCGGTTAATACGGGGTATTCTAGAATGGTTAAAGTGGATGGAAAAATGCCCGAAAGAGAACAATTCTTTGGGATCAATGCAGATATCAAGTATTTAGCAGAATGGATGACGACTTTTGTCAACCGCAAACAACGTTGGGAAGCTCCAAAATACCTCATCGGTGAAAGTTATGGAGGAACTCGTGTGATGGGACTTTCTCTTGCACTACAAAACCAACAATGGATGTACCTCAATGGGGTGATTATGGTTTCTCCAGCAGATTATAAAACCTTGCGTACCGGTGGACCTGTGTCTTCCTCTTTAAATCTGCCCTATTTTACTGCTGCAGCTTGGTATCACAAACAATTACCCCCAGCATTGCAAGCTAAAGATTTATTAGAAATCCTTCCCGAAGCCGAAAATTTTGCCATCAACAAGTTGATCCCTGCCATGGCAAAAGGAGGCTTTTTACCGAGGAAAGAAAAAGAAGCTATTGCAGAAAGAATGGCCTATTATTCTGGGATTGATGCCAGCGTTTTATTACAACATAATCTCGATCTACCCACCCGTTATTTTTGGAAAGAACTCTTGCGTCACCAAGGGAAAAACATTGGTCGTTTGGACTCTCGCTATCTAGGGATTGATAAAAAAGAATCGGGTGATGCACCTGATTATAGTGCCGAACTAACCTCCTGGCTGCATTCGTTTACTCCAGCCATCAACCATTATATCCGTAAAGAACTCAATTTTAAAACCGACA
>JBMYNN010000009.1:0-57748 GCA_049598335.1 Flavobacteriaceae bacterium
CACAATTGATTACTGTAGGTGGATATGCATCGGTACGTCTTAATGGAGTAGAAACTGCTAATTTTGTCAACCAACGTGGTGCAGGAAGCGTTACGAGTACTGCAACCGCAGACTTCATTTATACCTTGGATTGTTTTGGAGATTCAAATGCAGCCTTTGACTTATTTGCAGTAGGAGGCTCTGGAAACCTAGAAATAAGTTCTTTAACTCCTGGCACAGTAATTCCTCCAGGTGTAGGTGCTGCCGTTAGTTTATCTGGCTTACCTGCCGGAACCTATGTGTTTGAAGTAACCGACTTAAGTCCTCCATTGGATATAGATGGAAACCCACAACCTGCTTGTAGTGATGTCATCACGGTTCGCGTGGAACAACCAGAACCTTATAGTGTCCGAATTGTTCCAGAAAGTACTAGAATTCCGAACTGTCCAGATGATTTAGTCTTAGGAGGAAGATTAGTCTTTGAGATTACAGGAGGGAATCCTTTTGCAGCACCCTATACTATTCAATTAAATAACGGAATATTATCTGCTATCTCTGCTGCGGGTAATCGAGTAGAATTTGATGGTATTGATGTTAGAAACTCAGCAACTAGAACTATCTTTAATTTAGAAGTTATTGACAGCTTTGGTTGTTCTTCTGGTGTAATTACTTCTACGACATTTTCTTTCCCAGAAGTGTACGAATATCAAGTAAATAACTTTGAAGTAACCGATATTGATTGTGTCGAAGATACCTCTGGTCAATTAACCTTTGAAATTGTTCCTTCGGTCTCTAATCCAGCAGCTCCCTCTATCTCTCCAACTAATCAAGGACAGCTATTTATATCGTCTGCAGATGGAGGAAATTATAGTTATTACAAAGTCTTAGACGGGTCGCTGGATTCAGGTCCAAGTGTGTTAGTAGATAACTTTAGACAGGCTGGAGAATATGAATATGAAGTATCTATAAATAATACCAACACTGCGGCTTGTGTTGTCGCTTCTGGAACCTTTACTATCGAAGAAGTAAATAACCAGCAAATGCGTGTAAGTCGTCCTCTAGTGACTTTACCAGGTTGCGGTAATACTGAAAGTAGAATTGAATTAACCGTGGAAAACTTTATTCCACCATTGAGAATTGAGTGGTATGAGTTTACTTCTACAACTTCAACTACCGTTAACTCAAGTACAGGGCAAACAATTAATGCTACCACGACAACAAATTGGGTACCACTAGATTCGAGTTATGACGGACTTGCGACTGTAAATGGATTACCTGCAGGAATTTATCGTGCCATTATTACAGATTCAAGAGAGTCCACTTGTTCTGGGGGAGAATATATTACTAGAAGTATTTCTATCTCTGAAGGAAGTCTAAACATCACCAATTTTAGATCTCGTGAAAATATTCCACCAATTGGAAATGGCGATTGTACCAACTATCCAGAACCTTCTAATACTGCAATTGATTGGAATAATACAGATCAAGGTTATTCACATGATATTTTCTTCAATGTCAACCTAAGTGTTAATCGTTCCTTTAGTGTTACTCAAACTACTAATAATGGATTCTATATGGAACTTGTTGATCCAGGTGGACGTCAAGTACCCCTAGATAATAGTAATGTCTTTGCAGGAAGAGTAGAAACAAGAGGAGGAAGATACTTATTCTTAGAGCCTAAAGGATATACTTATCGATTTAGAAATCTACCTGGCGGAAGCTATTACTTGAGAGTAAGCGAGAATGTAGATAACACTGGACTCACTCCTTGTGAAGAAGTGTACTACTTCACAGTCAGAGAATATCTACCTATCCAATACAATGGTGACACAACTTTTGTTACTGACTTGTGTACTGGTGCGGTTGATGGAGGAATTACAGCCTCTGCACTTGGTGGAGATCCATTTATTGTAGATGGTGTTCCTACCTATCAGTTCGAATGGACTTATACACCGAATGATCCTACGGCTTCTACACAAGTCTTCTATGGAGATCGTGTTGATCCTGCTTATCCAGGGCAATACTGTTTACGTATCCTTGATAGAAACTCACATTCTTACTGTTCTTGTGATGCTGCAGAGACGAACCCTATTACTATCGAAGTAGAAGACATTGTACAACCATTCTTTACCGAAGGGACATTATCAGATCCTGATAATTTAGGTACTGTAGTTAAATCTCTCCCACCAGATTGTTCAAGTGGTGGACAAAATGGTAAAATTGGTGTGCAAATCTCTGGAGGGCAACTTCCATATGTGATCAACTGGTTTGTTGAAGACCCACGCTATCTCAACTCAGAAGACAACATAGGTTATCGCCCATTAAACCAGTACGAAAACCGTACATCATTACAAGACCTATTGCCAGGTAACTATAAGATGCAAATTATTTCCCTAGCCAATACTGGATGTTCTGAACCAAATCAATATACCCTCTATGAGGAAATCATTCAGGTTTCACCTAATAGAGAGCTTTACATTATGGAAGGGCCATTTGTAGATGAAGATTTATGTACAGGTCAACAAGGAAGATTATTAGTAGATATTTTTGACAACAATAATGGTAATTTAAGTTTTTACTATAATGATATATTAATTCCAAACTCTGATGTTGTCCGCCTGAGTGACCGTTCTTGGTCTGTAGCCATTGTCAATGCAGTTGACGAGGCAGAATTTAGAATTGTTAATGAAGAAGGATGTTGGATCACAACAGATATTAATAGAGGTATTGGAGAGCCAAACTTCTCTTATACATCGCCTAATTTTGAAGCCTCAAGTGTCATTCTAGCTAGAGAAGAAATTACTTTCGAAAATACTTCCACTGACCCTTATGTACGTTCAGAGTGGATCTTTGGTGACAATACTCCAGCAGTAGATGTTCCAACATTAATCGATAGTATTATCCCAGTACGACATACTTATGGTATTTCTGGAACTTATTTCGCAACTATGCGTATCTACAACGATGTAGGTTGTTCTGAAGAAATTACACAACCAATTTCTGTTGGAAAAGGGTATAACATCTTAGTACCAAATGTATTTACACCAAATAATGACTTGGTCAATGATAACTTCCGACCATTATTTAGTGGATTTAGTAACATGACCTTTACCGTGTATGATTACAGGGGTAATGTAGTATACAACGAATATGTAGAAGAAGCAGATCTTAATAATATCCAGGGGATTTCAATCACTGGATGGGATGGTAGTTTAGCACCCTACTCACCTTATTATATCTATACTGCATATGGTATCCTTTTAGATGGCGAAACAGAAGTAGAGAAGAGTGGAACCTTTATTGTGATAAACTAATGCAAAAATTCAATAAGACATACACGTTTGTTACTGCATTATTTTTGATGATGTTTACTTTCAGCTTTGCACAAGATCAGTATATTGTCAATCACTCTAAATTTATGCAGAAAACCAACCCAAGCTATTTTGGTTTAAATAGCCTAAATAAAACCGGGGTGCTGTATAATCAAATGAAGCTTAACGAATTTGACAAGATGGATAACAAATATGTTTTTGGAGCCTTGTCATTTGATAATCTTGACTTTAGTTTGGGGATGGATGTTAATTCCTTTAAGATTCAAAATACTGGGCTTACGATCAATCTGGCTAATTTGTCTTATGTTTATAAACTTCAATTTGATAATGATCTTTATTTCTTACCTGCGGTGACCCTAGGCTTTGGAAGCCAGTCTGTCAACACAGAGAATCTTATTTTTGAAGATCAATTGAATACGGCTACTGGATTTATTAATACAGAATCTATCGATCCACTAGCACCTGTAATAAGTAATGTGAATTATCTTGATCTTGGGGCATCTTTCTTATTGCACTCAG
Organism: Flavobacteriaceae bacterium; assembly: GCA_049598335.1. Lineage (GTDB taxonomy): Bacteria > Bacteroidota > Bacteroidia > Flavobacteriales > Flavobacteriaceae > Arcticimaribacter. The sequence goes on from JBMYNN010000009.1 coordinate 3,831, forward strand.
ATCGTTTTATGGCCGGCTTAACTTTAAAGCATTTAAATAAACCCAATACATCTTATAACAAAGAGGTTCCTTTTGAGAAACCCATACAGATTTCCTTACAAGGAGCTTATGAGTTTGATCTTAACCCATATGAAAGAAGATACCTACCCCGTTATTCTTATTTATTTGCGTATGGTTCTTTTACCAAATTTGGCGATGCAGTCTTAATTTATTTATCGCAAGATTTTCAATTAGGAGAATTCTCGGTTGGGTTAAGTCAACAAGCGGCATCATTAAATACCTTTGCATTAAATAATGTAGGGGTTTCTATTGGTTTAGCCGTCGAAAACTTTGATTTTGGTATCCTTTATAACTTCCCTTTCCAATCTCCTGGAGCCGTCTTCTCGCCTAGTATTTTTGAATTATTTGTCACCTTTGACTTTAGTATTTACCGCCGTAATCGTCGTGGTCAATACAACCGTTTACAGACTGATAATTACTACTAAACTACCTTTTACCCAATATTTTGGGTTATTTTACGTTATTGAATTATAATAAAGTAAGGCAAAGTCATTGATTTTTTTTACTTTTATAAGACCCTAACCAAAATTAACCTACCTATGAAGTTCCCCAAACCGAAGGTGAGAATTATGAATTGTTTCTCGGAGAAGAATTCAATTTGGACAACTTTCATATTGGCTTGAATCAACAATTGTATTATCAAGAAGCTCCTGCCATAAGCCTTGGAGCAAATATGGGTTTTCGGATACAGAATTTTGATATAGGGGGGCAATTTACTTTTCCGCTTCGTAAAATAAATCAGGCATGGGGTCCTAAAATATTTCAGTTTTATACCCGTTTTGATTTAACAGATTACCGCTATGGGGGTGATACCAACAAGCGCTTGAATCAGAATAATTATCAGTAGCGATTCACTTTATTAGGAAATACTACTGGACTTTCTATACCGTTTTTTCCTACTGTGGCTATGCCAAAAAAGAAGTTGTCGATTACAATTCCCTCAAGCGAAGCTTCTCCTACATTTCCCACAAAGCGGCTGTGGTCCCAAGTAGGGGAGGTGGTGTCTCTCCAGTATAGTTTATAACCCGCAATGTTGCCCTCTTCTAATGTAGACCATTTAAACCTCGCCGAAGCTTCTACGACTCCACCAATTCCTAATTCTTTTACTGCAGGTGGAGCCCAGGCTAAAGCAGCCAGGTTGATGGCATTTACAGCAGTTAATTTTTTGGCGTAGCCAAAGTTAACGGCTTCTACCACATCACCATAGGCAATCCCGTTTTCTACACGGATGTCTTGATGCTGCTGGGTATAATTTTCGTGAGCCTCCATTATGCGTACTCCTGCAAAACCTACATCATTAAAAGGTCGATGGTGTCCACCACGACCAAAGCGATCAAGGCGATAAATCATCTTAGGGTTCATCTCTGGCATATAGGTTTGCACCGTTTTATGGATATATCGCGCTAATTGACGGGAGATTCCATCGACTTCTCCGCCATAAAAGCGGCGACTCTTTCTTGCGCGCTCAGATTCATTTGCTGGAGTGGGTTCAGAAAAAATTCTAAAAGTTCTATTGTCGATCACTCCGTCAACTCCTTTAATATTCCCAATCATATCGTTGTTCATAATCCCAATAATTTCCCAGCCTTGCTCTTGAGCATATTTCGCCAAGCCAGCACCGCCAAATAGACCTTGTTCTTCTCCTGCAAGACCAGCATAAATAATACTGTTTTCAAAAGAATATTTTGACAAAACACGCGCTGCTTCAATGGTACCGGCCATTCCACTAGCATTGTCGTTTGCCCCAGGAGAATCATCGGTATAATTCGTTGGATCTGAAATTCTAGAATCAATGTCTCCACTCATTATGATAAATCGATTGGGGTATTTTGTTCCCTTTTGGACAGCCACAACATTATTGATCCAAACGGGTTTAACAATACGCCCCCCATTAGGTTCATGATAGTTTTTTTGATAAGAGACCTCTATACAGTTTTCACAGGCTTTAGCGATCTTTTGAAATTCGTTAAAGATCCATCTTCTCGCCGCTCCAATTCCCCTGCTTTGTGACAGAGTATCACTTAAAGTATGTCTTGTGCCAAAATTGGCTAGAGTGGTAATATCGGCTTTTATTCGTTCTTCTGAAACCTCATTAATAATGGTATAAAAATCTGCTGGAGATTGAGCATAAGATTTTGTATAAAATAAAGCAGTCAATAAAAACAGGGGGGTATAAATCTTTTTCATCATAGAATATTAAAAGGTTAAGATAAAAAAAAACTCCCAAGGATTTGAGTCCTTAGGAGTTTTAACAAAATAAAACCAGTAATTAATAAGGATATTTATTTTCCTCAATTATCGTTGCGGCAATACTTTTTCTTAATTCAGAAATATTAGGGTATTCAGCATATTTAGTGTACTGCTTAACCCCCGCGATCATTCCTGCTTGTTGTGCACCTTCTGCGAAAGAAACAATGGCTTCTTTCGCTTTAGCATTAACACGCTCAATCGCTCCAAACAAGTATAATTGCGTCATTTCTATTTGACGCTCTTGTGTAGCTACACCAAATCGTTCTGCATTTTTCTCTACTCTTAAAAGGGTAGATTCTGCGATATAAGTTTCTATTAGGATATCAGAAACTGCCAACAAGATTTGTTGTTCTGCATCAAGGTTTGGTCCAAATTTTTGAACTGCAGAACCTACAATCATCATAAACACTTTCTTCATGTTAGCAATCAATTGTTTTTCTTGTCCAAACAATACATCTGAAGTGGTAACTTTTTCGATTGAACCAGACATGAGTTCTTGACCTACTGCAGTTGCTGGAGTCATTAAATCAATTTCTCCTTTTAACGCTTTTTTTAAGGTCATTCCTACAGAAAGCATGCGGTTGATCTCGTTAGTTCCTTCATAGATACGAGCAATTCGAGCATCACGCCAAGCCATTTCCATTGGAGCATCTGCAGAGAAGCCCATTCCACCGAAAATTTGTAAACCTTGATCTGAACAATCTTGAGCATTTTCTGATCCTGCAACCTTTAAAATTGAACATTCTACTGCAAATTCTTCTACGCCTTTTAGTTCAGCCTCTTGGAAGCTTTTCCCTTCTGCAAGTAATTGATCAATGCGTTGTTCAATGTCATAGGCGGCGCGATAAGAAGCAGACTCTGTCGCGAAACAGTTGGTTGCCATAGTAGCTAATTTGCTTTGAATGGCACCAAATTTTGCAATCGGAGTTTTAAATTGTACTCGTTCATTTGCATATTGTACCGCTAAAGAGGTGACATGTCTTTGTCCTTCTAGACAGGCAGCTGCTAATTTAATACGCCCAACATTGAGCGCGTTCATGGCAATTTTAAATCCTTCTCCACGTCCAGCTAACATGTTTTCTACAGGAACTTTGGTTTCGTTAAAGAAAACTTGTCTTGTTGAAGACGCTTTGATTCCCAGTTTATTTTCTTCGTCTCCTAGTGTAATTCCGTTCTCAAGATCTACTTCAACAATAAATCCAGTGATGTTTTTGTCATCTTCGATACGCGCGAAAACAATAAATACATCGGCAAATCCAGCATTAGAGATCCACATTTTTTGACCAGTGATCAAGTAGTGGCTTCCATCTTCTGATAAGACTGCTCTAGTCTTTCCAGAATTAGCATCTGATCCTGCACCTGGTTCTGTCAAACAGTAGGCGCCAAACCATTCTCCTGTCGCTAGTTTTGAAACATATTTTTGCTTTTGCTCTTCATTGCCATATAATGTAATGGGCATCGTTCCAATACCTGTATGAGCACCAAAGGCAGTAGAGAATGAACCATTTGCTCCAGAAATGTAGTCACAGACTAACATTGTTGAGGTAAAAGGCATCCCTAAACCGTTGTATTCTTCTGGAACAGCAACACCTAAAAAGCCAAGCTCTCCAGCTTTTTGCATGGTTTCATGCGTAAAAGCATAGTCTTTGTTCTCAAAGCGTTCTCTATGTGGGATGATTTCACGGTTGACAAATTCTTGTACCGATTCTTTCATCATAATTTGTTCTTCGCTGAAATCTTCTGGAGTAAAGACGTCCCGCGCAGCAGTCTCTTTTACAATAAAGGCAGCGCCTTTAATTGATTCATTTGCTTTTGTTGCTTCCATAATTAATGTTTACCGTTAATATTCAATCAATTGTTTTTTTTCTACTTGCGTTTTGATCGCTTCTATAACCTCAAAAAAATGTTCCATTTTTTGTGGGTCAATACTTTCTAGGAGTCCATTATTAAATTCCAATACAGTATTTTTTGAAAGTGCTCTCTTTTCTTTGCCTTGTTGTGTTAAGAAGATTAAAACCCCACGACCATCTTCTGGATTGGGCCTTCTTTCAATGTAACCCCGCTCTTCCATGGTGTTTAGTAAACGAGAAAGACTTGTGCTCTCCATCCCCATTTTTGGACCTAATGCAGTAGATGGGGTTCCCGCTGCATCTATACTTAAAAGAGTGAAAGCCATTGTCATTGTTGCATCGTATTTCATGGCTTTTTCATTGTACATTGTTGTAATGAGTTGCCAAGTAGAGCGCAGTGCGTATTCAATGGTTTTTTGTTTCATTCTATTTTATTGAATTCAAATATAATTAAAAATAGTATGCAAGAATAATTATTCTTGCATAATTATTCTTGCATAACAAATAAAATTAAAAAACCCCTCAATTGGAGGGGTTTTAAAGGACTATTTTAAGCGTAAATTTTATCGCTCAAAGCTTTGTACTTTTCTTTGACTACTTTACGTTTTACTTTCATTGTAGGGGTAAGGTGACCGTCGTCAATGCTCCAAATATCAGGGGTCAATTCAAATTTCTTGATTTGTTCCCATTTCCCAAAGTTTTGATTGTGTTCTGTAATATCAGCTTGAATAGCCGCAATTAGAGTTTCATTTTGACAGATACTTTCCATAGTATCACCAATAGCAACATCGTTTTCTTTCGCCCATGAGTCGATATATTCATAAGCAGGTTGAATTAGTGCTGCTGGCATTTTTTGGCCTTCACCAATTACCATGATTTGCTCAATGAACAAGGACTGTTTCATTTGATTCTCTATCAACTGTGGTGCAATGTACTTTCCACCAGATGTTTTGAAGAGTTCTTTCTTACGATCTGTAATTTTCAAAAATCCGTCAGCGTCAATTACTCCGATATCTCCTGTATGCAGGTATCCGTCTATAATCGTTTCTGCTGTTTTTTCTGGATCTTTATAGTACCCTTGCATCACATTAGGCCCTTTACACAGGATTTCTCCATCTTCGGCGATTTTAATTTCTACTCCGTCGATTACTTTTCCTACAGAACCAAAACGGATTCCATCATTTGCTTCTTGTGAAACTGTGATTACAGGAGAAGATTCTGTCATTCCGTATCCTTCTGCGATGGTCATTCCAGCGGCAGTAAATACTCTTGCTAAACGAGGTTGTAAGGCAGCACTTCCAGAACTAATCAATTCAAGTTTACCTCCTAAAGCTTCTTTCCATTTTGAAAAAATAAGTTTTCGGGCAATCCATAGCTTTATTCCATAAATTAGACCGTTTCGTCCGTTTGGCTCATACTTCAATCCTAAATCAACGGCCCAATAGAATAATTTTTGTTTGATTCCTGACAATTCTGCACCTCTTGCATAAATTTTATCATATACCTTTTCTAATAAACGTGGAACAGCCGTCATGAAATAGGGATGCACCTCGTTTAGGTTATCTGATATCGTTTCTAAGGATTCGGCGAAATGTATCTCTATTCTGTTGTGATAGTAGATGTACAATATAACCCGTTCAAAAATGTGACAAACAGGCAAGAAGCTCAAGGCGACATTTTTGTTTTGTGTTAGTGGAAGTTTATCTGAAGCAGAAAGTACATTTGACACAACATTATGATGGCTTAACATTACCCCTTTAGGAAGTCCAGTAGTTCCCGAGGTATAAATAATGGTCGCTAAATCTTCTGGTTTAACAGCTTTTTTGGCTTCTTCAACTTTGTCTTGTAAACTAGGGTCGTCGTTTTCAAAGAGCATATTCCAGGAATCACATCCTTTAACGTCTTCAAAAGAATAAATTCCTTCGAGCATAGTGTTTTTAGCCACCGTTGTTAGTTTTTCGAAAATTTCTGCATCAGAAATGAAGCAAAATCGACTCTCAGAGTGAGTCAATACATATTCATACTCTGGCCCAGTGATGGTAGGGTAAATTGGGACAGTGGTTGCTCCTAGTTGAAGTACAGCTTGGTCCATGATACACCATTCTGTTCTATTGTTGGTAGAGATAAGGGCGACTTTATCTCCGTGTTTTAAGCCCATTTGAAGGAGCTTTCTAGAAGCTTGTTGTACTTTATCGTAGAATTCTTGGGTAGAAGTTGCTTCCCATTTTCCGTTGTATTTTGTGTTAAGACACCTGTCAAGTGGCTGCTCGAGCTGTTGCGCGAGAAAATCAAATAATCTAGTTGGTTTCATTGTTTGCTTTCATTTTGTTTTGAGAAAGCTCAAGATAATGAAAACTATAGAACTTATTTACTTTTTTTTGCTAACCAATTAAAGGCATTTTCAAAGACCATGGTCCATGGACTCACAGTGTCATTGCGATCTTTGGGATAATGTCCCCAATTCCATGGGAAAGTAGAACGCTCTAAGTGAGGCATCATCACAAGATGACGACCATCTTCACTAGCTAACATCGCGGCGTTATAATCAGACCCATTAGGATTTGAAGGGTAGTCTGGGTACAAGTATTTTGCCGGAATTTGATAAGTTTCTTCTGTTTGAGGGAAAAAGAATTTTCCTTCACCGTGTGCTGCCCAAATACCTAGTGTACTCCCCTCGAGCCCTTGTAACATCACTGCTTTACTCGTCTGAATTGTTATGGCAGTGAAAATACATTCAAATTTACCCGAGTCGTTGTGTAACATTTTGGGTAATTCTTTATGAGCTGGAGTAAGTAAACCTAATTCGACAAATAATTGACATCCATTACAAACCCCTAATGAGAGGGTGTCTTCACGTTGAAAGAAGTTTTCAATGGCTGTTTTTGCTTTAGGGTTGTATTTAAAGGCACCCGCCCATCCTTTGGCAGACCCTAATACATCTGAATTAGAAAATCCACCTACTGCAACTAGTAACTGTATGTCTTCAAGGGTTTCTCTTCCTTCAATTAAATCGGTCATGTGTACATCACGTACTTCAAAGCCGCTTAAATCCATCATATAGGCCATTTCACGTTCAGAATTGCTTCCCTTTTCGCGAATTACCGCAGCTTTAATGGCTGTTTTCTTTTGAACGGGTTTTTTCCCATCAAATGTATTGGGAAAATTAAATTTTAATGGTTGTGCTACCACATTAGTCCCTCTTATTGCAGCTAATTTTGGGGTAGTTTGTTTTGCCTCTAATTTAGTAGAAGTGGCCATCCAGTGATATCGCATGGCTGAAAGCGATAGCTGTAAATCCCCTATGATTAACTCTGTACTATTATTGACTGTTCCAATGGCAATTACATTAATACCTGCTTTAGCAAAGCTTTCAGTTAAGTTCTTTTGTGACTGTAATACTACTCCCACCTTTTCTGAAAAGAGAATTTTAATTAAATCTTTTTCGGCTAAAGCCGAAAAATCTATTTTCATTCCAACAGCAATGGAAGGGAAGCACATTTCTAAAAGAGTAGTAATCAAACCCCCAGATCCTATATCGTGTCCAGCGGTAATGTGGCCTTTTTTAATGTGATCTTGAAGAGCGTTAAAGGCGGTTTTGAAATAGGAAGCATCCTTTACGGCCGGAGTTTCGTTCCCGATTTTATTTAAAGTTTGTGCAAAAGATGAACCTCCAAGGTGGAATTCGTCTTGCGCGAAGTCTAAATAATACAGATTCCCGCCAGATGCTGTAGCTACAGGAGTAATGATATTTGTCACATCATTACATTGACCTGCGGCAGAAATAATCACCGTTCCAGGGGCGAGTACATCTCCATCGGGATATTTTTGTTTCATCGATAGCGAGTCCTTTCCAGTAGGAATATTAATGCCTAATGCAGTCGCAAAATCTGAACATTCTTGAACAGCGTCATACAGGCGAGCATCTTCTCCAGGGTTGTTACAGGGCCACATCCAGTTGGCAGAAAGTGAAATACTTTCTAAGCCTTTTTCTAGTGGGGCAAAAACAATATTAGTCAAGGCTTCCGCGATAGCGGTATTACTTCCTTTTTTTGGATCGATTAATGCACTCACAGGAGCGTGACCTATAGCGGTTGCAATTCCTTTTTGACCGGTATAATCTAATGCCATCACCCCGCAGTTACTTAGTGGTAATTGGAGTTCTCCTACGCATTGTTGTTGGGCAACACGTCCAGTAACACAGCGGTCAACTTTGTTTGTCAACCAGTCTTTACTCGCTACAGCTTCTAGCTGAAGAACTTGTTCTATATAGTGCTTGACTTCATTACTGTTGTACTCTACTGGGCTAAATGCATGGGTGATAGAGGTATCTTCCATGATTGTTTTAGGCGAGCTGCCAAAGAGAGCAGAAAGATCTAAATCAATGGGGGTTTCGTTGTTTTTTTCTGAGTAAAAGGAGAAGTGGTGATCCTCTGTTACTTCTCCTACAATATAAAAGGGAGCTCTTTCTCTTTGAGCAATTTTTTCTAAATAAGCAGCATCTTCTGGTGCGAGAATCAAGCCCATTCGTTCTTGAGATTCGTTCCCTATAATTTCTTTTGCAGAGAGTGTTGGATCCCCTAAAGGCAGTGCGTCAATTTGAATTGCACCACCGGTGTCTTCTACTAATTCTGACAAGCAGTTTAAATGTCCTCCGGCTCCGTGATCGTGAATTGAAACAATAGGGTTATGACTACTCTCTACAAGGGCACGAATGGCGTTAGCGACCCGTTTTTGCATTTCAGGATTAGAACGTTGTACTGCATTGAGTTCAATGGCGCTGCCAAAGACGCCAGTGTCTGCAGAAGAAACTGCTGCTCCTCCCATCCCAATACGGTAGTTGTCTCCTCCTAGAATGATGATTTTATCTCCTTTTTTTGGAAGTTTTTTTTGTGCTTGTTCTTTTTTCCCAAAGCCTATTCCACCTGCTAACATGATCACTTTATCATAGCCCAGACGTTGTTCTTTTTCTTGATGTTCAAAAGTTAAAACAGAACCACTAATAAGGGGTTGACCAAATTTATTTCCAAAATCTGACGCTCCATTAGACGCTTTAATTAAAATATCGATGGGCGTTTGATACAACCATTTTCGTTTGGGAAAGTTCCCTTGTTTTAGGCTGTCTTGTACTCTAGAATAAGGAGTCATATAAACGGCAGTACCAGCTAGCGGTAAAGAACCTTGACCACCTGCTAGACGATCTCTAATTTCTCCTCCAGATCCTGTAGCGGCTCCGTTAAAGGGTTCTACTGTGGTGGGAAAGTTATGTGTTTCTGCCTTTATAGAAATAACACTTTCTATCGTTTGCTTTTTAAAACTACTGGGTTGATCTGCAGCGCTGGGAGCGAACTGCTCAATGCTGGGCCCTTCTATAAATGCGACATTGTCTTTATAGGCAGAAACGATCGTGTTAGGGTTCTCTTTAGAAGTTTTTTTGATGAGTTGAAAAAGGCTATTTTCTTTTGTTTCCCCATCAATAATAAAGGTTCCATTAAATATTTTATGACGGCAATGTTCTGAATTGACTTGAGAAAAACCAAACACCTCTGAGTCGGTCAGGGGTCGCCCTAATGAGTTGGCCAATTCGTTGAGGTAGTCAATTTCTTCTTGATTTAAGGCTAATCCTTCTTGCTGGTTGTAGGCGGCAATATCTTGGATTTGGATTACTTTTTCTGGCGCAATGTCAACGGTAAATAGCCTTTGATCTAAACCGTTGAATTCAACTACGAGCATGGGGTCAATGACATCGACTACTGCTTTTGCAAAATATTCTTCAATACGCACTATGCCTTCGATTCCCATATTCTGGGTAATTTCAACAGCATTTGTACTCCAGGGGGTAATCATAGTTGCCCGTGGTCCAATAAATTCTCCTGAAACAGCTGTAGTGTCAATGACTGGTGCTTCGCCAAAGAGCCATTGTAGTTTTAATGTGTTTTCTTGTGTGAGGGGAGTGGTAGATTCAACGACAAAAACCTTTTGCGTGATATCGCCAAAAAACAGAAGCATATTGTGCGTATTTAAAGTACAAAAATACGCCTTTTCTCTAAGAATTATATGCTCTTATGGAGCTGAAATCTGTTAAGTTGTTGTGAGTTATCCACAGTGCGGGAAACACTTAGCCATGCTTAATAAAATAATCAAAGCTTCTAGAGATTTCTAGTCTTTAATCGAGAAATCAATGGTATCATAAAAAGTTTGATCAACGGCTTCTTTCCACTGGGTAGGGTCTGGTGGATAAATGGCTAAATAGGCTACGTTGGTGGAAGGTGTAGCGGCATGCCAGTGATCTACATCAGGTGTAGTGTCTATCACATCTCCCTGCCGTATAATTTGAACTTCTTTTCCACGCTCTTGATAAAAACCAATTCCCGCCGTTACCACTAATTGTTGCCCTTTTTCATGACGATGCCAATCTAGTTTTGCGCCTGCCTCCATAGTGGCTAAAACCATATTATAGGGGAAATGATCATTGGCTTGACTTAAAAAGTTTAGCCAAACTTTCCCTGTGTGGTGAACATTAGGGGCTAAGTCTCCTTTTGGAAATGCTTCAATTTCTTGTGCCAAAAGGCCTGAAGTAAATAAGCAACAAAATATTAGGCTTAAACGTGATTTCATTAGTTGTTATATTTAATTAAACGGGCCATGTAAAATCCATCAAAAGCGGAGTCACTTGCTAGATGGGTTGTTTCTTGGTCTAGTTTAAAGATAGGGCATTGTTTTAAAAACCAAGTGATTTGTTCTTGATTTTCAGAAGGGAGTAAAGAACAAGTGGCATAGATTAATGCACCGCTAGGACCCACCATTGCTGCTCCTTTAAGCAATAGATCGCGTTGCGCTTGTAAGACTTTTGTAAGTTGTTCCTGTGTTAAATTCCATTTAATTTCTGGATTGCGTTTCAATGTACCTAAACCGCTACAGGGTGCATCAATCAAAACACGATCTGCCCATTGGTTGAGTTGGTCCATGCTGCTCGAATGGGGGAGAGGACGACTTTCAATGATTTTTACTTTTGCGCGTTTAGCGCGTTTTTCTAGTTCTCGCAACTTATTGGGTTCTATGTCAAAAGCTTTTAATTCTCCTTTATTTCGCATAAGTGCAGCAAGATGCAGGGATTTTCCACCTGCACCTGCACATAAATCAATTACTTTCATTCCTGGTTCTACCTGACAAAAAGGAGCAATGGTTTGAGAATTCGCATCTTGAATTTCAAAATTTCCTTGTTTGAAAAGGGGGTTTTTATTGAGCCTCCTTCCTTTGGATAAGAAAAGAGCATCGGGGAAGCCTTCTTTTGTTTGAGTTTCAAGTTGGTGATTTTCTTTAAGCGACTGTGCAATTTTCTTTGGTGAAGCCAAAAGACGATTAACCCTTAATGCAATTCCTGCTTTTTGATTACTGGCAGTGGCTTCTTTTACCCATTGATTATTCAATTTTTCTTTCCCTAAATCGAATAACCAATCTGGGTATGATTGAGCAATGGCTATGGAAGGAAATTCTATGGATATTAACTCTTCTTTAGTCTTAAAAGGCGGGCAGTCCATTTCTTTCCAGTCAGGAAGACTATAATCATTTAATAAACACCAGGTTTTAATTAATGACCAAGGCGAAAAATCGTGTTCTTCTAATCCAGCAAAATAGTTGTATTTTCTTTTCCAGCGAATGATTTCAAAGCAAGCATTATATAATAGATTGCGGTCTCTGGCTCCCCATTTAGGGTGGTCTTCAACACATTGTTCTAAAACGCGAGAAGCCCGTTTTTTTTCTTCAAGAATGGTATAAAGTGAATTCGCAATTGCTTCTGCTTGATTGGGAAATAGATTTTTCATTTTTATAGGCGCTGGAGGTTGACAAGGGCTTTATAAGCTCTGTCTTGTTCCATCAAGCTTTTATGGGTGCCTTGCTCTATGATTTGCCCTTTGTCCATCACGATAATTTTATCGGCTTTTTGAATGGTAGAAAGCCGGTGAGCAATAACAAGAGAAGTGCGATCTTGCATTAATTTTTCAAGGGCTTCTTGCACTAATTTTTCTGAGGCAGAATCTAAGGCTGAAGTTGCTTCATCTAAGACTAAGATATATGGGTTTTTTAAGATGGCTCTAGCGATGGACAAGCGTTGTTTTTGTCCTCCAGAAAGTTTTCCACCTCGATCCCCAATATTGGTTTGATATCCTTCTGGAAGAGCAATAATAAAATCATGTGCATTAGCAATTTTAGCGGCTTGAATCATTTCTTCTTTTGTCGCACCCGATTTACCTAAACAAAGGTTATTGGCTATGGTATCGTTGAATAAGATGGCTTCTTGGGTAACAATCCCCACTAATTGTCTTAGGTTTTCTTTGCTTAGTAATTTTAGGTTGATTCCATCAATGGAGACTTGTCCCTTATCAACATCATAGAATCGATTAATAAGATTTGCTACAGTTGTTTTGCCACTACCTGATTCTCCTACTAACGCCACCATTTCCCCTTTCTTTACAGATAGATTGAAGTTTTTTAAAAGCGGATTGTCGTCATAGGAAAAATCAACCTGTTCAAAATTTATTCCTTCTGAAAAAGTTTCAATATGTTGAGGTGTTTTTGCTTCTTTAATGCTGTTTTCTGTTTCTAAGAGTTCTAAAACTCTTTCTGCTGCAGCATCTCCCTTTTTAATGGTATAGGATGCCTTGCTAATGGCTTTTGCTGGGGTGAGAATGTTGTATGCTAAGAGCATGAAGGATAAAAAAGTAGTCCCTAAAAGCGTTTGGTCAATCAAGACCATTTTCCCGCCATACCACAGTAATCCACCAATTACACCTATCCCTAAGAACTCACTCATAGGAGAGGCGAGATTTTGTCGATTAATTAGGGTATTGTTGAACTTAAAAAAGCGTAAAGTTGAGGTGGCAAATTTCTCATAAAATCGCTCTTCTGCAAAAAAAGCTTTTACAATAGGAAGTCCCCCTAGGGTTTCTTCTACAATAGAGAGAAAGTTTCCTTGCTCTTTTTGCACCTTATCTGATTTTTGTTTTAAGGATTTCCCAATTCTGGAAATAATTAAACCAGAAAACGGAATAAACAATACCACAAATAAACTCAAGTTGGTGTTGATTGAAAACATCATGATCAAGGTGAAGATAATGGTAAGTGGTTCGCGAATAAGCACTTCAAGTATGGAGAGAAATGAATGTTGTATTTCCAAAACATCTGCCGTTATTCGAGCAATAATATCTCCTTTTTTCTTTTCGCTGTAAAAGGCAACGGGTAATTCGATAATTTTTTTAAAGATGTCATTCCTTAAATTTTGCAATATTCCATTGCGCAAAAAGGTAATAAAGAAAAGGGCGAGATAATTAAAAAAGTTTTTGAGAAAAAACAATACTAAAATTAATCCGATCGATAGCATTAATGCTTGCAATGGATTTTCTTCCACTTCTTGAGAAACTTTGTAGTTCATACTATCGGTTATATAGCTTTTTAATGAACTAATCCCTTGATAAATGGGTTGTTGTTCTACTTTAGGGGTTTGACCAAAGAGTACGTTGAGCATGGGAATCATGGCAACAAAAGAGATGGCGCTAAAGAGCGCATAGAAAATATTAAAAAAAATATTGAGCCCTATGTAAAGCTTAAAAGGACTGGCATAGCGAAATATTTTCTTGAAATAGGTCATAAACTTGTAATCGCATTCATTAATTCTTTGCAATTATTCTTCAAATTAATTTGCAAATTAGTATAATCTTTTGTGTTGTCTAGTGTTCCATTGACACTGATATAGAATTTTATTTTGGGTTCTGTTCCACTGGGTCGAACGGCTACTGTACTGCCGTCTTCTAAATGAAATTTAAGCACATTTGCTTTAGGAAAATCAAGTTTTTTGACCCTTCCATCGGCATGTTTTGTATGACCTAATTGAAAGTCGTCTAGCTTAGTTACTGTTTTGTTAGCAATCGTTTTGGGGCTGTCTTGACGCATTTTACGCATCAATTGATTAATTTCTTCGGCGCCTTGTTTCCCTTTTTTTGTCATAGACTGAAGACTTTCTTGGTAGCAACCAAAACTTTGATAAGTATCTAAAAGGTATTCGTAAATGGAGCTGTTTTTTCCTTTTAAATAGGATTGTAAATCACAAGCAAGTAAGGCCGCACTAATGGCGTCTTTATCTCTAACTTTATCACCAACAAGGAAACCATAACTTTCTTCTCCGCCACATAAAAAGTTTTTAGCGGGTGTATCTTGGATCATTTTTCCAATCCACTTAAATCCTGTTAACCCTAATTTGCATTCTACTCCAAAGGCCTGTGCCATTTTCTCCATGAGTGGTGTAGAGACGACTGTAGAAGCGATAAAACTTTTGTTCATAGAGGTTTGTTGCTCCAGTACAAAACGGGTTAGCACTACCATGAGTTGATTTCCGTTGAGTAAGGTCCATTTCCCCTTGAGGTCTTTTACCCCAATCCCGATTCTATCTGCATCTGGATCTGTTCCAAGAATAATATCTGCATTAGTAGATTCTGCTTGCTTGAGGGCAAGGGTAAAGGCTTCGTGTTCTTCTGGATTAGGAGAAACAACGGTGGGAAAATCCCCATTAGGTTCTTTTTGTTCTTCAATAATATGCACCTTTCTATAGCCAGCTTGTTCTAAAGCGGGGGGTAAGCTAACAATAGAGGTACCGTGTAAAGGGGTAAAAATAATTGTTGTTTCTTTTCTTTCTGCCGCAGTAAGAAAGCTATCGTTAACAATTGTAGTGATATAAGCTTGATCGATTTCTTTGTCGATCAATTGAATCAAATCTTCATTTTGTTCCCATTTGATATCGGTATAATTGACTATTTGTATCAGATCCATTATGACACTGTCCTCGGGAGGAACAATTTGACCACCATATCTGTTGTAAACTTTAAAACCATTGTATTCTGGTGGATTATGTGAGGCGGTTAAAACGATTCCTGCATCTGCTTTTAAATAGCGTACCGCAAAAGACAATAGGGGAGTAGGACGAAGGCTACTAAATACAAAAGCTTGGATATCGTTAGCAGAAAAAACTTGCGCTACTGCTTTGGCAAAAGTGTCACTGTTATGACGACAGTCATAGGCAATTACCACCTTTGGGGTAGTGCCTTGTTTTTTATTGTTGAGGTAATTGGCTAATCCTTGACTTGCTTTCCCTAGGGTGTATTTGTTAATTCTATTTGTACCCGCCCCCATAATACCACGCATTCCCCCTGTGCCAAATTCGATTTCTTTGTAAAAGGCGTCTTCTAGGACGGTGGGGTTTTGCTTTAAAGTTTCAACTTCAGCGATGGTCGACTCGTCAAAAGGGGCTTTTGTCCATTGACTGATGCTTTGCTCAATAGTCATGTTTCTATTATGTGTTTTCAACAATGGTATAACGTTTGGTATTTTTTTGCTGGCCCACTAGGATTTCTCCTAAAAATCCAGCAACAAAAAATTGACTCCCTAAAATCATGGTGGTCAAGGCGATATAAAACGCTGGTCGTTCTGCAATTAAGCGCCCATCTGTATTAAAGTACAACTTATCTATCCCTAAATAGCCCGCAAAAATAAACCCTATTAAGAACATGATTGTTCCCCAAAGTCCAAAAAAGTGCATGGGACGTTTCCCAAATTTGTGCAAGAAGCTCAAGGTGATTAAATCTAGAAATCCATTGATAAAACGGCTTAAACCAAATTTTGTCTCTCCGTATTTTCTTGCTTGGTGCTGAACGACCTGCTCTTTGATGACTTTAAAGCCTTCATGCGCAGCAATTACTGGAATATACCGGTGCATTTCTCCATAAACCTCAATGCTTTTCACGACCTCTTTTCGGTAAGCTTTTAAGCCACAATTAAAGTCGTGTAAGTAGATCCCTGAACTTTTTCTAGCGGCCCAGTTAAAAAGTTTTGAAGGGATGTTTTTGAAAAGAATCGAATCATATCGCTTTTTTTTCCACCCAGAAAGAATATCTAATCCCTCTTCTTTTAAACGATCATACATGGCCGGCAGTTCATCTGGAGAATCTTGTAGATCTGCATCCATGGTAAAAACAACCTCTCCTTTTGCAGCTGCAAAACCTGCATGCAGGGCTTGTGATTTTCCATAATTTCGCAAAAAACGAATCCCATTTGTACTTTCATTGGTTTGGCAAAGCGAGCGAATCACTTGCCAAGAAGTATCTGTACTGCCATCGTCAATAAAAAGTATCTCAAAAGAAAGTCCTTTTGACTTTAATGCTTTAAGAATCCAATCATGAAGTTCAGGCAGAGATTCTGCTTCGTTTAATAAAGGGATGATAATTGTTAAGTCCATAGTCGCAATGCGCTTACAAACTTACAAAATTACCCCTTATTCTGGGCGATTGCGTTTGAGGATTAATCCGCTAATCATTGAAATAACAAATCCAATTAATAATCCACCGATTAGGCCAAAAGCTACCATCATTTGAGGCGAAATGAATTTCTTTTGCATATCTAAAATGCCGTCTAATTGTTCTTGGGTCATTTCTGGATTAGCGTCATAAAGCTGGTTCTTGGCTATTTCAATCATTTTTGGAATTGTATCTGGATCAATAACTGTTACCAATAGTACCTGGTAAGTTACCCCTATAATGCTGCTAATGAGCGCAATGCCAACCCCTAGTTTTAAGGATTCTCCAAAAGATAGAAAGCCTTCATTTTCTTTTCTAAAGTTATATTGCCCTAAAATAATTACCGCTGCTGTTATAGCGATACTAATAATTCCAACAGCTGATTCTTGGGAATAATGCATATCTAAGAAGAATAGCATAAGGGCAAAAACCACAGAAATTCCGCCTAACAATAGTCCGTATTGTAAAATATGTGATTTTAAGGTAGTTGTATTATTTTCCATAATTAGTAAAAATTCAAGTTTTTAATGGGTTTCAATTTTATAAATTTAGAAAAATCCTTTACATTTGCACACGTTTTTAAAAGAATTACGATATGAAAGCAGGAATCCATCCCGATAATTATAGATTAGTCGCCTTTAAAGATATGTCGAACGAAGACGTATTCATTACTAAATCAACCGTAAATGCGAAAGAAACAATTGAAATTGATGGAAATGAATATCCGCTTGTGAAATTAGAAATTTCACGTACCTCTCATCCATTCTATACTGGAAAAACCAAGTTGGTTGATACTGCAGGAAGAATTGACAAATTCAAAAACAAATACGCCAAGTTCAAAAAATAAATTGAGCTTAACCATAATTGAAATAACTGCCCGTATGGGCAGTTATTTTTTTTGTCATTGTTTTGCTTCAAGAATTTATACCTAATTTTAGGGATAGATATTTATGTAATTGATTCTCCATGAACATTCTTCTTTTTGATGGTCCAGAACGCGGTCATTTATTGCCGTTTACTTTTATACGTCCTGTTGCGCAATTGCGCGTTGGGATAGATCTTTTACAAGATAAATGGGAAGCCTATCTAGGGTTAAAATGTGGTCTATACACACAAGACTATTTACAGCCAAAGTTTCCTTTAGTGCTTGCCAAAGAAAACCTCTTTATCAACCCCGCTTATATTCCTACATCAGCTTTAGCCAAAAAAGTCAAGGGTCTTAACTTAAATGATGCGTTAGTGGTTAATGGGAATATTGTGGCTTGTTTAACCGAAAGTCCTCATCCTCCTGAAGAGAGCAGTTCATTAAATTGTATCGAAGTAGCATCACCACTGATTCATCTAAAAGCAGCTCCCGATTTATTTTTGAACAATACCCAGGTTTTGGCCATGGACTTTAAACGCCTTACCGAAGGAAGAAAAACTGCTCCCATCTCTTCTAGCAATCAATTGATTGCTCCAGAAAATATTTTCTTAGAACAAGGGGCAAAAGTAGAATGTGCGATTTTAAATGCTAGCAACGGACCCATTTATATCGGTAAGAATGCAGAAGTAATGGAAGGAAGTTTGTTCCGCGGAGGCATTGCAATATGTGAAAATGCCACCGTAAAGATGGGGGCAAAAATATATAGTGGGACAACTGTTGGACCCTTTTCAAAAGTAGGGGGAGAACTTAACAATGTCCTCATATTAGGCCATTCAAATAAAGGTCACGATGGTTTCTTAGGCAATGCTGTAATTGGAGAATGGTGTAATATCGGTGCGGCAACCAATGCGTCTAATTTAAAGAACAACTACGGGAAACTAAGAGTGTGGGACTACACAACTGAGAATTTTGCTAAAACTGAATTGCAATTTTGTGGTCTTCTAATGGGGGATTATTCCCGTTGTAGCATCGATAGCAGCTTTAACACCGCCACAGTAACTGGAGTATGTACTAACATTTTTGGAACTGGTTTTCCACGTACCTTCTTGCCTAGTTTTAGTTATGGAGGAGCACAAGGCTTAAAGACCTATGCTTTTGAAAAAGCGATGGAAAGTAATGTTGCAATGATGGAAAGGAGAGGAGTTGCTTTAACAGAACTCGATCGTGAAATCCTGCAACATCTCTTTGTTCAAACAGCCAAATGGCGAAAAGATTAAGGAGTAGTCTTGTAAACCGATTTAAGATAAAGTAAGTTGAGCGGATTCATTTCAAGTCCTTTAACATCTTTTTGCACAAATCTTACCGCTTGATCATAATACAAGGGAACCACTGGATAGTAATCCATGATCATCTCGTCCATCTCTTGATATAACTCCACCCGCTCTTCTAGGGCAGGACGCAACAGTGCAGCTTCATAAAGTGTGTCAAATGCTCCTTGTTTAAAATGGGTATAATTGGGTCCAGTAGGAGAAAAATTAGCCGAATAAAAAAGGGAGAGATAGTTTTCTGCATCTGGGTAGTCTGCAATCCAGCTCGCACGAAAAGCTTCTAACTTTCCAGACGATTTTGCCTGCCTTAAAGTGGCGGTGGGCATTAAATCAATAACCACAGTAACCCCTATTTTTTGTAATTCTCTTTGCAGGTATTCGCAAATGTCTAAATAGTTAATGTCTGTCGCTAACCGAATAGCGGGCTGAATGTTAGTTTCTTCAATAAATTTCTTAACCAAAATTCTTGCTAGTTCAGGTTGATATTGGTTTAAGGTTTGTGTTGATTTTCCAGCAAGTCCTTTCGGAATAAATCCTTCTAATGCAGGAAAACCAATGGTATTACGCAAGTAGGTGATCATTTTGATTCGATCAAAACCAATATTAATGGCCTTTCTAATGTCTTTAGATCGAAGAGCAGGATTATCACTGTCTAGGTAAAAACCTATGTACTCGGTATTGAGATAAGGTCCCTTTTGGAGGTTTATTTTATCTTGGTAGGCGGTTTGCAAAGCACCTTTAGGGGTTAAAAGCTCATCCTTGTAAGAGGGGTCTAAGGAATTGAGGAAATCAAATTTCCCTTGAGAAAAGAGCATAAATTCACTTTGAATGTCTGGTAAGAAACTTATTGCAATGGCTTCTAAATAGGGCAGTGTTTTCCCTTGATCATCTCGTTCAAAGTAAAGGGTATTTTTGCGCAAAACTAGTTTGATATCCTCTTCCCATGCCTTAAATTTAAACGGCCCCGTCCCTATGGGATGTTTTCTAAATTCGTGTTGAGGATCTTCGACTACTTCTTTAGGTACAACTGCACAATAGCGCATACTTAGTAAACTTAAAAAAGCGGGGAAGGTCTGCTTGAGTTTAATTTGAAAAGTGTGTTGATCAATGACTTGGTAGCTTTCTACTTGTTGCAATACCCAGCCCCCTGGAGATCCTACTGCTGGATCAGTCAAACGATCAAAACTGTAGGCAAAATCATGTGCTGTTACTGCCCTTGTTTTTTTTGGCCCAAATTGATCTGCTTTATGAAAGAAAATATCTTCTTTTAAAAAAAAGGTATAAGTTGTTCCCAGCGAATCTATTTCCCAGTGGGAAGCAATTTCTGGTACTACATTCAAATTGCGATCCAATTGGACTAAACCATTGAATAATTGTTGAATGGGCCAAATGTTTTGTGGATTACGTGCAAACGCAGGATCTAAAGAAGTAATATTTCTAAATTCATTATAGCGGAAGACCGCGTTTGAGTCAACCGTAGTAGGGTCATCACAACCAACTGCAAGAAACAGAAAAAGTATTCCTATAAAAAGGGAGAGAGAAAAGGAAAAAAGATTGCGTTTCAATATTGTATCTTTATCTCAAAATTAAGCTATTTACATCAGTCTTGAGCGTTGTCACACTACAAAATCCTGCTATAGCGACCCAAAAAATTCGGGTAGCTTTTCACACCCTGGGGTGTAAGTTGAATTTTTCTGAAACAGCAGAAATTGCCAAAGATTTTTCAGATTTACATTATGAACGAGTTTCTTTTGATCAAGCCGCAGATGTCTATGTGATCAATACTTGTTCTGTGACAGAAAATGCAGACAAGCGTTTTAAAGCATTAGTTGCGAAAGTACTTCGCCAAAATGAGGAAGCTTTTGTAGCAGCAATAGGCTGTTATGCGCAATTACAACCCGAAGCATTGGCTCAAGTAGATGGCGTAGATTTAGTTTTAGGCGCTTCAGAAAAGTTTAATTTAACCCAATATTTAGGGGATTTAACCAAACGCGATTCCTCTGAAATACATTCTTGTGAAATTACCGAGGTCAATACCTACAAAAGTAGTTTCTCTTCAGGAGACAGAACTCGTGCATTCTTAAAAGTTCAAGACGGTTGCGATTATAAATGTTCTTACTGCACCATTCCACTTGCTAGAGGAATCTCTCGCAGTGATACTGTTGAAAACGTGGTCAAAAAGGCAAATGAAATTGCCCAGCAAGATATCAAAGAAATTGTTTTAACTGGTGTAAATATAGGTGATTTTGGAAAGGGAGAGTTTGGTTTAAAAAAACACGACGATACTTTTTTAGACCTAGTGCAAGCCCTTGATAAGGTAGAAGGGATTGAACGAATTCGCATTTCTTCTATCGAACCCAACCTATTAAAAAACGAAATCATTGATTTTGTAGCAACAAGCGATCGTTTTGTACCCCACTTTCATGTTCCTTTGCAAAGTGGAAGTGATGTCATATTAAAGAAAATGAGAAGGCGCTATTTGTCTAAACTATATTTTGATCGAGTAGCGCAGATTAAAGCAGTTATGCCACACGCTTGTATTGGTGTAGATGTTATTGTTGGTTTCCCGGGGGAAACCGAAGAGGAATTCTTGACCACTTATCGCTTTTTAAGCGAATTAGATATAGCCTACTTACATGTTTTTACTTATTCTGAAAGGCCTAATACAGAGGCAGTTCATTTGAAAGGAAAAGTTCCTCAAGCTGTTAAGAATAAGCGTTCTAAAATGCTTAGAGGGCTATCGGCGAAGAAGCGACATGCATTTTATCAATCACAGTTAGGCACAATCCAGCAAGTACTGTGGGAGGGAGAAAATAAAAAAGGATATATACATGGATTTACCACAAACTATGTGAAAGTTCGTGAAATATGGAATCCTGCCCTTGTCAATACACTAGCGACAATAACGCTAGACAAATTAGACGAAGAAGGTTTTGTAAGAGGAAAATCTTAAAGCTTAATTCCTACGGGTAAAAGTGCTTTGTAACGTTTATTCTTTCTCAAAAAGCCAGCGATTTCTGGGCTCGTAGGGACTACCTTTAAATTTTGATCTGCTACATGGTCGAGCACTAACTTGATAAAGGTATCTTTAAACTCGCTGCTAGCAATGTTTTCAGGAACGATTAATTTGGTTAAAAAGATCTTTCTTTCCTGTTCTGCATATTCAATACGCGCCATAGTGTCGTCCACCATTACTTCAAATTGTCTTAAAAAATCGTTGTTTTCGAGTATAAGTTCGCCCATGAAAGAAGAATTTAAATGATAATTTTTGGTAGTTGTTAGATCAACATATTTTGTTAAATTGTAGTTGATTTTTTAAAATTCAGCAAACAAATATACGAAAAATTCACTTAGTCCTTAACATTTAATTAACCTCATGCGTGTCTTTATCAAATAAAATACCCCTTTATCTCATGCCAGGTATGGCGGCAAGTCCAAGAATTTTTGAATATTTGAATCTTCCCCAAGAGTATCAATTGATTAAATTATCATGGATGACACCAAAAAAAAAGGAATCTTTAGCGGCATATGCGAAGAGAATGTCTGAAAGAATAGAGCATAAAAACCCTGTATTACTTGGGGTCTCTTTTGGCGGTATTCTTGTTCAAGAAATGGCGAAACACTTAGATGTGAGAAAGCTTATTATTGTTTCAAGTGTTAAGTCAAATGCAGAATTAAGTATCTCTATGAAATTAGCGAAAACAACAGGTGCGCATAAACTATTACCCACCCAATGGATTAAAAGTCTAGAGAGTTTGGCCTTATTTGTTTTTGGCCCCTCTATTCGCCCGAAGGTAGAAGCTTATCAAAAGTATCTTTCAGAAAGAGATCCGAGGTATTTAGATTGGTCGATCAATGAAATTGTACATTGGTCTCAAACCAAACCCGATTCAAAGGTGATTCACATTCATGGAGATAAGGACACTGTTTTTCCGATAAAAAATATAGACACCAGTCATCATTTTTACCGTATAGCGAACGCCACCCATGCCATGATCCTTACTCATCATTCTTGGTTCAATAAAAATTTGCCTAATATTATAGAAAATTAAAATAACCTATGCGCTCTATTACATACAAGTACTCTATTATTACTGTTCTATTAATTTGCTTAGTTTTTTTAGGTTACAATAAACTTGCCACCTCTGCTTTTGTAGATTATAATGAACCAGTGACCTATAGAGTTCAAGCTTTAAATATTCCGACTGAAATTCAATTTGCAGGAGAAAGTATGCAGTTGACAGAGACCGATTTAATTGAGCGTATGGATAAAGAGCTTTTAGTCAATACCTATTGGCAGTCCAATACGATTCTAATGCTAAAAAGAGCGCATAAATACTTCCCTCAAATTGAAAAAATCCTTGCCGAAGAGGGAGTGCCAGACGATTTTAAATACCTCGCTTTGATTGAAAGTGGTTTAGAGAATGTGACCTCACCTGCAGGAGCTAAGGGCTTTTGGCAAATTATGCGAGCCACTGGAAAAGAGTTTGGCCTTGAGGTAAACGCAAATGTTGACGAGCGCTATAATATTGATCTAGCTACTAGAATGGCATGTAAATTCTTAAAAAAGGCTAGAGAAAAATTAGGGTCCTGGACCTTAGCCGCGGCTTCTTACAACAGGGGAATTAAAGGAATTGAAAGTACAATGAAAAAGCAACAAGCCGATAATTATTATGATCTCTTACTTGGAGCCGAAACTAAGCGTTATATGTTTAGAATATTTGCGGTCAAAGAGATTATTGAAAGCCCAGAACGTTATGGGTTTGATATAAAAGAAGCACAAAAATATTCACCTTTGCGTTATACTACAGTTGCGGTTGATACCGCCATTACCAATATTGCTCGCTTTTCAAAGCAAATGGGGGTAAACTATAAAATCATGAAAATTTATAACCCATGGTTGTTGCAGAATCACCTTAATAATAAATCGAGAAAATTATATCATATTGCTTTGCCATTAGAAGAAGAGGGTCTTTAGATCTTCTTCATTTGCTGTTGCATCATCTTGATTTGTTGCGTCAAGATATTGTGTTTATCAGCTTTTTTGGCTTCGTTAAGTAAAGTAGATGCCTCTCGTTTTCTCCTCTTTTGCATCAAAATTCCCGCTAAACTTAATTTAGCCATGGCCTCGTCTGCACTCATAGATAGGCCAAAGGACAAGGCCTTTCTAAACGACTTCTCTGCTTTGGTGAGATTGGTTTGAGATTCAATTACTCCGTGTAAGTAGTGATAGTATCCCTGTTGTTTAGTGACTAAATTCGCGCTTGGGTTAGGGATACGACTAAGCCATTTAAGGGTACCTTCAAAATCTTGTTTACGCAAACGTAAAAAGGCAAGGAAGATAATTTCATTCTTAAAATACAACAAAATAAATACTCCTGTTATGAGAATTAAAAAAATACCATTACCGATTTGATCTTCGATAAATTGATAAATTGAATAAGCAAACGTTGCTGCTGCTATTATAAGTTTAATAATCTTGGGAAACATGCTGTATTTTTGTTGCTAAAATAATAAAAACAAACGGAACTAATTTTCACATTAACCTTGTCTAAAATAAAAGATATTGTATATTTGCCCTCGATAAAAAAAAGCACTTAATTCGCTTTTTCCATAATAAAAATTATGAAAAGAACATTTCAACCCTCTAAAAGAAAAAGAAGAAATAAACATGGTTTCAGGGAGCGCATGGCATCTGCTAACGGCCGTAAGGTTTTAGCAAGTAGAAGAGCTAAAGGAAGAAAGAAAGTTTCTGTTTCGTCTGAACCAAGACACAAGAGATAATGTTTGATAATCATCATATTAGGGTGTTACTTATTTTTAAGTAGCACTTTTTTTTTATATTTATTTTAGATACTCAACTAGATTATGCCGAAAAAAGAAAATCTAAACAAAATCCTCATCATAGGTTCAGGGCCAATCATCATTGGACAAGCATGTGAATTTGACTATTCAGGCAGTCAAGCCTTACGCTCACTTCGAGAAGATGGAATCGAAACTGTATTAATCAATTCCAACCCAGCTACAATTATGACAGATCCCTCTATGGCTGATCATGTCTATTTGAAACCTTTGACGACAAAATCGTTAATTCAAATCCTTAAAGAACACAAAGACATCGATGCGGTACTTCCTACTATGGGTGGCCAGACCGCATTGAACTTGTGTATTGAAGCAGACGAAAAAGGCGTTTGGGAAGATCACAATGTGGAAATAATTGGGGTGGATATCGATGCGATTAATATCACAGAAGATCGTCAACAGTTTAAAGAGTTGATGCAAAAACTGAAAATCCCTGTAGCACCAGCAGAAACAGCAACTTCTTTTTTAAAAGGCAAAGAAATCGCGCAAAAATTTGGTTTCCCATTAGTGATTCGTCCCTCGTTTACTTTAGGAGGAACAGGAGCCTCTTTTGTGCATAAAGCTGAAGATTTTGACGAATTGTTAACCCGTGGGTTAGAGGCATCCCCTATTCACGAGGTTTTGATTGATAAGGCTCTTTTAGGATGGAAAGAATATGAATTAGAATTATTGCGAGACAAAAATGATAATGTTGTTATTATTTGTACCATAGAAAATATGGATCCTATGGGAATCCACACTGGAGATTCTATTACAGTAGCTCCAGCGATGACTTTATCAGATGCTACTTATCAGCGCATGCGTGATTTAGCTATCAAGATGATGCGTAGTATTGGAGACTTTGCCGGTGGATGCAACGTTCAGTTTGCTGTAAGTCCAGACGAAAAAGAAGAGATTATTTCAATTGAGATTAATCCACGTGTGTCACGTTCATCTGCTTTAGCATCAAAAGCTTCTGGTTACCCCATTGCAAAGATCGCGGCAAAATTAGCCATTGGTTATTCGCTTGATGAACTAGATAATCAAATCACCCAGTCAACATCGGCCTTATTTGAGCCTTCTGTGGATTATGTGATTGTTAAAATCCCACGTTGGAACTTTGATAAGTTCGAAGGGGCAGATCGCGTCTTAGGACTTCAAATGAAGTCTGTAGGAGAAGTAATGGGAATTGGACGTTCTTTCCAAGAAGCCTTACATAAAGCCACTCAATCCCTAGAGATTAAGCGTAATGGTTTAGGAGCAGATGGAAAAGGTTATTCTGATTATGAAACCATTATAAGTAAATTAACCCACGCCAGTTGGGATCGTGTATTTGTCCTTTATGATGCGATACAGCTAGGAATTCCATTGAGTCGTATTCACGAAATCACAAAAATTGACTTGTGGTTCCTACGTCAGTTTGAAGAATTATATCTCTTAGAAAAAGAAATTTCTAATTACAATATTGAAAGCTTAGACAGACCCTTGTTATTAGAAGCGAAGCAGAAAGGTTTCGCCGATCGTCAAATCGCCCATATGCTTGACTGTTTAGAAAGTCAAGTTTACAATTTACGCGAAGAGATGGGGATACAACGTGTCTATAAATTAGTAGATACTTGTGCAGCAGAATTTGCGGCCAAAACGCCTTATTATTATTCGACTTTTGAGGCACAAATGAAAATAGGAGATGCAGCTCCTTATAGTGACAACGAAAGCGTTGTAACAGATAAGAAGAAGATTATCGTATTGGGTTCTGGACCTAACCGTATTGGCCAAGGAATAGAATTCGATTATTGTTGCGTTCACGGGGTATTAGCAGCAGCAGAATGCGGCTATGAAACCATTATGATTAACTGTAATCCCGAAACCGTTTCAACAGACTTTGACACTGCTGATAAATTGTATTTCGAACCAGTATTTTGGGAGCATATTTATGACATCATTCGTCATGAAAAGCCAGAAGGGGTTATTGTTCAGCTAGGAGGGCAAACAGCACTTAAGTTAGCAGAAAAACTGGATCGATATGGGATTAAAATCATTGGTACAAGTTATCAATCTCTAGATTTAGCAGAAGATAGAGGAAGTTTCTCTACCTTATTGAAAGACAATAACATTCCTTATCCAGAATTTGGCGTAGCCGAAAATGCCGACCAAGCACTGGCCTTAGCAGATGAATTGGATTTCCCTATTTTGGTTCGTCCATCCTATGTATTAGGAGGACAGGGGATGAAAATTGTCATTAATAAAGAAGAACTAGAGCAGCATGTAGTGGACTTATTACGTAAGATTCCTAATAATAAATTATTGTTAGATCACTACTTAGATGGCGCGATTGAAGCAGAGGCCGATGCCATTTGCGATGGTGAAAATGTTTACATCATTGGAATAATGGAACACATTGAGCCTTGCGGAATTCACTCTGGAGATTCAAATGCTACCTTGCCGGTATTTAATTTAGGAGAATACGTTTTACAGCAAATTAAAGACCACACCCATAAAATTGCAAAAGCATTGAACACCGTGGGACTCATTAATATTCAGTTTGCGGTGAAAGACGATAAAGTATTTATTATCGAAGCCAATCCAAGGGCATCTAGAACCGTGCCTTTTATTGCAAAAGCGTATAAAGAGCCTTATGTTAATTATGCGACTAAAGTGATGTTAGGAGAGAATAAAGTAACCGACTTTGATTTCAATCCTCAGCTAGAAGGATATGCCATCAAACAGCCGGTATTCTCTTTCAATAAATTCCCAAATGTGAATAAACAATTAGGCCCAGAGATGAAAAGTACAGGAGAAAGTATCTTGTTTGTTGATTCACTTAAAGATGATGAATTCTACAATCTTTACGCTAGAAGAAAAATGTATTTGACTAAGTAGTCTTAATTGGCTACTTTTATAAAAAGAAATGATCGAATGAAAGTGATGAAGAAAGAATATGCAGTAATTTTTAGCATGATTGTGTTAGCCGTGGCTTCGCGTTTATTGCCACACCCCCCTAACTTTGCCCCAATTACTGGGATTGCATTGTTTGCCGCTTCAAAGCTAAGCAAGAAAACGGTTGCTTTTCTATTACCCTTATTTTGTTTATTTATCACAGACCTAATCCTTGGATTAGGTTGGATTAATTTATTCGTTTATGGTGCTTTTGGAATGATATCACTGATTGGTATGCGCATCAAGAGGGTATCCATCCTAACGGTAATAGGGTCTTCTTTGTTGTTTTTTATCGTTTCAAACTTTGGAGTTTGGTTGTTGTATTATCCACTAACCTTTGAAGGTTTGATGACTTGCTTCACCTTAGCCATTCCCTTCTTTGGAAATACGATCGCTGGGGATTTAGTTTATACAGCCGTATTATTCTACAGTTTTTCAGCGATTAAAAACACTTATCTTAGAACCGCATAGTTCTTCCTCCATTTTGTAACTTTGTCTTGTGAACAGGTACTTGATTTTCAAGTCGAAAAGGGAAATTGGTGCAAAGCCAATGCTGTACCCGCAACTGTAAGCTTAGTCTAATTTTAGATGTTTTTTAGCCTCTTACACCACTGATTTTTAAATCGGGAAGGTCGCTAGAAAAACGCAAGCCAGGAGACCTGCCCGTTCATAGTGATGCAATTCTTCGGGGATAAAGAAATTGTGTTGCTAAGGATGTTGTATCCCATAATGATTTAAAATGAAAAAAGTTAGATTAACTGCCGTTGTACTGCTGTGTGTTGTTTTTACTCTTTTTGCACAAGATGAACAAACTAATGATTCCCTAGCAGTCAAAACAAACTATTTAGATGAAGTGGTTTTACTCGATGCGAGAATTCCACTTAAACGTTCTCAATCTGGAAAACCAATTTTGCAAATTAATGAAAAGCAAATTCAAGCCTTTAGAGGTAGAAGTTTGTCTGAATTACTTTCCACTCAAGCAGGTATTGAGATTCTAGGGAATCGACTCATTACAGGACAAAACCTTCGATTTGCTGTGCGTGGAAGTGCCAACAATCAAGTCTTGATTTTAGTCGATGGGGTTCGAGTTACTGATCCCTCCCGTATTGGAAATGACTTTGATCTCAATTTCTTAAGTTTAGATCAAATTAGTTCCATTGAAATTTTAAAAGGGGGTGCGAGTACACTTTATGGGAGTTCTGCAGCTGCCGCAGTGGTTAATATTAGCACGAAAGCAGTAACTGAAAAAAGCAGTCTTAATCTTGGCTTATTCACTGGAACAGAGCAAGCGCAAGACAAGTCGTTTAGTCGTTTAAATTATCTATCGCATAATTTACACTTTGCAGGAAAGGCAAAAACACTTTTTTACAAAGTGGGTTATTCCTCCTTAAAGACAAATGGAATGAGTGCTGTAGAAAGTGGAACAGAAACCGACCCGTTTAATCGTTTTAATATTAATGCTCAATTAGGGGGGAAACACCGTCAATTTTCATGGTATGTACAGGCGAGTAAAGCAAAAATTAAAAATGATTATGACAACGTTTTTCCTATAGAAGACGCAGATTTTTCTGCCATCAGTACCTTTGAAAATATCGCGCTACAGGCAAAATACGATTATGGGATAGGCGAATTGAGTCTCGATACTGGAATGCAAAATACTGACCGCGAATACCGCGATAATTTCCCTGCTCAATACACGGCCTACAATCGCACTTTTGAAATTGTTAATCGCTTAAAATTATCTGATCAGTGGTATAGTGTACAAGGGTATTTAAAACAACAAGCTAGCTATGAAGAACGACCTGTATTAGAGCAGAATGATTTATTTGCGAATGTGGTTTATGTATCGACTTCTGGTTTAAATTTCAATGCCGGCGTGAGACGTAATGACCACGAGACCTATGGAGAGCACTTTACTTATAGTGTGAATCCCTCTTATTCTTTTAGCTTAAAAGAACAACAATTAAAACTTTTTGGAAGCTATAATACGGCTTTTATTGCACCTAGTCTTTTTCAATTGTATGACACTTATTCTGGAAATGCAGATTTAGTTCCAGAGGAGAGCCAATCCCTTGAGCTGGGACTCACCTGGGTGAAAGAGGTTGGACGTGCTACTTTAGCGTTTTTTCAACGCACAGAAGATCCTAAAATAGTCTATGACTTTGCTTCCTATGCTTATGCGAATGCTCCTTCAGACATAAAATTTCAGGGGCTTGAAATGAGTTATGCCAATCGTTTGTTTGAAATGCTTGATTTTAATTTAAACTATACGTTTACACAACTTAAAAATGGAGATTTAATTCGTTTACCAAAACACGCTGTCAACAGTAGTTTAAATTATGCTTTTAAAGATGAATCTAACCTTGGATTGTATTACACCTACCGCGGAAAACGTCAAGCAGTTGATTTGAGCACCTTAGACGCCTATGGTTTAATTGATTTACGCTATGCTAAAACCTTCTACAACGACAAGCTTACCGCTTCTCTATGGCTGAGTAATATTCTCGATACCGACTATATTGAAATCACAAATTTTACTACTAGAGGCCGTAACTTCAGATTCGGATTATCCTATCAGCTTTAGTCTTCAAATGAAAATCTAAATCCTTTTGGAAGGTCAACATGCATTTGTTGTTGGCTTTCAACAACGGGATCTTTAATCATTTCAAAAGGCGTAGGATCATAACTGCGTTTAGCGCTTCCACCTGAAATGTGGTTCAAGGCAGCAGCAAAAAGCGGCTCGTTAACATCTCCCAGCGTTCCAAAGCTTGAAGCACTTTCTCTTAGTTCAATGTCAGGGTCTAACCCATTAGTATAGTCAGCGAAATTATCGCTATTCGCAATTTTTAATACGATGGGCTGCATGGCATAGGTATGGTTAGGATTGCGAACATCACCAGAATTATCCACATAGTCGTAAATCGTGATGGAACCTACATTTTTGCCATAAGTAGCGGTTCCCACTTGAACCACATTGATGTGGGGACTTAAGCCATTGATTAATAATTCACTTGCCGAAGCACTGCGATTACTAGTCAAAATATAAACACGGTTGAGTTGCAAACCTTGAATGGCAACCCCGGTATGAGTAGTATCAACAAAATAATCGTTTAGGTCAAAATCATCATCTGGATCAGAATTGTTGTTAAGACTATCAAAATAAGCCATTAACTTACTATTCCACTTTTGCTGTGCAAAAATGGTCCCTGTAAATTGTCCTGTGATTAAACTTGCTAAATAGGTACAGGTGCGCACAGACCCTCCTCCATTATAGCGTAAATCCACTACAAGTTCGGTAATGTTGTCAGATTGAAAGGAGGCAAAAGCATCGATTAGCGCCTGGTCAAAGTCGTATTCAATAGTGCCGTCTCCATCGCTGTCAACTGCACCAACAAATTTGTTGTACATCAAATAACCCACACGGGTGCCATTGTGTTCAACAACTACATTTTTGTGAATGGGTTGTTCTTGAAAGTTTTCTTGTTTGACAAGATTAATGGTGACATCACGCGGTGTAACTTCATCAGCTGCGGCGTCATAGGTAACTAAGTCAATACTGTAACTTAAATTTTGTCCATACAACAAGCCGCCATAATTATTCAAGGTAAGTTCTTGCCCATCGACTGCGTTAAAAAGATCGCCGCGAACAACACCTTTGGTTGCCGCATCAGAATTGGGTAATACATAAGTAACTGCACCGATCAATGTTTCACAACCTGAACAACGGCGATAGAGTATAAATTTCATTCCATTAGAAGCTGAGATTCCTGCGAGTTGATCTTCCAAATTATTGTAATCTGGATCGATCCAACTAAAACGGTCGTCAGGGTGATTTAAACTGTTAAAAAAATCCTCTGGGTCAGAAAAGGATTGTAAGTAGTTGTTATATTCACTTTGGTTATCATCAAAGGTATCCGCTAAGTTAACTACTTTCTGTTGCCAATAATACCAAAGGTTTAAGCCTTTCCAGATAAAATCATTTACTTCTGTATTAACACTTGTAATTTGTGAGGTAGAACTTGTGGTGCTACTGTCATCATTAGGTGCTGGATCTGCAACGAAATTGATTTGGTTGTCGTCAATGTCTTGTTCTGTACATGCGGTAAAACTCAATCCTAAAAGGAGAAGAAGTAAAAGAGATTTTTTCATCTTAATTTTTAAATAATATGCAAATTAACAAGATATTTTTTAAATCTGTGAGATACATCCATGTTTGTTCTATATTTATAACAAACATTATTCCAAAATGAAAAATACTCTCCTCATCTTATGTTTGATTATTTCTCCAGTCTGCTCTGCCCAAAATGTTTTTGAGCAGTATGCTGGAAATTCCTTGGTTACCAACCTCAATGTTAGTCCTCAAATGTTTCAGTTGCTTAGTAAGTTTAAAATAAGTACAGACGACCCAGAATCTCAGGCCTTTATTGAGATGATCCAAAGTTTAAATCACTTTAGGGTCATGAGTACAAAAGAAACTACTATCGCTACAAATATGGAAAATTGGTTTCAAGACCAATTAAACGAAAGCACGTTAGAGTCTGTTTTAAATATCACCGAAAAAGGGGTGAACGTTCGCTTTGGTGCTGTTTATGGCGCAGAAGAAAGTACAGTTGATAGATTAGTGATGTATGTCAAAGGCTTGCAAAAGTATATTGATCAACGGGAAGATATACAGTTACAAACAGATACCTCGCTTGACTTTATTTTACTCGAAATCAAAGGAAAGATTGATCTTAATCAAGTGGGAGCACTCACTAAGCTAGTCGATATCCCTGGAGGAGAATATTTAAAAGCCCTTGAGGACTAAAGACCGGTATAATTAAAAGGTGTAATGGCCTTAAGTTCTGCTTTGATCTTACTATCGATTTCCAATTGATCTATAAATCTATGGATGGATTCTTGATTGATTACATCGTTGGTGCGGGTCAATTCTTTTAATGCTTCATAAGGATTAAGATAACCCTCTCTTCTTAGGATAGTTTGAATCGCTTCTGCCACTACTGCCCAGTTATTTTCAAGATCGGATTTGATCTTTTCTTTATTTAGTAAGAGTTTCCCTAGACCTTTAAAGGTAGATTGAAAGCCAATTAACGTATGTCCAAATGGGATTCCTACATTGCGTAAGACTGTACTATCTGTCAAATCGCGTTGTAAGCGCGAGACAGGTAATTTTTCGGCTAAATAGCCGAAGAGGACATTAGCAATCCCTAAATTTCCTTCAGAATTTTCAAAATCAATAGG
Source organism: Flavobacteriaceae bacterium (assembly GCA_049598335.1). Classification (GTDB taxonomy): domain Bacteria; phylum Bacteroidota; class Bacteroidia; order Flavobacteriales; family Flavobacteriaceae; genus Arcticimaribacter. Next base: position 36,544 of record JBMYNN010000009.1, read on the forward strand.
GTTGACTTTATGGGGCATAGCCGAAGACCCTACTTCGCCTTCTTCGATATTTTGTTTAAAATAATCCATTGAGATATAAGCCCAGATATCACGGTTTAAATCAATCAAAATGGTATTGATTCTTTTCAAGGCATCGCACAAAGCGGCAAAATGATCATAGTGTTCAATTTGTGTTGTAGGGAATGAATGGTGCAAGCCCAAACGATTTTCAACAAATTCTGTCCCAAATTTTTTCCAGTCGGTTATTGGATAGGCTACAACGTGAGCATTGAAGTTTCCTGTTGCTCCTCCAAATTTTGCGGCATTAGGAACGGCCAGCAATGTTTTTCGCTGTTCTTCTAAGCGCTTGACAAAAACAGCAAACTCTTTCCCTAAACGAGTAGGAGAGGCGGGTTGTCCGTGCGTTCGTGCCAAAAGTGGAACCTCTTTATATTCATCTGCAAGGGTATTTAATTGCGCGATTACTTCGTCTAATTGCGGTAAATAGACTTGAGCAACGGCTTCTTTAACCGATAACGGAATCGAAGTATTGTTAATATCTTGAGAGGTTAAACCAAAATGTATAAATTCTTTATAGTTAGTAATCTCTAAACGGTCAAACTCTTTTTTGATAAAATACTCTACTGCTTTGACGTCGTGATTAGTTGTTTTTTCAATCTCTTTGACTTCTTTGGCATCCTCTTCTGTAAAGTGTTGATAGATGCTGCGCAAGTCTTCAAATAAGGAAGGATTAAAATCTGCTAATTGTGGAATGGGTAATTCACACAGGGCGATAAAGTACTCGATTTCTACCCTAACACGGTATTGTATCAAGGCTTCTTCAGAAAAATAAGAAGCAAGGGATTTAGTCTTGCTACGGTAGCGACCGTCTATGGGAGAAATTGCGTTTAAAGCGGTGAGTTTCATACAAAATTTTAAAGAGACAAAGATAGGGCTTCTATGGGAATCCCGGAGTCAATTTTAAGAAATTTGACGAACTACCGAACGGAATCCAGCACTGCTGTTGGGTAAGCGTTGTTCGATATATGCTTGCAATTCTGCTTCAATCCAATCTTGGTGTTGTCTAAAAAAATGTAAGGTTTTCATGCTGAAGGCAAGGGAGGCTGCTTTTTTAGCCTCCAGCATATAATCAAAGCATAAAGTGACGATTTGATCTCGTTGAGCTTTATCGATGAGCTTTCGTCTTTTTTTATCCTTGCAATAGTGGTAAAGTAATTTGATCATGGGACGTCGTTTACTTTCGTGCTTTTGTTGAGCTACCCCAGTTAAAAAACTAGAAAAAATAGGTGTAAGAAGTTGTAGTTTTTCCAAAGTATATTTTTCTAAAATCCATGCCGCAACAATATGAGTACGTTTTTGGTCTGGAGAACAAGCTAAAGAAAAAAGTTCTTGAAAATATTTTGGATTTTTGTTGATAAAAGCGGCCCCTTTATCACGGTCGGCAACAGAGGCATAAAATTGCAGTAATAAATCCTCTAGAGGGCTCATGGCTATAGTTGTAGAATCTTGTATTCTTCATAACAACCACTAATAGCTTCTAAGATTTGAAGGTCATTGGCTTCTTTGATAAAAGCATTGGAGTAATTACAATTACGCAATATTTCTTCTAAATTCACTCGTTCTATCCCTAAAAGTTGAACGAGTATTTCCCGATCAAATTTTGTTCCCAGTAGATTTTTAATTTCATCGTCTTCTCTCATTTTTTTGAGTTTCCGCATCTGTTTGGGATTTTTCCCAAAGAGATTATAGAGAAAATCTGCTGGATTAAAAAGGGATCCTATCGCCTTAGAGATAGAAGATCTATTGCGGTTTCCTGCTTCATAGCCAGATTCTGGTAAGCCAGCTATATTGTAGCGCCCTGCAGGATTTAAAGGAACTTTACTTACATCAATATCAAGGTATCCGGTTAATTGATAGGGGCGAACTACCACCTCTTCAAGGGCATAAGACAACTGGGTTAATCGAAAGATGGGTAATCCAAACTTGATCATATCGTTGCTTACAGGAACTTTTAATGGTTTAAATCCAAGATAAGAAAAGTAGAGGGTATCTTGTGCTTTTGCTTCAATTTCAAATGTTCCTTCGTTGTTGGTTATGACCCCTTCAACAGTACTGAGATTTAAAACGTGAACACTAGACATAAACTGATCTGTGATATCGTTTTTTACCTGCCCTTTTAATAGACGACTTGACTCTTCTTGTGAGAAAACCACAGTCAAGTTACAAAATAAAAGAAGTGTTAGGAGTAATTTATACCGCATAAACACAAAAGTAACAAGAAAAAGTTGAGTCTCTACTAATCAAGAGGCATAAACACAATTTTAACGTCTGTTTCTTCGACCAAATCCAGTAGGTTTATCGCTTTTCCTACCCTTTTCCTTTTCTCGATTAAAATCACCGTTTTTACTACTTTTAAATTTTTTAGAATTAGAGCGTTGACTACCTCCACCGCTAAAGTTTTTTCGTTTTCCACGACCTCCACCACCTCCTCGAGGGGCTTTTTCAGATACTTCTACATTGATGTAGCGGCCGTCTAGTTGGAATTCGGTAAAGGTTTCTAATACTTTATCCCTATAACTATTCGGGGTGTTGAAGAAAGAAAAACTATCCATTACATCAACATGGAAAATATCATCTTGATCAAGTGATAAGGTTGACTTTAAAAAGTCTTTTAAGTGCATCCAGTTATAGTCATCTCGTGCTCCTACATTGATAAAGAAACGAGTACTGTCTTTTTTATTGTGTTTGACTTTATCACGGCCACCTTCTCCTCGATCCCCACCGCTGGTATTGAGGTCTTTGGCATTTTTGTAGTAATCATGAAAACGAGCAAACTCAACAGAAACTAGACGTTGAATCAATTCTTCTTTACTCAAATCATTTAAAACCTCTTCTACTTTTGGAAGGTAGGGAATGATTTCTTCGTTGATTTGTGTTTGGTGAATTTTTTGGGCTAAATGATATAATTGTGTTTCGCAAATTTCTATTCCAGTAGGAATCTTTTTGGCTTTAATTTTCGATTGAATAATTTTTTCTATCGTTCTAATTTTACGGGATTCACTTGAAGTTACAATAATCATAGAAACCCCTTTATTTCCTGCACGACCGGTACGGCCAGAACGATGGGTATAGGTTTCAATTTCGTCTGGTAACTGGTAGTTGATCACGTGGGATACATTGTCCACATCAATCCCACGGGCGGCAACATCTGTTGCAACCAGCATTTGAATTTGTTTGTTTCTGAAGGATTTCATTACCATATCACGCTGGTTCTGACTTAAATCTCCATGCAAGGCACCAGCATTATATCCATCTTCAATTAATTTTTCTGCTACTCGTTGGGTATCACGCTTTGTGCGGCAAAATACAACAGAGAAAATATCAGGGTGTGCATCGGCAAGACGTTTTAAGGCCGGGTAACGATCACGCCCAGAAACTTGATAGTATTCGTGCTTGACATTTTTCGTCCCAGCATTTTTAGTCCCTACTGTAATTTCTTCGGGTTGGTACATAAACTTTTTGGCGATGGTCGCCACTTCTTTTGGCATGGTTGCCGAGAAGAGCCATGTACTTTTATCATCTGGCGTGTTAGAAAGGATGGCAGTGATGTCTTCAAAAAAACCCATGTTGAGCATCTCATCTGCTTCATCTAAAACACAGTATTCTACTTTAGAAAGATCTACTATTCTACGGCGAATCATGTCTTGCATACGGCCTGGAGTAGCCACAAGGATCTGCGCACCCTTTTTGACATTTTTGGCTTGATCTGTAATGCTTGCTCCACCATAAATGGCCACAACATTAATGCCTTTGATGTATTTGGAATAATTTTTTAATTCTTTAGTAATTTGTAAACACAACTCACGGGTAGGGGACAAGATTAACCCCTGGGTGATGCTACTTTTTGCATCAATTTTTTGCAGCATTGGGAAGCCAAAAGCTGCTGTTTTACCAGTTCCTGTCTGCGCTAGGGAAACAACGTCTGTTTCTTTTTTGAGCAGTAGGGGAATGGTTTTGGATTGGACATCAGAAGGGGTTTCAAACCCCATATCTTCAATGGCTTGTAAAAGTTCTTTACTCAGCCCTAATTCTTGGAATGTATTCATTGTCGCAAAGGTACGGTAGTTTAATGGATAATACCGACTTTATGCACTATAATCCCGTTTATCAAAAGATTCTTTTAATCGACTTAAAAACAGCTGAGTAGCTCTTGCACGATGACTGATTTTATTTTTCACTTCACTGCCCAGTTGTGCAAAGGTTTGCTCAAATCCTTCTGGAATAAAAATAGGGTCATAGCCAAAGCCACCTTCCCCACGTTTCTCGTCGATCAATGTTCCGCAAATTACACCCTCACAGTCCCATTCTTGCCCATCGATACAAACGGCAATCACGGTGCGAAACTGCGCTTTTTTGTTTTGATGACCTTTAAGGTTTTCCCAGACCTTGCGAATATTGGCTTCATTGTCTTTTTGAGGTCCCGCATAGCGAGCCGAAATAACTCCGGGGGCTCCCTCCAGCGCATCGATTTCAAGACCAGAATCATCTGCAAAGCAGTTCAAACCATAATTGGTTTTGATATAACGCGCTTTGATATAAGCATTTTCCTCAAGGGTGCTTCCTGTTTCTTCAATCTCTTGGGTACAGCCAATATCAGTCAAACTAAGGAGTTCGATATGGGCTGGAAGTAATTGTTTCACTTCTTCAAGTTTATTGTTGTTGTGGGTCGCAAAAACTAATTTCATTAGTGGTGGTGATAAGGTTCGTTTTTTAAAATAGTATGGGCGCGATAGAGTTGTTCTACAAAAAATAAACGTACCATTTGGTGAGAAAAGGTCATGCTGGATAAACTAATTTTTTGTTGTGCTAGGGCATAAATATCGGCCGAGAAACCATAAGGGCCACCAATAATAAAGACCAAGCGTTTTACCCCAGATACTTGTTGCTTATTAATCCAGGCAGAAAAGGCAATGGAGCTATAGTTTTTCCCATTTTCATCTAATAGCACAATGCGGTCTCCAGCTTTAAATTGTTTTTTTAGGGCTTTTCCTTCAGCTTCTTTTTGTTGTTTTTCGCTTAGGTTTTTACTGTTTTTGATATCATCAATAACAACTAAAGAAAACTTAGTATAGTGTTTTAGTCGATTTTGATACAAATCAATCAATTGCTTTAATTCCGCTTGATCTGTTTTTCCTATGCAAAGCAGTACACATTCCATGGCAGCAAAAATACAAAGGGAAAGAGGTAAATCCGTGTGAAATGCCTTAATTTTGAAAAAACAACTTTAAGTGAGTAATCAATGGACTTCTTTCCCTGGGATTAAACAGCTCGTCGCATTTTTGCGATTACTACGTATTCCTGGATTAAAGGGCTTTTCGATGTATGACTTACTGGAGATGTATATTGTGGGGATAATTAAAGGAGCGTTAACAGCAAGAGCAGGTTCTATTTCTTTTAGCTTTTTTATGGCTCTGTTCCCCTTCTTACTTTTTGTATTGAATTTAATCCCTTTTATTCCAACCGTTTTTTCGATTGAGAATTTTGATATTGTCCTTTTGGACTTTATCGAAACCCTCTTGCCAGCAGATACCCACGGCTTTTTTAATGATATCTTTCAAGATATTCAAAGCAAGCCTCGTGGAGGTTTACTCTCTTCGGTTTTTATTTTATCAATCGTATTGTCTGCTAATGGAGTCAATTCTATTTTCACTAGTTTTGAAGTGTCTTATCATGTCAAAGAGTTCCGTAATATTTTTAAGCAGTATTTATTTGCTTTGGGCGTAAGTGTTTTGCTCGCTTTACTGTTACTAATTGCGGTTATCACTTTTATTTATTTTAAACTGGCCTTGCAAAATGTTTTACCAGAAACCCTTGATTGGGTGGTGTGGGGGCAAAATATTTTCTTTATCATCCTAGCCTATTTCTCTATTTCTATTTTGTATTATTTTGGAACGATAGAAGGGAAACTCACCCGTTTTTTTTCACCTGGAGCATTAATGACACTTTTACTTTTTATGGGTAGTACATATCTTTTTGGGATTTACATCGATAACTTTTCAAATTACAATCAATTGTATGGTTCAATAGGAGCCCTGTTAATTTTTATGCTATACAGTTGGATCAATTCAATTGTGTTGTTATTGGGTTTTGAGCTTAATGCTACTATTAGTCGTTTAAAACAAGAAAAAAAATAACTTGTTGAATGCACTATTTCGTCGATGTCTTATTGCCTTTACCACTCCCTAAGGCATTTACATATGTGGTAGAAAAAGCCGAATTTGATTTTCTTTCACCTGGATACAGAGTTGGGGTACCTTTTGGAAAAAATAAGCTTTACACGGGCTTAGTCTATCAAAAACATCAAGTCGCTCCGCAGACTTATGAACCAAAACCCATAGAAGTGATTTTAGATGAACTTCCTATCGTCACGGCAGATCAAATTACTTTTTGGGAATGGATGAGCGATTATTATCGCTGCTCCATGGGGAGTATTTTACGTACTGCTTTACCCAGTGCCTTTCTCTTAGCGAGTGAAACCATAGTGGCAAAAGTTTCAGGAGTAGAAATCGATTGGGACAGTATTTCAGATGATGCTTTTCTAGTCTTAGAAGGTTTAGGAAAAATAGATTTATTAATTGAAGATATTCAAGCCATTGTCCAGCAAAAGTCTGTTTTACCCTTGATTCAAGACTTGGTTGAGAAAGGTTATGTCGAAACCGTGCAGTCGCTTAAAGAAAAATATACCCCTAAATACCATCGCTATCTTCGTTTATCGCCTGTATATCATGAGGAGGATGCCATGGAAAAATTATTTGATCAACTCAAACGTGCGCCCAAGCAAAGCAGTTTTTTATTGGGACTACTTCAAGAGCAAGAAGAGTGGGTTAAATGGGCGCCCTTAAAAAAACGTTTAGGAGTAGATAGCACCTTAGTGAAAACACTCCTAGAAAAAGAAATTTTAGAAGAGCGTTTTGTTCAAGAAGATCGGCCTATTTTAAGAGAAGCGAATTCTATCCAGCGCCCTTCTTTGTCTTTGGCCCAAGAAAAGGCTTTGTCCCAACTTAAGCAAAGCTGGGAAGAGAAAGATGTTGTGTTATTAGAAGGTGTAACTTCTTCTGGAAAAACCGAAGTTTATTTCTCTTTGATTGAGGAACAATTAGCTCGAGAAAAGCAGGTGTTATTTTTGCTTCCAGAAATTTCTTTGACCGCCCAAATGGTACAACGCTTGCAAGAGCGTTTTGGAGAACAGGTCACCGTTTTTCATTCAAAGTATTCCATTCATGAGAGAGTTGAGGTCTGGAAAAACATATTGCACCATACAAACAAGGCAAGGATAATACTAGGAGCGCGCTCAGCACTTTTTATGCCGTTTAAAAATTTAGGACTTGTTATCGTAGATGAAGAGCACGAAACGTCTTTTAAGCAATTTGATCCAGCTCCCAGGTATCAAGCTAGAGATGCCGCGATTGTTTTAGCACATCAACAGGGCTGCAAGCTGTTATTAGGGTCTGCCACTCCCTCGATTGAATCCCGTTTTAATGTGGAGCGGAAGAAGTATGGCCATGTTCAATTGTTGGAGCGCTTTGGCGAAGCACAATTACCACTTATTGAAACGGTAGATTTAAAAGATGCGTATAAGCGCAAAAGTATGCAAGGCTTGTTTTCGCCTATTCTATTTGAAGCAATCCAGCAAACTTTAACCGAAGGCAAACAAATTATCCTATTTCAAAACAGAAGGGGGTATGCCCCTTTACTCGAATGTCACGGTTGTGGGCATATTCCACAATGTACCAATTGTGATGTCTCTCTAACTTATCACCAATACAACCAGCAATTGCGTTGTCATTATTGTGGTTATCATATCGCAAAACCAGTTCAATGTGTTGTTTGTTCTAGTGCTAATCTCGATATAAAAGGGACAGGAACCCAGCAAATAGAAGAGCAGGTGCAACAATACTTCCCCGCAGCAACAGTAGAAAGAATGGACTGGGATTCTACCCGTGGAAAAAGAGCCTTTGAGGGCATTATTGATCGTTTCACCTCTGGAGAAGTCAAAATATTGGTGGGGACTCAAATGGTTACCAAAGGCTTAGATTTTAAAAATGTAGGTTTAGTGGGAGTCATTAATACAGACCCATTGTTGTTCTTTCCAGACTTTCGCGCTCACGAGCGCGCCTTTCAACTATTGACTCAAGTAGCAGGTAGAGCAGGGAGATCTAGCACTCAAGGCAAGGTGTTACTGCAGTCTTTTTCGCCAGAACATCCTGTTTTACAGCAAGTAATTCAAAATAATTATGAGGCCCTGTATGCCCAGCAAATTAGTGAGCGAAAAACATTTGGTTATCCTCCTTTTTATCGATTAATTCGAATATCTCTTAAGGCGAGAGATTTTCAAAAAGTTGAGCAAGCCTCTCAATGGCTCGCTAATGTTTTAAATCAACATCTCCCAACCCCAGTTTTAGGTCCGGTAGATCCCGTGGTGGCAAGGGTGCGCAATCAATACATTAAGCAGCTAATGATCAAATACCCCGATAATACCCAGCGCAAAAAGATTAAAGAAAACGTATCTCGTGCCCTAAAAAGTTTAGAGGCGGTGGGACAATTCAGAGCTGTTAAGGTCAATTTAGATATTGATCCCGTTTAGTAGGCTTGCATGTAGCTTATAAAAGCCTGCTTTTTAAAACGACTTAGCGGGACTTTTAGTTTGTTTAAAACAACTTCCTTCGCAGTGAAATGCTCAATCTTTTTAGTATTGACAATAAAAGATTTATGAGTGCGGAAGAATAATTCTTCTGGAAGTAGTTTTTCTATTTTCTTCATGGACATTAAGACTACATATTTTCGTTTATTTGTGACAATTTTCACATAATCCCCCATAGCTTCAATATGAGAAATATCATGGTGTAAAATGCGTTCTTTCATCAAGTCACAGCGCACTTCAATATAGGGTCTTGTTAAATATGAACGTTGCTTTTCTAGAACGTAATCTTGATGTTTAAGTCGTTTGAGTGTCATGGAAAATCGTTCAACCACAAAGGGTTTAGGGACAAAATCAAAGATTCCCAACTCATAACCTTTTACAGCGTCTTTTGTTCGGGCAGAATGCAAAATAAAAAAATGGTTTTTAACCCTTTTTGCAATAAAACTAAAGCCGTTCTCTTTTGCAAAATTAGGATCAATGATAATCACATCTACCTCTTTTTCCATGAGGTACTTTTTGGCTTTCTTGATCGAGTTAAAGCAGTGAAGAGTTGCTCCTTCTTCCAGTTTATCAAGTTGTTGCGCTATAGTCTCTTGAAAAGCTAGACTTTCATCGATGTAGAGGAAATTGAGGGACATATTTGGGATTTTATACAAAAATACAAAAAAAAGGAGCTTTGCGTATGAATAAAAAGCAAGTAATGTTTGGTCTAAGCGATGAATTGCTTTATTTTTGCAGCCTTAAATAAGTAATTTTATGAATCATTACGAAACTGTTTTCATTTTGAATCCCGTTTTATCTGAAGAACAGATAAAGGAAGCAGTTAAGAAATTTGCCACTTTCATTACTGATAAGGGAGGTAAATTTATTAACCAAGAGGATTGGGGACTAAAGAAATTAGCTTACCCAATCCAAAACAAGAAAAGTGGTTTTTACCACCTATTTGAGTACACTGTTGATGGTGCTGCTATCAATCCACTAGAGGTTGAATTTAGACGTGATGAGCGCGTGATGCGTTACCTCACTGTGAAACTCGACAAGCACGCTATTGCTTGGGCAGAGAAACGCGTAAAGAAATTAAAAGAAACCGCTAAAGCTTAATCGACATGTCTAAAATTGAAGAACAATCTAAAGGGAGAAAAGAAGGAGAAATTCGTTATTTAACCCCATTAAATATTGAGACCAACAACAAAAAGAAATATTGTCGTTTTAAGCGTTCAGGTATCAAATATGTGGACTATAAAGACGCTAACTTCTTAATTGGGTTTGTTAACGAACAAGGGAAGTTACTCCCTCGTCGTTTGACAGGAACCTCTTTAAAGTACCAACGCAAAGTGTCTGTTGCTGTAAAACGCGCACGACATTTAGCATTAATGCCTTATGTAGGCGATTTATTAAAATAATCCACTTTAGATCATGGAACTGATACTCAGAGAAGATGTTCAAAACCTTGGATTTAAGGATGACATCGTTACAGTAAAAAACGGATACGGAAGAAACTTTTTAATCCCTCAAGGGAAAGCAGTTTTAGCGACTAGCTCTGCCAGAAAGGTTTTAGCTGAAAATTTAAAGCAACGTGCCTATAAAGAGCAAAAATTAATTGATGATGCAAACAAGCTGGGGAAAGCTTTATTAGCTTTAGACATTAAAATTGCTTCAAAAGTAGGATCTGGTGATAAATTATTTGGCTCTATTGGAGCACAAAATATTGCAGATGCTTTTGAAAAAGCAGGACAAGAAATCGACAAGAAGTTCATTAGTCTTCCAGGGCGCACCATTAAGCGTTTAGGAGCTTATGACGCTACGGTTCGTCTTCACAGAGAAGTTGTTGTTGAAGTACCGTTTGAAATTATTCCTGAAAAGGCTTAATTCAAATTAAAAACTAAATCAACCCCACAATAGTGGGGTTTTTTTATATGGAATATCATCGTCTTAGCAAAGAACAGTTAGAGGAACTACACTTAGAGTTCGCTAAGTATCTCGCTGCCTTATCGATTGATCGAAAGCAATGGGAAGAAATTAAAGCGAACGACCCACAAACGGTAGATCTTCATTTAGACCAATTTTCAGATCTAGTTTGGGCAGATGTTTTATCAAAAGACCTTTACCTAGAGCATCTTAGCCCTAACCATTTTTTTATTTTTGAATGTCTCGAAGATAAAATGAACCTGATTGCCGTTAAGATAACTAACATTGAACAAGACATCACTACTCCAGAAGGATGGCAGTGGTTATTGCACCACATCCACGACCAATCGGTGACTTTTTATCGTTCTTCTAAAAAATATGATTACGACCGTAAAGAGGAATTATATGGTATGATTATTAAAGGTGCACAGATAAGTAGTGACAAGCGATTTAAAAGTATCCTTGAATTTCTTGCATAAGCCCCTCAAAAATTTGAATATTTGTATTCATAGCTGTTAGATTATATATATGAAACCCTCTTTACCTAAAGGTACCCGTGATTTTTCTTCTAAAGAAGTAGCCCAACGCAACTATCTCAAAAACGTTTTACAAGAAGCATTTGAAACTGCTGGATTTCAACCCATTGAAACACCTTCTTTTGAAAAGTCGCAAACCTTATTAGGGAAATATGGGGAAGAAGGGGATCGCTTGATTTTTAAAATTTTGTCTAATGGCGAAAAATTAAAAAAAGCCAATCTAAAAGCACTAGAAGAAAATCGTTTAGGTACCTTTTCCAGTTCTTTATCTGAAAAAGCTTTACGCTATGATTTAACAGTACCTTTTGCCCGTTTTGTAGTCCAACACCAAAACGACTTGGTTTTTCCATTTAAGCGCTATCAAATACAACCAGTATGGCGTGCAGATCGCCCACAACACGGACGATTCCAAGAGTTTTATCAATGTGATGCAGATGTGGTGGGGAGCACTTCTCTATGGCAAGAAATAGAATTGTGTCAATTGTATGATACTGTCTTTACAAAACTAGGACTTCAAGGGTCGACCCTTAAAATGAATAACCGAAAGGTATTAGCTGGGATTGTTGAGATCATTGGCGCGGCAGATCAATTGATCGACTTTACGGTCGCGTTAGACAAACTCGATAAAATTGGTTTTGACGGGGTGGTGAAAGAATTGATCCAAAAAGGGTTTTCTGCCGCTGCAATTGAAAAAATTAAACCCTTGATAGAATTAAGCGGAACAGCGTTTGAACGCCTTGAACAACTCAGCGCATTGTTATCTACCTCAGCAATAGGATTAGCGGGGCTAGAAGAACTACGATTCGTTGCAAATCAATTAGACCAGATTGGGCTAAAAGGAATTCATCTAGCGATTGATGTTACCCTTGCCCGTGGTTTAAATTATTATACTGGATGTATTTTTGAAGTGACTGCGCCCGAAGGTGTCAAGATGGGCTCTATCGGTGGGGGGGGTCGCTATGATGACCTTACGGCTGGTTTTGGTATGAAAAACATGAGTGGTGTAGGAATATCTTTTGGTTTTGACCGTATTTATTTGGTCTTAGAAGAACTGGAATTATTTCCAGCTTCTGTTCAAAATCAAACGCAGGTCTTGTTTTTAAACTTTGGCGAAGCTACCGCATTAAAGGCGAATCAATTAATTACTGATTTAAGAGAGAAAGGTGTACGTTCAGAATTCTACCCAGATGCGATAAAAATAAAGAAGCAACTTTCTTATGCAAATCAAAAACAGATCCCATGGGTTGTATTGTTAGGAGAAGAAGAATTAAGTCGCAAGGAAGTAATGCTTAAAAACATGCAAAGTGGCGAACAAGAGGTTCAACCACTTTCAACATTATCAAAAAATTTGACGGTAAAACTAGCTTAGTGAGTGCCTAATGCACCTAAGTAACGTTCTGCATCAAGTGCTGCCATACAGCCTGTTCCTGCAGCTGTAACGGCTTGTCTGTACTCTTTATCTTGTACATCTCCAGAGGCGAATACACCTGGGAAATTTGTTTTGGTTGATTTTCCTTCTGTGATTAAATAGCCAGCATCGTCCATGTCTAACTGCCCTTTGAAAATATCTGTATTAGGTTTGTGACCAATGGCAATAAATAATCCTGTAATGGGGATTTCGGTTTTTTCTTGTGTGATATTGTTAACTATTCTAAGTCCTTCGACTACTTGATCTCCTAAGACTTCATCTACCTCAGTATTGTATAGAACCTCAATGTTTTCTGTTTTATTGACGCGGTGTTGCATCGCCTTTGAGGCACGCATTTCATCACGGCGCACCAGCATGGTTACCTTAGTACAAATATTAGCGAGATAAGTTGCTTCTTCTGCGGCAGTATCTCCAGCCCCTACAATAGCGACTTCTTGTCCTTTATAGAAAAAACCGTCACAAACGGCACAGGCAGATACCCCTCCACCACGCAGGCGTTGTTCACTGGGTAAACCTAGGTATTTGGCGCTTGCGCCAGTAGAAATAATAATAGTTTCTGCTTCTATGGTTGTTGTGCTATCTACAACAGCTGTATGAATACCCCCCTCTTCTTTACTTAAATTTACTTCTGTAACGTGACCTATGCGTACTTCTGTTCCAAAACGTTCTGCTTGCTGTTGTAATTCAACCATCATTGAAGGACCGTCAACACCTTTAGGATATCCAGGGAAATTATCTACTTCTGTCGTTGTAGTTAATTGTCCACCAGGTTCCATTCCTGTATAGACCACGGGCTTGAGGTCTGCTCTTGCTGCATAAATCGCTGCTGTGTATCCTGCAGGTCCACTCCCAATGATCAAACATTTAATTCGCTCCATAGTATTTTGGTTTTTATATAAGAAAGTCAAAACTACAAAAAGTCCTATCCTTTTCTCTTGCCCGTGAGGGGAATTTCCATTTCTTTTATCAACTATGCTATAGATATTGTTGATATTCTCTCATTTGTTTTTTTTAATGTAAAGCCAATTTTGTAGCAGACAGTTGTACCTTGGAAAGGAATAAGCAAATGCAATGAATTTTTTCAATCCCCCTGAAAATTATCGTTATCGCGATGATCTTGTTGCTGGAATTACTGTTGGGGTGATTACTATTCCTCAAGCGATGGCCTTTGCATTATTAGCAGGATTACCTCCTATTTATGGTTTATATGGAGCATTTATACCTTTGCTAGTTTATGCTTTATTAGGGTCTTCAAATTATTTAAACGTAGGCCCAGTTTCTGTGATAGCCATTTTTGTGTTTGAATCCTTGTCTCCTTTTGTGACACCATTCACTTTTGATTTTGTGATTGCAGTGGTCACCCTTGGATTATTGATAGGTTTAATTCAAGTTTTAGCTGGAGTATTTAAATTGGGAAGATTTGTTAATTATCTCCCTAAAAGTGTCGTTTCTGGATTTGTTCAAGCGGCTGCGGTAGTCATTATCATTTCACAATTATCTCCAGCTTTTGGCGTACCCGTTTCTTTAAAAGCTAGCTATGCAGAACGTTTATATCAATTGTATTTAAGTATAGCTGATTTTAATTTAATCACTACAGCATTATTTCTAGTATCGTTATCGCTTTTATTTGTTTTCGCTAAAGTTTTTCCGAAATTTCCTACAGCAATTGTACTGTTAATGATCACTGGGATTGCTGCTTTTGTTTTTGATTTTGAGTCATTGGGGATTAGTTTGATTGGAGAGGTGCCACAAGGCTTGCCTCATTTAATCCTCCCTCAATTTGATCAGAATAGTTGGCGTTATTTACCCAGTGCATTTGGAATTGCTTTTGTGACGAGTATTGGGAGTTTTGTAATGGCTAAGAATGTAGAAGAACATCAATTGACCCCCTGGAAACCTAATCAAGATTTAATTGCCTTAGGTTTAGCAAAAATAATAAGTGCATTATTTGGTTCGCTTGTGCCCGCTGGAAGTTTTAATCGATCTATACTTGTAATAAAATCTGGGGCAAAAACACAATTAGCAGGTTTAATAGCCGCAACTATTTTATTGTTTACGCTATTGTTTTTAACACCGATTGTGTATTATTTGCCACAATCTGTAATCGCAGCAATTATAGTTTATTCTGTTTATTTTTTATTTGATTTTCGGTTGATCTCACATTTATGGGCTACTGATAAAAAGCAATTCATCTACCTTCTAGCTACCGCTGGTACTACATTGAGTGTTGGTTTTGTAGAAGGGATTATTTTAGGTATTTTGATTGCTTTCTTGGGTGAATACTTATTTAAATTAAAAAGAGATTAGTTTGTTCTAAAACTATATACCCCAGAATCACTTTGATTTCCTTCTGCATCTGTCGCGACTACTTTCCAATAATAAATGGTATTGTTTTCTACATTAACATCAATTGAGGTTGTGTTGGATTCATAATCAATTGTATTGATTAATGTGCTGCCATCTGTAGTGTCAAGATAAACTTCATATTGCGATAAGTCATTGTCTACATCTATACAAGTCCACTGTATTTGAATTAGTCCGTCAGATGGAGTGACGGTCGATCCAGAAATAGGACTTGTTAATTCTGCAGGAAAAGGCGTAAAGTTTACTTGGGCAGGGCCAGCTAAATAAAATTTCCAAGTTTCACTTTCGATAGGTTGAGTTCCACTTTCACCATTTGAAATAACTTTCCAAGAATAAGGTTCATCGTGTTCTAGCGTTAATGACTTATTATTTGTTGTTGAATTATACAAATTGCTAGAGTTATTGGAAAGATTGATCACTTTAATGTCATAAGAAGATACATTTTGTCCAGCATTCCATCGAAATGTAACGGAACTTTGGGTGTCGTTTACCGAATTGGTTTCAAGACAGGGTTCATTATTTGCTGGGAAAGTCAAGGTTGCCGCTGTTGGCGGTAAAATGACTACTTCTGGGGATTCGTTTCCTCCACCTTCTTTAGAACATGAAGTAAAAGTGATAATTGAAATAGCCAGTAATAGAATTGCTTTTTTCATTTGTTATCGTTTAATAATTAATTCTGATTGAATTGTGGTTTCCCCACAACTTTTAATAATGTATCCACCTGGTAGTAAGTCAGATGTATTAAGATTGATTACCCTTTGAGAAGGACTCAATTGATGTTCGCTGGTTTTGATTAACCTCCCTTGGGTAGTATAAAGTTCTAGGGTGATATTTGTATCGTTTCCTCCTACATAAACCGAAAGGCTACTTTCAAAAGGGTTAGGGGTATAATATACCGCTGCAGAATTGAAGTATTCTTCTTCAAAAATTCCTTGACATTCGATCCCGGTCGTTATACGAATTTGATTAATTCCTTCTGTTAGTGTAATATTAATCGAACTTTGGTCTGTTTGAAAACTTTTTCCATTATGGGTAACAGTATAAAAATCACCTCCAGCAAGATCATAGTGAACAGTTTTACCAGAAGAGCCTACCTTTCCATAAACAGAAAGGGGAGACGGTTCTTGTACTGTAATAGTATAACATCGTTCAAACTCTGATGCATTAACTCCATCTACCGTGATACAAATGGTATAGGTTCCATTTGGTACTTCGTTTATGGTTAGTGTTTCTGAAGTAAATGGAAGCGTTTGACTTATCTGTCCTGAAATATTTACTGAATAGTTATATGAAGTATCTAATGTAACTAATACAATTTCACTTTGTCCTACACATTTTTCAGAGGAAGAGATACTAAAGTTATTTGTGGGGAGATAGAAAAGAGGACAACCTTCTATATTCACTTTTGTGTCTAAAGGGGTATTGCTACATATATCATTAGGGTTCCATACTCCGTCGTGGTCTGCATCATCTGTTACATCCCCAACGCCATCACCATCACTATCTTCTTGATTAGGATTATAAACAAAAGGACTATTGTCCAAGATATCTAATACTCCATCTCCATCCGAATCATCTGTTGCATTTACAGGGACCGTTTGGAACTTGACTGCGTTTTCGTCGTTTTCTGGAACAATAATATTGGTTTGATTAACAGAGATAGGTTGCGTTGCTTCACCGTCATTGGTATTGATATTTACAACTTCTACCTCATAGATGTTATCTCTATTATGATCAATAGGGTTTTCAAAATCTGGAGGATTTATAAAACTCAAGAAATCACCTTGATCTTGATCAGCAGTTTTACCTTTTTCACCAGGTATTTCTTCCATAGACTTTACTTCGAATAAATGGGCATCATTTCCTCCAACAATTTTCTTTTTAATTTTCCATTTTCCAACTCCTTTATCGATGTTTGGATTTAAATAACGGGTGTAATTCACTTTTGCCCCTGAGGTTTCACTTTTTACATCAAATACTTGTACATTGAAATTTGATTTTGAGTAGGTATTTGGTATATCGAGAACCTTTAGTAACATTTCTCTATTTGTAGTTTGATTTTTATCGTTTGTTGCTACAACGATAAAGTGGTGTTTTGGGTTTTCTTCATAGTCTGTTCGTCCTATTAAGAAAATAGAATCTTGTGCCAAGGTAAAGAGAGCACCGTCTAATGCATCAGAAATAGAAAGAGAAATATTTTCCTTTGAACCCGTTGGTGAGTTAGGGTCTTGGTAAATTACTTTTCCTAGGAAGGTACGTATTTGGTCGGTTTCTATATCTCGACTATTTTCTGTTTGCTCGAAACTTTGTGCTTGAATTACAGGAGGAAGATAAGGACATCCTTTATTGTCTACTGTAGCTCCTGAAGATGTATTGGGACATTCGTCTATGTTATTCAATACCCCATCATTATCATCATCTGCATTGACTTCTATTTCTGCACAACCATAAGGGTCAACTTTTTCGCCTGTAGCCGTATCTGCGCAACGGTCTAGCGCGTTAATTACGCCGTCATTATCGTCATCGCGTTGCTCAAAAGAGCAGCCGTATTCATCTACTTCTGTTAAAGGAGTAGTATTTGGACATTGGTCTAATTGATTTGGGATTCCATCAAAATCAGTATCAGTTAGAATTTGAATTTCAGAACATCCATTTCCATTGACTTCTAAATAGGGGGGGGTGTTTTGACAATAGTCTTTTTCATTTACAATACCATCCATATCGAAATCAGCTTCCTTTTGTGCTAATGAACATCCAAATTCGTTTACTTCTTCTCCCACGGGAGTATCTGGACAAAGATCAATATCATCATTAACTTTATCGAAGTCACTATCTAAATTGTTGATAGGACAACCAAATTGATTCACTACAACACCAATTTGGGTTTCAGGACATAGGTCAAATTCGTTGTTTATCCCATCAAGATCGTTATCGATATTTACTTGGCTTTGTGTTTGTTCTGTGGTACAACCTGTTAAATTAACTTGTAAACCTGCTGGTGTATCTGGGCAACGATCAATTATATTGATTACCCCGTCTCCGTCATCATCTTTGGTTGCTTCTTTGCCTTTTTCTTCTGATTCGCTACAGCCTTTTTCGTTGACAGCAATTCCAAGTGGAGAGTATGGACATTGATCAATATCATTTGGGATACCGTCAAAATCATAGTCTTTTTGTGCTTCACTGCATCCTACTGAATCGACATATTCACGAGGGGGTGTATCTAAACAAGCATCGTAGATATCTAGAATACCATCGAGGTCTTTGTCTTGGTCTAAAATTGAACACCCATTTTCATCAACTTGTTGCCCAGGGGGAGTTCCTGGACATTGGTCAAATTCATTATCTATCCCATCTTGATCAAAGTCTGTTATGTCATTTAACTGTGCTTCAGAGCAACCTTTTTCATCTACAGTATCCCCTTCTGCCGTATCTGGACAAAAATCAAATACATCTACTATCCCATCGTTGTCTTGATCACTAAGAAATTCGACCATTCCTCCTTGTTCTTCACTACAACCTAACGGGTCAACTGGGGTATTAGTAGTTGTATCTGGGCAAGCATCAATAAAGTTTAAAATGCCATCATTATCGTCATCGCCTAGATAGTCATTATTTTTTTGATCGTCACTACATCCAAAAGGGTCAACAGGATATCCAGCCGGAGTGTCTGGACATACATCAAAAAAATCTTCAACTCCGTCTTTGTCTAGGTCTATTTGTAGGGTTTCAGTCGAATTTTCGCTATCTATATTACCACAAACATCAACAAATATCAAACCACCAAAAGTAGAGGAGAAGTAATTTGCTGAGATGTTAATATTGGTTATCTCGACTCCTGCAGTGGTAGGAGTTCCTTGAAAAGTTAAAATAGTAAAAGAGTCTGTAGTACTGGTAACATAGTCAATTCCATTGGGTAAACCACTTACATCGATTGAAAGGGAAGAAGAATCACAATTGGATTCTAATTTAAACTCAAAAGGGGTAATTGCTTCTCCAAGACAGAAATCAAGCGATTGATCAAAGGGGTTAGTGATCACGGTAAAATCACAACTTTCTGATCCAGAACCATTATTACCACAATTTCCATCAACAAAAATTAAACCGCCCACGGAAGAGGAGAAGTAATTTGCTGAGATGTTAATATTGGTTATCTCGACTCCTGCAGTGGTAGGAGTTCCTTGAAAAGTTAAAATAGTAAAAGAGTCTGTAGTACTGGTAACATAGTCAATTCCATTGGGTAAACCACTTACATCGATTGAAAGGGAAGAAGAATCACAATTGGATTCTAATTTAAACTCAAAAGGAGTAATTGCTTCCCCAAGACAGAAATCTAGTGATTGATCAAAGGGGTTATTGACTACTGTAAAATCACAGCTAACATTGTTTATTGGACAACCAGAGGCATCAACATTTTGCCCTTGTGGTGTATTTGGACACACATCGACACTATCTTCAACACCATCTCCGTCTTGATCTGCTGTGTTGTTGTTACCACCGCAGGGCTCTCCCCAAACAGGTTGATTCTCTTGGGTCAATGCAGCGTTAGTTGAAAAATTTTCAGGGGCATTTGGAATTATTTCTACGCACCAATTGGAAAGATCTTGATTAAATACAGTAGCTTCTCTGAACATATTACTCATATCAGTAACATTGCTGGTATCCCAATTTCCAATGTCTTGATTAAAGGAGAAAGCACCGAAAAACATACTTTCCATATTGTTCACAGAAGAGGTGTTCCAACTGCTAATGTCATGATTAAAACTCTCAGCAGAATCGAAAACCCCTGACATACCTATTACATTGGATGTATTCCACCCTCCAATATTTTGATTAAATACCGTTGCACCATTAAACATATTGTCAATGTTTAGTACGTTTATCATGTTCCACGCCCCAATGTTTTGATTGAAACTGGTGGCTCCAAAAAACATCCTTCCCATATGTATTACAGAGGATGTATCCCAATTTGAGAGGGTTTGATTAAACGCTATTGCGCCTTCAAACATACTTCTCATACTAACAATATTACTGGTATTCCAAGAACTTAAATCTTGATTAAAGGAAGAGGCGTATTGAAACATTTCCCATATATCTGTTACGTTCGAAATATTCCATCCTCCAATATTTTGATTGAAAGCAGATGCTCCAGCAAACATTCCGTTCATCGCACCTACATTTTCAGTATTCCATTTACTGATATCCTGGTTGAATGAGGAAGCACCCCCAAAAGTAAGCTGCATTCCAAGTACGTTTGATGTATCCCAAAAGCCAATGTTATCATTAAATGATGTGTTATTTGAAAATAAGCTATTCATGTCTGTAACAAATGTTGTGCACAAGTTTACATTACCAGAAGCGATTTCACTTCTAAGGGTGGAATCATCAACTACTATGTAGGTAATGCCATCTATCAAGGCTGTATCCCCAATACTAGCTTGCGGACATTTACAAGTGCCATTTTCAAAATATATATTTCCTGAATTCGCTGTTGTAGTTGAGGTGGTAGAATCTGGAATGACAGCAATTGTTCCTCCAATTGTGGTAGATACCGAAGAACTGCCAATGGTTTGCCCATTGTAATACTCGATTACATAACTGTAAGTTCCCTGTGAAGAGGGTGTACCACTTACAATAACAATATTGTTAACTCCATCAAAGCTATACGTTACTCCATTGGGTAATCCTTCTGATGAGGAGTTAAGAGCGGTGTTATTATCATTATCGAGACAGTCGGTATCCAATTGTATGCTAATGGTTTCAATGGCGTCTCCTTGGGTTAAATTTTGATTGAGACTCCCTGCAATAACATTTAATGATGCATAAGTACATCCTTGAGCAGGATTGATCACACTCACAGTAACTCCAGCGGGCGGGTTGGCGTTAAATCCATTGAGGTCATTGATGTTTGTTGTTTCAGCCCTAAGAGTATAGTCTCCTTCGGGAATTTGGTCTGGTTCGATGGTTTTAAAACATTCGTAAATTCCATCAAATTGATCGCCACTTACTCTAACCCAATGGGAGAAGTAAATATTTCCACTAGGGGTCCCGGTAATATAGGCACCACCAAAATTTGAGCTGGGAGTAGCTACTCCAGTTTGGTCTGTAATTCTAACGGTAGCAGAGACGGTAACAGCACCGTTAGAAAGATCTATTATTTGGGGAGAAAGAGAGAATGCAGACATAACAGGACCTTCAAAATCGCTACTAGTAGGATTGATCACACTCACAGTAACTCCAGCGGGCGGGTTGGCGTTAAATCCATTG
>JBMYNN010000010.1:0-56737 GCA_049598335.1 Flavobacteriaceae bacterium
CAGAAGCGACACTTTTAGAGATGAAAAAAACCATGGAGCAACTACAAGATTTAGGCTTAGCAGGCATCGTAACAGGGGCCTTGACCCAAGAAAGCAAGCTTCCTTTAGATGTATTAAAAAGTTTTCGTTCAATTGTTTCAAAGGGGGAACTTTATTTTCATCGCGCTTTTGATGAAGTAAATACCCCCGAAAATGCCTTAGAAGATTTGATTGCTTTAGGCTATGACGGCGTCTTGACTTCTGGGCAAAAAAATAGTGCTTTAATGGGAATTCAAGCATTAAAACAATGGAAGATACAAACTAACGAGGAGTTGGTTATTTTGCCTGGTGGAGGAATTAACGCAAATAATTGTTTGCAGTTTAAAACCCTAGATTTCGAATGGGTGCACTTGTCTGCTAAAAAAGCAATTAACGATGGACTTAGCGCTTTTTTTTCTGCTCCGCAATACGGTTTAGACATCGACGCTTTAAATAAGGTAATCTCTGTCCTTAAGCCTTGATTTTATCCTTCCAGTCTTTTTTAAAGCGAAAGAAAAAATTGGCCCAAATAATTTTGGCCAAAGCATTCATTAATGGTGCTGATATGATAACCGCTCCTACCACTATCCCAAAGGTGCGAACAAAGGAAAAGTTTTCAAATAGAAGTAAATTTAGTGCAATCACCGCAACCATTATCGTTACTCCCAGGGCATAGGCTACATACATAGAGCCGTAATAAAAACTGGGTTCAACATGGTAGTTTAATTGGCAGTTAGGGCAAGTCTTACGTACTTTAGTAAAAGCGGAAAAGTCGTAAATCTTGCGTTCTAGAAAGGCTCCCTCGTGGCATTGGGGACATTTAATTTTTAGAATACTATAGAGTTTATTACCTTTTGTAATCATTCCTTCATTTTTTAACAAATTACTATCTTTTTATGTAAGACCTTCTGAATTGAGATCAATTTTATATATTGAAATGTTAAACAAATTGATCGATGAAGCAGTTGTATGATTATCAGTTAAAAACAAATAATTCCTTAAAAGAAGCTCGTAAAAAATCGATAGAAAATCCTCAAGTTTTTTGGGGTGAAATAGCTTCCACTTTTAAATGGCAGCAACCATGGGAAGAAGTTTTGCGCTTTGATTGGTCTGTTCCAAAGACAGAGTGGTTTTTAGGTGGAAAATTAAATATTACCGAGAATTGTCTAGATCGTCATGTTGCGAATCACCCAGACAAAGAGGCTTTGATTTGGGAACCAAATGATCCTAACGATCCCTCTATTCGTTATACTTATAAAGAATTATTGTTGGCAGTTTGCCGTTTTGCCAATGGCTTAAAGAATCAAGGAATTAAAAAGGGTGATAGGGTTTGTATCTATATGCCTATGGTCCCAGAACTAACCATTGCTGTTCTTGCCTGTGCTCGAATTGGCGCGATACACTCTGTTGTTTTTGCGGGTTTTTCCTCTACTGCTCTTGCAGCGAGAATTAAGGATGCATCTTGTGCCTTACTAATAACTTCAGATGGGGCATTTAGAGGTAGTAAGACCGTCCCGTTAAAAGATATTGCAGACGAGGCCTTAACCCAATGTGAAAGTGTTAGAAAGTGTATTGTTTTCCAGCGTACTTTTCAAGAAGTCAACTGGAATCCAAGAAAAGATATATGGTGGCATGACTTTATCGATGGTTTAGCAGATGTCTGTGCACCAACAATTATGGATGCAGAAGATCCACTGTTTATTTTATATACCTCTGGTTCTACAGGAAAACCAAAAGGAATGGTGCATAGCTGTGGTGGTTATATGGTTTATACTGCCTATACTTTCATGAATGTTTTTCAATATCAACCCGAAGATATTTATTGGTGTACTGCAGATATTGGCTGGATCACTGGCCATAGTTATATGGTATATGGGCCTTTAGCCTGTGGCGCAACCTCTTTGCATTTTGAAGGAGTGCCCTCTTATCCAAAATGGAATCGTTTTTGGGAAATCTGCGAGAAATATAAAGTCACTCAGTTTTATACCGCTCCTACAGCTATTCGCGCTTTGGCGAAGCATCCCACAAAATTAGTTGAAGATTATGATTTGTCTTCCTTAAAAGTTTTGGGATCTGTAGGAGAGCCAATTAATGAAGAGGCATGGCATTGGTATGATACCCATGTAGGAGGCAACGAAACGCCTATAGTAGATACTTGGTGGCAAACTGAAACTGGAGGAATTTTAATTTCTTCGTTAGCAGGAGTAACCCCACAAAAACCCGCCTATGCCACTCTTCCCATGCCGGGTATTCAGGCGGCTTTAGTCGATAATGAAGGGAAAGTTATCATAGAGAAAGAAGCCGAAGGAATTTTAACGATTAATTATCCCTGGCCCAGTATCGCCCGAACGATTTATAGGGATCATGAACGCTATAAAGAGGTTTACTTTTCTGCTTTTGAAGGGCGTTATTTTCCTGGAGATGGCGCATTGAGAGATGCCGATGGAAATTATCGTATCACCGGTCGTGTAGATGATGTCGTGATTGTTTCTGGGCACAACTTAGGTACTGCACCCATTGAGAATGCCATTAATGCACATCCTGCAGTAGTCGAAAGTGCCGTAGTGGGATATCCCCATGAGATAAAAGGAAATGCCCTAATGGCTTATGTGATTCTTTATGAAGCAGTCGAAGATAATACAACACTTATCGCCGAAGTAAAGGAAGAGATTTCAAAGCAAATAGGGCCCATTGCAAAACCAGATCGCGTCATGGTTGTTTCTGGTTTACCCAAAACCCGAAGCGGGAAAATTATGCGACGCATACTGCGGAAGTTAGCGGCGAATCAAACAGATCAACTAGGGGATATTTCTACCCTTTTAAATCCTGAAATTGTTGATGAAATCATCGCTGGATTAGCGAAAGAATAATACAATAGCTCCAATTCCTGTGAGTAAAAGAATTAATTTTCGGTACCCTTTATCATTGATTTTTTTTACCAGTTTGACCCCTACAAAAAGGCCAAGACCTAAAAAGGGAAAAAATTGAAGACTGGTTTGTACAGAAGCGAGGTCAATGGTTTCCCAAACCCAAATATGAAAGGGCATTTTGAAAAGGTTAATGATAAAAAACACATAGGCAGAGGTGCCAATAAAGACGTTTTTTGGCAAACGCATGGCGAGGAAGTAAATGTTTGTTACCGCTCCGGCTAAATTTCCTATCATGGTGGTAAATCCTGCAAGTATTCCTAAAGAACTTCCAAAACTCCAGCGGGTAGGGACTGTTTTTAAGGGTTTTCGTTCCAAATAAAATAATAATACTGTTGTCAAAAAAATTAAACTAGCCATCCCAGTCTTAAATGTGGTTTCGTCTAACAAATTTCCTCCATAGGTTCCCATAATCACCCCAACAAACATCCAGGGGATTAGGGTGAAAACATATTTCCAGTGGGCGTATTTTTTGTAGTACAAAATTGCAAAAATGTCTCCGCCAATCAAGAGAGGGAGTAAAATCCCTGTAGAGGCTTTGGCCTCAAAGGCATAAACAAAGAGAATCACAATAAAAACAGCAATCCCTTTGACACCAGATTTAGCAATACCTAAAAGAAAAGCGCCTAAAGCCGCAAAAAGAAAAGTGGGGGAAAACATTTAATAAGGATGTTTTATTTTATTCACAATAATAATCTTTTATTCACGGAGTAAGCCAACATTTAGCGATATTTGTGGCGAAATTAATCCTTTGAAAAAAATTCCACTTTCGATTCGTTATATGTTGTTAAGCACATTTGCTTTTGCATTCATGAACGCTTTGATAAAATATCTTATTCATTTTCCCACTTTTGAATTGGTTTTTTTTCGCTCACTGGGGACTTTATTATTAACCTTTTTTTTGTTGCGTTCAAGGAGAATTTCCCTTGTCCCTAATCAGCCTAAATTATTGATTTTAAGAGGTGTTATGGGGGTTACATCGATGTCGCTTTTCTTTTTAGGGATTCATTTAATTCCCATTGGATCTGCGGTGACTATTCGATATATTGCTCCACTTTTTGGGGCTGTTTTAGCCGTCTATTTTCTTAAAGAGCGGATTTTCCCATTACAATGGTTTTTTTATGTTTTAGCATTCTTTGGGGTGGTTTTAATCAAAGGGTTTGATACGTCGATTAGTTTATTCGGTGTAGGGGTTGTTTTAGCAGCAGCTTTTTTTAGTGCGATTGTTTATATCATTATAGCTAAAATTGGAAAGCAAGATCATCCTTTATTAGTGGTCTTATTCTTTATGGGAATTGCCACGCTTACGGGATTGATTGGTAGTATTAATAATTTTATTTTCCCTAAAGGCCATGAATGGTTACTCCTTTTACTTTTAGGCTTTTTTGGTTTTTTTGGACAATATTATATGACCAAAGCTTTCCAAAATGGAGAGGCTAGTAAAGTAGCCCCAATTAAATATTCTGAGGTAGTTTTTACTCTAAGCTTCGGGGTGTACTGGTTTGGCGAAGTTTATACCTTGACAAGTCTTATTGGGATTGCATTAGTGATAATCAGTTTAACAATATGCGTTTTGTATAAAGCAAAAAGGATTAAAGAAGAACAATTTCCTTAAAATACCTTTCAGTTTTTATAAAATACTAGATGAATTTATTTTTCTTAAATACCAAATAGAAAGAAATTGGTATATTCGCTTAAACCGAACTATATGAGTGACTTAAAGTATTTATTTGCCTACACTGTGCCTTTAGCGGCACTGTTATCTTTAATGTCCAATGGAGTTTTAACCTTTGCTGCTCCTATTTATACTTTTATTTTTATTCCTATTTTAGAAATGATTTTGGCAGACTTTGATAAAAAGTATTCTCCTGCGCAGAAAGAAAATCGCTTGAATAACTTCTTTTTTGATATTTTATTATTCCTTAACATTCCTCTTGTTTTTGGGATTTTAGGTTATGGACTTTTTCTTTTAAGTACAACAACCTACTCAACAACAGAATATGTTGGTATTATCCTTTCTTTGGGGATACTTTTAGCGACAAATGCAATTAATGTTGCCCACGAACTAGGTCATCGTAAAACTCAGTTTGAACGTAGCCTGTCTAAGCTTTTACTCATGCCTTGTTTGTATATGCATTTTTACTTAGAACATAATTTTGGTCATCATAAAAATGTGGCGACTCCTCTTGATCCTGCAACCTCTAGGCTAAATCAAAGTGTATATCATTTCTGGATAACTTCTGTATTTCAGCAATATCGCAATGCGTGGAATATACAATTCAATCTTCTTCAACAACAAAAGTGCTCATTCTTTTCCATTAAAAACGATATGCTTTGGTATTCATTGATACAACCCGCTTATTTGTTTACAATCTATCTTTTCTTGGGCGGTTTTGCGCTAACAGTTGCTATTATCGTGGGTGTAATTTCATTCTTATTCTTAGAGACCATTAATTATATTGAGCATTACGGTCTACAACGGAAAAAGCTTCCTTCTGGAAGATATGAAAGAGTTCAGCCTCATCATTCATGGAACTCAAATCACTTTATTGGGCGAATCGTACTTTATGAATTAACCCGTCATAGCGATCATCATTTTAAAGCCTCAAAAAAATATCAAGTGTTGGAGAATATTACCGATAGTCCCCAATTACCTCTTGGTTATCCCTCTTCTATCTTATTAGCTTTTGTTCCTCCAATTTGGTTCAGATTAATGAATCCACGTGTACCACAAGAACAAAAAACTTTGGCGACAGCAGCATAATTATATTTTACTTTAATTAACTTAAAATAGATAGTGGAATTAATGTAAGATATCTTATTTTTAATGTTGGTATATGTGTAAAGTTGCTTATAATTGTTTAATTGATATAATAAGTTAACCTCATAAAGCTGTTATTTAAACTAAATTAAATTAAATGAATTTTTCCCTTTCAGAAGAGCAAAAAATGATTCAAGCTGCTGCGCGAGACTTTGCGCAAAAGGCAAAAGAAGGTGTTATCGAGCGAGATACTCAAATGGCCTATCCCACTGATTTAGTCAAAGAGATGGGTGAACTAGGATTTATGGGAATAATGACCTCTCCCGTCTATGGCGGAAGCGGAATGGATACCCTGTCCTATGTTCTTGCAATGGAAGAAATTTCAAAAATCGATGCGAGTGCATCTGTAATCATGAGTGCGCACAATTCTCTCGTACTTTATGGTATTGAGCAGTATGGATCAGAGGCACTTAAAGAAAAATATTTATCTCCCTTAGCCAGTGGAAAAGCTATTGGTTGTTTTTGTTTGTCAGAGCCAGAAGCAGGAAGTGATGCTACTAGCCAAAAAACAACGGCTATAGACAAAGGAGACCACTACGTGTTAAATGGAATCAAAAATTGGATAACAAATGGTGGAAAAGCAGATTATCATGTAGTGATTGCCCAAACTGATCGCGAAAAAGGGCATAGAGGCATCAATGCATTTGTGGTAGAGAAAGGTTGGAAAGGAGTTGAAATTGGCGTAAAAGAAGACAAACTTGGGATTCGCTCTTCAGACACTCATTCAATTATCTATACCGACGTAAAAGTGCCTAAAGAAAATCGATTAGGGGAAGATGGCTTTGGCTTTAAATTTGCCATGAAAACCCTTGAGGGTGGACGTATAGGAATTGCTGCGCAAGCTCTAGGTATAGCCGCTGGGGCCTATGAATTAGCTGCAGAATATGCCCAAATAAGAAAAGCCTTTGGCAAACCCATTATCGAGCACCAAGGTGTAGCATTTAAACTCGCAGAAATGGCCATGGAAATAGAATCTGCAAGAATGCTAGTCTATCGTGCAGCGGTATTAAAAGACGAAGGAAAACCCTATGGCTATGCCAGTGCAATGGCTAAATTAAAAGCTTCAGAAGTAGCTATGCAAGTCACTATAGAAGCAGTACAAGTGCACGGCGGGAATGGTTATGTCAAAGAATATCATGTTGAGCGATTAATGCGTGATGCAAAAATCACTCAAATTTACGAAGGAACTTCTGAGATCCAAAAAATCGTTCTCTCAAGACATATTGGAAAAGGAGAATTGCAATTACCGTTTTAGTTTGTCTCGCAGACTTTTTTTTGATTTTGAATGTGTAAATTGACACATGGAAAAATCCTTTTTTAGTGAGTTTTCACCGCTTACTGTCTCAGATCAAAGGGCAAAAATCCACCTTGATCTTGGCGGAGAAAAAGGCTATAATGCGTTAATCTGGAATTCTCCCGAGGGGATTCCTGTACATCCCATTTATCCTTTAAAAGAGAATGAAATTAAAAGAAATGAGTTAAAAGAAGCTCCCCCCTGGAAAATAACCCAACACCTTTCATTCAAAAAAGATAAAGAAGTGTTTCTGGAGCGTATTCAAAATGCACTTTGCAATGGGGTAGAGGCCTTATATCTCGAACTTTATTCACCTTGTGATTTTATGGAAACGCTTTTGTCTTTGCTGCAAGATAAGGCATGTACAGCTTTATTTGTTTTTAGGTATTTACCAAAGATAGAAGAGCTTCAATCATTAAAAGAACTTGATGATGTAGTTGTTTGTTATGACTTTAAAGCAGAGGGTTTATATCTTGGTGGATGGCCAAAAACTTATATTGCTTCAAAACAAATGTGGTGGTCATTATTTACTCAAAATATACCCGTTAATATCTATGTCAATGCTTCGATTTATGCAAATGCTGGAGCAGATATTATCCAGCAACTTACTTTTACCCTTTTACACCTTAACGAGTATTTAAATACACTTTCTCAAAATGAACAAAAAGCACCTATTGAAGTATTGGTACAGTTTGCATTTGGAAGCAATTATTTTTTTGAAATTGCTAAATCTCATGCCTTTAAAATACTGGCAGAAAACCTTTTTAAGCCCTATGATTTTAAGATAAACTTAAGCCTTTTAGGAGAACCGCTACAACGCAACAAATGTTCGCTGGACTACAATGTCAATTTATTGCGTACAACAACAGAAATGATGTCGGCTATTTTATCAGAAGTAGATTATGTAATGAATCATCCTTATGATTTGCGATTTAATCCCCCTAATGATTTTGCCGATCGAATTGCCAGAAATCAATTATTGCTTTTAAAACACGAGAGTGGTTTTGGACAATTACCACAAGCCGTACAAGGAAGCCATTATATCACATCGCTTATTGATGAAATAAAAACAAAAGCTTGGACCCTCTTTTTAGCAGAAGAAGCACAAGGAGGATGGGAGAAGGTCGTACATAATAATCGTTTGCAGAAGTCTATTTTCACGGCAGCAGAGGCCGAAAAAGCACGTTTGTTTTCTGGAGAACAGGTTTTAGTTGGTGCTACAAAGTATCAAGATTCATCGACCCTTAATGCTGTTGCAAAAAAGACAGCTTCTGTGCAGCAATTCTCAAATTTTACTCCTTTAACCATTCAATATTTACAAGAATAAAATGGAGAAGCGTAAAACATTTGATCCTTTAGCGCTAGAGTCTAATCCTAAAACGCAATTGGGGAAAAAGCAAGATAATGCTTATCCACATGAGGTATTTGGGGCAGGTATCCCGCCTTTTCTTCGTGGCCCCTATGCTACCATGTATGCTAAACGCTCATGGACAATAAGACAATATGCAGGATTTTCAACTGCAGAAGAAAGCAATGCATTCTATCGCAGAAACCTCGCCATGGGACAAAAAGGACTTTCCATTGCTTTTGACTTACCCACACATCGTGGGTATGACAGTGACCATCCACGGGTGATTGGGGATGTAGGAAAGGCGGGAGTAGCCATAGATACGGTAGAAGATATGAAGCGTCTTTTTGATCAAATTCCTTTAGATCAAATGTCTGTCTCAATGACCATGAATGGAGCTGTCTTGCCTATCATGGCTTTTTATATTGTCGCGGCAGAAGAACAAGGCGTTGCACTCCATTCCCTTGCGGGTACCATACAAAATGATATTCTTAAAGAGTTTATGGTACGCAATACATTTATTTATCCGCCTGCAGCTTCTATGAAAATTGTTGCAGATGTCTTCCAATACACTGCCCAGTTTATGCCAAAATTTAACAGCATTAGTATATCTGGCTATCATATGCATGAAGCGGGAGCATCAACTGCTTTAGAATTAGCTTATACTCTTGCAGATGGCTGGGAGTATCTTCGTACTGGGATTAAAGCAGGACTTAACATAGATGATTTTGCACCACGCTTATCCTTTTTCTGGGGAATCGGGATGAAGCATTTTGATGAAATTGCAAAACTGAGAGCTGCAAGAGTTTTATGGGCAAAAATCGTACACCAATTCCACCCTAAAAACCCCAAGTCTTTGGCTTTACGAACACATAGCCAAACCAGTGGTTGGAGTCTTACTGCTCAAGACCCCTTTAATAATGTGGCCAGAACTTCGATTGAAGCCATGGCAGCTGTTTTTGGGGGGACACAAAGTTTACACACGAATGCCTTAGATGAAGCCATTGCCTTACCCACAGATTTTTCGGCAAGAATTGCCCGAAACACTCAGTTATTTCTCCTAGAAGAAACTCAAATTAGTAGAGTAGTAGATCCCTTGGGAGGAAGTCATTATGTGGAAAAATTGACGCATGACTTAATAGAAGAAGCCTGGAAATTAATCAAAGAGATCGAAACTTTAGGTGGGATGACAAAAGCCATTGAAGCTGGAATCCCTAAAATGCGTATTGAAGAGGTGGCAGCTCAACGTCAAGCTAGAATAGATAGCCAGCAGGAAATCATTGTTGGCGTTAATCAATTCATGTCAAAAGAGGACGAAGCCTTAGAAACACTTGAAGTAGATAATCGCAGGGTGCTAGATCATCAAAGTCAGCAGCTCAACCATATTAAACAGCAAAGAGAGGATACTTTTGTGAAAGAGTTATTAGAGGATATTTTTCAGGCAGCCCAAGCGCGAAATGAAAATAAAACCAGTAATAACCTCTTGGCTTTATGTGTTAAAGCTGCAAGGGCAAGGGCCACTTTAGGCGAAATTAGTACCGCTCTAGAAAAGGCTTTTGGACGCTTTCAGCCAAAATCTCATACCTTTACAGGGGTGTATGCAAAAGCTGTGAATAACGATAAAGATTTTTTAGAGGCAAAATTGCTTAGTGATCAGTTGGCTCAAAAAATGGGACGCCGCCCCAGGATTATGATTGCAAAAATGGGGCAAGATGGTCACGATCGCGGAGCGAAAGTTGTGGCCACTAGCTATGCAGATATGGGATTTGATGTCGATTTAGGCCCTTTATTTCAAACCCCAGAAGAAGCCGCAAAACAAGCAGTCGAGAACGATGTGCATATTTTAGGTATTTCGTCTTTAACAGCAGGACATAAGATTCTTGTTCCTGCTTTAATAAAGGCTTTAAAATCTTTTGGAAGGGGGGATATCAAAGTCGTTGTTGGTGGTGTGATCCCTAAAAAAGACCATGCTTTTTTAAGAGAGTGTGGAGTCGCGGGAATCTATGGGCCGGGAACTAAATTAAGCTTAGCTGCAAAAGAGCTGTTACTTGCTCTTATAGGTACTTTGTAAAAAGCTTCCCTCCCCTTTCAGTATCCAATCAAGGCATATTTCTGGAAATTTTGACGTAATTTTTTTAGCTAAGGACAATGAAATACTATTTCTACCTAAAAGGACGTGATTGAGATTATTGAGATTCTTATAGCCTAGATATATAGAAAAATCTTTTTTCGATTGTTTGCTATAGGCTATTATTTTCTTTAAACGGATACTATCTTCTGTTTCGTTTTCTGTTAAATCTTTCAAGGAATAGAGGAAGTCAGAAATTTTAATTTCATGTGCATCGAGCACTTTCAATAGACTTTTAAGGGTAAAATTATTCCCATTTTCCATCTTCCAGTACTGAATGCGACTAATCTTGTTATCAAAAGCAAATTGCTCATAACTATTGTAACCCGCCTGTTTACGTAGTTTCCTTAAAGCAGTCCCTATAGTATACGCTATGATTTCGAGGTTATTCAAAAATAATTAAAAAAATATGTATATAAATAAGCTAATTAGCAATAACAATCTAATCAAATTATCCCAAAATTTAAAATTATTAAATGAAAAAGTATTCATTTTATAACATGGCTGAAATGGGTAAGCAAGAATATCAATTGAATTGTTTAATTATCCATACTTTTTTTGAAGACTATATTAGGTTAACAGACTGGTTTACAGATTTTAGAAATTTGACCTCTCCACAAAATATTACCACAGAAGTAGAACTCTACATAGAAGGTCAATTAAATGGTTTAAAAACAATTTTTTTAATTGGACAGATTGAAAATAATAGCCATCAAACTATTTTAGAGGATCTTACTTATGATCTTAGCTTAGCCACTAGAGATATGTCAATGACAGTCAAAGAACGCGCTTCATTTATATGCGATGCTTGGCAAGAACGACTTTAATCGCTGACCTAATTTATAGTGCCAAAAAAAGACCTCACATTGCTGTAAAGTCTTGATTTAGTTCGTAGCGAGAGGGAGACTTGAACTCCCGACCTCCGGGTTATGAATCCGACGCTCTAACCGGCTGAGCTACCTCGCCATTTTAACGGTTGCAAATATAAATAAAATGGATAGATTCGTTATGCATTTATGTCTAAATAATATGATTTTCTATTAGCAAGTTTCCATTTTTTCAATATATTGCTCCCCTAACTTTTATTTATGTCTTCTAAAGTAGCCTTTTCATTAGAAATTGATTTTCAAGCATCACCACAGTTGTTGTTTCAATATTTATCGACACCCTCTGGTTTATCAGAATGGTTTGCAGATAATGTCAACTCTAGAGGAGAAGACTTTACCTTTATCTGGGACGATAGCGAAGAATATGCAAAGCTTTTACAAAAGAAAATAAATGAGAAAGTGCGTTTTCGTTGGATAAATGATGAAGAGGATCAGAACGACTATTATTTTGAATTTAAAATTGTGGTTGATGAGATCACCAAAGATGTTTCTCTAATAATCTCTGATTTTGCAGATAAGGATGAATTAGAAGAGGCAAAAATGCTTTGGGAAAATCTTATTGGAAGTTTAAAACAAGTTCTAGGCGCCACTTAAATCTATGTATACTTATCAAGGTCAAATCTATGCTTCATTAAATGAAGTACCCAGAGATATTTTAGCCGCTTTTATTCAACAAAATGTACTCACAGAAACCATTGCTATCCAACAAAATAAAATCTTATTTTGGGAAGAGCACTATCTTCGATTAATGGCAGCGATGCGTATTTTACGTATGGAAATTCCCTTATCATTCACTTTAGAGTATCTTTCAGAAAAAATAGCAGAATTAACGCTTTACCATTCAGAAAAAGCCTTTGATGGTAGGGTATGCCTGAGTGTTGTAAAAATGGCACAGCCCACTGTCGAACAAGCAATTCCACCAACTGCCTACTCAATTACTGCTCTTCCAGTTGTAAAAGGAGAAGAAACACTAGTGTTTAAAAGAACCACCCAACCCATAGATTTATATAAAGATCATTATTTAACTACTGGTCTTTACACCACCTTAGAAAGTGCTGCTCAACAATGGCGGGATATGGCTTGGACTTATGTTCATGAAAACGATTATTGTGATGGAATTCTTCTCAATACAGAGAAGTATTTAGTAGAAAGCTTGAAAGGGGCGTTATTCCTTGTAAAGGGAACTGAAATAAGTACACCCGCCCTGGATCAAGGCTGTAGAAAATCGGTATATCGCAAGCAATTATTGACTCAATTAGCAAAATCTGAAGAATTTCAAATTACTGAAGAAGCTATTTCTCCTTTTTCCATTCAAAAAGCAGACGAATTATTTGTTTTAGATGATGCTCATGGGATTTACAGTATTTCTCAATACAGAAAAAAGAAGTTTCAATCCACTATGACAGAAAAAATCTGGTCCATGTTCTGCGAACATATCTATACTCAAAATTAATTATAAGTTGGGTTATCTGGGGCATTCGCCCAAAGGATGTATTTCCCTCCTTTTTTGATCATAGCGTTACGCCATAAATCCTTTGGGGGATAGGTAAATAGTTTTTTTTCCGCACTGTTTTTTTGAATTAACCAACTGTTGAGTTCAATCTCTAGTTCTAATTGTCCTTTTGACCAACCGCTATAACCTAAAAAGAATCGAGAGTTTCTTAGATTTAAGCGTTTGTCCTCTATTGCTTCAAATGCTTGCTCGATATCCCCACCCAGATAAAGGTTTTCATGGATTAAATGACTGTTTTCAATAATAGCTTCTCTAGCATGATACACAAAAAAAAGTTGATCTGTATCAACCGGACCACCATAAAATAATGGAAGTTTATGGCTTACCTTAGGAACCATATCGTTAAGACAAAAATCATATACCTTATTAAAAATAAAGCCCATAGGAGATTTTTTTTCAATCACACAGATCAATACCACAGCACGATGAAAGGAAGCGTCTCCTAAAATAGAAGGATCGGCAATTAAAAAATCTCCAGGGTGAAGTTTTTTCTCCATACTTAAAATTAGGTAAAAAAAAATCTCCCGAAGGAGACTTTCTTTAAATGTTAAGTACTAGGCTTAGTTTACAGCACTTGATAATTCTGCACCTGCTTTAAACTTGACTACTTTCTTAGCAGCAATTTTGATGGTTTCACCAGTACGCGGGTTTCTTCCGTCACGAGCAGAGCGTTGTGATACAGACCAAGATCCAAATCCAACAAGTGAAACACGTCCACCCCCTTTAAGTGCACCACCTACATTTCCTAGGAAAGATTCTAATGCTTTTTTCGCAGCAGCTTTTGAAATTCCAGCATCTGAAGCCATTGCATCGATTAATTCTGTTTTGTTCATAATATTTAGATTTAAATTAACAATTTAGACTTTAACAAATATATAGGCTTTGTGGGAAGTCCAAAGTAATTGGGGCCTAAATCCTTATTATTGTTAATAAATCAAGCCGATTGTTTATAACCCCAACTTATTTTAGCCTCGCTAAGGGGTCAAATTGGTAGCCATTGAGTAAATCTTTGGCCTCCATCTGCCTTTTATTGGGCAATTGAAGACTTTCACAATGTAAAAATCCTTGTGAATGGGCGATTTTTATTTGTTTATTCTCCACAACAACACTTTGTAGGGGGTAATTATGTGAGCACAATGCTACTTTGGCTCTATAAATCTTTAAACGGGATTGCTTTTCATTCTCATGTAGCTCTGTCCAAGCTGCTGGATAGGGAGAAAGTCCATTTATATGCGCTTGGATTTCATCGAGGGATTTATTCCAGTCTATACGTGTATTTTCTCTTGTTAATTTTGGGGCATCTTTTTCGCTTCCGTTTGTTCGCTGTGGCCTGGCTTCAATCCCTTTTTCTAAGGCATCTAAAGTCGTAATACTCACTTCACCACCTAAAGGTGCAAGCTTGTCATGAAGACTACCCGCTGTTTCTCCCTTTTCAAGCTGAATTTTTTCTTGTAATAAAAGATTACCGGTATCTATTTTCTCATCAATTAAAAAAGTGGTTACTCCACTCTCTTTTTCTTGATTAATAATCGCCCAATTGATGGGGGCAGCCCCACGATAAGAGGGGAGTAATGAGGCATGAAGATTAAATGTTCCTTTTGGAGGGATGGACCATACTATTTTAGGTAACATGCGAAAAGCAACCACTACAAAAACATCTGCTTCTAGTGCTTCTAAGTCTGTAATAAAAGAGAGGTCTTTTAACGATGGGGGCTGTAATAAAGGTAATTGTTGCGCTACAGCATAATCTTTTACCGCAGAGGTGTTTATTTTTTTCCCTCTTCCGGCAGGTTTATCTACATTAGTAACAACACCTACTATTTGGTGTTTAGACCTGTGGATTGCTGCTAGTGTCGTCACTGCAAATCCAGGTGTCCCCATAAATACAACTTTCAAGCTCATTGTTTGATAAATTGATCTAATTCGTTTCTCTTAATAATTTGTTCTTCCTCTAGTTGTTCAATTGCTGTTGCGATTTGATCTATGGGATACTGTGGCAAAGATAATTTAAGCTGGTGGGGAGCTAATGCTCCTTTTGAAAGAATTTCTAATATTTCTTGGGTCAATAGGGCTGTATCTAAGCTTGTTTTTGCATTTTGACAACTAAATGCAGAACATTGTTGACAGTCTTCTTTTTTTTTCTCTCCAAAATAAGCTAGTAATTCTTTTTGTTTACAAAGCTCTTCTTTTGAGGCAAAGGCGATCATTGCTTCAATTTTTTCTTTTTTCCCTTGAAAATAATATTTGTTATTCCTCAATAATTCTCTTAAGGTATATTGGTCTTCTCGTGGCACAAGGCCAATGAGTCTTAGATCACTTTTATTGTAATTGAAATACATTAATCCTTGCTCGTGATATCGATTGAAAAGAGTAATAAGTTCTGAGAATTTAAGCGAGCTACTTTGAACAATTTCATCTAGATCTATGTTGAGTTCTCGATCAAAAATACCAGGATATTTACGGGCGATAATTTGTAATGCTTTAGCCTGTGAAACCGTTCCGTGTTCTAATTCACGTTTAAATTGGTCTGGGGTACATAGAAATTGTGCTTTAGCTTCTAAATTGCTGTGTTGAATTTGATGGAAAATGCTTCCTTGATCGAACAATGTGAGGCAATGTGCTACTTTTTTTGGCGAAAGTTGATAGCTAGAACAAAAGTCTGTCAACGAAAGATCCCAGATGCCATCATGCCCCTCTCCATAGGCGATGTTGAGATAATTACACAAATGTTTATAACACTTTTCAATAAAGTCAGTTGGGGGCAAGTCAGCTAAAAATTGTTTTTTTGCTCGTGAAGCGTCTTGGGGCTGAAAAAAGAGAACGGCTTTTGCCGCTTGCCCATTTCTTCCTGCTCTACCTATTTCTTGATAATAATATTCTAAACTGGCTGGTAGATTAAGGTGAAAAACTAAGTATACATCGGCTTTATCGATTCCCATACCAAAGGCATTAGTGGCAACAATAATAGGAGTAGTATTACTTTTCCACGCAAATAAACGATCTTGCTTTTCTTGGGTGCTTAAGCCTCCGTGAAAATAAGTGGACACTAAGCCATTTACGTTTAAGGCTGCTGATATTTCTTCGGTCTCTCTTCGACTACTGCAATAGATAATGGTTGTTTTTTGCTCCTGCTTTAATCTTCTAATAATACTGCCCAGTTTATCTGGAGAACGATCGAGTTCAATGGAAATATTACTTCGTTCAAAAGAAGATTGAAAATGCTGATGATTAACCAGTTTTAATTCTGAGATGATATCTTTTACTACTATTGGGGTGGCACTTGCCGTAAGGGCAATAACTGGCGTGTTAGGAAGTAAATCCCTTAATTGTGATAATTTTCTATAGGCAGGTCTAAAGTCACTACCCCATTGAGAAATACAATGGGCTTCGTCTACTGCGATATATTGAATATTCAGTTGTGCTAGGCGTTCTAAAAAAAGTTTGTGCTGTGTTTTTTCTGGGGAACAATAGATTAATTTATAGTTGCCATAGACAATATTATCTAGTTGCGTATTCATGGGTTGATCATTGCGTAACGCCATGCTTTTTATTCCTTTACTATTGGCTTGAGCAACTTGATCTTGCATTAAAGAAATCAAAGGAGAGATCACTAGGGTAGGACCTTCAACTAAAAGAGATGGTAGTTGATAACACAGGGATTTCCCTCCACCAGTGGGTAAAAGTACAAGGCTATCCCTTCTATTTAAAATGGAACAGCAGATTTCATCTTGCAGCGGTCTAAAGTGATCTACTTTCCAATGTTTTTTTAAAAGCGCCCTTAGCTTATCCCTCATTACAATGTTTTAATATAAATTTCAGCCTTTCTTGTGGTGTCAAGAAGGGCACTTCAATTAATGGTCCCAGTTCTTGATAACTTTCTTTGACTACTTGATGCAAAGAGAGCGCTTCCAGAAAAGATTCCATTCTACTTTCATCTTTTTGATAGATCGATGCGACAGGAGCAATTGAAAAAACCTTGTCATATGGATACTTAGCTAATTGCTTTTCCCAATTGCTTTGAGGAGATTTGGTGTGTCTTAAATATGCAGTAACATCGGCTAGACCGCGATCATAAAAAATGAGATGACTTTTATCGTTGTTTGCAAAAATATCTTCTGCTAAACGAAACTGTTCTTTTCTGTCATTCCAAATTAGTTTGCTAAAGGCTAAAGGGTTCTCTGCAAAAAAATTGTGCTTCCCTTCTGTTTTTCCCATTTGAATGTATTTTCTCGAAGCTTCGTCAAAGCAAGAATATCCTTCTTTTTTTAAAAGGTTGATAAGGGTAGTTTTTCCGCTACCGGGTCCACCTGTGAGAACAATCCTCTTGATGTGTGTCTTTTGTAGTTCGATAACCTAAGATTTCGTCTATATTTGTATAAAAATAGCCCAACTGAATGCTTTCTAAAGAAAATCCAGAAGAATTTTATTCACGATTTCACGAACAACTCCTTACTTCACAAGAATGGCCAGGAGTTTATTTATTCAAATTTATTCTAAGAGAAGGTGAAGTTAAGGAAGATGCTCTCAAGCTAATGTTTACCAAAAAAGAAGCTGTTTTTTCAAGAAAAATGTCCTCTAAAAAAAACTTTATCAGCTTATCGGTGAAAGTAAAGATGGAAGACCCAGATGCAGTAATTACAATCTATAAACAAGCCCAAAAGATTAAAGGACTAATTACCCTATAATTTTTTCCTTTTTTTAATTTAAACACTACATTTACACAGCACACCTAAAAAATA
Organism: Flavobacteriaceae bacterium; assembly: GCA_049598335.1. GTDB lineage: Bacteria > Bacteroidota > Bacteroidia > Flavobacteriales > Flavobacteriaceae > Arcticimaribacter. The sequence goes on from JBMYNN010000010.1 coordinate 17,676, forward strand.
CCCAAACCATTTATGGAAGCATTACAATACAATTCTGAAAGGACACCTTTAATTATTCCCGAATATGGACGCCATATGCATATCATGGTCAAGCAGCTCAAAGAAACTAAGGATCGTGAAGAACGCAACAAAAAGGCCAAGGCCATCATTGGAGTGATGGGAAATCTCAATCCGCATTTGCGCGATGTACCAGATTTTCAGCATAAACTGTGGGATCAATTGTTTATAATGTCAGAATTCAACCTTGATGTGGATTCTCCCTTTGAGAAACCAGAAAAAGAACTTTTAGAACAAAGGCCGCATCCCCTAAGCTATCCTCAAAATTTCCCTAAATATCGTTTTTATGGAAATAATATCAAGAGCATGATTGATGTTGCATTAAAATGGGAAGAAAGCGAAATGAAAGATGCTTTGATTTATAACATTGCAAACCATATGAAAAAGTGTTTTTTAAACTGGAATAAAGACACGGTAGATGATCAGGTTATTTTTGATCACCTCACAGAACTTTCAAACGGTCATCTCAAAGTAAAAGAAGACCTTTTACCACTTACCCCTACTCAAGACGTATTACGCATGAAGTCTAAAAATGGGAACGGACCAAAAAGTAATGGTAGCAGTAAATCAAGAAAAAACCGAAACCGTAAACGTTATTAAACTGTTTCCATGGGTACATTTATCATTGAAGGTGGACATCAATTAAAGGGTGAAATTACCCCACAAGGGGCAAAAAATGAAGCTCTTCAAATTCTATGTGCGGTGCTGCTTACAGGAGAAGAGGTAACCATTAATAATATCCCAGACATCATTGATGTCAATAAATTGATTGAGTTACTTATCAATTTTGGCGTTAAAGTAACACATTTGGGTCCAGGAAGTTATCGTTTTCAAGCCGACGAAATCAACCTAGATTATTTGCAGTCTGATCAATTTAAAATTGATGGAAAAGGACTGCGTGGTTCTATCATGTTGGTGGGACCATTATTAGCTCGTTTTGGAGTTGGAAGTATCCCACGTCCTGGTGGTGATAAGATAGGGCGTCGTCGTTTGGACACTCATTTTGAGGGATTAATTAAATTAGGTGCAGCCTTTAACTATAATCGTGAAGATTATTTTTATTCTGTTGAAGCTAAAGAATTAAAAGGGACAGATATGCTTTTAGATGAAGCTTCTGTTACTGGGACAGCTAATATTGTGATGGCTGCCGTTTTAGCTAGAGGAACAACTACCATTTATAACGCGGCTTGCGAGCCTTACTTGCAACAGCTGTGTAATATGTTGATTCGTATGGGTGCAAAAATCACTGGTGTAGGTTCAAATTTATTGAAGATTCAAGGTGTGGACTCCTTAAAGGGTACAACCCACCGTATTTTACCCGATATGGTAGAAATTGGAAGTTGGATTGGACTAGCAGCCATGACCCAGAGTCAATTGACCATCAAAAATGTTCAATGGGATTATCTCGGGCAAATTCCATCTGTCTTTAGAAAGCTTGGATTAACCATAGAAAAACTGGAAGATGATATTTTTATCCCTGCTCATACAGAGGGATATGAAATACAAAACTATATTGACGGTTCCATCTTAACCGTTGCAGATGCTCCATGGCCTGGATTTACGCCAGATTTATTGAGTATTGTTCTTGTAGTTGCGACTCAAGCTAGAGGAAGTGTTTTAATTCATCAAAAAATGTTCGAAAGCCGCCTATTCTTTGTTGATAAATTAATTGATATGGGCGCAAAAATAATTTTATGTGATCCCCATCGTGCCTCGATTATTGGTCATGATTTTAAGTCAGAACTGAAAGCAGCAACCCTGACTTCCCCAGATATTCGCGCAGGGATTGCCTTACTGATTGCTGCGCTTTCAGCGAAAGGTACTTCTTCAATTCATAATATTGAGCAAATCGACCGAGGCTATGAAAAAATTGTTGAACGCCTTCAAAAAATTGGAGCTAAAATCCAACGAATTTAAAAACTAAAAAGCCCAAATCCCTTTTATGCGACCTACTTACCTTATTTTCTTCCTTCTTTTAGGTTATATACTTCAGGCTCAAACGATGGTTTTTGGTAAAATTATTGATGCAGAGTTTAAAGAGCCCTTACCCTATGTCAATATTGGAATTCCTGGGGCTGGGATTGGAACTGTAAGTGATGAGGCAGGCTATTATTTGCTTGAAATCCCCAATGATAAGATCAATGATTCTCTCTATTTTTCTATGGTAGGCTTTGCCTCCCAAAACTTTAAAATTGACCAATTAGATGGGTCAAACGAGAAACTACTTAACATTAGCTTTCAACCAGAAACCACCGCTTTAAAAGAAGTAGTAGTAACCAGCGGAAAGTGGGAACAGAAAGCAATAGGAAATGAAACTGATTCTAAATTAATTACAACTGGCTTTACCACTAACAAATTAGGAAATGAAATTGCACAGTTTGTTCGGGTGAAAAAAAAGCGCCCAACTTTGGTACAAGGCTTTTGGCTTTCCATTGCAGAAAACACTATTGAAAGTGTCATTTTAAGATTGAACATTTACTTAGAAGAAGAGGGTTTTCCTGGAGAAAATATTTTAAAAGAGCCCATCAACCTAGAATTGCCCAATGAGCCTCAAACTATAGAGGTCGATTTAACTCCCTATGATATTTTTATCGAAGACGATTTTTTTGTTTCCCTTGAATGGATTGAAGATCTAGGGGTAGAAGGTCTTTGGTTTTTTGCCGGGGTGTTTGGAAAATCCCTTTACGCAAGAAGCGCAAGTCATGCACAATGGGTCAAACAACGTGCTTTAAGTATAGGGATGGGAGTAGAAATTTTACAAAAAGAAAATTAAGAATATTTTTCTTTAATAATGCGAATAGAATCTTTAATGATCTTTTTGAGGACTTCTATGTTTATATCGGTTAAACGTTTGATATAGAGACACCCTTTTCCCAATTTGTATTTTCCTAGCCCCTTAAAGTCTAAACCATCGTGTGCGAGATCGCACATAAGATAGAGGGTTAACGCTTGCTTTCTAGGAGCGAAGCCTGTTAAGAACCAATCGCCCTCTCTCCCTGTTTTGTATTTGTAATGATATTCTCCAAAACCAATTATGCTAGTGCCCCATAAATGGGGTTCGGTTTGGGTAATTTCCCCCATTAAGTTTAAAAGGGTATAACTATCTTTTCGTTTTTGTTCCTCTGTTACAGAAGACAAAAACAAGCGTACACTTTCGTTTGTTTTTTGTGTTTTATTCTGTTTCATTTCTTAAGGATTTCTCCTTAAGTTACAAAATTTATCTTTTAGAGACTTTGTTGTTGCTAATGTTGCGTTGTCTAGAGCATTTAAAACGGTTCACCTCTTCCCCGCGACTTTTGCGGTGTTTAGTGCTTCTTCCTTGTACCCGTGCACGCCACAAATTAAAACTTGAGCGTTTCATTTCTTTGCGCATTAATTCAATAACATCTTGCTCTTTTAAGCCAAATTGATCTGTGATGGCATCAAAAGGGGTGCGATCCTCCCAAGCCATTTCGATAATGCGATCAACTTGTTCTTCATTAAGGTCAAACTTCTTCTTCATGATTATTGTATGCTTTTTCTGTTGGGTAAGGTATGTCGCTGTAAAATGCGTTTACTTTCTTGATATACATGCGAATTCTTTTGTAAGTTCCACAATATATCAGAGGCGTTTTTTCTACTTTTTTCAAGGTCAATGATAGGTTTAGGATAACTTTTACCTAATTCAAAATCATAAAGATCCTCTTCAAAAGGGGTTATTTCCCAGGGGGTATGAACCAAAGCAGGGGGGAGATTTTTTAATTCGGGTAGCCATTGTTGGGTGAAAAATCCTTTAGGATCGTGCTCTTGTCCATTTTTTACTGGATTGTATATGCGCAGGGTATTGATGCCTGTTTCACCCGCTTGCATTTGCAATTGCGGAAAATGAATTCCTGGTTCAAAATCCAAGAACTGTCTCGCTAAAAAAGCAGAACAAGCTTGCCAGGGTTGCCATAACTGGTGTACCAAAAACGAAACTACTAAGGCCCGCATCCTAAAATTTAGATAACCTGTTGCAACTAAACAGCGCATAGCAGCGTCCACCATGGGAACCCCTGTTTTTCCTTCCTCCCAAGCCTTGATATAACTAGGATTTAAAGGTTTATTGAGTAAGTGATAACCACGATTAATACTTTCAAACTCCATGCGACATTCCATTTCAAACTTTTGAATAAAATGGGCTTGCCATCGCAAGCGTGATTCAAAGGCACGAATCCCAAAGCCTTTTTTACCCGCTTCCTTTTCTGTTTCGGTACGTTGTAAAACCTGACGCATAGAAAGATTCCCATAGGCAATATATGGCGAGAGACGGCTACAGCTTTTCCGGGCGAGGTCTGGTTTTGAAATATGGTTTTGATAGTTTTTATACCGCCCCTCAAAAAAGGAGTCTAAATATCGATGTGCCGTTTTTTCTCCGCCAGGCTGTATTCCTTTTGCCACCTTAGTAGCACAATCTAAACTCTCAAAATGTACGCTTAAGGTTTGCACTTGTTTTTCATGGATAAAGCCTTTTTTTGATGGAGAGGGATATTGCGCCTTATTCATCAATTGGCTCCATTGTTGAATCCAGTTTTTTCTATTTTGCATGCCACGAAAAACGCCTTGTTGTCTTTTTTCAACCCAAAGAATGTTATGTTCTTGACACCAATCTGCGACATTAAGATCTCTTTGATAGGTTATTCCAATACCTGTTTCAAAGTGCGAATAAATTCCCTCCAGGGAGAGAAGCTGTTTTAGCTGGTTTAAAACCTCGATCACTTCTCCTACTACAGTTAAAACAGCAGTGTTAAGCGCTTCCAATTGTTGATTTAAATCAACCAAAGATTGTTTTATAAAATCAAAATGACGTTCACTGCTGTGGGCTTCATTTCTTAAAGAAGGCTCTGCGATATAGAGTAAAAGGACTTGCTTATGATTTTTTTGTGCCCAATATAAAGGTGCATGATCCTTTAAACGCAAATCGCGTTTTAACCAAACCACTGCTGTAGGAACTGTATTAATAAGCATCTGGATTACTCAATATGGCCCCTGCTCGGACTTTGATTTCTGCTAACTCTTGCGCTGGAATTTTCTCTAATAATCGCAGCATCATGGCCATGCGATTATTCTTTGCGAAATACTGCTTTTTATCATCGAGGAAATTCCAATAAAGACTATTAAAGGGGCAGGCATCTTCTCCCAGGCGTTTCTTTTTATCATAAGCGCAGCTTTCGCAGTAATTGCTCATTTTATTGATATAAGAAGCGGCAGAAACATAGGGTTTTGTCGCCACTATTCCTCCGTCTGCCCATTGACTCATTCCACGTGTGTTGGTGATTTGTACCCACTCAATTGCATCGGCATAAATACCTAAATACCATTGATCTACTGCATCGGGATGCACTTGAGCTAATAGGGCAAAGTTCCCCGTGATCATTAAACGCTGAATGTGGTGTGCATAAGCATTATCTAAAGAGTTTTGAATGCTGTGACGAAGGCAATTCATCTTTGTCTTTGCTGTCCAGTAAAAATCTGGAAGTGGGTTGTGATTTTCTAAGGCATTTTTTTCTGCATAGGCGGGCATTTCTTTCCAGTAGATGCCACGCATATATTCTCTCCATCCAATGATTTGTCGCACAAAACCTTCTACTTGTGCTAATTCTATCTCATCTTTATGTTGTCGATAATAGGTGATTACTTTTTCTACCACTTCTAGCGGATGAATCATTTTAACATTGAGCGCAAAAGATATTCTAGAGTGGAAGAGGTTAATTTCTTCTGTGTGTAAAGCATCTTGATAATCACCAAAATGCACTAATAAATGCTCACAGAAATACTCAAGCTGCATTAAAGCTTCTTCTCGACTAAACGGGAAAAGATAATTGGCTGTATCTAGGGTTCCAATTGTTTTTACTCCTGCAGAACGGATCATTTTTTCGAGTGCTTTTAGTTCCTCTGTTTTTGGGACATAAGCAACAGGAATTGCCGGGCTTCCTTTCCATTTTTTGCGATTGTTTTTATCAAAGTTCCATTGTCCTCCTTCTGGTTGTCCTTGTTGCATTAAGAGGTTGAATTTCTTGCGCATATTGCGATAAAAGAACTCTAGGATCAATTGTTTTTTTCCTTCAAAAAACTGTGATAAATCCTCCCTACTGGTCATAAAATGATAGCTATCAACTATGGCTGTGGGCAAACTAATTCCTGCACAAAAGTTTTTTAATTGTTGATCTAAGCGATACTCGTCTGGAGCTTGATATTCAAAAGAAGTGATTTGTTGTTGTTCAATTAAAGTAGTGAGATTAGCGGGGAGCGACTGTTGGTTTTCAGCATCATCTAGTTTTAAATAAGTCACTTGATGTCCTTGCGCTTTAAGAATGTTAGCAAAATGGCGCATTGCGCCAAAGAAAGCTACTACCTTTTGAATATGGTGAGGGGCATAATCTGTCTCTTGTCGCATTTCCATCAAGATATAGGTCACTTTTTGATCTACCGTTTCAAACCACGGGTGCTGTAAGTTGAGTTGGTCCCCTAAAATTAAACGTAGTTTCATTCGAAAAGACTTTTTTGATTCCACAGGCGTTGAAACTTTCCGTTTTCATCATAGCGCTCTGCTTGCATGCGAACGTTAAATTTACGGTCTCTAGGATCATTTCCTACTCCAGCGACATACATCCAGTTGCCATAATTACTGTGTACATCATAGTCGATTAATTGGGCTTCAAAATAGGCAGCACCTATGCGCCAATCCAATAGAAGATCTTTGGCAAAATAGGAAGCTACATTTTGTCTTCCACGATTGCTCATCCACCCGGTCTTTTGTAATTCAATCATATTGGCATTGACAAAAGCCTCTCGGGTTTCCCCGTCGATCCAGGCTTCAATGGTTTTGGGATTATTTTTCCAGTGATAGTCTTTTTGTAGTATGCCTCCCAATTGAAAAATACGGTCTTGATGTTTGAGTGAAATAAACTTAAAATAATCTCGCCAGATGAGCTCAAAAATAAGCCAGTAAGTCGATTGATTCTTTTGCAGCTGAGCTTCATATTCTTTAATCTCCCAATAAATTTGTCGTGCAGAGATAGAACCGTTTGCTAACCAAGCAGAGAACTTTGAGCTATAATCTAAGCCTAAAAGTCCGTTGCGAGTTTGTTTGTAGAAAGAAAGTTTTTCGGTATCCCAAAAATAGTGCTCCATGCGCAACTCTGCTGCTTTGCTTCCGCCTTTAAAGGGAAACGCAGAGTGGGGGTGAGCTGCTGGAGTACTTAAGCCTAAATCTTCAAGACTGGGAAGTAAAGATACTTTAGTTAAAAGATTACCTTCTGGCATAACGATAGCATCAGGAAAAGTGCTGCGTACTTTACTGTATTTTTCACATTTTTTGCGAAAGACGGTAAAGACTTCGGGTAATTGATCAATTTCCATGGGAACATCTTCTGGATGAAATAGAAATTGATCGTAGTGGGTGTGCACAAATATATTATCTGAAAGTTTAGTTAGTACTTCTCTTTCGCGTTCTCTTTCTTCCTTGGTCCATTCTTTTTGCAAGTAGAGGTCTGTAATAGTGTGCTCTTTGATTAGTTCTTGAATTCCTTTTGCAGGATCTTCTTGACTTATCACTAAACTAATGTTGTGGTTTTCGAGGTCTTTCTGAAGCTGTGCAAGTGTTTCAAGAAGAAACTGTGCTCTAAAAGCTTCGGTTTTTTTAAACCCCCATAGCGTGTCTCTATAGTGTAATGGATCAAAGCTATAAAAAGCAATAACCTTTTCGTGTTTTTGGGTGGCGTGATAGAAAGACGCATGGTCTTTTATACGTAAATCATTTCTTAGCCAGACAAGGGCTTTTCCTTTTCGTTTTTGCATTTTTTGCTACAATATTTTACATTTTCCCAGTCCCTTTCCCATTTTTTTCGCCAGGTAAAGGGACGCTGACAACTCACGCATATTTTTTCTGGAAGGTTTGGTTTCTTTACACCCTTAGGCATTCAGTGCAGCTTTATAGGTCGCTAAGCAGCGCTCACGAGCGAATTTGTGCTCAACAATGGGTTGTGGGTAAGTGAGTTCTTGATAATCTGGGACCCATTTCTGGATGTATTCGTGTTGCTTGTCAAACTTTTTGATTTGATCAATGGGATTAAAAATTCTAAAGTAGGGGGCTGCATCCACGCCACAACCTGCGACCCATTGCCAGTTTCCTACATTGCTTGACATTTCATAATCTAATAATTTTTCTGCGAAATAAGCTTCTCCCCATCGCCAATCGATTAAGAGGTGTTTACACAAGAAACTTCCCACCAACATACGCACGCGATTATGCATAAAGCCAGTAGCATTGAGTTCGCGCATACCTGCATCAACAAAAGGGTAACCTGTTTTACCTTCGCACCATCGTTTAAATTCTTCTTCGTTATTGCGCCACTCAATGCGTTCGTATTGGGGTTTAAAACTGCTTTGTGGCGTATGTGGGAAATGCCATAAAATCTGCATAAAGAATTCACGCCAGATCAATTCTTTTAAAAAAGTAGGGTTTTCTTCCTGGGCGGAGTCAGCCACCATTTTGCGAACACTAAGTGTTCCAAACCTCAAATGCGCCCCAATTCTAGAGGTTTTATCAACTGCTGGAAAATTTCTAGTTTCTTCGTATTCTTTAATAACAGTCGCATTAAAGTTATATTGAGGTTGAGGAACTTGTGATGGCTCAAACCCCAGCTCTTTAAGACTAAGTTGGGGTTGTTCAATAGGTGCCAGTTGATCTAAATGTGCTTCAGAGGGGTAATGGGAGATTCCTTCTTCTGCGAAGCGTTTTAACCATTTTCGTGAATAAGGGGTATAGACTTTATAAGGTAAACCGTCGTCTTTCACCACTTCATTTTTTTCAAAAATGACCTGATCTTTATGGGTTTCAAAAGCAACATCATTTGTTCTTAGGAGTTCTTCTATACCAGTATCACGCTCTGTGGCATAGGGCTCATAGTCGTGATTAGTAACGACTTTAGTGATCTTAAACTTATTTAAAAGTGATTCAAAAACGGCCTTGGGTTGTCCCAGATACATTCCTACATTACATCTGTTCCTCTTCATAGCATCAGTTATGTTCCTCAAGGCCGCATGAATCATTTCTATCCTAGCATCCTTTCTAGGCAGCTTGTGAATGATCTCAGTATCAAAAATAAAGATGGGGAGGACTTTATAGCCACTTATTAGGGCGTGATAAAGTCCTGCGTTGTCTTCTATGCGTAAATCCCTTCTAAACCAAAATACTGTATAGTTTTCCACTTTAATTTGTTTTAAGGTCTCCTATTCCACCATCTACATGGAGTATTTGACCTGTCATCCATTGACTTTCTTCTCCTAATAAAAAGGCTGTCATCTGGGCGATATTTTTAGCTGTCCCCACTTGTTTTAGCGGGTGACGTTCTTGTGCTTTTTCTAGTTTAGCTTCGTTGTTTAAAAACTTATCTGCTAAGGGCGTATCTGTTAAGGAGGGAGCAATACAATTGACCCTGAATTTAGGGGCATACTCTGCTGCAAGAGAACGGGTTAATCCTTCAAGTGCACCTTTGGCTGCCGCTACAGAAGCATGGAAGGGCATTCCAGTACTTACTGCTACGGTGCTATAAAAAACCAAGCTTGCTTGAGGGCTTTTTTGCAATAATGGCAAAACGGCCTGTAGGGTTTTTACTGCGCCAATAACATTCAAGTTAAAATCATCTTGAAATGTTTGTGGTTTTAATCCACGAAAGGGGCGTAAATTAATACTACCGGGGCAGTAAACAAAACCGTCAAGTTGTTCGGGTAAGTTGCTCAAATCTAGTGCATCATTCATAACATCATAGGATATATGAGTAACTCCTGTATTAGCGAGTGATTCATTGCTTCTAGACGCGACGTAAATGTTGTGTTCTAGCGTAAGTAAATCAACCAAGGCGCGGCCTACACCGCTTGAACCACCAATGATTAAAATGTTCTTTTTCATAGCTATTTAATCCCTAAATTCGCCGAACAACTCAACGAGTTTATTATATCTGTAATTAAAAATTTGATTTAATTGTCTTTTAACAAAAATGGGGTGTGCCATCCTTCCCAGTATTCCCAAGGGTAATTTGTAGTCAACAATGTCAATCATCTCTATCCCCCCTGGGATGGCTTTGATAAAATGTTTGTGGTGCCACAGGCTGTATGGCCCAAAGCGTTGTTCATCTACAAAGTATTTTTGGTCTTTTACATGCGTTATTTCTGTTACCCACCGCAAAGGAATCCCCAGTACTGGAGTAACAATGTATTTGATGATTTGCCCGGCATACATCTTATCTTCTGCTCCCTCTAAAATCTTAAACCCCATATAATCAGGAGTAATGGTTTTTAGATTTCCTGGATCTGATAAGAAATCCCAAGCTTTTTCAACACTTATGGGTAAATTTTGGACTGCTTTAAGCCGGTAAACCATCTTTTTTTTAATATTTTCATAAAGATACAAATGTTTAAATATTTAATATAAAGTTTAAACAAAAATTATTAACAAAACATTAAAATATTCTTTTAAGACAACTTTGGAGGTGGTATAGAAACATTTTCTACATTTGGATAATATTAAAACGTAATCATATGAAAAAATTAATCTACATGCTAGCCTTCTGTGCCTCGAGCGCAGTCCTAGCACAAGTTCAAACCCCACAGCCCAGTCCATCGTCTAAAATATATCAGACGGTAGGATTAACAGAGGTAAGTGTTGAGTTCTCACGCCCCTCGATGCGAGGAAGAGAAATTATGGGAGCCTTAGTTCCCTATGGAGCGATTTGGAGAACGGGTGCTAATAAAAACACTATAATCACCTTTGGGGATGCGGTGACTTTTGGAGATCAAGAATTAGCCGCAGGAAGTTATGCCCTATATACACGTCCAGGAAAAGACCAATGGGAAGTGTTTTTCTACTCCTCTACCGATAACAGGGGAACACCAGACCCATGGGAGGCCAATAAAGTTGCTGCTACGGTTGAAGTGGCTCCAACTCAAGGAGAAGACATTGAGTCTTTCTCCATTTGGTTTTCAAATCTGCACAATAATGGGGGAACCCTTAACTTAGGTTGGGCCGATACCCGTGTAGCATTGCCTTTTGGCGTGCCTACAGTAGCTAAAGCAACGGCTTCTATTCAAAAAGCTTTAAAGAAAGATCCTAAGCACCGTGACTATTATAGTGCAGCAGTGTATTACTTGCAGGAAGGTCAAGATTTAAATCAAGCGAAAGCTTGGATGGAAAAAGCCATAGAAGGCAAAGATGATGCCTACTGGTATTTTCGTCAATATTCTTTAATCTTAGCGGGATTAGAAGATGTGGATGGCGCGATAGCAGCAGCAAAAAATTCTTTAGCCCTTGCCGAAAAAGCGGGTAATTCTGACTATGTACGTATGAATAAAGCTTCGATTGCTGAATGGAGTAAATAATTCATGGTTACAGACCATAATTTAAATGCCCTACCGTTTGGTGGGGTTTTTTAGTTTTTGCTTTAACGCGATCAATTGCTCCACATAAATCTGCCTGATTTCTTCGTTATAATTTGACCTCTTTTTATAGTACCCATCATAAAAATCTTGGATTCCTTTATCCACCCATTCTAAGGCATCTTGAGAATTGCCTTTTACCTGATGGTAAAGGGCGTAATAGTATTTGCTGTCGGCGGTTTTGTCTTGATAATAGTGTAAAGCTTTATCAAGATAATAGGGCATGCTGTCAATGCTTTGGTTTTCATAATGGGCGATGCCCATATTGAGAAAGGCTTCTGGCTCTACCCAGTCTTCGCCAAAATCTGCTGTAACTTTTTTAATGTGCTTATTGTAATAGAACAATGATTTTTCGTAGTCCTTAGCCCCTAGATAGGCATGTCCTCGCCAATAATCTTCACTGTGTCCTTGCGGAGCATCAATATGATTGGGGGTAAGGGTATCTGTGGCATCAAAATCAGCAATGGCCTTTGCATAATCTCGATAGAAGTAGAGATAATGATGCCCTCTCCATCCCATCCATGTGATAGAGTCACAAACCACCGCTTGATCAAAATATCTCTTCCATTCTTGTGGCATCTCACGTTTTAAGTATGGGATAGAACGTTCTCGAAGAGCATCACAATGGTTAGGATTTAATTTTATGATTTCCTCTAATAAATTCATTATTTCAACAGACCCTTGGGAAAGTATGTTTTCATCAATAGTTTGTTCAAAAATAGTTTTCCACTTTTCATCAGCTAGAGCCATTTTTTCCTCTTGTCTCTTTTAAAGTTATGGGATAGGATGATATAAAATGGGTGAAAACAATAGCGGTTTTCATAGGCTAAGTAATTGATTTGGTACGAGTAAACTACAAAAGAACCTTTGGTTAGTTTGTTAAATGGGGAAATTTAACAAAAACTTATGTTTTGTCTTTAGAGGCAAACCCTTGGAAAAAAACACTTAACATCATGGTCAATATTGCCCCAATCACATTCAGCCATAAAAAGCTAACCCAGTCTTGAGTAAAAATAAAGATGATCGATACCTCGCTTATAATGGCAGCCCAAAAGACGGCTTTTCCTTTCACTTTATTTAAAAAGAAGGCAACTAAAAAGACCCCTAAAATGGTGCCATAAAAGATTGAGCCAATGATATTGACCAATTGAATTAAATTCTCTACAAGGCTACCAAAAGCAGCAAAAAGGATGGCTATGCTTCCCCAGAGGAGGGTAAAGACTTTGGAAGCATTCACAAAGTGCTCCGGAGATTTCTCTCCCATATTGCGCTGGTATAAATCTACAGTGGTTGTGGCCGCAAGGGCATTGAGTTCAGATGCGGTGGAACTCATTGCAGCAGAAAGAATTACCGCTAGTAATAAGCCCACAAGCCCTTTGGGTAAATAACCCAAAATAAAGGAGATAAAGACATAGTCCTTGTCGTTTGTTTCTTGTTGTGGGTTGGCTTTCTTAATCAGCATTTTTGCTTTTTGACGTTGTGTACGTTCTAAACCGTCAATTTTAGCGAGATTTTGTAGGGTGATTTCATCAATGTTTTTTTCCAGCATCGCATGCCGAAGTCTTTGCGTAGCGCGGTGTTCTTCTTCCAGCTTTTGATAAGCAGCCGCTTGCGGAGAATTAAGTACAGTTTCTACTCCTTTAGGGTTAAAATGGAGAGGAGCCGTTTCGAATTGATAAAAGATAAATACCATTACCCCCACCAAAAGAATAAAAAACTGCATGGGGACTTTTAAAAAGCCATTCATGATCAAGCCCATTTGACTTTCTTTAACCGATTTTCCTGAGAGGTAGCGTTGCACCTGACTTTGATCTGTTCCAAAGTATGAGAGCGCTAAAAACAGTCCGCCGGTGATCCCACTCCAAAAGGTGTAGCGATTGTTTGGGTCAAAACTGAAATCAACGACATCCAGTTTTCCCGTTTTTCCTGCTATTTCTAAAGCTTTTGTAAATCCAATTTGTTCTGGAAAACTATTGACGATGTATCCAAAGGCAATAATCATCCCAAAAAAGATGACAAACATCTGCTGTTTTTGGGTAACATTAACGGCCGAAGTTCCGCCGATAACGGTATAAAAAATAACGATTAAACCAATTAAAAGAATCAAGGGTTTTAAAGGCCAGCCCAAGACTACACTTAAGATAATAGCAGGTGCATAAATGGTAATCCCAGCCGCTAAACCCCGTTGTACCAAAAAGAGCAAAGCTGTAAGGGTGCGCGTGCGTTGGTCAAAGCGTTGTTCTAGAAATTCATAGGCGGTAAATACTTTTAGCTTATGGTATAGCGGAATAAAAAAGAGACATATAATAATCACGGCAAAGGGTAAACCAAAGTAAAACTGCACAAAGCCCATCCCGTCGTGAAAAGCTTGCCCAGGAGTCGATAGAAAAGTAATGGCACTAGCTTGGGTTGCCATCACAGATAAGCCAATGGTCCACCAGCGGGCACTATTCCCGCCTTTTAGATAATCGGTGATGCTTTCGTTTTTACGATTTTTCCATGCCCCATAGCCCACAATAAAGCCTAAGGTTCCTAATAAGATTATCCAATCTAGTGTTGTCATGCGCTATAGCTATTCATAAAAATATAAAAGCCTCCCCAATAAAGAATATTGACCAAAGCAAGAAAAAGATAAATGCGTTTGTTTTTCATTGTTAAAGAGCGATTAGATTTAACAGCAAGCGATAAGCTCCAGGAACCCCTGCGGGAAGTTCACGAAAGAAACTTAATCCAGTGTAAACCACGGTCCCTTCTCCGTGTTTTGCCACGAGAAGGCTACCTAATTTTTCACTTTCACCTGCATCGTTCATCCCTAAAAGGGGGGTGAGTTTTGGATCCCAATTATTCGCAAAATATAAGCCGCGCTCTTGGACCCAACCCTCAAAATCTTTTGCTGTAATCTTATGGGGAGAATTTAATGCAGCATGTTGGGGTTCCAGGATACGCACCCTACTGTTTTCTTCTGTTACACGGTCTCTGGACAATTCGATGGGGTAGGGCAGAATCTCTTTTGTCTGCATTCTTCTACTGGTGTTGTATTGCACGATAAGCGTTCCGCCTTGTGCGGCATAATCAAACAAGAGTTGATTTTTATATTTTAAACTTTCTAAGACATTAAAAGCGCGAATTCCAACTAGAATAGTGTCAAATTGATTGAGTTCCTCTTGACTAATACTTTCGATGTCAATGCTAGTAATAGGGAAGCCAATGGCTTGAAGGTTACTTTGTACTAAATCCCCAGCCCCCATAATATAGCCTACTTTTTTATTGGGTAAGCTCAAATTGAGTCGTACTAGTTTTGCCTCGCTGGGTTGACTTACATACTGTTTTGGGATATGTTCATAGTTGATTTCTTTGACTGAAAAGGTTTTGTCTATTGTTTTTCCATTGACATGAACCAGTGGTCCCATCAAACCACTTTCGGCTTTAGCCGTAGGGGATAATTGATAGGATACAAATGCAGTGGTCCCCCTTCCGTTAAGACTTACTTTCTTTTTGGCTTGATCGATGGTCCATCCATTAGGGAAGCACAATTCTACTTCGCCTTCAAAAGCTTGCCCATAATTTGTAACTTCTAAACGAATGTTTTGAGCCGTATCGTTGGGGTAGAGGTTGACTTCCTTTTCAAAATTAATTCCCAGTTGAGGTAGTGTGTAAAAGGGAGTAATCACTTCTCCACGCACTGGATCATTGATGCGGTATTTAATATTTTCTTCAAAAATAATTGCATTTCCATTAATGCTTACTTCTATAGGTAATGTTAATGCGGGTGTTTCGGGTCGTCCAATCAAGGCTTTGTCCTTTATTTTAAAAACACCTAAACTTCCTTTTTCTAATAGCCAGTAGGGTGACCCTAATGTTTCCCCTAATGAGTGTTGTAGTGTTTTTTTATAGGCGATATTGTTGGTTAAGACTTTGTTCAGTTGGGTTTCCCCAATTTTTTTAATACTGATCTTTTGTTCGCTTTGGTGTACACTGTTAAAACTTATCGTTAGATTTTCTCCCGCGATGCCATAGCCTCTATCACTATTGAGTTGCAACGATAAACCAGCACATCTTTTAATTAATGCTTTTACGGCTTTTAATTTGCGGTTTTTCCAAACCGAAGGGGATAAGCCTTCAATGGCTTGGTAAATATCGACTAAAAGTGGAACACTTTTTTGAGGGGCTTTAAAGTCATACTCTTCTAAAGCCTGAGCGAGAAGTTTCCCTACTTTTTCTCCGCCTTCTAGTCTTGTCCAAGTGGTATTGATACCTTCAAAGGGGTCATTGCTGGCGGGTCGGTCTCCATTGACCAATTCGATGTATTCAGTTCGAGCCCCTAAACTGGGTGAACTTCCAAAACCTTGAGATTTATGTGAGCTTCTACTTTTGGCCGCGATTTCACTGTTTGAGATTCCTTTAAGTGCGTCATAATTCCCTATTTCTAAAGAGAGTAAGTTAGTTTTATCTGCTTTCTCAAAACGTTCTCTGCTGCCATAAAACCACCAAGAGGTATTGAAAAATTGACGTCTTACCTGCCAAGGTTTTAGAGTGCTTAATTGTTCTGGATAGCTGTTGGGATCATTGGTTATCGAAAAGGCTTGATGACTCAATAAGGCCGATGAGGTGTGGTGCCCATGGGTGCGTCCAGGGGTGCGATGATCAAAACGGTGGATAATGATATCGGGTTGAAAGCTGCGGATACATTGGACGACCTCGCCTAAAATTTGTTCTTTGTCCCAGATTTTTAAGGTCTCTTTAGGATGCTTAGAATAGCCAAAGTCAATGGCAGAGCTAAAGAATTGATTTCCACCATCAATTTTACGGGCTTGAATTAGTTCGTTGGTACGAATTACCCCTAGTAATTCCCTTAATTCTGTTCCAATAAGGTTTTGTCCACCATCTCCTCGCGTTAAGGATAAATAGGCTGAATGGGCATGTCTGTGATTTGAAAAATGCGAAATCAAGGCGGTATTTTCATCATCTGGATGTGCTGCGACATAGAGCATGGAGCCTAAAAAGTTAAGCTTTTCCATTTGACGGTAGATGCTTCCGGCATCCTGTGCGCTAAGTGGGAAGAAATAGCTTAACGCTAGCGTAAAAAGGACAAGTTTCTTATGCATGTTTAATCGAGTTTAAATGGTGCTCTAAAGCGCGCCGAAGCGGGATTGTTTTCCTGCCAGTATTGACGGCGTTCTGTGTGAATCCGTTTTGCTGTTGAGGTATATTGTGTTCCTTTATGATCATATTTTTCTTCCCAGCCTTCTATGGTGTAAGGAAAGTTTTGATCAAACTGTATGCTTAAGCTGCGCTGCATACTGGGGATATAAAGCGTATATGTTTCTGCGTTAAGACTTGCGGTGGTTTTTACCGCTTTAGCTTCTATATGATTTAAACGAATCATTTCTAAAGAAGGCAAAAGATCAAATTCTCCTACCGGAAGGTTTTTAGGATTAAAACGAATCATATTCCATAGTTCGTCTTCACTAACTATTTTAGGGAGCTTGAGGTTTTGATCTGCTTCACCCTCAAAATAAGAATGAGAGACTAAGGTATATTCTCTCTCTCGCGCATTGAGTTGTAAATAACTTTGCCCGCACCATTCTTGAATAGAAGCCACCGTTTTAATAAGTGGGTGGTTTTTTTTAAGGGAAGAAAAGGTACTACTCATAATGGAGTAGGGGTAGATCCCTGTGAGAAAGTTTTTAGTTCGATTAGATTTTAAAACAGGAATGGTGGTTTTAGACTTTTGGTTGGCTTTCACCTGCTCTTTGGCTAAAAAGTCTTCGGTTACAAAGATCAAGACTGCTTTCCCTTTTCGTTGCTGTCCATAGCGGGATTGTGTTAATTCATAGGAGTTAATTTCGGCGAAGCCGTCAAACCAATGATTTTTGAATGCTGTTGAAAGTTGTGCCATTACCATGAATGGGGTGAGTAGGAAGAGGAGGAGGAGCTTTTTCATTCACTGCAAATTTTTTCTAAGGTAGCTAATACTTGTGCAACAGGCAAACCAACGATATTGGTATAACTTCCTTCAATTTTTTCGATGCCCACGGCTCCAATCCATTCTTGAATACCATAAGCTCCTGCTTTGTCAAAGGGTTGATAGTTATCGATGTAATAGTCGATTTCTGCTGCTGTTAGCGCTTTAAAGTAAACGGTACTTACCTCATGGATGACTTTTTGTTGATGGGCTTGTGTAAAGGCTACAGAGGTGACCACTTGATGTGCGTCCCCAGAAAGTTGCTGTAACATGTGAACAGCTTCTGCTCGATCTTTTGGTTTTCCCAAACATTGATCATTATGCCAAACGATGGTGTCTGCCGTGATGACTAGTTCTTTTTGGTTTAAATTGTTAAAGGGAGCGGCTTTTAGTTTTACTAAATAATCAGAAATCGCTTCTGCTTTGAGTTGTGGCGGAAAGATTTCTTCTACTGGGTAGGTTTTAATTTTAAAATCTAGTCCTATATCTTTTAAAAATTGCTGCCTTCTGGGCGAGTTAGAGGCCAGGATGATGTCATAAGTCGAAAAGCGCTGCATATTAGTCGTTTTTTGCCCCTATGTTAGTCAACCATTTTCCTTGTACTCTCAGAGTTTGCTCGATAATCTCTCTTACACAACCTTCTCCGCCTTTTTTGTGGGAAATATAATTGGCAATTTCTTTGACATCAGAAACCGCATCATTGGGGCAAGCAGCGACAGCGACTTGTTCCATCACGACGATATCTGGGACATCGTCTCCCATGTAGAGGATCTCTTCTGGCTTGAGGTCATAGCTGTCTATCAAATCTTGAAAAGGTTCTTGTTTGTGGTGAGCGCCTAAATAGATGTCATAAATTCCTAAGGCTTTTAAACGATTGCGGACTCCTTCATTGGTTCCGCCAGAAATGATACAGACCTTATAGCCTTGAACAAGGGCACATTTTAGGGCATAGCCGTCCTTGGTGTCCATTTCTCGGTACATTTCTCCTTGAGAAGTAATGAGTACTTTTCCATTGGTCAAGACACCATCTACATCAAAAATGAAGGTGGTGATATTAGGTAATAAAGCTTTGTAATTGGGTTTATCCATGTTGTTGTTGTATTGAAGCTGAAATTAATTGATAAAGCTTTTGATGGCTTTCTTTTGTGAGGTGTTGTAAGTGATCTTCTAGGATCTTTTGATCTCCCCTTGCGGCAGGACCGGTTTGGGCTTCGCTAGGGGAGAGGTATTTAATTTTATCGGCGGTTTCTGCGATTAAAGGTTGCAAAACAGAAAAAGGTACCCTGTGCTCTTTACAAAGATCTTCGCCTATGGTATAAAGATGGTTGGTGAAATTATTGACAAAAACTGCTGCGATGTGTAGCGCTTTGCGTTGAGCAGAATCGATGAAGTGTATGGGACCTCCTGTAGTTTGTGCAACCATTTTAAGCAAGTTGAGGTTTTCTTCCTGGTTTGCTTCTAAACAAAGGGGGATCTGATTAAAATCCACTTCTTTTTGTTTTGAAAATGTTTGTAATGGATAGAAAACACCGTGATTTTCATGTGCCCTTAAAACATCCATAGGGACACTTCCCGCTGTATGGGCAATTAAGCCATTCTTGCTTTCTAAAGCTTTACTAATTATTGGGATGGCTGCGTCTGATACACTTAAAAGATAAAGATCGGCCTCGACTATATCGTTTAAGCTTTGCGTTATGGGAAGTGAAGTGGACTCTTTTTTAATACCATTCAAAGAGCGATTATACCACTGTGTTAATTGTATGCCTTCCTTATTTTGTAAGGTCTTACAAAGATTTGTTCCCACATTTCCTGCTCCTAAAAGGACTATTTTAATCATGTGTTTAAAGGTAAGATTTTACTTTTTTTTATACCTTGTAAAGACCTAAATCTTATTCACCATGTATTTCATCAACCGTTTATCCCATTATTTTTCCCGTTATTATCTTTTAGCTGCAACAGCTAGTATTATCATCTTAGGCTTTATTGGCTCTGCCAATGTATTGTTTATTACCGCAAAGAACCCTTCGTTTTTGGGGTGGGTTGGGCTTTTTCTTACAGTGATGGCTACAATGCGTTTTTTAGCCTTTTTTCTCGCACAATACCCTCGAGGGCGAGTTGTTGAAGCCTTTGTTACAGGGGTTATAATACAGTTGATTATTTTAGTTTTAGTATCCCTTAATTAAATCACAATTTTGGCTTTTTTTCCTGCTTTAAGATCTATCTTTGCGATGATAAAGAAGATCATCGCTTTATGAAAGATTTTTTTTTAAAGTACCTCGCTTCCACCCGTATAATGTCGGTATTATTTTTTGTCTTTCCCGCTGCCATGGGAATAGGTACTTTTGTTGAAAGTTGGTACTCTACCGATACTGCTAAGATATGGATCTATAACGCCTGGTGGTTTGAATTAATCATGGGACTATTTGTCCTTAATTTTATCGGAAATATTTTTCGTTACCGTTTATTGCGCAAGGAAAAATGGGCAGTATTAGCCATTCACCTTTCTTTTATTTTAATTCTTATCGGTGCTTTTGTGACTCGTTATATTGGGTATGAAGGGGTGATGCCTATACGCGAAGGAGATTCGACCAATATTTTTTTATCAGAAAAAACTTATCTTACTATTTTAATTGACGGGGATTTTGAACAACAAGCCTTACGTAAGAAACTGCAAAAGCAATTGTTGTTATCTCAGCATGTAGACAACCATTTTATCATTAAAGACGATTTTAAGGGGGAAGAATTTACCATTGAGTATGTAGACTTTATGGAGAATGCCACAGAAGGTTTGGTGCTTGATCCAGATGGAGATCGTTATTTGAAAATTGTTGAAGCTAGCGACGGAAATCGACGCGACCATTATATCAAAGAAGCGGATGTGGCGAACATCCACAACTTGCTTTTCACCTTAGATAATCCCATTCAAGGGGCAATTAACATTGAGGTAAAAGACGGTGAGTATTTTATCACCTCACCCTTTGCAGGTTCTTTTATGCGTATGGCCGATCAATTTCAAGGAGAATTGACCACAGATGGGCAGCAACCCTTGCAGTTAAGGTCTTTGTATTCCTTGCCTAATTTTCAGTTTGTCATTCCAGAACCCGTATTAAGGGGGAAATTCGATATAGTGCAGGCAGAGGAACAACCCAATGCACGCCAGGATGCATTGCGCTTGCAAATTTCGGCCAAAGGCCAAACAAAAACAGTTTCACTCCTGGGGGGGAAAGGCTATAACAACGATCCCAAAAAAGTGCAGCTGGGAGGATTCGATTTCTATCTCACCTATGGTTCTTTGCCACTAGAGCTTCCTTTTCGTATTCGTCTAAATGATTTTATTGCCGAGAAATACCCTGGAACTGAGAAGAGTTATTCCTCATTTGAAAGTAAGGTAACGGTTAAAGGAGAAGACGAAATTTTTGATTATGACATTTATATGAATCACGTTTTAGATCATCAAGGCTACCGTTTTTTCCAGTCCTCTTTTGATCCAGACGAAAAAGGAACAGTGCTGTCTGTGAACCACGACTGGTGGGGAACATATA
The DNA here is from genome assembly GCA_049598335.1 of Flavobacteriaceae bacterium. Lineage (GTDB taxonomy): Bacteria > Bacteroidota > Bacteroidia > Flavobacteriales > Flavobacteriaceae > Arcticimaribacter. The sequence continues at coordinate 38,694 of JBMYNN010000010.1, forward strand.
TTACTTATACAGGTTATATATTATTGTATTTAAGCATGATGGCGATATTCTTTATGGGTAAAACACGTTTTAAAGATTTGGCTAAAGCCATTGATAAAATCAAAGCAAAGAAAGCAGCCTTATCGCTCTTCCTTCTTTTGGGTTTAAATAGTCTTAATGCGCAAGATCATTTAAATCATAATCGTTCAAAAATCAATTTTGATTCTTTAGTATTAGCAGATGCTTTTCCAGTAAAGCAAGCCGAAAAGTTTGGTGCACTTGTTATTCAAGATTTAGGGGGGAGAATGAAACCTGCCAATACTTTCTCTTCTGAATTGTTGCGAAAAGTGAGTAAGTCTGATACCTACAATGACTTAAACTCTGATCAAGTATTGCTCTCTATTCTCAACGGTCCAGCGATTTGGTACAACATTCCGATTATCTATTTAAAGCGTGGAAATGATTCCATCCGAGCAATTACTGGTGTAGCTAAGGAGGCTAAATACGCGCCCTTAATTTCCTTTTTTGATCAAGAGGGGAATTATAAGATCGCTACTCAATTAGAGGAAGCTTATCGTGCGGGAATACCCAATCAATTTCAAAAAGACTTTATTGAGGTAGATAAACGAGTCAATCTTTTATACTCTGCTTTAGAAGGAAAAGTTCTAAGGATTTTCCCCATTCCAGCAGATGAAAATAATAAATGGGTTTCTTTTCCAGAATTAGAAGAGGCTAATTTTAGCGGAACCGACTCTCTTTATGTAAACAATGTATTGCCTTTGTACTTCCGTTCTATGCGACTTGCTAAAAGTACAAATGATTATACAGAAGCAGACGAACTTTTAGAAAGTCTCAAGGGCTTTCAACAACGTTATGGCATTAATGTCCTGCCCAGCGAAGACCGAATTAATGCAGAGATTACCTATAACAAATACGATATTTTTAAAAAGCTATTTAGTTGGTATCTCTATGTAGGTTTTTTCTTCTTTGTGTTTTTGATTATTCAAATTTTCAGGGATGTAAAAATTATCCGCGCATTAATCACCTTCTTTAAGGGCGCTACTTTTGTCCTTTTTGCTTTGCATACTGCTGGTCTTGCAGCCCGCTGGTTTATTTCTGGTCACGCCCCTTGGAGTGATGCATATGAGTCGATGATTTATGTGGCTTGGGCAACGGTATTGTTTGGGATTCTCTTTGGACGTAAGTCTAATTTAACCCTTGCTGCGACTACTTTTGTCGCATCGATGATCTTGATGATTGCCCATTGGAATTGGATGGATCCTGCGATTGCAAATCTTCAACCCGTTTTGGATAGTTACTGGTTAATGATTCATGTTGCGGTGATTGTGGGAAGTTATGGCCCTTTTGCTTTAAGTATGATCATTGGGATCATTGCCCTCTTTTTAATGCTTGCAACCAATGCGAAGAACAAGCTCAAAATGGATTTAAACATTCAGGAGTTGAGCATTATCAATGAGTTATCCCTTACAATAGGTTTAATCATGTTGACCATAGGGAATTTCCTTGGGGGAATGTGGGCCAATGAAAGTTGGGGACGCTATTGGGGCTGGGATCCAAAAGAGACTTGGGCATTAATTTCTATTATGATTTATGCCTTTGTGATTCATATGCGTTTGATCCCAGGATTGCGCGGTCGCTGGTTGTTTAACCTGGCGAGTGTGATTGCCTTTGCAAGTATTATGATGACTTACTTTGGAGTAAACTTTTACCTTTCTGGCTTACACTCTTATGCAAGTGGAGAGAAGATCATTACGCCTAATTTTGTGTACTACTCTGTTGCGTTTGTAGCAGTGTTAGGACTAGTCTCTTATTTTCCTTATAAGAAGTTTTATAAAAAGTAAACGGCACACTTCTTGTTTTAGTCTTGACATGAAAAACTACTTCCTATTATTGTGCGGACTTGTATTGTTAGGCTGTGAAAAAGATTCCATTGTTATTTCTGAGCTAGAACGTTTAGATGGATTTAGAGCGTTGTGGTATGATCAAAATATTTTTGATTATGAAATTACACAGCAAATTAGTTGTTTTTGCCCTAGAGAATATACGGTACCCAAGCTTATGCGGATTGAAAACAATCGCTTAGTTGCAGTTAATGGTGGCCCTTTTATTGAAGCATATCCCACAGATTTCTTAACAATAGACGAGGCATTTGATTTTATTGAAGATCGATTATTAGAAAACCCAGATGAAGCACGTATCTTTTATGATGGGACCTTTGGTTTTCCTTATTCTATCTATTTTGATATGGATTTCAGCATCGCCGACGAAGAGATCAATTATTCCTTTAGTGATTTTTACTATTTAGAGTAAAGAATTATCTTTCCTCTAAAAAATATGACAGCAAAACAAAAATGGTTGCTATATGCTGTAAGCGGTTTAGTGTTATTCGGTTTTGGTCTTTCTTTATTAGGGGAAGCAATTATGCTTAAATACAATCATTCTGACTATTGGATAGCTGGGGGAACGGTAGCTTTAGTAGTGACCAATAGTGGCTTATGTCTGTTTGGTCAAGCGATTATAATAAAAGTAAAAGAGCAAGTGGATTAAAAGGCAGCGATAAAGTCGTCTTCATCTCTTCCATCTGCGACAAGCGCCAAAGCTTTATCTGCAATCGCACTAGCCTCCTCTGCAGGGAATCCTAATCCAACAACTAAACGGTTGAGCAATTGAATTTCACCTTCATCTGCTATATGATCTGCATAAACCATGCGCGTTAAATCATACAGTCGCTCAAGACGGCGTTGCCCATTAGCAGGTGGGTTGATGGGGTATTGATCTGGATTTGCCATAATCTGCGCTACTTCATCCTCTTCAATTTCAAGGTTAATTGCAGTTCGATTAATAAAGGCTTTTTCTTCGTCTGTGATAATTCCATCAGAAAGTGCAACGCGAACAATCGCGGCAAAGTGATCACGGTTTCGTTGCTTAAAGCCAGAGGTAAATAGGTCTGAAAATGACATAAAATTAGATTTGTTCAAAGATAGAAAATCGCGCAAAATATTGAAGGGATAGAGCGATAGATTTTCAAATAAATATGTACTTTTCAAAAAAAATAAAAGCATGAGCTATCGTTTAAAAATCATCAAAAATAGATCTGATATAGGTGCAGGTACACGAGGATCAGATATGGGGATTGATGCACTTGAGATTGCCGCGATAAATCGCAAAAGTGATTTTTTTAATCGTCACCCTTTTATTGATGTTCCTACTCATAATGAAACCATTTATGACAAGGTAAATAACACTTTTGCTAAGCGAATTAATTTTGTGGCCGAACAATGTGAACGCCTATGCGAAGTAACGGCCATGGTGCTGCAACAAAAGCATTTTCCTCTAGTGATTTCTGGGGATCATTCTTCTGCCTTAGGTACTTTAGCAGGAATTAAATCTGCCTTTCCAGAGAAAACCATTGGGGCGATATGGATAGATGCCCATGCAGATTTACACACCCCTTTAAGTTCGCCTTCGGGGAATGTCCATGGGATGCCATTAGCCGCTGCTTTAGGGCACGACAATGAAAAATATGCGGTCAATACCATCAGTAAGGATACCTTTGACAGTTGGAATCAAATCAAATCTTTAGGGGGAGAGTCGACAAAACTTAAACCAGAACATTTGATCTATTTTGGCCTTCGCTCTACAGAAGAAGCCGAAGATCGCACCATAGAAGAATACCAAATTCGCACTTACCCTGTGCACGAAGTGCGTCATAGAACTATTGAAACTTGTGTCACAGAAGCACTTGAAAAGTTATCTGATGTCGATTTGATTTATATCACCTTTGATGTAGATAGTCTTGATTGTGACTTGATTTCTAGCGGAACTGGAACGCCTGTTTCAAAGGGCTTTGATCCAGAAGAAATTGTCGCTTTAATCAAAGGGTTTATGGCCTCAGAAAAAGTGAGTTGCCTAGAAGTCTGCGAAATCAATCCACTACTTGATGAAAAGGGTAATAAAATGGCCGAAACCGCTTTTGATATTATTGACGCCCTATTTTAATCTATTCAACCTGAGCGATTTCTTCTAAATAATTAAAGTGGTTTTTGCTACTTTGATTAGCCGTTTTACTTTTTTTCTTAGCGAACTTTTCAATTTTATGAAGCATCCCTTTAATTTCTGCTTTAACGCTAGGGTTGAGTTTATCTTCTTCTAACAATACTTTTAGTTGAGTCGTAAAATGAAGCTGTAAACTTTTTTGTGAAAGGTCTAAATTTTTAGATGTTGTAATTAGATCGGTATATAAATGATTAAGTAATTCTGCCGCATCCATGCCTTGACCTACTAGTGAGGCATTTGCAGAAAGCATGCGGTTTAATCGCTTAACACTAAGTAATCGATTTAATGCAGAGCGCTGCAAGTTTTGTAAGCTTATTAATCCCCCTTCTCCTTTAATTTCTGAGATGATCTGCTTATCTATTAACCAGTTTTGGGTTTGCCATAAATGAATTTTTAAAAAGTCAAGTGCGGCTAATTGTTTAGTTCGTTCGACATTTTGATAAGTAACTGCCTTGCTTTGATTAGTATTGTGCCTTGTCTCATTTACTCCTCCAATTATGCTATGGACATGATAGATATAGCGTCGATACACTCCCAGCATTTCTCCATATAGCTCTGCTAAATCCTCATAGTTATCGTTAGGAGATAGCGTCCAATCCATTAAGTTTTTGGCGACGATTTTTAAATTGCTTAACCCATAACTACTTGCTTTGATGGGGTCATCCCCAATGTTTTCTGTTTGCGAGTTAGGGTCAATACCTCTTCCGCCAAACATGTACATAGGATCAAGTGATTTAGCATCTACTATAGCTTTTAGCAGGCTTTGTTCTTCTTTTGGCGAACGTCCATAATAACGATAGCCCCATTCGATGGCATAATCATCATATGGACCAAGTTGACGAACAAAACGAATGTTTTCATCTCCTGGTTGGGCGACATAATTGTAGCGTGCATAGTCCATAATGGTCGTTGCAATTCCATATTTTTGGGTGAAATCTCCAGAGCGTAAGGAATCTACGGGATAGGCGCTACTGGCTTTCATATTGTGTGGTAAGCCTAATGCATGCCCTATTTCATGAGAAATAACCCTGCGCATCATCTCACCAATTTCTTCTTCTGGTGTGTTAAGGGAACGCGCTTTAGGATTGGCCGCTCCTGTTTCTAGTAAGTAACGATTACGGTAAGAACGCAGGTGGTTGTGGTACCAGATAATATCACTTTCGAGAATCTCTCCTGTTCTTGGATCAGAGACGCTGGGTCCTGTTGCATTTCGTGTTGTTGATGCAACATACCGCACTGTGGAATAACGAACATCTTCTGGGCTAAAGTCTGGGTCTTCTTCTTTTGATGGGGGGTCTTTTGCCAAGATTGCATTTTTAAATCCAGCTTTTTCAAAAGCGGTATTCCAGTCTTCAATCCCCAGTTTAAAATACTTTCTCCATTTAAGGGGAGTGGCAGGGTCTAGGTAATATATAATGGGTTTAACGGGTTCAACTAATTTCCCCTTGAGATAGGCTTCTTTGTCTTTGGGTTCGAGTCTCCATCGGCGAACAATGCGGTATTGATCTGACTTTAATGCATCTGAGCTATAATCAATCTTAGACAAGCTAAACCAACCTACGCGTTCATCTTCATAGCGAATAGGCATGGGATCTTCTGGTAAGACAATAAAAGAATGATTGATTTGAAAGCTAAAGGTATTCGAGCGATTCGCCCGTGGTGGTTGATTTACCTTGAAGGTGAGGGTATGCCTAATTTCGGTATTTTTAGGAAAACTATTAGCACTGTCTATGCTACTGCGTTTTTTGTCAACTCCACCAACTTTGTAGCGGTCTTTATCTCCTTTTCGAATGATATTAAAGCCAGGGGAATCTGCCATAAAGTGGCTGGTAACATCTATTAAGAAGCGGTCTTTTTCTTTGTTTTTGATGTCAAAAGCGGCTAGAATAGGGGCAAAGTTATTCTCTTCTACACTAATGGCAATGGGGTCTTCTTCCGCGCTAGCGATATTATTATAACTTACTTGTTTGATAAGAATCTTTTTTCCTTTTTTTTCAAAACGAATCACTTGTTGCGCTGTTTTTGACCCAGCATTGAGGTAGGCAGAATAGTTGGCTGGTAGTTGTGCAAAGCGTGTTACCACTAAAAGTTCTTTTTCGAGAAGTTCTTGTGGTAATTCAAAAAACAACTTGTTTTCTTCGTTGAGATAGGTGGTAATCAATCCCTTTTGAGTAACCATTTCTTTGGTGAGAGAGTCTAAGGGTTTAAGTCCGCTTTCTTTTTTCTTCTTCTGCGCTTGAAGAGATAAAGTGACTAATAGGGCGAATAGGTAACTAATAAGTTGCTTCATGAATAGAGATTTAAATTTCAACATACAATAAATTATTTTATTTTTTAAAACTTTTGGTTAAATAATTATGCAGGTGCAATAATTTATTTGACTCATAGAAGAGAGAAATAGGCTTTTTTTTTGCCCTCTTTAGAGGTATTGATTACCTTCACTTGTAAACAACTATTGAAATGAATTTCGAGTACACAGAGAAATCCCTTGCACTACAAAAAAGGGTGAATGATTTTATGATAGAGCATATCTATCCACATGAAAACGAGATACAAGCTTATCACCAAGATCACAATAATTTATGGCAAGATTTCCCCAAATTAGAAGACTGGAAAGCGGCCGCAAAAAGAGAAGGTTTGTGGAATTTATTTCTCCCTACAGATTATGGAGATTTGAGTGCCGGACTAACCAATCTTGAATATGCTCCCATTGCCGAATTGATGGGGCGTTCTAAAATAGCCTCTGAAGTATTTAACTGCTCTGCCCCAGATACAGGAAATATGGAAGTATTTGCAAAATATGGCACTCCAGAGCAGCAAGCACAGTGGTTAACACCTTTGATGAATGGTGAAATACGTTCTGCATTTTTAATGACAGAACCTGCGGTGGCTTCTTCAGATGCAACTAATATTGAAACCTCGATTGTTAGAGAAGGAGATGAGTATATAATTAATGGACGTAAATGGTGGTCTTCGGGCGCGATGCGCCCTAATTGTAAGGTGTTCATTGTAATGGGAAAAACAGATCCTAACGCCCAACGTCATGCACAGCAAAGTATGATTATTGTTCCGCGTAATACACCTGGAGTAGAAATTGTTCGTCCATTACGTGTTTTTGGTTCGATTGATTCCCCAGAGGGGCATGCAGAAATAAAATTAACCAATGTTCGAGTTCCCGTTGAGAATATGTTACTAGGCGAGGGGCGTGGTTTTGAAATTGCACAAGGTCGTTTAGGTCCTGGAAGAATTCATCACTGTATGCGTTTGATTGGTGCGGCACAGCGTTCTCTTGAAATGATGTGTGAGCGTGTAGCAGAACGTGAAGCCTTTGGACGAAAAATTAAAGATTTTAGTAGTATAAGACAAGATATTGCGAAGTCTGCTGCAGAGATTGAACAGACACGATTATTAACCCTTTCTTGTGCAGATAAGATTGATAGATTTGGTGCTGCTGGAGCAAAAAATCTAATTGCGATGATCAAAATTGCGGTTCCAGATATGACGACTAAAGTGGTCGACCGAGCCATTCAAGCCCACGGCGGAATGGGAGTTTGTCAAGATACTCCACTCGCAGAATTTTGGATTTATGGTCGTACTATCCGTATTGCTGACGGTCCTGATGAAGTCCATATGTATCAACTAGGGCGTAATCTAGTGAAAGAAGTATTGACCAGGTAAAGAAAGTAATGATTTAGAATTTAAGTACAATATCATTGTATTTTATCCCAGAATCATTCCCGCCATTGTGGCAGAAGTTAAAGAGACCAGAGTACCTCCTAATACTGCTTTAACGCCTAACTCCGAAAGATTTTTCCGCTGTGATGGGGCTAGTATGCCAATGCCACCTAATTGAATTCCAATGGAAGAAAAATTAGCAAATCCACAAAGAATAAAAGTTGACATTACAATTGACTTTTCATACATCAAGTGGATGCTATTCTCGATATTCTTTAAATCGGCTAATTGGATATAAGCGACAAATTCACTTGCCGCAAGTTTTATACCTAGGAGTTGGCCTACAAGTGTCATGTCTTCTTTGGCAACTCCAATTAACCACATTAAAGGGGCAAATAAATAGCCTAAAATAAATTCAATAGTTAATCCACTATAAGAAGTATTTGTTGCAATAAAATCATTGAGGCCAATCCATTGCCCTAGACCATTTAAAGTATCATTTACTAAAGCGAGTAAAGCCACAAATACCAATAGCATCGCCCCTACATTTACAGCTAATTTTAAACCTTGTGTTGTTCCGTTTGTAATTGCTGAAAGGATATTGTTGCCAAACTCTTGATTTTGAATTTTTGTCTCATTAATATGATCTATCACTCCCACTGGTGGAACAAGAATACGAGATATCGCTACCGCACCTGGGGCAGCCATTACAGAGGCAGCAATAAGGTGCTTTGTAATAATGACGCGCTGTATAGGATCGTCTCCACCTAAGAATCCTATATAAGCGGCTAAAACACTTCCTGCAACAGTAGCCATTCCACCCACCATAACAAGATAGATTTCAGAGCGTTGCATTTTGTCTAAATAGGCTTTAATAAGTAAGGGAGCTTCGGTTTGTCCTAAAAAAATATTTCCTGTTAATGAAAGACTTTCTGCTCCACTTATTGCCACAATTTTTTGTAACGCCCAAGCGAGATAACCAACAATCTTTTGAATAATACCAAGATAGTACAAAACTGAGGTTATAGCAGAGAAAAACAATATTACCGGTAAAACCTGAAAAGCAAAGATATAGGTAGTTTTAGTTAAATCTACCATTTCTCCAAACATAAAAGTGCTTCCAGCAAGGGTATATTCAATGACTTTAATAAAGAAACCTCCTAATTGTTCAAATAAGCCTTGAATCAAGGGTACTTTAAGAATACAAATTCCAATAAACAATTGTGTTATTAAAGCAAGAATAACTGTTTTCCATGGAATATTTTTACGGCTACTACTTGCCCCGAATGCAATAATTAGGAGTATTAAAATACCACAACACCCTTTTAGGATGGAGATTAAGGTGATTCCAGTTGACGGGATAAGTTCCATTTAAATCAGTGCTAAAAATAATTTGATAAATCTACTCAATAATCAACAATATACCATCTTGATTTTTTTATATCCATTTGGTAAGCCAATAAAATAATTTGTGAGTAATGGGGGACTGTCTTATTGGGTATTATAATATCATTATAAAGTTAATAGAATGAAAAATATAGAATACATACAATATATTCACCGCCTTTTGAATTGATTTAAGTCTCCCAAGCGAAAGTGATTTTGAATGATTTTTGTGTATTTAAAAAAAAATTGTAATTGTATTTTATTCTTTATAAATTAGATTTGATATCAACCATAAACTAATTAACATGAAAAATATTTTTTTTCTATTACTAATTGTCCCATTTACATCATTTTCTCAAAAAAACAACAATGGAAAAGTATTTGATAAACACCCTGCAATTGGGATTGTAAATCAATTTACAGAAGCTTGGATTAGCGGAGATGTAGAAACATTAAAAGAATTAACAGGGGAAGGTTTTAAAATGGGTAGCTCTATGGACAATAGTCCCAACTATAAAGGTGGAGACATCAACAATTTAGTTGGTCAATCGAAATGGATGAGCAATAATTTTGTGAATATCTCATTAAAAAATAGAGGTCAAGCTTATTCAGATGCTATTGAGTACAAAAGATCTGGACTTTTTGTCCAAACGTTTCAAGAGTTTATAGCATGGGATAAAAATAATGCCTTTAAAATTCGAACACCATTTAACGCAACATTTGTATTTGATAAAAAAGGAGAGAAAATTGTTCGCTTTTGGTGGTCAGACAATCAAGCTGCATGGCAAAAATGGAATCTTTCTAGACAAACAATTAAAAATGGAACGATTTATAAGGATCATCCATATATAGGTAAAGTTCGTCAAATATGGTACAACCTCGCTCAAGGAAATCTTGATAAGGTTTGGAAAGATTTTTCTCCTAATGCTAGTGTATATGATATCAATCAAATTGGGAAAGAATATAGTAATCTAAAAGATTGGCAGCAATATGTAGGAGAAGTTTTCAGTAACTTTGATTTTGTCTCTATTGATGAGGTTGGTTATCCAGATTATATTGATTATGAAGGAAACGGGGGAACTGTTTTAGCATGGTACAATATGACCATGAAAAGCAAAAAAACGAAAAAAAATGTTGTATTTAAATTTCACTCACAACATAATTTTAACGAAGAAGGAATGATCGTTTTAGAAACTTTATACTACAATGCTAATCTTTTAAAGGAATAACAAATAATCTAAATAAAGGTATTTCCCTTTAATTTTAATACACAAATATTATTAACCTTAAATTAATTAAAATGAAGAAGTTATTATTATTTTTTACACTTAGTGTTATAATGAGTTGTAATCAAACTCCAGGGGGTGAACTAAGTGGGATACTAGACGATAACAGTACCGAAGTACAAATGACCAGAGAATTAATGAAAAAATATGTTGAAGGAAAATTTGATGAAATTGCAGACATGATTTCAGACGATTCTGATGAGTTTTTTTTCAATAATGTTAAAGTTAGTAAAGAAGGTTGGGTATCTGCAGTCCAAGGGCATCATCAATTATTTGAAGATATTAACAACGATTCTGAAGGTATCAATCTCACATCTGCAAAATATAACAATGGTAGTGTTTGGTCAATGACCTGGTTTCAGTGGACTGGAAAGGGAAAATACACAGGAGACGCGGTGAAAATACCAGTCCATCATGGTTTCAGATTTGAAGAAGGGAAGATCGTAGCAGCCTATCATTTTTTTGATCCAAGTTTGTTGGATCGAGAAGTCAAAGCTGCTGAGGCGATTAATAAAACTTCTCAAAGAGTTTTGGGACTAGCCGAACTAAATGTTAATAAAGGATTCTCTCCAGCTGATGTGGAAGAATTTTTGGTTCGTTTTAGCAAATTTGTTCGAGAGACAGAACCTGGAACATACGATTTTGGGTATTTTATTTCATCCAATGGAAAAAAAGTTAATCTAGTAGAAAAATATCATACTTCTGCTGATTTTGTTCATCATTTGAACAATTTTGAACAGAGTAACTATGCTAAGGAATTCATGACACTTTTCACCTTAAATAAAGTTATCATTGCAGGAGATGCATCTGATGATTTAAAAGCAAAAGCAAAAGCTTATGGGGCTGAATTGAGGCCACAAATAGGTGGATGGATCAACTAATTAAGCAATTGGACGACAGTATTATAAACCAGAACTTAAGGGGGAAGTAATCCCTATGGCCAACAGTGGTATTGGGAAACTTAAGAATGTGCAGATGAGGAGCATCAACACATTCCTCAATCGCTATGTTTTTATCCTGATTTCTTTGAGACCAGCGAAAAAATAAATTTGCAGCCAATACCAAAAAGAAATTTCATTTAAACTAAAACCAATTAGTTAATGTTAATTTAATATTTATAAACCTGTAATTTAGGAGAATATGGAGCTTTATTTAAGAGTATAATTGAACATTTGCTTACAATATTGTGATTTTTTCATACTCTGAGTTACTTAACCCTTTTCTTTAATTCGATTACATATTTATCCATAATAGAATCGTTTCTAATGTCGTTTAGGTCGTAGTTATTAAAATAATCTAAACCTCGTTTTCTATCAAATCTTGCTCTTCCACGACTGCGTTTTTCCAAAAATTCCTCGTAACTTTTTATCGCATAATGATTGATACGGATTTGATTTGATACAGGTGTTCTATCCCAAAATCGTTTTTTAGTAATATTTCCATTCGAATCAATATATCTACCAAGAATAACAGGTCGATGCGCCGAAAAAAACCGTAAAATCAATCTGGGATTAAGAATGACTTTTATATGGCGATTAAGTTTCTGATCAGGCAATGAATGGTCTTTAAACCGTTCTATAACAAACCCTTTTTCTCTTTTTTTGGCTCCGCCACTACCATAAACCAACCAATTCATTTGAACTCCTGAAAACCTACCTAAACTCTGTAGATAGTCTGGTATGGTTTTGTGCTTAATGGGCACTATAAATTCATCTATGTCCAAAAAACCCAAATACTTTGTATGGCGTTTATGCTTTCTCACGCAATCGGCATAGGCCTTAAGCTGCATTTTCTTTCCAGGAAAATCAGTGTACTCCACTAAATTACTCTCTATGAAAGGTTGCAGTGTTCTAAGAGTATTATCGGTGCTCTCGTTGTCATAAATGTAGAATTTTTCAACACCAAGCATCTTGTGGTATTCAATCCATTCTTGCAAGTAGCGGCCTTCGTTTTTCGCAATAGCACAAATAGTTAGATAAAATGGGTATTTTCTTTTGAACATAATCCCTTAGCCTGAATCTTCTTGTTTTTCGATTTTACACAACAAAAGTATTTTTTTTTTAGCTTTTAAACAGTGGGTTAGGGTACAAATTAAGCTTGTATGGTCTTTTTCAATACATAAATACGCTCAAATTTATCCTATCTTTGACTCAATGTACAACATAATAGCAGAAGGGCTACATACATTATGGACATAGATTTTGTAATTACTTGGGTTGATATGAACGATCCCAAATGGCAACGTGATTTTGTTGAGTATTCCAACAAAACAGAAAATGAAAAGAACTCTGTTTCTGCGGCACGTTTTCGTGATTATGGCTTTTTGAAATACTGGTTTCGTGGTGTTGAAAAATTTGCCCCTTGGGTACGCAAAATACATTTTGTAACCTGTGGTCAAAAACCAGAATGGCTTGACGAAAACCACCCAAAAATCAACCTTGTAAACCACGAAGATTATATTCCGAAGCAGTTTTTACCAAGCTACAATTCCGTAGTCATTGAACGTTATCTGCATAAAATCCCTGGGTTGGCAGAGCATTTTGTATATTTTAACGATGATTTTTACATCATCAACCATTTAGACAAAAGTAGGCTTTTTCAAAACGGTTTACCCTGCGATATTTCCATTTTTCAGTATAACCCAAATTGGTCACAGTGGTATATAAGAATAAAGAACAACATTAGACTGATCAATCAACATTTTGACAAAAAGGAGGTCATGGGCCACTTTTACGATAAATGGTACAACCGTATTTACGGAAAAAAATTGTGGATGAATTACTTGATGAAGTATTATCCAAAATTTATTACGTTGCGCACACCACACAACGCACAACCTTTTTTGAAAAGAATATTTGAAGAAGTGTGGAAGCATTGCGAAAAGGAACTGAACGAAACTTCGGCAAACAGATTTCGTACAGTAACCGATTATACCCCTGAATTATTTCGTGCTTGGCAAATGTGTACAGGCAATTTTACGCCCTACAACACGTATAGTGACACAAAAATGTTTGCGCTCATGCTAAAACCAAAACAAACACAAGCCGTAAAAGCAATACGGAACCAATCTTACAAACTTATTTGCCTCAACGACAACATTCGCATTAGTAATTACGAGCAGGTCATGGGGAATATTCAAGATGCTTTTGAAAGTATCTTTCCGGAGAAATCGAGTTTTGAAATTTAGTTTTGCACCCACCGCATTTATTATCTTGAGAAATGCTAAAACCTGAGTTATTTATGCAGATGACCCCTACTGTGGACGATATATGGTTTTGGGTTGCAGCAGAAACAAATAGAACCAAAATAGCACCAATACCATTCGGTTATTGGCACCAACCTGATCTTGAGAAACCCTCAAAAGTCTTTTTAAGAAACACTAATGTATTTTCGAGCACTGATGTGAACCGTAGGGTTTTTGAAAGCTTCATGGAAAAGCACACAACAATTAAACGACGATTTGAAAGTAAAATTAATCCTCAAATGCTAAAGTTGTATGAATTCAACAAAATTCAAAATTAACCGAATGGAAGTTATCTTCTTCATCTTCTTAACACCCACCAACGCAGGTCTATGAAAAACTTGCGAAATGTCGAATTAAACCTTATACTTGACATTTTTTGAGACAACTCAGTAAGTAACTTTTTGCGAAGCTCGGGATTAAGTTTTGAATAAGTATTTCCGAAATCCTTTAAAGCTCTCTTTTTAATAATATTGAGATATTTTTCTCCAAGATTAAGCTCTTTTATTTGAGAAAAAATATCAGCATAAACTTCAACTATACCTATATCTTTTAAAGACCTTTTATTTGTTGCACTATCGGAGCGAAATCTATAAAAATAAGTTCCCATTGTAGTTGTTGCAATTTTATTGGCAGCAGCAAGTGCGATTATATTAAAAGGATTATCTTCTCCAGTAGATCTAGTTTCAGCAAATCGGATATTATACTTATCTACAAGGTTTTTTTTGAAAACTTTGTTACAAGTTGTACCACTACGACAAATTAAACTTTCTCTTTTCTCCTCTGAAATAATTATTTTTTCACTCCGAAAACCAACGCTTTTTTTTATGCTTTTTCTTGTAGGATCATCATATACTTTTACAACGCTGGCCGTGGCACTTATATCTGCATCAGATGTTGTGGCTTTGTTGTATAAAATTTCGAAATAATCGGGAGAAACCCAATCGTCAGGATCAACAAAACCGATAAACTCTCCTTTAGCATGATCTATTCCATTGTTTCTGGCAGGCCCGCTACCACAATTTTCTTGATTTATTATATGAAAACGCTTATCCTTTTTTGCATATTCTTTCAAAATTTCAATACAATTATCTGGAGAACCATCATTTATGCATATTATTTCTATATCTGTCAATGTTTGTACGCACAAACTATCTAAGCAGACGCGTAAATATTTTTCAACTTTATATACGGGAATTATAATAGATATTTTGGGAACATAACTACTTTTCATTTTCAATTCTTTGTTTGATTATTGTATATTTTTCGAGGATTTTTTCAAATGCCTCACGGTTCAAATCCGTACCTGTTTTAAAATTAACGGTTTTTAAAGACATCTTTTTTGGCTTTTTTAATCCGCGAGGTTTGTTATGTCTACCAAAGGGAAAAGGTACAATGAACGTTCCGTTGGTCACAGCTGCCGCCCAAAACCATATATCGTCTGTTGTTGGGGCAATTTCTTTAAATAATTGGGGGGCAAGCATTTCTTGATTCAATGAATTTGGCGGGTACAAAACCCCTCCAACGCCTGTTTGTATATTTTTGAAACTATAATTCAGTCTTTTTGCAAGAAAATGGTACCAACGGTATTTTTTCCATTGACGATACGGAGCATCCAGTTTTATCTTTTTAGCACGATTGGCAAGAATAACATCCGGGACTTGTTTATGCAGGTGTAACAAGTCTCGTAACATGTTTTTATGATACCAAACATCATCATCGATTGTTACTATGATATCATTTGGGAAATCTTTCAGTGCCGGAATCAATTTTCTATAGGAACGAATATCTTCATTATAATTCCTAATTTCAAACAATGGGTTGTTGTTCGCTAAAGCCATAAACTCTAAGGGAATTTTACTGTCTTTGAATTGTGAAAACGTAAGGTATAGAACCACTTTATCGGGTAAAGTATCGCCTGCTAAAATAGACTTAATCGCATCTTTTGCATAGGGTATTGCTGCTGGGAAAGAAGTTAAGGATACAATGATTTTCTTTTTTTGCATAGTAAAACTAGATTTTAAAACTCGATTTTTTCAGAAAGCCCAGACCCTAAATTACACCAAGAGACTTCACATAACTTTCAAGGCTTCTTCATGTTTTATGATAATAAAAGCTGATTAACGTGCAAGTATAAAATAATAAATCCAATAACTGAAATATATTAGTTAATGGATTTAAGTGTCGGAGAAAGAGGGATTGTAAAAATCACCTCTACCAAAAGTATACTCCAAAGATTTAATAGAAATACTTTTTAGATTACCCTATACAAAAAGGCAATTTTTAATTGATGCTAAACTGGGTACACCCAAAACTGTAGGTAACTATTTGAGGGAACTGGAACAAGCCGGGTTTTTGACTTCTGAAAAAGTAGGGAAGGAGAAATTATACTTGAATCATCGGTTAATGGCAACCTTAGAGGATTATTAGAAGCTTTGATGACCGATCATGAAATTCTAAAAAGTCTTTTTACATCCATATCAATTTCTTTATAATACTCGGCTACGCTACCATAATCTACAGAAGCTTCGGGTTTCGGAATATTTTTATCAATTCTAGGAGCGGGAAACTGAGCCTTTATTTCCTTACCATCAGCAAATGAAATAAACTCACCTTGCCGTAATCGGAAAATTTCGTCTGACCGATTTTACTTACTTCTTTCTCCCCTTTTGTAACTCGTGTATCAAAATTCAGCTTATGTTTTTTACTCACACTTTTAGAGGGCTTTATGAGTTCAAAAAAACGTTCATTATATTTTGCAGTGTCCGGATCATTGACCTTTCCAAAAAATTGGTCCGATAAATTGCTTAATATGGCTCTACTTGCTTTTTCACCATACAGCAAATCATTTTGAACCTTGTCTTGTAATACATATTTAGTAGCAATATCAAACGATCTCAAAGTTGCCGGAATATGATGCATATTTAATAATCGAAATTTAGGAGCTTCCTCTAATAACACAAAAGAGCGAAATTGGCTCCTAATGCTCATTTGTTTCAAAATCGTATGAATTCTTAAGGCAATAACCGGAGAATATGCACTCTCAAACCTGTAATTGCTAAATTTTATTATTTTAAAAAATTCTGGCGCAGTTTTAAGTCGAATTATTCAATTTTGGCTCTAAAAAAACCCTCCACTTGTTGGGAGGGCTAGATTTTTAAGTGCTTTTAGTTTATTGAACTGACATAAGGCGTTCCCATATGACTCGTAAACGAAATCCATCAGGGTCATACTCGCTCATTTTTGAGTTTTTAGGAGGAGTCCAATTTGACCCATCGAATGCTTTAAAGGCATCTTCTAATTTATCATATCCATCCCAAGTCATTACTGTAGACTCATCTTGACCTGCTGGATAGAGTTTATAGCCCATACCCCAATTTGTCATTCCAGTAGACCCATTTTTTATGTTTTTTTTGTGCTGAGGCATCCATAAGTTTCGATTTTCACTGATAAATCCATTTAGATTTTTTGGACGGCCATAATTCCATACTGAATATTTGCTTGCTTTGCCGGGAATACTTTCCAATATCTTATAATTATGGACTTCATATACGGTGTAAGGTGAAGATGCATCTGCTGGATCTATACCTCCAAGCGCAGAAGGATCCCAGTCCTGATTTGTCAAATCAGTAAGAGAAGGAAAACCGTTTACAAAAGCATAATTTACTTCGTTGTTCCCTGCAGTACCAACTTTTCTAAATAGAGCCCAAAGATTTTGCTTTCCTTTATCAATATTTGATTTTGCTACTTTTGACCAGTAGCTCATTTCTTTTCGTTCAAATTCTTGTGCATGATCTGCTTCAACTGAAACATACATGATGTAATAATACTGGGCATTTGCTTTCGCTACACCTAATACAAATAGTAGAATTAATAGTTTTTTCATTTTAAATTGGTTTGTGGTTAATAATATTTTAAAGATAGAGAAAATGGGTTACATATCAAATCTTTACACATCTATCCCCCTTCAATACCCCTACAAAACACCTCATTTTGTTCCATCGTGAATTGTACCTTAGCCCAATCAAAGCATAGGTTTACAGCTGATTTCAATTGTGGTCAACACTGCGAAAATATTTGAAGCATATAGCGGTTGGTTTATGTGGTATTCTGAGTCTAGCACTGCAAAAAGAAAAGTGAATCTAGAAGCCCTAGCCCCCAATGAATAAGAAAGGACGTATTTAAAGCTTTTGAGATTATGTTTTAGTTGTAATGTTGTGATATTTTATAATCAAAATATTCATTTTATATTTACGTAACCGTAATCCAATTTATTATGAGAAAATTTTATTTAATCCTGTTACTTGCAGGATCTTCAAGTGTAACTGCACAAAAAAACTCCAACGGGAAGATCTATGATCAACACCCTGGTATTGACTTAGTAGAAAAGTTCAACAAAG
>JBMYNN010000011.1:0-49532 GCA_049598335.1 Flavobacteriaceae bacterium
TTCTCGTGGAGCGATTATTGGCTCTGCCTTTATCAAGTTTTTAGAAGAAAAAGGGTTTGATCAAATTGATGAATTTGTGCGCTCCATTAGGGGATAAACTAACTTTTTCTGTTTTTTGTATCTTTGGTATAGCATAGTCATCAGTCTAACGCTTACACAATGACCTACCCATTGCCTCAAACCACTGTGTGTTCTGTTTCCGCTTCTTGGAAACAGCTTTTTTATTTTCCTTTTTTTGATCGTGCTTTTATTTCTCCACCAGGAAAAATAAATTCCCTTTTAACGGAATCCACAACATAAAGAATTCAACTATCCCTACTGATGTGGGAAGTAGTGTTAAAAAGAAACAATATAGAACAGAAATAAATTGAGCTAATGGTTTCGATAGGTTATTTCATCTAGTAAAATCTTAAATGTCCAAGAAAACTATATATGAAAAGAGCATATTACTCGAATAACATAAAAGACTTTTTACTAGAACCTGATTCGAGTATTCTAGGTGAAATATTCGTTCTTCTTATTTTTTAGAGGAAGTGGCTACTGAATTTGATATTCAAGGACTAGAGATTGATTGGGCTTGTGTTGCTTGGGGCGGGAATTTTCATTTTAATAATACGGATTGGAAATATCAAAACTTCAAAGGGACCAAATGGCAAAACATAAATAAAGACATAGACAAAGAGTATTTAAAAAACACTTACAGAGTTCTTCTCACAAGAGCACGTCAAGGAATGGTAATATTTATTCCTGAAAGCAGTGAAATAGATCATACTAGACCTAAAGCAATTTATGACGAGACATATGAATATTTGAAGGAAATTGGAATACAAGAAATTGAATAAATAAAACACGAAAACACAACAACGTATGTAGTGAATATCACTCTTCGGGATGGTAACGACATCTTATACTAGACACTTCCCTTCCATAAACACCTTTCTATACTGCTCCACCCTAAAGTCAAAGGTGGTATAGTTAGGATCTTTGGCTTTATTTTCTTTGTAAACCACCATACTGCCAATCGCACGATTAGCTGTACCAGATGGCGCGGTTAAACTATGCGTTATTATCGTTCTCCCCGCCCAGAAGAATTGATGCTTTCGTGGAACATTTGCATCGAGAACCTCTAAGCCTAGTCCTTCTTTTTTTAATAATTTCCGAAAGAAGTATTCAGGGCCATTTTTACTATTCCCTCCTGTAAAAATCAAAGTATCTACTGTTGGATGCTTTTTTAAAATCCCCAATAGATCTCTTAATTCTGGCTGTTGCATCCCTAAATCTGATGCATCTATCTTATCGCGATAGGCTGCCCCTACGATATCACAAACTCCAATCTTTTCTCGTTGTAAAAAGGCTTTTCGCTGTTCAATGGCAAAGTGAGTATTTTCATATACTAAGCCTAAGTTATAAATACGATCCCACACTTTCCATAACAAGCCATTGCTACTGCCATAACAAAAATCCACATCCTCATCGTTTAAATCTCCTGTTGTAAAACGCGGGGGTGGTAAAGTCCCTACAATCAAACGGGTTGTATCTTGTAAGATATAAGGAGGATAGGGATGGGTGTGGTAAAACATTTGGTGGGTTAATAAAAAACGATTAGCTTTATTTCACCAAATCTACTACTTATGGGAAAAGGAGACAAAAAAACCCGTCGCGGGAAAATCGTCAATAAGACTTTTGGCGTTCGCCGTAAAACCAAACACAATAAACGGAAAGAAAAAGAAGCTAAGGCTAACGAATAAAAACGGGCTGAGAAGCTTTCTCGGTATGTTGTTCGCTGTATTGATAACCATCTGTGGTAAAGCCTTTGATATCAGTTAAATCATTTGCTGCTGTATCAATAACATAACGGGCCATCATTCCACGGGCTTTCTTTGCAAAGAAAGAAATCATTTTAAGTTGCCCGTTTTTAAAGTCTTTAAATTGTGGCGTGATGATCTCGGCATGAAGATTTTTTGTATCAATTGCGGCAAAATATTCATTACTGGCTAAATTGAGTAACACTTCCCCCTCTAGCATTTCTTCATTGAGGGTCTGGGTGACTTTCTCTTTCCAAAAAGCCGGAAGGTTTTTCTTTACCCCTACTGGCATCTTAGTCCCCATTTCTAAACGGTAGGGCTGAATTAAATCCAAAGGTCTTAATAGTCCATATAGCCCTGAGAGAATTCGCAAATGATCCTGTAAAGCAGGAATTTTATCTTGCCGTAAGCTGTAAACATCTAAACCCGTGTAAACATCCCCATCAAAAGCATAGACTGCAGGCCTAGCGTTTTCTGGGCTAAAAGGCAATTGAAATTCTTGATTACGCTGCCAATTAAGTTGCGACAGATTTTCTGAAATTCCCATTAGTTTTCCCAACGCCTTAGCCGATTTTTTCTTCAAAAGCTTGTTGATGCGTTCTGCTTCTGGCAAAAATTGCGCTTCGGTAAATTGAGTAGTAGGAAGTTTAGCTTCAAAATTGAGGGACTTTGCAGGCGAGATAATCATTTTCATAAATCGTGCTTTTTATCAAAAATAAGTGGGTTTTTTCACTTGCGCAACCCTGAGGCATTACAATCCTTGATAAGTGAATTACAACTGCTTATGCTGGGCGTAATTCCGCCATTTAATTAAGGTATCTTGCAGGTCTTGAGGAATCTCAGAATCAAACTGCATCCATTGTCCTGTTTTAGGATGTTCAAACCCTAGCGTTTTAGCGTGTAATGCTTGACGTGGAATTAATTTAAAACAATTCTCGATAAACTGTTTGTACTTACTAAAATGGGTTCCTTTCAAGATCGCATTTCCTCCATAACGCTCGTCATTAAACAAGGTATGCCCTATATGCTTCATGTGGGCACGAATTTGGTGGGTACGGCCCGTTTCTAATTGACATTCTATCAGGGTGACATAACCAAAACGTTCAATAACATTGTAGTGCGTTATTGCAGGTTTACCCGCTTCTCCCTCTGGAAAGACCATCATTTGTAAACGATTTTTAGGGTGACGACCAATATTCCCTTTAACAGTTCCTTTATCTTCTTTGGGATTTCCCCATACCAAAGCGAGGTATTTTCGCTCAGAAGATTTGTCAAAAAACTGCTTTGACAAATGAGTTAGCGCTTGATCTGTTTTAGCAATTACTAAAAGACCACTCGTATCTTTGTCAATACGATGCACTAACCCGGGTCGTTTGTCGGCATTATTAGGAAGATTATCAAAGTGAAAAAGCAAAGCATTGATTAGCGTACCAGAGTAATTTCCATGTCCTGGGTGAACCACCATTCCTGCTTCTTTATTAATCACCACTACCGTGTCATCTTCATAAACTATCTCGATGGGTATATCTTCTGGCACCAAAAGATTTTCGTGTGGAGGATGGCCAAATAACACGCGAACAACATCCCCGCCCTTGACCTTATAATTTGACTTAACCACTATATCATTGACAAAAATACTTCCTGCTTTTGCGGCGTTTTGAATTTTATTTCGGGTCGCATTTTCAATGCGATTCATCAAATATTTATCTACTCTTAAAGGTTCTTGACCTTTATCGGCAGTAAAAGAAAAATGCTCGTATAAACTTTCTTCTTGAAAATCTTCTTCTGGTAAGTTATCGTTTTCCATTTCCTAGAACTAGGTCAATTTTAGAAGTTTTGGGCAAGACCATCCCTGGGGCAATTTTCTCGCCTTGATAACGAATTTCCAAGACCATATCTTTCCCAATATTATCGCGATAAGTAATTTCGCCTAAAGAAAAACCAACAGCAGTAAGTCTCGTTTCGGCATTGCGCTTTGTGATTTGAATTACATTGGGTACTTTTAGTTTACGGTACCCAGAAGGGTTTAAAGTAAAATAAATTTTTCTTCCGCGTTTTACCGCTGATCCTGCTTTTGGGCTTTGCTCAATTACTGCATAAGGAGGATAGTTAGGATTGAACTTTGCAGAATCTAATACTTCATAACGCAGTTCAAAACGCTCCATTATTTCAGGGATCTCTTGAAGCGATAGGGTTTCAAAATCAGGAACCTCTATATGCTTATTGTTCTCTGTTATTTTATCAAGGCCATAATAAACCCCTATAAGCAACAAACAGCCTGCAATAAAAGCAAAACCCAATTGCCTTAGAAATACTTTGCTAAACAAAAAACGTAAATAATTCATTTCTTTAATTCTGGCATAAAGATAAGAAACCCTTTGTGATTGATAGAGATAAAGGTAGTTCCTTTAGAAAACGATTGTTACTTTTATGGCATGAGAAAAATCATTGGAGTTGCCAGTGGAGGCTACACCTCAGAACACGCCATTTCAAAAAAAAGTGGGCAAGTGGTTTTTGAGGCATTAAAAGACAGCAAATACGACTGTTATCAAATAGATATCAACCCCTCAGAGTGGACCGTAATTGACCAAAGCGGCATAAAATACCCCCTTAATCAAGAAAGTTTTTCTTTTGAAAAAGAGGGACAATCTATCGAATTTGACTGCGTGGTCAATATGATTCACGGTGCACCAGGAGAGAATGGTGAATTAGCCGCTTATTTAGAAGAAAGAAATATTGCCCATACCAGTTGTGATGCAAAAATGGCTGCGCTTACCTATGACAAAAGAGCCTGCTTAAAGGTGGCAAATGCGCATGGATTTCCGTCAGCAAAACGTTTAAATGTCAATAAAGGAGAAGAACCTAGTGTGAACACTGTTCGTGAGCATGTAGGCTTTCCTTGTTTTGTCAAAGCTAATCGCGCAGGAAGTAGTTTCGGGGTCTATAAAGTTAAAAATGCTCAAGAATTACCAGCAGCGCTTAAATGTGCGTTTAATGAAGATGAAGAGATTCTGATTGAGGCAGCTCTTGAGGGACGTGAAATCACGGTGGGTGTTTTAGAATGGAAAGGAAAAGTTCTAGTACTCCCTATCACAGAAATCATTAGCGAAAATGACTTTTTTGACTATGAAGCAAAATATGAGGGAAAATCTCAAGAAATAACACCGGCAAATCTGCCTAAAGCTTGGGAAACAGCGGCAAAGCAAATGGCCAAAGAGCTTTATACCACCCTGGGTTTAAAAGGAATTACCAGAACAGAATTTATTTTTCAAGACGGAATACCTCATTTACTAGAAGTGAATACCATCCCAGGGATGACCCTGCAAAGTATCATTCCCCAGCAAGCCGAAGCTGCCGGAATCTCTCTTAGCGAACTAATTACTGGAGTAATTAATCATAGCTTAGAGAAAAAAACCTAATTTTATCTTATGAGACGTGCTATTTTTCCAGGGTCTTTTGATCCCATTACTAAGGGACATGTCGATATTATTCGTCGATCCCTTCCTTTATTTGATGAATTAATCATTGCCGTAGGGGTTAATTCTACCAAAAAATACATGTTTTCACTTGAACAGCGCAAAGCTTTTATAGAGACAACTTTTGCCGAAGAGGCAAAAATTAAAGTAGATACCTATGAAGGATTAACTGTCGATTATTGCGATAAAATTAACGCTAAGTTTATAGTACGTGGTTTGCGCAACCCTGCCGACTTCGAATTTGAAAAGACCATTACACAAGTCAATCGTCGTTTGTCTAAAATTGAAACAGTGTTTCTACTCACTTCTGCAGATACTTCTTTTATCAGCAGTAGCATTGTTCGAGAAGTGATCCACTTTGGGGGAGACTATTCTTCTATGGTACCCGATGCGGTGCGATTATAAGTCAGATTTTTCCCACAACATCTTAATATTCGAGTAAGCATTCTCAAATAAAGAAGGAATGGCTTGTTTCTCGACCCATTCTGCCTTTTGGATGCCTTCTTCTTGTTGCGGATTTAAGTCTCCTTCAAAATCTGTTTCCATTGCATACCAGTAGGTTTTCTTTAAACGATATTTTCCATTACGATGAAAAAGATGTAGGGTGGTAGGAAGTGTTTGGGTAATGACTAAATCTGTCACGCCGGTCTCTTCTTCCACTTCTCTAATAGCGGCAGATTGTACTGATTCGCCTTCTTCTATTCTCCCTTTGGGAATATCCCATTTTTCGTTACGATAAATAAAGAGAAACTTTTTTGATGTGCGATGTTGCACAATTCCTCCTGCAGCTTCAATCACCTTAAAAATCTCATAAAACAGGGTCCACAATTTCTCTTCATTTGCATGGTAGAGATAGAGTTGAGAAACCTTCTTTGATCTTAAGGCAGCAACGATACTTTTTTTGTTAGCGAATTTTAAAAAAAAGACAGGAGATTCTTTGGTTTGTTCTACAAATGAAGTCGTTAATATAATAGGTTTTTGATTAAAAAATACTTTATACATTTGCGTATGATTTATAGTGAACAAACAGCATCCGAAACGGCAAAACACCTATTACAAATTAACGCAATTAAACTGAATCCTGAAAATCCATTTAGCTGGGCAAGTGGATGGAAATCTCCTATTTATTGCGATAATCGACTGGCATTGTCTTTTCCTAAAGTTCGGGATTTTCTTGCAAAAAATCTCGCCCAACAGGTCGAAAAATTATATGGGACAGATGTTACCATCGCTGGGGTTGCCACAGGAGCAATAGGAATTGGAATACTGGTGGCTGAAAAACTAAACCTCCCCTTTATCTATGTTCGCCCAGAACCTAAAAAACACGGTCGTCAAAATCAAATCGAAGGCCATGCCCCAGAGGGTAAACCTGTTGTTGTCATTGAAGACTTGATTAGTACTGGAAAAAGTAGCTTAAATGCTGTAGCGGCTATCAAAAATCAGCAGTTCGAAGTTTTAGGGATGTTAGCCATTTTTTCTTATGGATTTAGCCTTGCGGAAGAAAATTTTGCAAAAGGAAATATTCCATTACACACCCTCAGTAATTACGATCATTTATTACGCTTTGCTAATCGAGAAAAAGCGATCTCAAACGAACAATTAACCACTTTATCGCAATGGCGTAAGGATCCTTCAAACTGGACGCCTTAATAAATCCATTCAATGGTTTTATGTTGAAAACAGCGCAGTTGATTTTGGGCAGTCTTTAGAACTAGCTCGCCTTGAGCATTCACTTCTTCTACTGTGGCTTGAAAAGGTTTATCGTTTTCTAAAAATGTACGCTCTTCTCCTAAACCATAAAGGGCTTTATTAAAGGCTTCTAGGCTATCCAAAGGAGACATTTTAGTCTCTAAATAATGGGAGAGTTGATACAAAATTTCTTGCAATACTTTTTCTAGATCAAACATTCTTCCAGCAGATAATTGCATAGAACTTGCCTTAGTTAAATCAAAAAAATTAATTTGATTGACATTTAATCCTATCCCCACAATACTGGCAATATGTTTTTCTCCCTGGTAGAGGTTTTCAATCAAAATACCACAAAGCTTCTTATTTTCTGACAAAATGTCGTTTGGCCATTTAATACTGACACTAGGGATATTTAAAGAAGTTAAGCTGTTTTTCACGGCTAATGCCACCCAGCAATTCAATACAAAAACAGAACGCAACATTAGCTTTTCTTGAGACAAAAAAATCGAGAAAGTAAGGTTTTTGTTTGGCTCAGAGACCCATTGACTGTCTCTTTGTCCTTTTCCTTTTACTTGATCTAGTGCCCACAAGACATCCCCATGCTTTGCTAAACCCTTATGATACTTACGTTTAAGCGCTAGGTTAGTCGAGTCAATGGTATCAATTTTGCTAATTTTGAAATATAACATTTGTTACTGTATTGTCTCTAATAAAGTAATAAATTTGTAGAAACTTAAAACATTAATGACAAAAACTTCGAATGCCGCTGATAACCTTATCGCACAAATTATTTTGGGCGTAGAAGAAGTAAAAGGTTTGGACATCAAATTATTGGACTTAAGACCACTAGACAACACTGTATGCGATTACTTTGTGGTCTGCTCTGGCACCTCAAATACACACGTATCTGCTATTGTTCAATCAATCCAAAAAATTGTCAGCAAGGCTTTAAAAGAAAAACCCTACCACACCGAAGGTTTAGATAATGCAGAATGGGTCTTAATGGATTATATTAATGTAGTGGTGCATGTCTTTCAAAAACCCACCCGCGAATTCTATAATATTGAAGAATTATGGGGTGATGCTGAAACAACTCCCATCGCTTCTAACTATTAAAAAATGACGAAAAAGAAAAAACAAAATTCCCCCAAAATCAATCCTTACTGGCTCTATGGAATGGTTATCGTTCTGCTATTGAGCTTGAGTTTTTTTGGAAATGGAAATTTACAATCTTCAGGAAAAACAAATATCTCTGATTTTGAAAGATACCTCAACAATGAAGATATTGAACAGGTCCTTATCCAAAATAAAAAAACTGCTCAGATATTTTTAAAGCAAGCAGCTCTTGAAAAACCTGATCATCAATCGCTAAAGAAAAAAAACTTTCTTGGAGAAGTAAATGTTAAAGGGCCTCATTATTCATTTGAATTTGGGGATTTAAAATTATTCCAAGAAAAACTTGAACGCGCAAAAGCAAACAACATTGAGTTTAGCTATGATTTTGTGACGATTGAAAATAAATTTTTCGATGTTATCTTAAGCTTTCTACCCATCATCGTTATTGTGATTGTTTGGATCTTTATTATGCGTCGCATGTCGGGCTCTGGTGGAGCTGGAGCTGGAGGACAGATATTCAATATTGGAAAATCCAAAGCAAAACTCTTCGACGAAAAAACCGACGTAACCATCACTTTTAAAGACGTGGCAGGTTTAGAAGGTGCAAAAGAAGAGGTGCAAGAAATTGTAGATTTCCTTAAAAACCCGCAGAAATACACCATCCTTGGAGGTAAAATCCCTAAAGGAGCCCTTTTAGTTGGACAACCCGGAACAGGAAAAACGCTCTTAGCTAAAGCTGTTGCTGGGGAAGCAAAAGTTCCTTTCTTCTCTCTCTCTGGATCAGATTTTGTAGAAATGTTTGTTGGGGTAGGTGCATCTCGTGTACGTGATCTCTTTAAACAAGCTAAAGATAAATCTCCTGCCATTATCTTTATTGATGAAATTGACGCAATAGGTAGAGCAAGGGGAAAAAACAATATGACAGGGTCTAATGACGAACGCGAAAATACTTTAAACCAATTGCTGACAGAAATGGACGGTTTTGGAACCAGTACTAACGTTATCATTCTAGCAGCTACCAACCGTGCAGATGTTTTAGATAAAGCCCTAATGCGTGCTGGTCGTTTTGACCGTCAAATCTATGTTGATCTTCCAGACGTTCGAGAACGTAAAGAGATCTTTAAAGTACATTTAAAGCCATTAAAAACAACAAAAACACTTGACATTGACTTATTATCAAAACAAACCCCTGGTTTCTCTGGTGCAGACATTGCCAATGTATGCAACGAAGCTGCTTTAATTGCCGCAAGAAAGAATAAAAAGTCTGTAGGTAAACAAGATTTTCTTGACGCAGTAGACCGAATTGTTGGTGGACTAGAAAAGAAAAATAAAATCATAACCCAGGAGGAAAAGAAAACGATTGCCTACCACGAAGCAGGCCACGCCATGGTAAGCTGGCTATTAGAACATGCCGCGCCCCTAGTTAAGGTAACGATTGTACCGCGCGGTCAATCTTTAGGGGCTGCCTGGTACTTACCAGAAGAACGTATGATTGTTCGAACAGAGCAAATGCTAGATGAAATGTGTGCTACCCTAGGGGGAAGAGCTGCAGAAAAAGTGATCTTTGATAAAATCTCGACTGGAGCTTTAAGCGATCTAGAAAAAGTGACCCGTCAAGCTAAAGCAATTGTAACCGTTTATGGCTTAAACGAAGAGATTGGGAACATTACTTATTACGATTCTAGCGGGCAGTCTGACTATAGTTTTTCAAAACCTTATTCTGAAAAAACTGCACAAAAAATCGATAAAGAAATCTCTAAAATAGTCGAAAATCAATACAAACGCGCTTGCGATTTGGTCAACAAAAATCAAGACAAGCTAACCGCCCTAGCGAATCGACTTCTAGAAAAAGAAGTTATTTTTAAAGATGATTTAGTGAATATCCTGGGAGAGCGTCCTTTTAATAAAATAGATGATAGCTCAGAAGAAAAAAAGGCGACTGAAGAGGTGTAAAAAGTGGGGATATTCGATCAATTTTTCGGTAAAAACAACCCTAAAAAACGAAAGGATAAAAGCCAGTATCTCCCCGATAAAAAAAAATCTAAGGAGATTGAATTTGCCCAAAACTTTACTAGTCGTGGAGGTAAATTTATCTATTGTGAAGACGCCCAAAGCACTTCTTTTTATTTCCAACAAATTCTTCAAGAAAACGGATGGACAAAAGAGGACGTTATTGGAAAAAATAGCGTTCTAACCTCTTTTTTTAATATTAATGAAAATCATCCCAATCCAAAAGCACTGGTCACTCATTGTGAACATCTTATTGCCAACAAGGGAGCTATATTAATTTGCGATCGCCAGATTCAAGAAAAAAAGCTGAGTGATCTGCCCCAAAATCTCATTATTATAGCGACAAGTAATGACTTTAAAAATGATGTAAGTGAGTCTATGGCTGAGATTAATCAAAAGTATAAAAGCAATCTTCCTTCTAACATTACAACATTAAATGCCTGTGACCCAACGAAACAAAATGATTTTCTCTCCTATGGAGGTAATGCAAAACATTTATATTTGTTGGTACAGGAAGTAAACGAATGAAAGACTTGACCACCAGAGCAATCTCGGGGATATTATATGTGGCATTGATAACCATCACTATGTTTACCTCTCCATTAGCTTTTTATTGCCTTATTGCTGTTTTTGCAGCTCTAGCATTATGGGAATTTCAACAACTTATTAAATTTGAAAGTTTACTAGCCCCTTTTGCCTTAATAGGACTATTTGTAACGGCTTATCTATCGCTTTTACCAAGATTTGTTATTGACTTACTGCTCTATGCGGCTATATTGGTCAATATCATTATTACTTATATTTGCCTTAAAAACAAACAACCTCATTTCACTTGGGTCTATAAAGGTGGCCTAATCCTATTCTATTTGATAGGTTCAAGCGTTTTTATTCCCTTAGTTATAGCAATAGGTGAAAAAGGAGCGCCCTACTATCTTCTATTCTTTTACTTGTCAATATGGGTCAATAACTCTTTTGCTTATTTAGTAGGCTCTCAAATGGGAAAAACAAAATTATTACCCTCCATCTCTCCTAAAAAATCTTGGGAAGGTTATACCGGTGGAGCATTAGCCACACTTATTTTATTGTATTTTGTGGAAGACAGCTTCTTCATTTATGGTCCTTACTGGTGGAGTATTGCGTTACTAATCCCCGCATTTGCAACATTAGGAGATTTTGTACAATCTTATTTTAAAAGAAGAGCCAATGTTAAAGACAGTGGTACATTACTTCCAGGTCATGGTGGTTTTTATGACCGTATGGATAGTGTTATCTATACCGCACCCTTTTATTATTTACTCTTAAAAATCATTTAACTATGTTCCATAAAGAAGGTTATTTCATCATCATCAACACATTTATAATTTGCGCAGCACTTGCTTTAGTCGCAGAATATTTTGTGGGCAATCAAATTGGTAAATATAGCATACAAGTAGGCGCTTTAGTCATTCTTGTCCTTGTACTACAATTTTTTAGAAACCCTAGCCGCAATACGGTATTAAATCAAAATCATCTCCTCTCGCCAGTCGATGGAAAAGTGGTGATTATTGAAGAGGTGTTTGAAAAAGAATACTTTAAAGATCAGCGTTTACAGGTGTCTATCTTTATGTCACCTATCAATGTTCATGTTACCCGTTACCCCATAAGCGGAACGGTTAATTTTAGTAAATATCATCCAGGAAAATATTTGGTTGCATGGCATCCAAAATCTTCAGAGCTTAACGAAAGAACGACCATTGTCGTAGAAAATGAACAGTTTGGAGAGGTGCTATATCGCCAGATTGCTGGTGCTGTTGCACGCCGTATTGTCAACTATGCAAAAGTGGGAGACAAAGCTGTACAAGGAGAAGACGCAGGCTTTATCAAATTTGGTTCTCGTGTTGATCTTTTCCTACCGGTAGGCACTCCCGTTGATGTAGCTCTCAATCAAGTTGTTCGCGGTGGGGAAACGATTATCGCAAAAAAGTAAATATTGCTTAAAGCACTGCTAAACTTTTCTCTATGACCGTTATTTTTTCAAGAGCGTCTGCTTCTTTCTTACGCTCCATTTCAATTACCTTTTCTGGTGCATTGCTAACAAATCGTTCGTTCTCGAGTTTCTTTCTAACCGACTGAAGAAAGCCTTTCGCATACTTGAGCTCTTCTTCTAGTTTTGCTTTTTCTGCAGCAGCATCTACATTCCCCGCTAATGGAATAAAGCATTCAAAAGTATCTACACGAAAACTTGCACCTGACTCTTGGGGAGCATTTTCTGCCCAGTGGATTTTTTCTACTCCAGCCATTTTTTGGATCAAAGTATGATATTTAACTTGCTCTGCTTTAGCGACCACATAGAGTTGTAAAGCTTCTTTATGAGAGATATTGCGCTCTTTTCTAAAATTACGCACTCCACTTACAATTTTAGTCGCTAACTCAAATGCTGTCAAACAGTCTTGATCTACTTTAGTTGGGGTTGGCCATGCAGAAATTGTTAAAGCCTCTTCTTTTGAACGTTCGCCCATATGCTGCCATAATTCTTCTGTCAAGAAAGGCATAAATGGATGTATTAGCTTAAGGTTTTTTTCAAATAAAACTTTGATACGCTCTAAACTCGCTGTGTCGATTGGAGAACCATAAGCTGGTTTAACCGCTTCTAATAGCCAAGAACAAAAATCATCCCACAGCAATTTATAAACTGCCATTAGTGCATCAGAAATTCTGTATTTCTCAAAGTGATCTTCAATGAGCAAAAGAGTGGCATTAAATTTATTTTCATACCAGTCTAGGGCTTCGGCGTTTTGTACATTTGGTTTAGCCTTATTATCTACTTCCCACCCATCGATCAAGCGATAGGCGTTCCATATTTTATTGGTGAAGTTCTTTCCTTGTTGACATAAATTCACATCGAATAATAAATCATTTCCAGCGGCAGCACTCAACATCAATCCTACACGAACGGCATCTGCACCATAGTCTTCAATTAGCTTTAAAGCATCGGGGGAATTGCCTAACTGCTTGGACATTTTACGCCCTTTTTCATCTCGAACTAATCCAGTTAAATAGACATTAGAAAAGGGTTGCTCTTTTCTATACTCATAGCCTGAAATAATCATACGGGCTACCCAGAAAAATAAAATATCTGGCCCAGTAACTAAATCTTGTGTGGGATAATAATAGTTGATTTCTTCATTCTCTGGATGGCGAATTCCGTCAAAAACAGAGATGGGCCACAACCAAGAAGAAAACCAAGTGTCTAAAACATCTGGATCTTGACGTAAATCATCGCTAGTTAAAGCTGGATTTTTTGATTTTTTTTGGGCTAACGCCAAAGCTTCTTCGGGAGTTTCTGCGACAACAAAATCTTCTTTTCCATCACCAAAATAATAGGCTGGGATTTGTTGTCCCCACCACAACTGGCGTGAAATATTCCAATCACGAATGTTTTCCATCCAGTGACGATAGGTGCTATTAAACTTAGCAGGCACTAAATTCACCTCCTCTGAATTTAATACTGCATCAATGGCAGGTTTAGCTAAGTCTTCCATTTTCAAAAACCACTGGTCTGATAAGCGAGGTTCAATCACCGCCTTAGTTCTTTCAGATGTTCCAACATTGTGATTATAGGGTTCTTGTTTGATCAAAGCACCAGAAGCGTCTAAGGCTTTGGCAATTTCTTTTCTTACGACAAAACGATCTTTCCCTTCATAGGCTAAACCAAAACTATTCAGTGTGGCGTCTGCATTAAAGATGTCGATTAGCTCAAGATTATGTTTTTCGCCTAAGGCTTTATCATTGATATCGTGCGCGGGAGTAACTTTTAAACAGCCCGTTCCAAATTCACGATCAACATACTCGTCTTCAATAATTGGGATAGATCTGTTCGCGATAGGAACAATAACACGCTTGCCCTTTAAATGGGTATACCGTTCATCTTCTGGATGAATACAAACAGCTGTATCTCCAAATAATGTTTCTGGACGTGTCGTTGCGATAATTACTTTTTCGTCACTCTCTTCTACAGCATAAGCGATATGATATAAAAATCCAGGCTTTTCAACAAAAATCACCTCTTCATCAGAGAGAGTTGTTTGCGCTTCAGGATCCCAATTCACCATGCGATAACCGCGGTAGATTAACCCTTTATTGAACAAGTCCACAAAAACTTTGATAACAGATTCATACATATCTGGATCAAGAGTAAACTTAGTACGGTCCCAATCACAAGAGCAACCTAGCTTTTTAAGCTGCTGTAAAATCACCCCACCATATTCATTTGTCCATTCCCAAGCATGCTTTAAGAATTCTTCTCTTGTCAAATCGCTTTTATTAATTCCTTGCTCTTTCAATCGAGCAACCACCTTTGCTTCTGTTGCAATAGAAGCATGATCTGTTCCTGGAACCCAGCAAGCATTAAGGCCTTTCATGCGAGCACGTCGAATCAAGATATCTTGTAAAGAATTGTTCAACATATGCCCCATGTGCAATACTCCAGTAACATTAGGTGGTGGAATGACAATCGAATACGATTCTCGCTCATCTGGCGTAGAAGCAAAGTAATTTTGCTCCATCCAATAGTTATACCACTTTTCTTCTACAAGAGAGGCATTAAATTTTGAAGGAATTGCCATAAATGGTCTAATTTTTGTAATAAGTATCAAAAATAATCCTACTAAACTGAAAACGAAAGAAATCAATAGACTTTCTATGCGAGAAAAGAAAAAAGCATAAAATTTGTATATTAGAATCCCTTTAAATAAGTAGTTATGAGAACACTTTTACTAGTTTTTACCTTATCTTTAGCCCTTAACATAGAAGCACAGACAACAGGTCCGGCCATTGAATTCACTACACAAGTAGTTGATTATGGAGAAATTGAAAAAGGAAGCGACGGAGTTCGTGTCTTTGAATTTATAAATTCGGGGAATCAACCCCTTATCATTTCAAAAGTTTATTCTTCTTGTGGATGTACCATCCCTAAAAAACCTGAAGCGCCAATAGCGCCAGGTGAAAAAGGAGAAATTCAAGTGAAATATGACACCAACCGTGTTGGACCCATTCGAAAAACCATCACCGTTAATTCTAATGCAGAAAGTACCCCCATTGTATCCCTAAAAATCAAAGGGACGGTTTTATAGTAGAAAAATAGGAAGCTAAGCGAAAATTAAATTTTAGTTTATGCTCTTCCCTACGAATGATTAATTTGATTTTTTCTTCAGGCTCTTTTTGAAGAATATTAAGCACTTTTTCCATACTTAATTGGTGGGCTTTTTTCCCATTTATTTGCATTAAAATATCACCCACCTTAATTCCTGCATAATAGGCAGGCGAGTTAAAGCGCACATAGGTCACTGTTAACGCTGGATGAAATATTAATTGATAACGGTCATTTAAAAGAATTTCTATTCCACTGTTTCCTGTCGCCCCTTTTCTTTGTACAGAAGGTAAACGTTGTTTTACCATTTGAACTCCTTCATAAGCTAATTCTATTCCTGACAAGTTGTAATAAAAAGGTTGCTTAGTTGTTCCACCAGCTTTAAGCATCAGTAGCTTATTGGGGTAATCAATCAGCACTTTAAAGCGACTTAATAACTCTGCGCCTATGCTTCCCAAACGATTTTTTTCTAGTGTTAGGCTATCAAAAGTTTTTACGGCTGGATAGGCGACCTTAATTTCATTTAATCTGGTTTTACCTAAAATTAAGGAAGGAATTTTACCCCTTTCCCCATAAACATCTCCATTAATTCCAGTCCCTAAAAAATCTTCAAAAACAGGAGGGACTTTTTCAAAATCAAGGTCTTTTGAAAAAAGCCAAAGCGCATCACTCAAACCGGTATCAATCAAAAATTTCCCTTTAACATCAGGTTTATCTAATTGTGGAATAGTCAATTCAACATAAGGTTTGCACTTATAAAAATGAATGGGAAAAAGTGATATTTTCTTTTTCTTCCAGCGTTCTAATTTCTTTACAGGATTAATTTCTATATACTTTCGAGGATAATTGATTAAAACAGGAAAGTGTTCAAATAGATCATGGCCAATAATTCCATCGATATGGGCTCCTATTCGTTTACTCAAGATAAACTCGCTTTCTGGCAAAACCAGCGCAGTTACATTTTCAATGTGAAAATTTGCTATATTTAAGCGATTGATTTTCACTTGAAAAGCTTTTAATGCTGGCTGGTCACCCAGTCCATGAAGTAAATAAGGATGATCCTGATTAAACCCCAACTGCTGGGCTTTATGATTGTCAAAAATAAGGGTGTGCCCCACTCCTGTATCAACTAAGAAATTAAGCTCAACCCCTTGTATGTTTATGGGAATAATGATCAAGTTAGATTTCCATTCAAACGAGATTTTTGCTTTAGATTTTTGAGGGAGGAATAATTGGCTTTGCGCAAAAGAAAAACAATGCCAAAAACAAAGCACTAAAAAGTAGATTTTTAGAGACATAATAGTGATTTAGGGTTCAATCATATCCTTCTATTTGAACAAAAGGAAGGCAATTTGTTAAATCAAAACAAAATCCGTTCCAAAAAAACAAGTCCTGTTTTTTTTTAAGATATTTGCAGCTGATTTACCGCAACCATGCCATTGATCTCAAAAAAAGGAAAAGATTTACCAGAATCACCCATTCGTAAATTGGTGCACTTTGCCGGTGCTGCTAAAGCTAAAGGCATTCATGTACACCACCTTAATATTGGACAGCCTGATATTAGTGCGCCAGAGGAAGCTATGGAAGTTGTCAAAAAAAACCAGCTCGATTTACTCCCCTATGGATCTTCCGAAGGTTCTTTAGGATATAGAAAAGCACTAACAAATTACTACCAACAACACGGGATTAATGTTTCTCCCCAAGAAATAATTGTCACCACTGGAGCAAGCGAAGCCCTAGCTTTTACATTAAATTCTATTTGTGATGCTGGAGATGATATTATAATCCCAGAGCCTTTCTATGCCAACTACAATGGATTTGCTGCTGCCGCTAGTGTAAACGTGGTTCCGGTTATTTCTTTATTTGATGATCAATTCAAATTACCTGCATTAGCAGAAATTGAAGCAAAAATTAGCGACAAGACAAGAGCTATTCTTTTATGTAACCCCAGTAACCCAACAGGATACTTATATACCAAAGAAGAAATCACTGCTTTAGGTCAACTCGCCTTAAAGCACGATCTCTTTTTTATTGTAGATGAAGTTTACCGCGAGTTTATTCACGATGTCAATATGGAGCATTATTCTGTGCTTCAACTCAAAGGGTTAGAACAACACGCGATCATGATTGATTCTGTTTCTAAACGTTACAGTATGTGTGGCGCAAGGGTAGGTGCTATGGTGAGTCGAAATAAAGACTTATTAGCAACAGCCTTGAAATTTGCTCACTTACGCTTGTCTCCTGCCACCTATGCATTAATGGCGAGTGAAGCAGCATTAAATGCGCCCGCTTCCTATTTAGAAAATGTGGTAAAAGAATACACTGCAAGAAAAGAAACCCTTATCAAAGCCCTTGCACAAATCGATGGCGTAAGAGTTTCTAATCCATCTGGAGCTTTTTATTGTTTGGTAGAACTCCCCGTAGATGACGCCGAAGATTTTTCAAAATGGCTACTCACTAATTTCTCTTACCAAAACGAAACCGTGATGTTTGCCCCTGCTGCTGGCTTTTATTCTACTCCTGGCTACGGGAAAAAAGAAGTGCGCATTGGATTTGTTCTCAACCAAGAAAAGTTAAAGAGAGCAGCAGAAATCTTAGAAAGAGCACTTGTAGCTTACGCCAATTCCTAAGGATTGACTAACTTGCTCCTAAGTAGTCATCCATGAAATTACACTCGCAGTATTCCTTAAAAGCGTTCAATACTTTTGGCATTGATCAAACCGCAGAAAACTTTGTTGCGGTAAGGTCTCAAGCGGAGCTCGAAGAAGCATTAAGTTTAGATCAATTCGAGCAAAAGTTCATTTTAGGCGGAGGAAGTAATCTTTTATTGACCCAGCCCATCAAGGGTTTATGCATTCATATTGCCCTAAAAGGAATTAAAATTATTCAAGAAGAAGAAAAAACGGTTATAGTAGAAGCTATGGCGGGCGAAAACTGGCACGAGTTTGTTTGCTGGACTCTAGAACAAGGCTATGGCGGATTAGAAAACCTTTCTTTGATTCCAGGAAATGTGGGTACCTCCCCTATTCAAAATATTGGAGCTTATGGGGTTGAATTAAAAGATGTTTTTGAAGGCTGTACAGCCATTGACCGATACAATTTAACTCATCGTACATTTAATCGAGAAGACGCCCAATTTGGATACCGTTCCTCTTTTTTTAAAACCAAAGGAAAAGACCAATATGTGATTAGTGCAGTTCAATTTCGATTAACAAAAAAGGCACATCAAATCAATATAAATTATGGAGCGATTAAAGAAGCGCTAGGGGATAGAAAAAGAACCCCTCAAAATATCGCTCACGCTGTTATTGGCATTCGCCAAAGTAAACTCCCCAATCCTGCAGAATTAGGAAACAGCGGAAGTTTCTTTAAAAACCCTGTTATCACAAAAATTCAATACAACCAATTATTGACAACTCATCCCAACCTTCCCTCTTATCCTCAAGAGAACGGAGCAGTAAAAGTTCCCGCAGGTTGGTTAATTGATCAATTAGGCTTTAAAGGAAAAAGAATAGGCGATGCAGGAGTGCACAAAAAACAAGCCTTGGTATTGGTTAATCACGGCACTGCTTCTGGCCAAGAGATTTTGGCTTTAGCCCAAAAAATTCAAGCTGCCGTTAAAGAAAAATTTGACATCGCACTAGAAGCCGAAGTGAATATTCTCTAATTATTCTTTGTTTTTCGAATCAATTTGAATGGTCACTGGACCATCGTTTAACAAAGCTACTTTCATGTCTGCACCAAAGATGCCTTTCGCCACATTTTTTCCCATTATTACTTCTGCCTTTTGGCAAAAAGCTTCATATAATGGAATCGCTTGTTCGTGTTTTGCCGCACGAATATAAGAAGGGCGATTTCCTTTTTTTGTTGCAGCCATTAAAGTAAACTGACTAATCACAAGAAGTTCTCCCGCTGTCTCTAAAAGAGATTTATTCATTACTCCGCTTTCATCATTAAAGATGCGCAAGTTTAAGGTTTTATTGACTAACCAGTCAACGTCTTCTAAACTGTCTTGCGTTTCAATTCCTAATAAAACTAAAAGCCCTTGATTGATTTGTCCAACAATTTCTTTTTCTACCGTAACCGAAGCTTTGGTTACTCGTTGAATGACTACACGCATAATTAATTTCTATAGGGAGTATCTTGCTCTAACAATTGCAAATAACTTTCATAACGCGAGGGGGCAATACTTTCGTCTTCGACCCCTGCTTTTACCGCACAAAAAGGCTCATCTACATGCAAGCAGTTATTGAATTTACACTCTGCTTTAACAGCATAAAACTCGGTGAAATAATTCCCTAACTCTTCAGGTGTCATATCGACCACTCCAAAACCTTTAATTCCAGGGGTGTCAATAATTCGAACCTCTTGGGTCAAATCAAACATCTCGGCATAGGTAGTGGTGTGCTGCCCTTGTTGGTGTTGTGAAGAAATTTCTGCTGTACGTAAATTCAAACCAGGAGAAAGGGCATTGAGCAAAGTGGACTTCCCCACCCCACTGTGACCAGAAAACATGGAGACTTTTCCTTTCATCAAAGTAGCTATTTGTGCTACATCTTCTTGATCAAAACAAGAGATTTCATAACAAGCTAAGTCTAAAGCTTCATAAATACTTTTCATATAAGCCACCTGTACTAATTCTTCTTCTGTATAAGTGTCCATTTTATTAAAAATCAAAACCACCGGGATTTCATAGGCTTGAGCCGTGATCAAAAAACGATCAATAAAGGCAAAAAAAGTAGGAGGGTTGTTTAAAGTTATCAATAATAACGCTTGATCGATATTAGAGGCAATAATGTGGGTTTGCTTTGAAAGATTAACAGAACGGCGAACAATATAATTATCCCTTGGTAAAATTTCTTCTATGGTCCCCTTAATTAAATCGCCCTCTTTATAAAGACTAAATTTAACTTTATCACCTACTGCAATAGGATTTGTATGTTTAATCCCTTTTAAGCGAAACTTCCCTTTAATACGGCAGTCATAAAAGTGACCCAGGATACTTTTGACCCAATACCAACTTCCTGTAGAACGATAAACTATTCCCTCTTGCAATCCAAACGTTTTAGCTGGCTTAAAGATAGCTTAGATTTGCTGAAAACGCCAAGAATCTTTTGCCATTTACTATCTTTGCACAAAACAATTTGAATGGCTAAAAAAACAATGTTAATGATTCTTGATGGGTGGGGAAAAGCCCCTAATCCTGAAGTGTCAGCAGTAGATCAAGCAAAAACTCCTTTTATTGATAGCTTGTATGAAAACTTCTCCCATAACGACTTATATACCGATGGAATGCATGTAGGACTTCCAGATGGTCAAATGGGAAATAGTGAAGTGGGACATATGAATTTAGGAGCAGGTCGTATTGTATATCAAGATTTAGCTAAAATTAATTTAGCCTTAAAAGAAGACACCCTTAAAGATGAAAAGGTGCTACAAGAGGCGATTACTTATGCAAAGGCAAAAAACAAACCCATTCATTTGCTGGGACTTTTGTCAGATGGTGGGGTACACGCTCACATCAATCATGTCAAAGGCTTTTTAGATGTCTTCAAAAAAGAGGGCGTTGAGGAAGTTTATCTACATGCATTTTCAGATGGCCGTGATGTTGACCAACAATCTGGAGCTGGTTTTATTCAAACAATAGAACAACACATGCAACGAACCACAGGGAAAATCGCCTCTGTAATTGGGCGCTATTTTGCCATGGATAGAGACCAACGCTGGGATCGCGTTAAAAAAGCCTATGATCTTTTGGTGCACGGCACCGGAAGTGAAACGAACGATTTTGCAACATCAGTAAATGCATCTTATCAAGAAGGAATCACAGACGAATTTATCGAACCACTCGTAATCACAAATAAAGAAGGAAGAATCAAAGCAGGGGATGTTGTTTTATTCTTCAATTTTAGAACAGACCGTGGACGTGAATTAACACAAATGCTATCCCAAAAAGCATTTGAAGATCAAACGACAGAACCATTAGATCTTTACTATATCACCTTGACCAACTATGACAAAAACTTTAATAATATCAAGGTCATTTTTGACAAAGACGATATTAAAGATACCCTGGGAGAAACCCTTTCAAAAGCAGGAAAAATTCAAATCCGTATTACCGAAACTGAAAAATATCCCCATGTCACTTTCTTTTTCAATGGTGGTAATGAAGCCCCCTTTGAAGGAGAAGAACGCATTTTATGCCCCTCGCCTAAGGTCGCTACCTATGATTTACAACCCGAGATGAGTGCCTATGAAATTCGAGACGCTATCCTCCCAGAAATTCAAAAAGAAACCGCAGATTTTATTTGTCTCAACTTTGCAAATCCAGACATGGTAGGTCATACAGGAGACCTACAAGCCGCCATCAAAGCATGTGAAACTGTAGATGAGTGTGCCCAAGCGATTATCGAAGCTGCTTTAGCGAAAGACTATTCTACCCTAGTCATTGCAGATCACGGTAATTGTGAAACAATGGTCAATGAAGATGGTAGCCCACACACCGCACACACCACAAATCCAGTACCGGTTATTTTAGTGGAAAATGAAAAACGCCCTATCAAATCAGGAATCTTAGGAGATATTGCTCCTACTCTGTTAGATTTAATGGACCTCGATCAACCCGCCGCTATGACACAAAAATCATTACTTTAGCAGTATGCGACAAATCATTCTACTTCTAGTTTTCTGTATGGCTGTGAGTTGTAATCAACAGACCAAAAAGAAAAGTGACCAACCACAAACACAAGAAAAAGTGGATATCCCTAGCTCCCTTTTAGGGAAGGATTGGGAAGGAAACGAGATCTTGGTGGGGAGAATATCTTATGCCCAGATGACCCAATACTCCAAAGCTTGGTTCGACAAAGAGTATGACTTCTATCGCATCAATATAGAACGTCTCGAAAAGATTAAACCCTTGCTTAAAGACAAAAGGGTTGTCCTTATTATGGGAACCTGGTGTGAAGACAGTCAAAGAGAAGTCCCTGGAATGATGAAAATTCTCAATCAAGCTGGATATAACACTGCAGAGATGGAGATTATCGCAATAGACGAAGACAAAAGAACTAAAGAAGGCCTAGAAAAAGTCTATAAACTGGCCTATATCCCCGCACTAATTTTCTTTGATGGGGAAAAAGAAATGAATCGAATTGTAGAATTTCCTATCAATTCATTAGAACAAGATATACTTGACATTTTAAGTGGCAAGGAATACAAAAACGCCTATGCTCAATGAGTGCGATAGTTTTAAAAACCGCCGAAGAAATTGAATTAATGCGCGAAAGCGCATTAATTGTCTCCAAAACCCTGGGAATGCTGGCAGCAGAAATCAAACCAGGTATAAGTACATTAGCCTTAGATGCAATGGCAGAGACCTGTATTAGAGATCATGGGGCAGAACCGGGCTTTCTAGGATTATATGATTTCCCTAACACTCTGTGTATGAGTCCTAATGCCCAAGTGGTACACGGGATTCCTAATGATGATCCACTGCAAGAAGGAGATATCATTTCTATCGATTGCGGGGCACTCAAAAACGGCTTTTATGGAGATCACGCTTATACTTTTGCCGTGGGTGAAATTGATACTACTACAGAAAAATTATTACGCATTACAAAAGAATCTCTTTATGCTGGTATTGATGCTTTTCGTGTAGGGAACCGCATTGGAGATTTAGGCTATGCCGTTCAACATTATTGTGAAAAAGAAGGTTATGGTGTTGTACGTGAATTAGTGGGTCACGGTCTAGGAACCACTATGCATGAAGGACCCGAAGTCCCAAATTATGGTAGACGTGGCCGTGGAAAGAAGTTTGTTGATGGAATGGTGTTAGCCATTGAACCTATGATAAACGGTGGAACCCATCGCATCAAACAACTCAAAGATGGCTGGACTATTTTAACGGCAGACGGACAACCTTCTGCTCATTTTGAACACAATGTGGCTTTAGTTGACGGAAAACCAGAACTACTTTCTACCTTCCAATACATCTATGATGCTTTAGGAATTGACAGTGACGAAGAAACACCCTTTCGCGCCAAACCACTTTCGGCATGAAGTGGTTGCTCAACTTTTTACCGCGACCTTTTCTAATTCAACTGAGTTTAATTTTTCGTCCTTTTATAAAAGCATTTTATAAAGGTAATCGCTTTACCGATCCCATTGACGGGAGTTCTTACAGAACTTTCCTTCCTTATGGTTATAATAAACTAAGGCCAAACGCATTGTGCCCAGGAACCTTATCACTAGAAAGACATCGTTATCTCTGGTTATACCTGCAACGTCAAACTACTTTCCTTAAAGATAATTTAAACGTCCTACATGTCGCGCCAGAACAAGTCTTTTATACCAAATTCAAACAATTTAATCAATGGGAGTACACCACTACCGATCTATATTCTCCCCTAGCCGATGTTAAAGCAGATATTTGCGCCTTACCTTTTTCAGATAATAGTTATGACCTCATTCTTTGCAATCATGTATTAGAACATATCCCAGACGATGAGACTGCCATAAAAGAACTCTACAGGGTGTTAAAAAAAGGGGGAACCCTTATTGCCCAGGTACCCTTAAATGAAAATGCCGAAGTAACTCTTGAAGACAACAACATTACTGATCCAGAAGAACGCACCAAGATCTTTGGTCAATATGATCATGTAAGAGTTTATGGAAAGGATTATTACACGCGACTTGCCCAAGCTGGATTTAAAGTAGAAGGAATAAATTTCCTTGAAACTCTTTCTTTAGAAGAACGGGTTAGGTATGCCTTGCCCAAGCAAGAGAAAATTCCTGTTGCGATAAAATAATTACCAGCGAGAAGAAGCGATTTCTTCTGTCCCTGCGCCTTTTGCTAAAATCCATAAAGCAGATAGATTAGGGTCTGCTTCTATTAAGGCTTTACCTCGTTCAAAAGACATCACCATCAAACTTGTCGCATAGGCATCTGCCGTCATACAATCTAGCGCTTTGACCGAAGCACTTAAAACTTTAGAACGAACTGGTTTCCCGTTTAAAGGATTGATAGAGTGAACATATTTTTGTCCCGTTTTTTCATCTACACGATACTTGCGATAGTTACCAGAAGTCGCTAAGGCTTGATTATCCAGAGATAGTACCGCTTGTAAAGAACGTTCTTGGCTCTGTTGTGGATTATCTATTCCTATTTTCCACAATGCTCCAGAGGTTGGGCTAATTCCTTTTGCAACAACTTCGCCTCCTATTTCTACTAAATGATTTTCGCTCCCTAAACTAGAAAGGTAATTCCCCACAAGATCTACAGTATACCCTTTTGCGATAGCATTAAAATCAATATAAATAGCTGGATCGTCTTTAACAATGCGCCCGTCTTTCATTTGAATACGTGCCCAACCTGTCAATTTCATTATACTATCTCGCTGTGCAGCAGAAATCTCTATCAATGACTTTTCTGGTCCAAAACCATAGGCATTGACCCAGGCGCCTACAGTGGGATCAAAAAGACCTTGTGTTTTGTACCACAAAATATTGGCCTTATTAAAAACTGCTTTAAAATGATGATCTACTTTAAGAATGCTATCCCCGCGATTTATCTTGCTAATATCTGAATCGGGTAAATAAGTAGACAACGATTTATTGACAACATAAAAAATAGAATCTATGCCCGTTTGAACGGTCTGATAATCTGTATCAATTTCTTGGTATTGCACACCATAACTTGTCCCTAAAGCATAGCCCTGGTGAACGACTAGTTTTGGAGTAGATTCACAGCCTACCCAGAGAAAAACTAACGCAATAAATATTTTTTTATCCATGTAATGTTATTTCTTGAAGCCCCTGATAGTTAATGGCAAAGGGCGCATCTTGTGTTAAAGGAAGTTCATAATTATCTGCATGGGCTAAACCCACCCCAGCAAAATAAGCTCTTGCTTCAAATTTTTCTGCATGGGCACGAACTTTTTCCATCAATACTCCATCATATTGAATAGGATTAGAAGGATATTGTACTGCTCTAACAATCACAAAATGGAGCTTCTTATCTTTTAGACAGACAAACTGAGGATCTTTCTTTAATTCAGAATTGACCGTCATAAATTCAAAACCGTCTTCTTCTAATTGCTTCCCTACTACCTCCATGGCAGTATTGTGTAATTGTTGTTCAGTTAGCATAGCACAAATTAAAAAAAGGTGGCTAAAAAGGCCACCTTTTATTGGAAGTATTATCCTCCAAAGTCATCGAAACGAACATTCTCTGGGGGAACCCCAAAGTCGTCGGCCATTTTTTCTACCGCTTGATTCATTAGTGGTGGTCCACAGAAGTAAACTTCGATATCTTCTGGAGATTCGTGAGTCGATAAATAATTATCGATCACTACTTGGTGAACAAATCCTTTAAATCCGTCTCCTTCACCATCTAAACCGTCTTTCACTATCCAATTGTCCTCTTCCATTGGTTCTGATAAGGCAACATAAAACTTAAAGTTTGGAAAGTCTTTTTCTAGTGCTCTAAAATGCTCAAGGTAGAATAATTCTCTTTTAGAACGACCTCCATACCAGAAGGTTACTTTACGTCCAGTTTTTAGAGTCCTGAAAAGTTCGTAAAGATGAGAACGCATTGG
Source organism: Flavobacteriaceae bacterium (assembly GCA_049598335.1). Taxonomy (GTDB): domain Bacteria; phylum Bacteroidota; class Bacteroidia; order Flavobacteriales; family Flavobacteriaceae; genus Arcticimaribacter. Next base: position 25,817 of record JBMYNN010000011.1, read on the forward strand.
TGCCATTCCTGCTCCACCACCTACATAAAGCATTTCTGCATCAGACTCGTTGATAAAGAATTCTCCAAAAGGCCCAGAAATAGTAACCTTATCTCCTGGTTTTTTAGAAAAAATATAAGAAGAGGCAATACCTGGATTCACATCCATCCAGCCATTCTTAGCACGATCCCAAGGTGGGGTCGCAATACGAACATTTAACATCACTTCTTTCCCTTCGGCAGGAAAAGAAGCCATTGAGTAGGCGCGCTCTACAGACTCTGGATTTTTCATTACCAAAGGCCAAAGATTAAATTTGTCCCACTCTAATTTAAATTTATCTGGTTCACCTGGGTGCTCCTCTGGGTGAGCAGAGATATCCATATCCTGATATTTTACCTCGCATTCTGGAATTTCAATTTGGATGTATCCACCTGCTTTGTAGTCCATTTCTTCGGGTAATTCTACTACAAATTCTTTAATGAAAGAAGCGACATTCCAGTTACGTACAACAGTTGCTTCCCATTTTTTTATCCCAAATACTTCCTCTGGCACTTGAATCACCATATTCTCTTTTACCTTTACCTGGCATCCTAAACGCCATCCTTCGGCAATTTCCTTACGGGAGAAGTGAGGTTTTTCTGTGGGAAGAATTTCACCTCCACCTTCTAAAACTTGACACTTACATTGGATACAAGTTCCCCCGCCACCACAGGCAGAGGGTAAAAATATCTTGTTATTCCCTAGTGTATTTAATAAAGTACTTCCAGAGGAAACCTCAACGTCGTTTTCACCATTGATAAGCAACGAAACTGGTCCAGAAGGCATAAGCTTTGCTTTAGCCCCTAACAACATTCCCACCAACACAAAGATAATGCTTAAAAAGACAACGATACTCGCTATAATAATAGTATAATCCATTTCTTGCTTATAATTTAATTCCCATAAAACTCATAAATCCAATCGCCATTAAACCTGTAATAATAAAGGTTATTCCTAGTCCACGCAAGGGTGCGGGTACGTTCGAGTAGGTGATTTTTTCGCGAATCGCTGCAATAGCGATGATGGCTAAAAACCAACCAATTCCTGAACCAAATCCATAGACTGCCGACTCTCCTACTCCAGCAAAATCTTTTTGCTGCATAAAGAGTGAGCCTCCTAAGATGGCACAGTTTACTGCTATCAAGGGTAAGAAAATCCCTAAAGCACCATATAATGCTGGTGCAAACTTTTCTACAATCATTTCTACTAATTGCACCATAGAAGCAATTACTGCGATAAACATAATAAAGCTTAAAAAGCTTAAGTCAAGATCTGCATACTCTGCCCCTAACCATATTAAAGCACCTGGCTTTAGAAGGTAAGTGTCTAATAAGAAGTTAATCGGTACAGTAATCGAAAGTACAAAGATTACAGCTGCCCCTAAACCAACAGCAGTTTTTACTGTCTTAGAAACCGCAAGATAAGAACACATCCCTAAGAAATAAGCGAAAATCATATTTTCGATAAAGATGCTCTTGATAAATAAATTAACGTATGCTTCCATGGTTTAATTTTTTTCTATGAGTTTACGGTTACGGGCACGTTGTATCCAAATAAAGATTCCTACTGTGATCAAGGCCATAGGAGACAATAACATTAATCCGTTATTTTCATATCCCATTGCATATGCAGCATCTGGAATAATTTGAATGCCCATTAACTTTCCAGAACCTAATAGTTCTCTGAAGAAAGCAACAGCTATTAAAATAAAACCATATCCAGCTGCATTTCCAATTCCGTCAAGGAAAGACTTCCATACGCCATTCCCTAAGGCAAACGCTTCGAGACGCCCCATCACGATACAGTTGGTGATAATCAATCCAATGAAAATAGATAGTTCTTTATAGACATCATAGGCAAAGGCTTTTAATACTTGGTCAACAAGTACTACCATTGCTGCTACAACCACTAACTGTACGATAATACGGATACGGTTAGGGATAAGATTACGTAAAAGTGAGATAATCACATTCGATGCTGCCATTACTGCAATTACCGAAATACTCATCACAATAGCAGGCTTTAATTGAACTGTGATCGCAAGAGCAGAACAGATTCCCAAAACTTGAACAGTAATGGGGTTATTATCATCCATTGGATCAGAAAGAAGGGCACGATTCTTTTTAGAGAATAAGGGCTCTTTTTCTTTATTCACAAAGAATAGAGTGGGTTTTTGGTTGGGTTGGTTTTCCTTCGCCATGAGTTTAATTTTGGTATGCTACAGTATTTTCTTCTGTAGAAGCTTCTAACACCTCTTCCACCTGTGTTTCTTCAATTACAGGAGTTTCAACGGGAACATTATTTTTAAAGTATGCAGTATAGTGGGCTAAACGCTCACTGATCATATCTGTAACCCCATCACCGGTAATAGTGGCTCCAGAGATAGCATCAACTTCATGATCGTCTTTATCTAATCCATTAGGATCGTTATTTGTTTTGGAAACATTGATACCAACTAATTCCCCCGCTTGGTTAAATATTTTCTCACCTACAAAACGATCTTGAAACCAATCTTGCGTGATTTCTGCCCCTAAACCGGCGGTTTCTCCTTTGTGGTCGAAAACTGCTCCTTTGATGGTCGTCATATCGTCTTCTAGAGCGATATAACCCCAGATAGCATCCCAAAGACCTGCCCCTCTTAAAGGTACGATGTAGTATGTAGCTTCTTCAACTTCTGCGATATACAACGGAAAGCGCTGTTGTTCAACAGGCTTTTTAGTTTCTGTAGCCATTTCAACTTTAAAAGCATTCACCGTTTCGTCGTTCGACCCGTTTGCAATTAGGGCTAATTCTTGGGTGATGTATTGATTGTACAAACCTTCTGCCTTATCACGATCGGTAGAGATCCCTATCGTTGATAAGATGTTTTGCATTTTTTCTTTTCTTACGTTTTCGTTTTGCTTATCCTTTAAAGAAGTAGCGGTAAAGGCTAAAGAAGAAGCCACTACTAAAACCATAAGGGCAGCAAAAAGGAAAGTATATGCGTTACTATCTCTATTCATGATTAAGCAGTTTTAATTTGAGCTGTTGCCCAACGTTTTTTTCTACGGTTGATATTCGCCTCGATCACATAATGATCGATGGTTGGAGCGAAGACATTCATTAAAAGAATGGCTAGCATCACTCCCTCTGGGTAAGCTGGATTAAAGACGCGAATAAGAATACAAAAGATCCCTACTAAAATTCCATAAATCCACTTGCCGCGGTTTGTTTGTGCTGCAGACACTGGGTCAGTCGCCATAAAAACAATTCCGAAAGCAAAACCTCCTACAACAAGATGGTTCATCCAATCAAAACTCATTAAAGTATTAGCTCCCCAAAGATTGAACAAGTAGCCCATTAAAGCAGCTCCTCCAATACCACCAAAGATAATTCTCCAACTTCCAACACCAGTAGCAATAAGGATCAATGCCCCAACTGCTACCCAAAGGGTAGAAGTTTCTGCGATTGACCCAGGAATAGATCCTTGGAACATCTCAAAGAAAGAATAACTTATTTCGCTTCCAGCAGCAAGACTACCTAAAATAGTTTCTCCTGAAATAGCATCAATATTAGAAGCTTCAGAAACCCATACTTTGTTACCAGACATGTAGGTAGGGTAAGCAAAAAAAGCAAAAGCTCTTGCTGTTAAAGCTGGGTTAAGAATATTCATTCCTGTTCCTCCAAAGGCTTCTTTTGCAATTAGTACTGCAAAGGCAACTGATATAGCGACCATCCATAACGGAATATCAACTGGCATGATCATAGGAATTAAAAGTCCAGTAACTAAGTAACCTTCGTTCACTTCGTGCCCACGGTAAATAGCAAAAATAAATTCAATGGTTAAACCAACTATATAGGAGACAGCAATCATAGGAACAATTTTCCATGCCCCGTGTATAAAGGCGTCTATAAATGTAAATGCCTCACCTGTTTGAATAAAATATTGGTATCCTGTATTGTAAATTCCATACACTAATGCAGGTAATAAAGCAATAATCACTGTAACCATAGTGCGCTTTAAGTCAACAGCATCACGAATGTGAGCTCCTTTATTAGTGGTGTGGTTTGGTACAAATAAGAAAGTATCAAAAGCGTTGATTGCTGGTGCAAAACGTTCGTACTTTTCTCCTTTCCCAAAAGGCTTTTTGATGTTGTCGAGGGTTCTTCTTAAAAAATTCATACGCTCTTTTTTTATCCTTCTTCTTTAATCATTAATTCAATTCCCTGCTTGATAATTTCTTGCGCTTCGATCTTAGAGGTACAAGAATAGTCCACTAAAGCAAAATCTTGTGGGACAACTTCATAGATTCCAAGGGCTTCCATACGCTCTATATCTTGAACCATACAAGCCTTTAATAGTTGCATTGGGTAAACATCCATGGGCAATACTTTTTCCATTTCTCCAGTGACCACTAATGCGCGTTCTTCTCCATTGAGGTTAGTATTCACTTTTGCTTTACGCTTTCCAAAAAGCCAAGACAAAGATGTCTTAGACATACTTGGAATACTATTATCAACAAAAGGTAACCACCCAAACATGCGATAGTTATTCCCCTCTGGGATAATGGAGAATAAATTATTGTAAAACCCTAAATAATTATCTGGCGAAGTAGCTGTTCCTGTGAGAACATCTCCATTGATAAATCGATTAGGCTGACTGTTATCTATTTTGGCATTTTCTAGCAAAGCGGCAATAGAAGCCCCAATTGTTGCTTTATAGTATTGTGGGTTACCTACAGAGGAACCAACAAGGGCTACAGTTCTTTGTGCAGAGAATTCTCCATTGATAAACAATGCGCCAATATTCGCTACATCTTCTGGATTAACCACCCAAACACTTTCTCCTGCATTAATTGGAGCAAGGTGGTGAATTTGTACCCCTACATTTCCTGCTGGATGCTTTCCAGTGACACCAACTAGAGTAGCGTTCTCAACCTTTTCAAAAAAACCTTTAAAACTTGCATCTGCCGTTAGGGTGAGGTTATCGGTTAATTTTGCTAAAACATCAATTCCTTTTTGGAATTCTGCCTTATTGTTTTTCAATAGAAAATCATAATCAACGTCTAAAGGAGCAGTGGTATAGGTCGAAACAAAGATCGCTTTAGGGGTATCTTCTGGACGAGCAATTGTTCCATAAGGGCGTTGTGTGATAAAAGGCCATGCTCCTGCTTTAAGTAAGATTTCCTTTGTCTGTTCTTGATCTAAAGAATTTAACGCTGGAATCTCGTGTTTTACAGCAGCAGCAGAATCATCTTGGGTAACGACTACCTCAAGAATCTTTCTTTTCGCTCCACGAACGATCGCTGTCACCTCTCCACTAACAGGAGAAACAAAATGAACACGTGGATTTTCTTTAGCAAAAAACAAGGGCGTTCCTTTTTGCACTTTAACACCTTCTTTAACAAGAAGTTTTGGTGTAGTAGAAAAAAAATCTGCGGGTTTAAGAGCAAATGTTTTGGAGGGGTGAATGTCGACCAATATCTTATTGGCTCCACCATCAAGGTTTAAGTTAAAACCTTTTCGAATTCTTATGTCTTTGGACATTTTTGTTTCGTTAAATTCTAAAATTCACGCAAATTTAGTAATTAAAACTTGCTTCAAAAAATGCTTATCAGACGAATTTTAGTTATTTATAAACATTCTTAATAAGCTGTTTAAGCTTTAATTGATAAGCACTGGCTTAAAAATTGTACCAGCTAAGATTTCTTTATCTTTGTGTAATGAAGCAGTTAAGTCTATTTGTACTACTGTTTGGTTTTTACCTTACGGCCTTTAGTCAAATCACCAAAGAATCAACAAAAGTTGACTTCATTAAATCCATCCATTTTTTTGGGAGCGATCAACTCCAACAAATCCCCTTAATTAGATTGAATGAAAGCTTCACACTTTTATTTGATGATTTACTCGCACAAGACAACGATTACTACTATCGCATCAAACATTTTAACTACGATTGGACCCCTAGTGATCTATTCCAAAATCAGTATCTAGCGGGCTTTGACAATCAGCGAATTGATAATTTCAACAGTTCTTTTGGCACATTACAGCGTTATAACCACTATGCCCTCACCCTGCCCAACGAGACAACTCAATTTAAGGTCTCTGGTAATTATATGATAGAAATCTACAACCGCTATGATGAATTGATGTTTTCAAGAAAATTTTTGATTTATGAAGAGAACGCTCAAGTACAATTAGGTGTTTATCCAACACAAAAGGTAGAACGCATTCTCACCCATCAAAATCTCCAATTCACGATTAATCCACTTTTCAGCATTAGAAATCCACAAAACGACCTTAAGGTTATATTACTTCAAAACGATCAATGGAATAGTAGCATCCTGGCGCCTGCCCCACAGTACAACAGCGGGAACAGCCTTGTTTATCGTTATGAAGAAGCAACTCAATTTGAAGGAGGAAACGAATACCTCAACTTTGATACAAAAGACCTTCGATCTGTAACGCCTAATATTAGTTATGTCAATAGAGGAGAACGTTTTGAACACTATCTCTACACCAATATTCCAAGAAAAGACCTCCCTTATACCTATTATCCTGATATCAACGGGAATTTCTTAATCCAAACCCTTCAAGGAAGTAACCCTCATATAGAATCAGATTATACCGAAGTTTATTTTAGTCTAGCCAAACAATATGAATTAAAAGAAGAAGAAATCTACATTTACGGTAAGTTTAATAATTATGCATTGACCCAAGAGAACAAAATGATTTACAATCCCGGCCTAGAGGTCTATGAGGGTATACTTCTATTAAAACAAGGGTTTTACAATTACAAATACCTTGAAGTTGTTGATGGGAAACCAATAAAAAACAGCATTTCTGGAAACTATTCACAAACAGAGAATCTTTATACTGTCCTTGTTTATCATCGAGGAATTGGAGCTTTATATGACGCATTAATCGGAGTGGGACAAGCGCAATCTTACGCGTTAGAATTATAAATTTAAGCATCAAAAATTTAATATAACATAAAGCTGTATATTTATTTTTTGCTTAACTTGCTATTAGGTAAGGAAATAATTATGTTTCAACAAGTCACTAAAGGAATCAAAATTTCAGTACTAACAAAGTACGAAGGGGCTTTTTTGAAAAAAAACATCCTCAATCATGCTTTCCGTTATACTGTACGTATTGAAAACCAGAGCAAAGATGTTGTTCAATTAATCAATCGAAACTGGAAAATAATGGAATCAAATCGTCGTCCACATTTTGTTGAAGGCGCTGGAGTTATCGGCAAGAAGCCTGTGTTGAAATCTGGCGAAACACACACCTATCAATCTAACTGCATTCTTTTTTCTCCCATAGGAGCTATGAGTGGATTCTACACTATGGTTAACTTCTCCTCTGCTCAAGAGTTTGAAGTTGAAATTCCCACCTTTAAATTAGCCGCTACTTTTGCATTAAATTGATTTATTTTTCTTTATTTGAAAAAAAATAAATCATGCAAAATAGTTTCCCAAGAAGCCCAAAGGCGATAAACGAGCCTGTACATCCTTACCGCCCTGGTAGCGCAGAAGTAAACGCCGTACAAGAAGCATATAAAGCTCTATATAATCAAAACACAGAAGTTTCCCTGACTATTAATGGGAAAAAGATCCAAACAGGCAATACCGCAGACATGCGTCCACCTCATGATCATCAACATCTGTTAGGGTCCTATCATTTAGCTGGAAAAAAAGAAGTTGTACAGGCCATTGAAAGTGCCCTAATCGCGAAAGAAGCTTGGAGCAAACTCTCTTTTCAGCATAGAGCTACAATTTTTCTTAGAGCAGCAGATCTACTTGCGGGGCCTTATCGTGCTAAGATTAACGCTTCTACCATGTTGGCCCAATCAAAAACAATTCATCAAGCAGAAATTGATGCTGCTTGTGAATTCATCGATTTTTTACGGTTTAACGTTCAATTTGCAGAAGAAATTTACAATGATCAACCCTATTCAGGAGACGGTGTTTGGAACAGGCTGAGTTACCGACCTCTAGAAGGTTTTATCTATGCCATTAGCCCTTTTAATTTTACGGCTATCGCCGGAAATTTATCTGCAGCACCTGCCCTAATGGGAAATACCATTGTGTGGAAACCCAGTGACCATCAAATTTTATCTGCTCATGTTATCATGGAAGTTTTTGAAGAAGCTGGTTTACCCCCAGGGGTAATCAATATGGTCATGGGTGATCCAGAAATGATCACAGATACTGTACTCGCCTCTCCAGACTTTGCTGGAATTCACTTTACAGGATCTACCTTTGTTTTTAAAAATATCTGGCAAAAAATTGGTCAAAACATACACCAGTACAAAACCTACCCTAGAATTGTAGGAGAAACTGGTGGAAAAGACTTTATTGTTGCCCACCCAAGTGCAGCAGTAGCAGAAGTTGCCACAGGTATCGTTCGAGGGGCTTTTGAATTCCAAGGACAAAAATGTTCTGCCGCTTCAAGGGTATACTTACCACAGTCAAAAGCGCAGGCTATTTTAGATCGTGTGGTAAACGATCTTAAAAGCATCTCAATGGGATCGCCAGAAGATACCAGCAACTTTGTCACTGCAGTAATTCATCAAGGTGCATTTGACCGATTAAAAGAAGCCATTGAACAAGCAAAAGCGTCAAATGAAGTAAACATTCTTCATGGTGGAAATTGCGACGACAGCAAGGGTTATTTTGTTGAACCAACAGTTCTAGTCACCACTAACCCTCATTATGACAGCATGTCTAGAGAACTCTTTGGTCCTGTTGTAACAGTTTATATTTATGATGATAAAGACTTTGAAGACACCTTAAAACTTGTTGATCAAACCTCTGACTATGCCTTAACAGGAGCGATTTTTTCAAAAGACCGTTATGCTGCACAGCTTGCCCTAGATGCACTAGAGAATAGTGCTGGAAACTTCTATATCAATGATAAGCCCACTGGTGCAGTAGTAGGACAACAACCCTTTGGTGGGGCAAGAGCCTCAGGAACAAACGATAAAGCAGGGTCAAAACTCAATCTTTTACGCTGGGTTTCTCCACGTTTAATCAAGGAACCTTTATTAACTCCTACAGACTATCGTTATCCTTTTTTAGGGGAATAAAATTTTGTTAAAATCTTATGGGACTATTTTTTTAGGATGTACTTTTAGGTTAACCCAAAAAACAGTCTTTCTTATGAAAACCTACATTCTTTACCTTAGCCTTTTCTTTAGCGCTACTTTTTTTGCGCTTGCGCAAGACACAAATGTCGAATATTGTGTGACAAAAGAATACAATAAGAATGGCGATCTTATCCGCTATGATTCCATTAAAACTCAAAAAAACAAATGGGTCAAATCAAACTACAGTTTTAATTTCAATGAAGAAGATTTAGATAGTCTTTTAGTTGGTTTAGAACTCATTGGCGAGGGAATAAACGTCTTCATTTCTGATTCGATTTCCCATAGAATTGACCAAGTTTTTAAAAATAAAAACTTCCATATTTGGATGGATGACTTTGACCATAATGACTTTTTTATTAAGATAGAAGAGATGGACATGGATAGTTTAGCCGCACATGCTCGCATAAAGATGAACCATTTTAAAGCAAAGAATGATTCCCTTATGGAACAGCATCTAGAAAAAGAAATAAAACGTATTCAAAAAAAACTCAAGAAAATCCAAAGCAAAAAAAATTAGATAGAGCTCACAAAAATTTAGCCTTAATCTTCTTTGAATAATACAAAAGAGTTTTAAGGGCGCTTTTAACTTTTCAAGGGAAGGTAGACCACCTTCTTAGTGTCAAAAAAATCTTCCTTAAAATAATTAGAAAGAGGAAACTCTTGTGTGGCTGGAAAATCAGCAAGCTCTTCGCGAAGATCTCCCCCTTTTAAATAAAGTATTCCATTGTTTAACTTATGGCTTCCTTTATTTTTTACATTCTTTTTGACCCAAGGAACGAAATCCTCCATTTTTGTCACAGCTCTGCTCACGACAAAATCAACAGGTTGTTTAAATTCTTGAGCTCTTTGGTGTCGCGCTTCTACATTTTTCAAGTGTAAGGCTTCGGCAACAGCCTGCACAACTTTTATTTTTTTACCAATTGAATCAATTAAATAAAAATCAACTTTAGGAAAAAGAATAGCTAATGGAATTCCCGGAAAACCACCTCCTGTACCTACATCTAAAACCCTAGTTCCAGACTTAAAATGCTGTACCTTAGCAATTCCCAGAGAATGCAATACATGCTTTTCATAAAGTGCATCGATATCTTTTCGGGAAATTACATTGATTTGTGCATTCCATTCTTTGTATAACACCTCCAGTTTTTCGAACTGTTGATATTGGTGTTTAGAAAGTGTAGGGAAATAGTGTTGTATAAGCGTCAAAATTTGTAGTTTTAAAAATCAATCAAAGATACATTCTTATCTACTATGGAAAAGCAAACAAAGAACAAACCCCTTCGATTTTCACGCAAAGATCCAAAGAAATTTTTTCAGACCTTAAACAAACGGGTGAATGATCATTTTAAAAATCGAAAAGCACCTAAAACAGGAAACTGGCAATTGTACCTGAAAACCCTCATTATGTTTTCCCTATTGATGGCTCCTTATTTTCTTATCCTTTTGAGCGATTTTAATATCTGGATTAAGCTTGTCCTTGCTGTTGTAATGGGAGTGGGTATGGCTGGTGTAGGAATGAACGTTATGCACGACGGGAATCACGGTTCTTTTTCAAAGTATGATTGGATCAATAAAACTATGGGAGCCAGCATCTATTTATTAGCCGGAAACGTTCATAATTGGAAAGTACAACACAATATCTTGCATCACACCTATACTAATATACACGGGCATGACGAAGATTTAGAAGCAGGAAGAATTATTCGCTTCTCAAAACACAGTGATTGGTTTTCTTTTCATCGTTTTCAGCATTATTATGCTGTTTTCATATACGGTTTATTGACCTTTAACTGGGTCATCAGTTCAGATTTTAGACAAATCACACGTTACCTCAAACAAAAACTCACCTACCGCAAAAAATTACAACCGCTACGTCAATGGCTTATATTGATTGGAACAAAGATTTTATACTCTGGTATATGGATCATTATCCCTATGTTAGTTATGAAAATGGCGTGGTGGCAAATTCTTTTAGGCTTCTTTATCATGCATTATACTGCCGGATTAATTTTAAGTCTTACTTTTCAACTAGCCCATGTGGTTGAAGATGCAGAAATGCCTTTACCCGATAAAAAAACAGGAAACATGAAAAACACCTGGGCAATTCATCAATTATTGACCACGGTTAATTTTTCGACAAAAAATAGATTTGTCAATTGGTTTACTGGGGGTTTAAACCACCAAATTGAACACCATATTTTCCCACATATTAGTCATATTCATTACACAGATATTGCGAAAATTGTGAAAAAAACAGCAAAAGAGTTTAATTTACCTTATAACGAGTTTAAAACTACCCGAAGTGCCTTATTTTCGCACTTCAAACATTTAAAAAAGATGGGGGTTCAACCCGCATAAACAACTATTATCATGGAGGCACTTTCGGCACGAATTAACAGTTTACCTGTTTCAGCTACCCTTGCGATGGCAGCAAAAGCTCGAGAATTGAAAAATGAAGGGATTGACGTTATTGGATTAAGTCTTGGAGAACCAGATTTCAACACACCAGAATTTATTAAAGAGGCTGCAATTCAAGCAGTAAATGATAACTTCAACTCTTATTCTCCTGTAGATGGATATGCAGACTTAAAGCAGGCCATCATTACGAAATTTAAACGAGATAATGGGTTAGCTTATGCCGCAAATCAGATTGTAGTATCTACTGGAGCCAAGCAATCGATTGCGAATGTTTGCATGGTCTTACTCAACCCTGGAGATGAAGTTTTACTTCCCGCACCATACTGGGTAAGTTATTCTGCTATTGCAACACTCGCAGAAGCAAAATCGACGATTATCCCTACGAGTATCGACAATAATTTCAAGATCACACCAGAACAACTTGAAACAGCCATCTCACCCAAAACTAAACTTATTATGTTCAACTCGCCTAATAACCCGAGTGGAACAATTTACACAGAAGAAGAATACCGTGCCTTAGCTAAAGTACTAGAGAAGTATCCAGATATCTATATTATGTCTGATGAAATCTATGAGCATATCAACTATGGCACACCTCATTTTAGCATAGCAGCAATCCCCTCACTCTATGACCGTACTATTACAGTGAATGGTGTCGCAAAAGCCTTTGCCATGACGGGCTGGAGAATAGGCTATATAGGAGCGCCCGAATGGATTGCTAAAGCATGTAATAAAATGCAAGGTCAAATCACTTCTGGAGCGAATTGTATTGCACAGCGTGCGACCATTTCTGCACTAGAAGCTCCTGTGAGTAACATTCAATATATGGTTGATGAATTTCAAAGTCGTCGTAAACTTATTATTGAATTACTTTCTGCGATTCCAGGTTTCCGTATCAACGAACCAGAAGGAGCATTTTATGTTTTCCCAGACGTTTCTCATTATTTTGGAAAAACCATGAAAGGAAAAACCATCAATGATGCTTCAGATTTTGCCCTCTATTTATTAGAAGAAGCCCACGTTGCTACTGTAACAGGAGATGCATTTGGAAATGGAGATTGCATTCGCATATCTTATGCTGCTTCTGTGGATAATATTAAAGAAGCGATTGCTCGTATTGCAAAAGCATTGGCATAAAGTTTTTTAGCCTTAAAAAGATTTGATTTGTTTTAATTCTTCATAAAAACGGGCTAAGGTCACATAATGCCATGGAATGACTAAAAGTACCCCTACACCTAAACATAATAGGCCTAGTAAATACCAAGGAATAAATCGCAAAGTTAGACCTAAAAGTTTAAATCGATGACCTGAGGTTAAATTCCAACTCTCATTCAAGCACTCACTAAAGGATAAATCGGGTTGATCTGCCAAGATATAAAAAGTCAGAGAAAGTGCAATCCCCATAACGATCCCTGGTATGATCAATAAAACTATCCCAACGAAAACTATTATAGTGTAGCAAAGATTGGCTAAAAAGCTTTTACCAAAAACTTTAAAGCCATCGAATAACTGAAAAAAATGCGGTGTATCCCCTCTTACTATTGAAAAAGAAAAATACGCAAAACCAACAGCAAGTGGTCCCGCTAGGAATAAACTTATTATTCCTTCTCCATCTGGGAAAATGCTTGAAGGCACTCCTACTATAAGGATATAAACAAAACCAATAAGGACTCCTATACCCCAGTGGGGCGCTAAATCTCTTCTCGACTCCCGCATTAATTGAAGATTTGAAAAAGGCATAATGATATATTTTTAAGGTCAAGGTAATAAAAAACCGCCTAGAGGCGGTTTTTTAAAATTATCTTTTAATGATCTGTTCCTGGTGATTAATCGACTCTTGATGAATTGCTTTAAACATTCGAAGAATAAATTCCTCTGATAATCCACGGCTTTCTCCTTCTAAAACCATTTTTCCAAGGATTTCATTCCAGCGTTTATTTTGTAAAACCGCAACATTATTGGTTTTCTTTAATTCTCCAATCGCCTCTGCTACTTTCATCCGCTTTCCTAAAGTATCTAAAATAGCTTGATCTGCTACATCGATTTGAGCACGAAGGTTTTGCAGTTCAGCTTGGTAAGTTTCCTCGTCTGTAGTTGCTTCACGAATTTTTAAATCCTTCATTATTTGAACTAATGCAGTAGGTGTTACTTGTTGAGCAGCATCACTCCATGCATTATCTGGATCCCAGTGACTCTCAATCATTAATCCATCAAAGTTTAAATCAAGGGCCATTTGACAAGTATCAAAAATCATCTCACGCTTACCTGTAATGTGAGAGGGATCACAGATTAAAGGAAGATCAGGGAAACGATTTTGCACCTCAACGGCAATCTGCCATTCTGGGTTATTTCTGTATTTTGATTTCCCGTAAGAAGAAAATCCACGGTGAATTAAGCCCAAGTTTTTGATGTTAGCGGTATATAAACGCTCTACGCCTCCTAACCAAAGGGCTACATCTGGATTGACTGGATTTTTTACTAAAACAATCTTATCAGTTCCCTCAAGGGCATCTGCAATCTCTTGCACGATAAATGGACTTACTGTTGAACGTGCCCCTATCCACAAGATATCGATATCATGCTCTAAAGCGAGTTTTACATGATCTTTATTCGCTACCTCTGTAGCGGTTAATAAGCCTGTTTCTTTTTTTACACGTTGCAGCCATTTTAAACCAATTGCTCCTACCCCTTCAAAATTCCCAGGACGAGTTCTTGGTTTCCAGATACCGGCACGGTAAACCGTTACATCAGTATCTTTCAATTCATGAGCAATTTTCATGACTTGCTCTTCTGTTTCGGCGCTACAAGGCCCACCGATTACTAAGGGGTGCGAAAGACCAAAGTCGTTTAACCATTCGCGCATTGCTGGTGTATTCTCCATATCTAATTATTGTGTTTTATTCCGTTTAAGATGGTTGTTAATTGGTTGGTATGTTTCATTTGCTGGTGTAAATCATCAAAAGCATCTGCTGATAATTTGCTTTTGAAATCTTCTAAATTTTTGATGTAAGCCGAAAGAATTTCTAATACATTTTCTTTATTCTGCTCAAAAATAGGCGCCCACATATCTGGGGAACTTTTTGCTAAACGCACGGTAGATTCAAATCCACTGCCTGCAAGGTCAAAAATATTTTGCTCATTGGCTTCTTGTTCGAGGACCGTTTTCCCTAACATAAAAGAGCTTATGTGAGATAGGTGAGAAACGCAGGCCATATGACGGTCATGCTCTTGTGGTTCCATAAAACGCAAGTACATCCCCATTTGACGAAAGGTTGTCTTTGACCAAGTCAATAAATCTGGACGGGTTTTTTTAGCTTCACATAAAATTTGTGGTTTCCCTTTAAACAATCCTAGATGTGCCGCTTTAGGACCAGAGAATTCTGTCCCGGCAATGGGATGCGCGGCAAGGTACTGATCGCGTTTAAGGTGATTTTCTACCGCATTGCACAACTGCTCTTTTGTAGAACCCACATCCCATAACATGGCATCTTCGTTCAATTGATCTAAAAGAGTTGGCAATAAACGTAAGCTTTCTTTTACAGGAATACTCAATATAACACGATCTGCTTCTGCAATTGTCTCTAGGCTTCCTTTTTGGTCAATAATCCCCAGTGCGAGTGCCTCTTCAAGATGAGCTTCACTATGATCTACACCCACAATCTGGCAGTCTCGAAAGAGTTCCTTTAAGTCTAACGCCATAGACCCACCGATTAATCCAATACCGATGACGTATATTTTCATGCTTTCATACGATTTATAGCGGTTCTAATTTGATCTTCATTGACACAAAGTGAGAAGCGAATATAGCCTTCGCCCTGTGACCCAAAAATAGTTCCAGGAGTGATAAAGATATCCTTCTCATAAAGAATTTGATCGATGTATTTTTCTGCAGGGACAGAAGGATCATTTAATTTCGCCCAAACAAACATTCCTACGCTATTTGGGTCAAAGGTGGTATCCATTAAGTTGGCCAACTCTTCCACAAGTACTCGTCTTCTTTTATAAACTTTATTCAGTTCATGGAACCAACTGCTAGGGGTATTGAGTGCCGCAATGGCTCCTTGTTGAATTCCATAAAACATTCCAGAATCCATGTTGCTTTTCACCTTTAAGACAGCTTGAATGTTTTTAGCAGTTCCAGATAACATTCCAACTCTCCAACCCGCCATATTAAAAGACTTACTCAATGAGTTTAATTCCATCGCAACATCTTTTGCTCCAGGGAGCGATAAAATACTTTGGGGGTGATCATTCAAGATAAAACTGTAAGGATTATCATTGATCAATAAAATCTCTTCTTTTTTTGCCCATGCAATCAAGCGTTCAAAAGTTGCTCGCTGGGCTTTTGCACCAGTGGGCATGTGAGGATAGTTTAACCACATCAACTTGATTTTTGAAGTATCTAAGGCTTCAAGCGCTTTAAAATCTGGTTGCCAATTATTGGCGTTAGACAAATTATAAAACACTGGGCTAGCCTCGACTAATTGCGTTACAGCGCTGTAGGTGGGGTAAGCTGGATTAGGAATCAACACCTTGTCTCCCTTGTTTAAAAAGGCCATTGAGATATGCATAATCCCTTCTTTAGACCCCATTAGTGGGAGTATTTCTGAAGATGGATTGAGTGTAACCGCATAATGACAATCATAAAAATGAGCAATTGCTTCGCGTAAT
Organism: Flavobacteriaceae bacterium; assembly: GCA_049598335.1. Classification (GTDB taxonomy): domain Bacteria; phylum Bacteroidota; class Bacteroidia; order Flavobacteriales; family Flavobacteriaceae; genus Arcticimaribacter. The sequence goes on from JBMYNN010000011.1 coordinate 42,057, forward strand.
TCTGGAAGACCCTGATAGCTTTGATACATATTGGCTCTCGGGTGGCCCATTGCCCCATGAAGTGCCTCAACTACAGAAGGATGCGGCGGAAGGTCTGGGCTACCTATTCCCATATTTAATACAGGCTTTCCAGCCTTAATTAGAGCAGCCACTTCACGTAACTTCTTTGAGAAGTAGTACTCTTTTACACTTTCCAGTCGTGTTGCTGTGCTTATTTTCATTTTTTAACCTCGGCGTATTCGCCTAATATTTTAAATTCTAAGGCCATGATTTTTAAAATCTGACGTGCTTTTTCATATTGTTCAAAAGTATCGAATGTCACATCGACAAAAAAGGCATATTTTCCTGGAGTTTCTATAACAGGGAGAGATTGAATTTTAGTTAAATTCAACAAGCAATCACTCATAACGTTTAAGACGGCCGCTAAACTTCCTCTTTGGTGATCTAAAATAAATTTCAAAGAAGCCTTATTGATTTGGGCTTGGTTCAAACTGCCATTGTTTTTTTGGACAATTACAAAACGAGTAATATTGTTTTTAATGGTTTGAATCGACTGTGCCAAAATGGTTAGACCATAAATTTCAGCTGCAGCTTTTGGAGCGATAGCCGCAATCCCCCTGCGTTGCTCCTCTGCAATCAACTTAGCAACATTAGCGGTATCTTCGGCTTCAATCAATTTAATGTGGGGGTAATTACGAAAAAACTCCTTACACTGCAGCAAGGCCATAGGGTGAGAATGCACCTCTTGAACCTCGTCTATGGATTGTCCTGCTATGGCCATCAAAGTTTGATGGATGGTCAAATTATACTCCCCCACAATACTAAGATCATTGTGGTCAATTAAAGCATAATTAGGGATAATGGATCCAGCAATAGAATTTTCTAATGCCATAACTGCCTGCTTGACTTCTCCAGAGAGAATAGCACCAACGACCTCATCAAAACTAAGGCACTCTTTCAATACCACTGTTTCATGAAAGTAGTTCATGGCGACGGCATGATGAAAAGAGCCTTTAATTCCTTGAATTGCGATTTTAGTTTTCATTTATAGTCAAAAAAAAAGTCCCAAACATTCGTCAGGACTTTACTTATATTGTAATGTTAGTTTATTACAAAGTCCTTTCTGCTTCATTATAGAAGTAAAAGAAGTCGTTGTAATAAAAAAACGTGCTATTCATTTGTTTAAAATTGAATACAAATCTAAGCCCACATTACACAAAAACAAATTTTTGTTCTATTTTTTTTGGAAAAAGGAGTAATTTACTTGCGAAACAAACTTGAATCAAAATGTTACGACAGACTATATTTCTTCTCCCATTTCTATTAGTGGCCTGCATTAAAATGGATGTAAAGGTCGAAAAAGACCTCAATGACTTTCGCTTTCTTGAAACAAGCATTAGTGAATTATCTACTGGATATACGCAAGGAGACTTTTCTATTGAAGAGGTTACCAAAGCTTACTTAGACCGAATTGACCAGATTGATAAAAATGGGCCAAAACTTAGCTCTATCATACAAGTTAATCCAGAGGCGATTACCATCGCCAAAGTTTTAGATCAAGAACTAAAAGAAGGCAAGTCACGCGGTCCCTTACACGGTATTCCTATCGTATTAAAAGATAATATTGACACCCATGATCAAATGAATACCACCGCAGGATCAAGGGCGCTAAAAGGTTCAAAACCTTTACAAGACAGTCGACTCGCGCAACAATTACGCGCCGCTGGCGCAGTTATTTTGGCGAAAGCCAACCTAAGCGAATGGGCTAACTTTAGAGGGCAAAATTCGTCTAGTGGCTGGAGTGGAATAAACGGGCAAACCAAGAATCCTTATGTCTTAACCCGCAATCCCTGTGGGTCGAGTTCTGGTTCTGGTGTGGCTGTTTCTGCAAACCTTACCGTTTTAGCGATAGGAACAGAAACCAATGGATCGATTGTTTGTCCTTCGAACGCAAATGGAATTGTTGGTATCAAGCCTACCGTGGGATTAATCAGTCGTTCGGGTATAATTCCTATCTCTTATACACAAGACACCGCTGGTCCCATGGCAAGATCACTAACAGATGCCACTATTGCTTTAGGCATACTTACAGCCAAAGATGAAAAAGACAGTAAAACGCTTGCAGAAGGAAGAGTCGCCTTAAACGATTACACTCCGTTTTTAAAGAAAGATGGGGTAGCCGGAAAACGCATTGCGCTTTATACTGCACCCCTAGGACAAAATGCCGAAGTGGATAGTCTAGTGCGTCAATCGATTCGGTCACTTGAAGCTGCAGGAGCAACGGTAATCGAAATTGATAAAATCGCTCCTAGAGCAACAGGTCGCAATTCTTTTCAGGTCATGCTACACGAATATAAAGAGGGACTCAATGCTTACTTTGCTGCTTTGGGCGAGAATGCGCCCATTAAAAACTTAGACGAACTAATCGCTTTTAACGAAGCAGATTCAATCGAATTAAAATATTACAATCAAGCCTATTTGAAAATGGCGAATGAAAAAGAAGACTTAGAAAGTGAGGCTTATCAAACCGCTTTAGCGAATCTTCGACGCATGAGTCAAAAAGAAGGGATTGATCGCGTTATGGACGAACACGATTTAGATGCCATCGTTGCCCCTACTGGAAGTCCCGCCTGGAGCACAGACTGGCTCAATGGAGACAATTATCATGTGGGAAGTTCTTCTCCAGCGGCTTGGGCAGGCTACCCAAATATTACCGTCCCTATGGGAGACATTCATGGGTTACCTGTTGGTTTATCGTTCTTTGGGAGAGCATGGAGTGAACCTACTTTAATTGAAATCGCTTATGGTTTTGAACAAAAAACAAAGGCAAGAATTACTCCCAGCTTTAGAGCCAATGACGAAGAATAAATGAAGCATTTACTACAACAACTCCTTGCCATCGAAAACTTTGATGTTTTCTTAGTATTAGGGATTTTAATCTTTTTTGGCTTAATCGAATCTTTTGCAGGATATCTGCGCAATTCAAAACGTAAAAAAGGAGATTGGATGCAAGAAGTTTTAAGCTTTCTCTTTCTTTCCTCTTTTATAAAACCAATTATAGTTAGCACAGTGTTTTTACTGGGTAATACACTCTACCCAGCAGGAGCGAGCCTCTTATCGCAGTGGTCTTTTGTAAGCGTCTTTTGGGGCTATATCCTCATCGATGATCTTTTACAATACTGGTATCATCGATCCGCGCATGAATATGCGTTTTTATGGAAGCTACACCGCAGTCACCATCAAGCCGAGGAGATGGGATATTTCGTCTCATATCGCAATGCGATGTTATACTATATAATGATGCCGAATATCTGGTGGGTAGGATTTGTTGTTTTTACGGGTGGTGCCAAAGCAGTTGCTTTAGGACTCGTGATTAAGCAAGCGATTATTATAAGTTCGCACAGTCGTATAAAATGGGATCAACCCTTTTATCAATATCCCCTTTTGAAGCCTTTTATTAAAATAATCGAACGAATAATTATTACCCCTTCATTTCATCATTCCCATCACGGAACATCCATGCTTGATAATGCAAGTGACCCCAATGCCAACTTTGGGAACATGTTTAGTCTTTGGGATCAATTCTTTGGAACAGCTAAGTTCCAAACGGCCTACCCACAAGAATACGGCTTACAAAAGAAAACAGAAGACGACTGGACCGCGGGTTACTTCTACCCTTTTATCAAATCAAAAGACAAGAATAGTGACTGGCATAAAGATTTTCAACACCACAATACAGCAACAAATAATGCTTTAACCGTTTCTCTAATAAAAGGCGAAAACTACCTTTGGTGTGCCTGTGGTAAAAGTAGCCAACAACCCTTTTGCGATGGTTCCCACCACGGAAGTAAGGTTAAACCTACAAAATTTATCGCAAAAAGAACAGGAGAAGTAAAGCTTTGCAACTGCAAAGCCACTAAAAAAGGTCCTTACTGCGATGACACTCATCTAACTCTATAAATATGTCAAAAAAAGCTATCATCGTTGGTGCAAGCTCTGGAATTGGAAAAGCGCTTGCTCTCGTTTTAGCACAACAAGGATACAAAGTAGGCATAACAGGACGCAGAGGTGAAATGCTGGAAGAAATAAAAGCCCTCTATCCAAATGCCATTATCCCTATGGTAGCCGATGCTACCCATCCCGAAGCAGAAAAAGAGCTCGACGGTCTTGTAACTGCCCTTGGAGGATTGGATTTATTTGTCATTTCTGCTGGAATGGGCATGCCAAATAAAACCTTAGATTATTCTATCGAAAATGCCACCAATCAACTCAATGTAGTTGCCTTTACCAAAATGGTGAATTGGGGAGTCCATTTTTTTGAAACCCAAGGTCATGGTCATCTAGCCAACATTTCCTCTGTTGCCAGCCGTAGAGGGGGGCGTCTTACTCCTTCCTATAATGCATCTAAAGCCTATCAATCGAATTATTTTGAGGGGGTAAGACAACGCTTTTACAAATTAAAACTTCCTATTCATACAACCGATATCAGACCCGGTTTTGTGGACACTGCCATGGCACAAGGAAGTGGTATCTTCTGGATGGCGCCAAAAGAAAAAGCAGCCAAACAAATTCACAATGCTATTAAACGTAAAAAACCAGTGGTGTATATCACCAAACGCTGGGCATTGATTGCTTTTATTTTTTCGAACATGCCCAAATGGATGCACAAAAGAATGTAAAGTTTTATCTTTAGCAAAAAAGTAAGCCGTGTTACAACTTCAAAATATCGCTAAAACTTATGCAGAAGTTACTGCCCTAAAAGGAGTGTCTTTTGAATTAAAAGCTGGGGAGGTCGTAGGCTTATTAGGACCTAATGGAGCAGGAAAATCTACCTTGATGAAAATCTTGACTGGTTATCTCAAAAATTGGGAAGGAGAAGTACTTTATGGTCAAAAAAGTCTACGTCAAAATATCAAAAGCATACAGCAGGTCACGGGTTATTTACCCGAAAATAACCCGCTCTATCCTGACTTGTACATACTAGAATACCTCAAATTTGTCGCAGGATTATACCGCATTAAAAATGCCCCCTTTGATCAAGTCATTGAAAAAGTTGGGTTGAGTGAGGTGCGCCATCGCAAGGTGAATACCTTGTCAAAAGGATACCAGCAAAGGGTCGGGCTAGCAGCAGCCTTACTTCACAACCCTGAGATTTTGATTTTAGATGAACCCACTACAGGACTCGACCCAAACCAATTGATCGAGATTAGAAAACTCATTCGCCAACTAGGAGAAGAGAAAATTGTCTTATTCTCTACCCACATACTATCAGAAGTTGAAAGCGTTTGCGATCGGGTCATCATTATACGGGAAGGCGAAGTAGTTGCAGATGAATCCTTGGAAACATTACGAAAAGGACAACAACAAATTGTACAAGTAGAATTTGATTATCGCATCGAAACCGAAGCGCTGGCAAAAATTCCCGGAATCAATAAAGTTGTGAATACTTTTGATTTTAACTATGAATTGTATTGTTCCAATGAGGAAGATGTGCGACCCAAGGTCTTTGATTTCGCCCACGACAACAAATTAAAGATTCTCTCCCTCAATCAAAAGAACGAAAATCTAGCGGAATTGTTTAATCAACTTACCGCTTAGTATACTTTTTGTAACTTTGAGTGTCCCAACACTTAGTCATGAAAAGTCTATCTTTTTTCTTTTTCGTTTATGTTAACTTTTGTTTTGCACAAAATAATTTTAAAGGTCAATTATTAGACGCTGCAAGTAAAAGACCAATACCTTTTGGACATTTTAGCTATGAAAACCATAAAGGGTTTATTTTAGACGAACAGGGCAACTTTACAACCGAAAGTAAGCTTCAAGAAATTCGAGTGAAAATCAGTGCCATCGGTTATAAAAATAAAACGGTAAACCTATCTGCTATAAATAAAAACAAGATCTATTTAACACCAAAAACTGAGCATTTAAATGAAGTCATCCTTGATTTTGAAGACCCTGTTAAGTCTATAATTAAAAAAGTAGTTAGAAATATTCCTTTAAATTATCCTACTCAACAAGAACAAGTTTATTGTCATTATCGTCAAAATACCTATTACGACAGTTTACACAACTCAACTATGTATAAGGCAGAAGCATACCTTAAAGCAGATAAGTTTTCTTATGCAAAAAAATCAGCTAGTGGAAATGTACAACTACTCGACCACAAAATTGATGTTATCGATATGGATTCTATTGAAATTATGTTTTATGGTGGGATACACAGTGTTCACAGTAATGATTATGTATTAAAGAGGGCTGGTCCTTTAAATATAAACCATTTAAACAACTATAAACTTACAATAAAAGACACCCTATAATACGACAATCAAACTGTAATTCAACTACTCGACTATCAACACAAAAAAAGCAAGGGAAGCTTTTATATTGACCTAAAAACATATGCACTCATCCGTATAGAAAGATTTGTTAATTCAAAAATGATTGAAGAAGGTCTTGACTTAATAAAACTTTATCGACGTATATTTTTAAGACAGATGGTTTCCTATGAAAAAGATATCCACAATATATGGCGCTTAAAATTTTCATATTATACTACTGGATTTCAACATAAAAAAAAACCAAAGAAAATCTTTTTAGAGGGAACTTTTGTAGCTTCACAACACCTCCCTAGATCTAAAATTATAACACAACAAAAACGTTTTCCGTATCAAAAAGTTTTAAGTCTTGAACTACTAATGCAACAAGACAAAAAAACTTCTTCAAAATTGAATTTTAATCAAAGAATAGCAAAGTTCTTGATTAAGTTTAGAACAACTACTGGAATTGAAATACAGCCTTTTTTATTTAAAGAAAACACACACCACTTTACTCCCTTGAATAAAACACTAACGACAGAAATAGAGAATTCTCTCACTCTAACATATTACAATAAACTTGAATATATCTTAAATAATCAATGGGGTATTGGATATACTAGTGTTGTTGCTTTAAAAAATAGAATTTATAAATCTAATTCACTCAACATAAACTATCATCGGGATCTTTCTAGACGTAACCTAACCCATTTAAGTTTAGGACTAGATGTTGGTTATCGTAAACTTCGAAAGCGAGATGGAGTGCATCTATTTGAAGAAAACTTCAATTTTAATAAAAAAAATTTTGACAGTGGTTTTGTAACACTTTATAGTGAAACACGCGAATGGGCCCTTAATCCATCCCTAGGAATTATTTTTCGAATAAATCCCTTTATACATTTAGGTTTAAGAGCATCTTATTTTATTCCCTTCAAATTCTCAAATGGCATTTATGCCCATGAAGAAAAAGAATTTTGGTTCTGGAATCGTGCCAAAGCATTTCAAAAAAGCAATTCCATACAAGAAAAAGGTACTATAAAAAATCAATACAGCACAGGGATATATTTGACCTTTAATTTTTAAAACACCGCCTCTGCAATTGCTTTAATATTATCTGATTTTCCCATTGAGTAGTAATGCAAGAAGGGCACTCCTGCCTCTT
>JBMYNN010000012.1:0-47858 GCA_049598335.1 Flavobacteriaceae bacterium
AAGTTTTTAATATTGAAAACGAACAAGAAAAACAAAGCTTCCTAAAAGGAGCTATTTCAGAAGTTCAGGTTTCGGCAGAGAATACTATCGCTTATGACACCATGTCTAGAACGGCTGTCATTCGTTCCACAAACGGAGCAAGTAAATCTATTTCGATAGGAGCTTATCATTTTGCCATTTCACAACTTAACATCTAAAATCAACAAAGCCCTTACAAATACATTTGCAGGGCTTTTTATGCTTCTTTGTAGTAATGGAGTATAAAAATAGATTACCGTACATATACCGTACAAGTATAAAAAAAAATCCACTAAATATCTGTATTACAGTAGATAATGGATTAATTAAGTGGAGTCGGAGGGAATCGAACCCTCGTCCAAACAAGCAATAGAAGAGCTTTCTACACGTTTAGTTTTTACTTGATTTTCGAGCTAAGGCTGGCTAAAAACCGCCCACCATAACCTTATTGCCTTTATTGAAAAATTTAGTCGGCATTCCTAAACTTCGATGTTGACTTCTCTGGTGCCTCTAATTTAACCGCCGTCAACAAGGGCTGTTAAGAGACATCCGGCTTCTCAACCTAGTTGAGACTGGGCAATGACTTACTATAATTCAGTCGTTTATGCAGCTAGAGCGTAGTTATTTTCGCCAATTAAGGTTTGAATCCATAATTTACGAGCTGTGACTCAATGCTCGACGTGCTTACTGTTCGATTGATCTTGCTGTCAAAACCAGTCGACCCCAAAATGTGAAAGATCTTGTGCATTACTGCTGTACAAAAATAGTAATAATACAGTCAACAAGGCATTGACATTTAAATCAAAATCGTTACTTTTTTTTTTACCACCAATAAATGTGTATTTTTAGAGCTATTGAAACTCCAAATATCAATGATCAATGAAAAAACTTCAACTTGAAAATATCAGTAAAACTTATGCAAATGGGGTAAAAGCCCTTAATAATGTAAATATTGAGATAGAGAGTGGTATGTTTGGTCTACTGGGACCTAACGGCGCAGGTAAGTCAACCCTTATGCGAACTATTGCTACATTACAAGAGCCAGACGAGGGAAGTATAATTTTTGGAGATTATAATCCATTAACTCATCCTACAGAATTCAGAAAGATTTTAGGTTATTTACCTCAAGAGTTTGGCGTTTATCCTCGTATTTCTGCAGAGCAATTGCTAGATCATCTAGCTGCACTAAAAGGGATCAATAATAAGAGTGAACGAAAAGAATTAGTTCATTATTTATTGCATAAAGTAAACCTTTTTGATAAGCGTAATAAAAGCGTAAAAGGGTTTTCTGGTGGAATGAAACAACGGGTTGGTATTGCACAAGCCCTTATTGGTAATCCAAAAGTGCTTATTGTCGATGAACCAACTGCGGGTCTCGATCCCGGAGAACGTAATCGTTTTTATGATCTCATTTCAGATGTGGGTGAAGATGTTGTTGTGATTTTATCCACCCATATTGTAGACGATGTTCGTGAATTATGCACCCGTATGGCAGTGATGAATCACGGGCGCATTGTTTTTCAAGGGACACCAAGTGATGGAATTTCTTCTTTAAAAGGTAGAGTTTTTGAAAAACAAGTCAATCGAAATGAACTTGAAGAATACCTTACTAATTTTAATGTAATTTCTAATAAGCTCATAGGAGGAAAACCAGTTATTCATATTTTAGGAGAACAACCAGATAAGAGTTTTAAAGCTATTGACCCTTCATTAGAAGATGTTTTCTTTTCAAAACTTCAAGAACAAGACTAGGCGCTATCATTATGTTTAAACAGTTTTTTATTTCAGAATTACGTTATAATCTACGTCAACCAATGGTGTATCTATTCTTCACCATTGTGTTTTTATTGGTTTTTGCCGCTAACTCAACCGACAATGTGCAGATTGGTGGAGCGATTGGAAATGTGAATCGCAATGCACCTCATGTGATCACTGTCTTTACAACAGTCATGTGTATTTTTGGTCTCTTATTTGCAGTTGCCTTTTTTAATAATGCTGCTTTACGCGATCATAAGTATAATTTTCAGGATATTCTTTTCGCCACTCCACTCAATAAGTTTGGCTACTTTTTTGGACGTTTTACGGCGGCTCTTTTGTTGTCTACAATTCCATTACTAGGAGTCTTTTTTGGAATAGTATTAGGCTCTTATATAGCTCCACTGGCAGGTTGGATAGAACCCGATCGTTTTGGCCCCATAAAACTCAGTACTTTCTTAAGTAATTATTTCATATTTGTCCTTCCCAATATGCTCTTTGCTGGTTCTATTATTTATTTACTAGCTCAGCGTTTTAGAAGCACCATTGTCTCTTTTATTGGTGCACTCATCATTATAATCGCCTATTCTGTTTCTGGAAATTATTTATCTGATTTAGACAACGAAACCCTTGGGGCTTTAGTGGATACCTTTGGTAATCGCACTTATAGTATTGTTTCAAAATATTATACTCCTTTAGAAAAGAACACCCTTAACCCTTCTTTTTCTGGCTTGATGTTATGGAATCGTTTGATCTGGATTGGATTTTCTTTAGGTTTATTGATTTTTTCATATTTCAGTTTTCGTTTTTCTGACCGTAAAACAATGGTCAAGAAAAAAGAAGTCAAAGCTGATATTCCCACAAAAATAGCAGCAGTTAAACCTAAAAGTATTCATATTGAAGAATCTATTGTAGGTCAATTTTTTAGTTTTTTCAGCCTCAATATTAAAAGCATATACAAGCATGTTACCTTCAGAATTTTATTCCTGTTTAGTGTTATTTTGTTATTAACCGATCTGATTTCAGGATTTGAATACTATGGTTTACAATCCTACCCATTAACCTATAAAATGACCGACGCTATTGATGGTACGACGCTATTTATTATGATCATTCTTGTGTTTTTCAGTGGAGAATTAATTTGGCGTGATCGAGACACCAATATTAATGAGGTCATTGATGCGACACCACATATAACGTTGATTCCCTTGTTTGCTAAGACTTTATCCTTGTTTTGCCTTACGTTGCTTTTACATACTTTTTTTGTGTTCATAACAGTGACGTATCAACTCATCATGGGTTATTTTCAAATTGAATTATCAACCTATTTTTGGGACTTTATTTACAATTCATTTCCACTTTATTTAGTCACCTGCATAATGTTGGTAGCCGTTCAAGTTTTAATAAATAACAAGTATTTAGGTTATATGTTCTCTGTTATTATCATTTTAGGGCTAGATATTATTTTATCCATTGCAGATATTCAAACTAATATGCTCCGTTTTATGGGAACTCCTTATTTGATCTATTCAGACATGAATGGTTTTGGTCCCAGCAAAGAAGGAGTGTTTTGGTTTAGTCTTTATTGGTTTGTGAGTGCATTATTCTTGTTAATGATTTCTGGACGTTTTTGGGCAAGAGGGAGTGCAAGCTCGTTTAAAGAACGGTTCAATAGTCGTTTAGCTAAACCTAATCCTATATATAATCTATTTCTTGCTATTACTGGGATTTTATGGTTTGCTATTGCATCATTTGTGTACTATAATACCCAAGTTTTAAATCCTTATAAAACTGGAGATGAGGCAGAACAGTTAGCGATTGATTATGAGAAGACCTACAAGAAATACAAAGGCATGCCTCATCCCAAGGTTATTAAGGCAAACTACACAATTGATATTTCCCCAAGCAAACGAAGTGCAACGGTAGTCTCAAAAATAAAGCTAGTCAATCCCTATGACAGGCCTATTGACACCCTTTTGTTTAATGTGAATACACAAAGAGAGGAAGTGTATGATTTTCCTAATGCTAAACTGGTTAAAGAAGATAGTAAGCACAAAGTACATTTTTATCTTTTTGATCCACCTTTTGAAAAGGGAGATACCATGGTGGCCAATGTTAGTATGCACTTTGCTCCAAAAGGTTTTTCAAATGGAGGAGCATCAACAAGCATTGTTGAAAATGGAACTTTCTTGAATAATTTTCAAGTTCTTCCCAGTATCGGTTATAATGAAGAAAAAGAGCTCAGTGATAGGAATAAGAGGAAAAAATTTAAACTTCCTCCAAAAGATCGTATGCCAGCATTAGAAGAAAATTGTTCCGAAAAGTGTTTCAAAAATTATCTTACTGATGGTTACTCTGACTATATCGATGTAGAAACTGTAATTTCTACAGAGAAAGGACAAATTGCAGTAGCTCCTGGTTCTATGGTAGAACAGTGGGAGGAAAATGATCGAAATTACTATCGATATATTGTAGACCATCCTTCTCAAAATTTCTATTCATTCATTTCTGCCGACTATGAAATTTCCAAACGGGACTGGAATGGTATTGCGATTGAAATTTACCACGATGCAAAGCATGGGGTTAATGTAGAGAAGATGCTGGATGCAGTTGAACGTTCGCTAGCTTACTACACTGAAAATTTTGGACCCTATACTCATAAACAATGTCGTATCATTGAGTTTCCTCGCTTTTCTACTTTTGCTCAAGCTTTTCCTGGAACAATGCCCTATTCAGAAGCTTTTGGATTTGTTATCGACTTAGAGGACGAAGAGAAGAATAATGTAATCGATGCTGTGATAGCTCACGAAATGGCGCATCAATGGTGGGCACATCAATTGGTAGGTGCAAATATGCAGGGCGGAACACTTTTAAGTGAAAGCTTTTCAGAGTATTCTTCCTTAATGACCATGAAGAGCATTGCAAAATCACCAATGGAGATGCGAGAATTTTTAAAGTATGATCACGATCGCTACCTCCGTGGTAGAGCAACAGAATTAGAAAAAGAATTACCCCTATATAAAGTAGAAAATCAGTCCTATATTCATTATGGAAAAGGAAGTGTTATTCTTTATTCTTTACAAGACTATATTGGAGAAGAAAAGGTAAATGCTGCAATGAGTGAATTCTTAGTAGCACATAAGTATAAAACACCTTATCCTACTTCATTAGACTTTCTCTCCTATTTAGAACCTAAAGTTCCAGACTCTCTCAATTATCTTATTGACGATTGGTTCAAAGAGATCACACTTTATGACAATCGTTTACTCTCTGCACAGGCTAAAAAGCTCGAAAATGGTAAATATACTGTTACACTTGAGATTGAGGCTCGTAAAATAAAAGCAGATTCCATAGGCAATGAGCAAGAAGTAGCCGTAAACGACTGGATTGATGTGGGTGTCTTTGCCGATAGCGAGGAAAAAATTCTAATGCACCAACAGAGAGTCAAATTAACCCATGCTAAGTCTCAGGTTGTATTAGAAGTAGATTCTCTTCCTGCAAAAGCAGGAGTAGATCCACGTCATATTTTAATTGATCGTGTGTTTGATGATAACATTAAAACGGTAAAATTAGACTAGCTTGGACTAGAAATGATTCACTAGCTTTTTAATAACAACAGTATAATCAATAACCCCTCTAGTTGGTCTAGCGGGAGGATATTTGCACCATCACTTTTTGCCACTGAAGGATTTGGGTGATGTTCTGCTATCTATTACCCTTTGGGCAATTACATTGATCTTTTTGACAATTCAAAGGCTATTTCTTCCCTTCAATGGCACAAGATATGCATTAAGGAAGAAGTTGTTTGGGTTTGTAATATATATTTCTGCTAAGGCAGAAAAGCCCATGTATATTATTTTAAAAAACTACCTTTTTTTCTAGGATAAAGCAGCCAAGAATAAAAAGGGTTAATACCGAGATAAGTCAATAATATACCGCTATCTTTGCGGCTGTAAAAAATCACGCATGAGTACTATTAAAAACATTGCTATCATCGCCCACGTTGACCACGGTAAAACCACTTTGGTCGATAAAATAATGCACCATTGCGAATTGTTTCGTACCAACGAAAACAAAGGGGATCTGATCTTGGATAACAATGATTTAGAACGCGAACGCGGGATTACCATTTTATCAAAAAATATCTCGGTTACTTATAAAGACACCAAAATTAATATCATTGACACCCCTGGTCACGCCGATTTTGGAGGAGAAGTAGAACGTGTATTAAACATGGCCGACGGCGTTTTACTCCTTGTGGATGCCTTTGAAGGTCCCATGCCACAGACCCGTTTTGTACTGCAAAAAGCCATTGACTTAAAACTAAAACCCATCGTTGTCATCAATAAAGTGGACAAAGAAAACTGTACCCCAGAAGAGGTACACGAATCGGTGTTTGACTTGATGTTCGAATTAGGGGCAGAAGAGTGGCAATTAGACTTCCCAACGGTTTATGGCTCTGCCAAAAACAACTGGATGAGTCACGACTGGAAAGAACAAACCGACTCGGTTGAACCCTTATTGGACATGGTTTTAGAACATGTTCCCAGTCCAAAAATTAAAGAAGGAACCTCCCAGATGTTGATTACTTCTTTAGACTTCTCTTCCTATACAGGTCGAATCGCCATTGGACGTTTACAACGCGGAAAGTTAACCGCTGGAATGCAAGTCGCTTTAGTCAATCTAGAAGGAGGAATCACTAAACAACGCATCAAAGAGCTCAACCTATTTGACGGATTGGGACGTAAAAAAGTGGAAGAGGTCAATGCTGGAGATATCTGTGCTGTAATTGGCTTAGAACAATTTGAAATTGGAGATACCCTTGCTGATGCCGAAAATCCAGAGGCATTGCCTACTATCGCTATAGACGAGCCTACCATGAGTATGTTGTTTACCATTAACGATTCTCCCTTCTTTGGGAAAGACGGAAAGTTTGTGACTTCCCGTCACATCAAAGATCGTTTAGAAAAAGAATTAGAACGCAACCTAGCCATGCGCTTACAAGAAACCGGTTCGGCAGATAAGTTTATTGTCTTTGGTCGTGGGGTATTACACCTTTCGGTCTTGATTGAAACCATGCGACGCGAAGGCTATGAATTACAAATTGGGCAACCACAGGTAATCATCAAAGAAATTGATGGTGTTAAACACGAACCAATCGAAGAATTAACCATCGATTTACCCGAAAATGTTTCTGGGAAAGCCATCGAGATGGTCACCCTGCGCAAAGGTGAAATGTTAAGTATGACACCTAAAGGAGAGCGTATGGTGTGTGAGTTTATTGTGCCTTCTAGAGGAATTATTGGCTTGAGAAACCAATTGCTTACGGCCACGGCTGGAGAAGCCATTATGAACCACCGTTTTAAAGAATTCGCTCCCTATAAAGGAGAAATTCCTGGGCGCATCAATGGCTCTTTAATCTCCATGGAAAAAGGAAACGCTATTCCATATTCCCTCGATAAATTGCAAGAACGCGGAAAGTTCTTTGTCGCACCGAATGAAGAAGTTTACACTGGCCAAGTAATCGGCGAAAACTCCCGTGGTGATGATATGGTGGTCAATGTGACCAAAACGAAAAAACTCTCCAATGTTCGTGCTGCTGGATCAGATGATAAAGTAAAGCTTGCTCCACCCATTAAGTTTTCCTTAGAAGAAGCCCTAGAATACATTCAAGGGGACGAATATGTAGAGGTGACACCAAATCACTTACGCCTGCGTAAAGTTTTCTTAGATGAAAACGAACGTAAACGTCAAGCGTCTAAAGTAGGGTAGCATATCGCTATCGCGCCACCGACTCTAAATGCTCTTTATAATCTACTATTCTCGAATGAGCCGTTCCGTCAATTAGAAGAATCACAATCATCATTGTTATGGTGGTGAGGCAACTTTGGTCAGCGAAAGGCTGAATTTAATCCAACGTATGAATATACGCATTGCGTTTATCCACCTTTTATTAATAGCGTATATCCATTTAGGGTACATTTTATAAAGCAGCTGTAAATCAAATAAATAGTGTATATTTAGAACAATAATCAATTTACCAAAAGCGAATGTGATGTGCCCCAACACAAAAAACATCCTAGCTAATTTTGAGGGAAAATTGCGCTTACAACGCTATGCTCCTTCAAGTATCAAAACTACAAAAATGCCTTGGCTAAGTTTTTAGTAGCCTTCGCTTCTGTTGATTTGGAGCAGTTAACCTTAGAGCAGATTACCCAATTTCTTGTATCTCTTCAAAAAAGGGAAAAGATTAGTGTTGCCTATCAAAAACAAATAGTAGCCACCATTGCAAAGTTTTATCAATTGTATTACAACAAGCACCTTGATTTAACAGTCTTGTATCCCCACAAAAAAGCAAAACCACTCCCTCGCTATTTGACCATCCCAGAAGTAAAGCGTTTATTGAATCAATGCAATAACATCAAGCATTTATGCATTTTAAATATTCTCTATGGTTGTGGCCTGCGGGTATCAGAAGTTGTTTCACTTAAAATTATAGATATTGATTCAGCAGCCATGCGATTAATGGTGCGCAACGCAAAGGGGCAAAAAGATAGAGTGGTGCCCCTGCCCAAAACCTTATTAGATAATCTAAGAACCTATTATATGGCCTTTCGGCCAAAGCATTTTCTCTTTGAAGGGCAAAAAGGAGCAGCTTATTCTGTTAAAAGCATTCAACAATTGACCAAGAAATACGCCCGTATGGCTCAAATAAATAAACTAGTTACCCCACATATATTGCGGCATTCTTATGCGACGCATCAACTAGAAAACGTTGTTAATATTCGCTATGTACAGGAATTATTAGGGCATAATTCAATTAAAACAACAGAGGTTTACACCCATATAAGCAAAGTGACACAAAACAGTTTAGTAAATCCTTTAGATAAACTTTAAAATAAATAGGGCTAAGACGACTGCTTTTGCACAACCTCATAGACAGTCCCTTCATCACAGCGCAAGATTTTCCCTGGAAATTTAACGATCATATTATAATCGTGAGTGGCCATCAAGACGGTCATCCCTTGTTGGTGAAGTTTGCGAAAGACCTCCATAATCTCGAGGCTGGTTTGTGGGTCGAGGTTTCCGGTGGGTTCGTCGGCGATAATGATTTCTGGGGTGTTGAGTAGGGCACGGGCAATGGCAACACGTTGCTGTTCGCCGCCAGAGAGTTCAAAGGGGTGTTTATGTTCGGTTCCTGCTACCCCTACTTCGCTAAGCACTTCTTGAATACGCCCCTTAATTTTGACCTTGTCTTTCCAGCCGGTGGCTTTTAGTACAAAGCTTAAATTATCAAAAACGCTGCGGTCAGGTAAAAGTTTAAAATCTTGAAAGACCACCCCCAGTTTTCGACGCAGGTAGGGAATGTCTTTTTGGCGAATGCCGTTTAAATCATAGCCAACAATGGTGCAATGCCCTTCTTGCAGCGGTAAATCTGCATAAAGGGTTTTAATTAAACTACTTTTTCCAGTGCCAGTTTTTCCAATCAGAAAGACAAAGTCTCCTGCTTGTACATCAATGTTTACCTGGCTTAAAATGCACTGTTTATTTTGAAAAATATTGGCTTGTTGTATTTGAACAATCGATGCTCCCACTGTATTGATAAATATGATTTTACACTAAAGGTACTATTTCTGGCTTCACGGTAAAAAGTCCCACTGTATTTTGTTGATAATTTTTATACGTAAACCCAATATCCTGCGTTGATAATAACAGCAGATGTTTTAAATTTAACTGAATGAAATTGATAAGGAAGCTCGGCTTTTTAACCACTTTTTTTGGCGTTGCTTTATCCTTTTTTCCAGTCCATGCACAGCAGGGCTGGGAGTCGGGCACCTTGACTTCTGCAGAATATTATTTTGCCTCTAAGGCCTTTGCTTCTGCGGCGCAATACTATCAAATTCAGCCCTATTATCCTAACCTTTATGCGGGGCATGCTGCGGCCAACTTTTATACTTTAGCTGCTGCTTTAAGACGCAATACTGCAGGGGCCGAAAAGATGCTTACCGCCTATATGATTGATCACCCCACCAGCTATTTAACCGAGACTGCCTTCTTTGATGCGGCTAATTTTTATTTTAATCAAGGGCGCTATTCTTATGCCCTAAAATGGTACAGCAAAATTAGCGAAAGAGAAGTGGCTAGGGTACAGCGCCCAGAATACAATTTTAATAAGGGCTATAGTTATTTTGTGTCTAAGCGCTACAAAAACGCCAAACCTCTTTTTGAAAAGGTAAAAGAGCTACCCGCTTATCAGTCTGATGCTAACTATTATCTGGGGTATATCGCTTATCAATTGGAAGATTTTGAAGAAGCAAACCGCAATTTTGAAAAGCTTAATCAAAGTAGTGACGACAACACCGTGGGCTACTTTCAAGCAGATATGAACTTTAAACTGGGGCGTTTTGAACAGGCCATTCTTTTGGCCAAACCCAGTTTAAAAGGAGCAGATGAAAAAGAAACCTCAGAATTATCAAAAATTATCGGAGAAAGCTATTTTAACCTAAAAGACTACCGTTCTGCTTTACCTTTTTTAATTGCCTATAAAGGCAAAAGGGGCAAGTGGAACAATACCGACTATTACCAGCTGGGCTATACCCATTATCGTGTTAAAGAATATGACAATGCCATAGCGCAATTCAATAAAATCATCAACGGGAATAATGCGGTTGCTCAAAATGCCTATTATCACCTGGCAGATAGTTACCTCAAAACCGACCAAAAAACCCCGGCTTTAAACGCCTTTAAACGTGCGGCAGAAATGAAGTTTGACGCTATAATTGCAGAAGATGCGCTCTTGAATTATGCGCGTTTGAGCTATGAGATAGGGAATTCTTATGAAAGTCCTTCTGCTGTACTGCAACGTTTTGTGGAGGCTTATCCAAAGAATGAAGCTGTTAATGAGATCGAAGAGTTGTTGTTAGACTCTTATGTTAACTCTCAAAACTTTGATGCAGCCCTAGAGTTGCTTGATAAATTTTCTTCGAGTGATTTTGATGAAGCCAAACAGATTGTCTCTTACCTAAAAGCGAGCTCCTTGTTTAAAAGTGGGCAATTTGCATCAGCAATAGAATATTATACTTCAGCGATCAAGGCTTATAAAAATCCTTTGATTATTGCTAATGCTACTTATTGGCAAGCACAGGCTTATTATGAATTAAAAGAATACAATCTTGCTTTAGAGCTTTTTCAAGAGACTAAGCGTCTCCCAAAATTTTCAAGTTTAGCGTTTGCTAAAGAAATAGACTATCACAGTGGTTATTGTTATTTTCAATTGAAGAACTACCCCGCAGCTATTAGCGCATTTGAAACATTTTTAAAGCAAGCCCAAACAGTAAAATACGAACGCGATGCCCGTCTTAGATTAGGCGATAGTCATTTTGTTTTAAAAGCTTATTGGCCCGCCATGGATCAATATGAAAAGGTGAGAACCCTCGCTCCTCAAAGCGCAGCTTATGCTATGTATCAACAAGCTTTGAGCTATGGTTTTGTCGATCGTTTAGCACAAAAAATAAACTTGTTAAAGGACTTAATCATCCAGTTTCCTCAATCTGCTTTAGTCGATGATTCCCAGTATGAGCTTGCCCTGTCTTTTACCAAAAAAGGCGATACCGAAGAAGCTATCGCAACCTATGATGTCATCATTAATCAAACCAAAGGAAGTCCATATCGCTCTAAAGCTCTCTTGAACAAGGGCTTGATTCAATATAATAACGGAGAGTCAGCGCTGGCAGAAAGCACGCTTAAGAATTTAGTGCAAACCTATCCCAATGAGGCCCTAGCGCAACAGGCTTTACAAACTGTAAAAGAGATTGCCATTGAAGAAAATACTGTGGCGGCATTTTCTGCTTGGCTTAAAGAAATAGAAATCGCCTCCCTCCCAGATCTACAATTGGAAAAAGCGGCCTTCGATGCCATCGAAAGACTGTTAAACGACGGTAAAAAGAAGGCCTTAAAAAAAGCCCTTGAAGGTTATTTAGAAGAATATAGCAGCGGTGGGAATAGCCTTCGTGCCTCCTTTTTATTAGCAGAAATCGCTTTTGAAGAAGAAGAATGGGGAGATGCTAGTCTTTATTACGACAAAGTAATTCAAGCCCCCCTTAACGAATATTCAGAGCAGGCTCTAGTGCGCATGACACAGTCGCTTTTGCAGTTGGAACAAAAAGAAAAAGCACTTCCTTTTTGGGAAAAATTGGTGACTATTGCTCAGTTCGAAGAGAATAGACGTTATGCCCAGTTTAACTTAATGCAATATGCCTTTGATGTCAAAAACATGGAACAGGCCACCCGCTATGCAGAAGAAATTCTCACTTTGTCTAATCTAGAAGAGCGCGTCAAATGGGATGCCTATTATATTTTGGCCAAAGCTTCACAAGCCAGAAAAGATCTTCCTAAAGCTGCTGCTGCCTTCAAACAATTAGAAAAAGCCCCACAAGGCGAACGCGCAGTGGAAGCCTTGTATTTTGATGCATTGCAAAAATACAATGAGCTTAAATTTGCCGACTCCAATAAGGTGATTGAAAACATTGCTCAAAACTATGGGGGTTACCCGCGTTGGGGAGCAAAGAGTTTGTTGTTGATGTCAAAAAACTTTTATCAATTAGACGATGCTTTTCAAGCTACTTATATCCTTGAATCCATCATTGAAAACTTTAATCAGTTTCCAGAGATTGTAAAAGAAGCTAAAAAAGACATTGAAAATATTAAAATGGTCGAAGCAAAAAACAATGCTTCTATCTCAGTAGAAACCACGTCAAATGAATAAAGTAACTCTCTTAGCGATTGTACTTATTTTTCCCTTGTTCGTTTTTGCACAAGAGGAGAAAGAAAATATAGGGACCCAAGAAGTTACAGTGATTAAATCCTACACCCCCAGCCTTCAAGACGTATTTAAATTGCGCAAAAGCCCTGGAACACTCGACTCTATTGTCGCTCCAAAAAAAGAAGTAGAATACAGTATATTCTCTGTCCCTGTGGCCTCCACTTTTATTCCTTCAAAAGGAACCGCACGAAAATTAACACCCAAAAAGCAAAAGCCACAATTTAATTCGGGAGGGAGTATTGGTTTTGGGAATTTCAATCAGTTGTTATTCGAATATAATACCAATTTCAACATTGATCGTCGTCAAAAAATTGATTGGGTAGTTTATTATAACGGACTTTTAAAGCCCATGAAAGAGGTGCAACTTGATAGCAAGCAGGGTAATTTAATGTTCAATGTTTCACATCAATATGCCACTTCAAAGCGAAATTCGTTTTCTCAAATTAATTTTAGACAGCACCAGCAATCTTTTTACGGTTTACGCAACCCAATAGAAGATGATTTTATTTTAGCACAAATACAGCCCCAACAAAGACTTAATTATTTTTCTGTTAGTTCTGCATGGCAGTGGTATAATCCTGTAGTTAAAAAATTATCCTTGGATTCTTATTTGACCACAGATGCCTTTGGTACTTCTGAAGTAGAAGTGGATTTCTCTTCTAAGTTCCAAGTACTTTGGGGCGGGGTAGCGGTGACTCTTTTGCCAGAAGTAACCTATCTAACGACTTCGTTTGAAGAAGATTTTTATAGCCGTGAAGCTGTGGCTTACAGCGCTGGGAATGCAAGACTTTCACTATTTGCGAGTAAAATCAATGGAAACTTCAAGTTTAAAGTGGGAGCAAAGGCCGTACTGGGAATAGGAGATGAGTTCGAAGAAAACAACTTTTTTCTTTATCCAGAATTAGCGCTGTCTTATCGCCCACAAAAAGGAAATTTTGCGCCGTTTTTAAATTTAACGGGAACCCTTCAGCAGAATAGTTTTAGGGCTTTGACTCATGAGAACCCTTATATTGCTCCCGCCATTGGATTACAGGCCTCAAACATTCCTTATCAAGCCCAACTTGGTACGCGATCAAAGTTTGCCGCAGGATGGGAGTTTCAATGGAACTTATTTTATGAGCAAAATGAAAAACAACCCTTGTATCAAAATCTGGGGATAGATATTGATCGTCTAAACATTGTGGCTTATCGCTATGCAAATGCCTTTGAGGTGGTTTATGCTAACCTGCACAAAGTAGGCGTAGAAGCCCGATTAGGGGCAGCCTTTAAAAATGGTGGAAGATTACAGTTTAAAGCACGTTATGCCGACTTTTCTTTTGATAATATCACCGAGGATACTCCCCTTTTTCAGCAAACGGCCTTTAATATTCCTCAATTATCACTTCATTTAAATGGAACACTTAAGGTGGGGCAAAAGTTCTACCTGCAATGGTATGTCAAGCATCTGGGAGAAAGAAAGAATGCTTTTCGAGATAATTTCTTAGGGCAAGATTTAGGTAATGCGCCAGTGATGATAGAAGATCTAGAGGCCTTTACACAGATAGATGCTAACCTTCAGTATCAATTAAACGAACGTTGGGAAGTCTTTATTAAAGGGAAAAATTTATTGAATGAATCCCTTTATCAGTGGGCAAACTATCCCGTTTATGGTACCCAAATTTTATTGGGGGGCAGATATAATTTTGATCTGGCTTTTTAATACGCTTCTTTCTGCTATTTTTGTGTAGAAAATTTCACCAATGAAAAAAATCTTTACGCTATTAGTCATCGCCTTTATCTTGGTTTCTTGCAACAATTTTACGGCAGATTTAATTATACACAATGCAAAAGTATATACGGTTAACGAAAATTTTGATGTCGTTTCAGCGGTTGTTGTTAAAGACGGGAAAATCATTGATGTAGGAGGGGAAGCACTGGTAAATAAATACAATGCTGCTGCTGTACTTGACTTAAAAGGTTTACCGGTATATCCTGGATTCATTGACGCTCATTGTCATTTTTATCAATTGGGGATGACCCAAGAACAGGTAGATTTAAGAGGTTCAAAAAGTTTAGACGAAATAGTTGCCCGTATTAAAGCCCATCAAACCAAAGTAAACGATGAGGTTATTCTAGGGCGTGGCTGGGATCAAAACCTATGGGTTAATAAAGCGTTTCCTACGAAAGAAGTCCTTGACCAAGCTTTCCCTGGAAAACTAGTTATTTTAGAAAGAGTAGATGGACATGCCGCTTATGTAAGTAGTGCAGTATTGGAAAAAGCTAATATTACCGCAGACACTAAAGTAGAGGGCGGAGAAGTGATTTTAGTCGATGGAGCTCCTTCTGGAGTTTTGGTGGATAAAGCGTCTGACCTGGCCTATGCCATTCTTCCAGAACCTTCAACCGAAAAGAAAATTCGCGCCTTAAAAAGAGCCGAAGAGATTGCTTTTCAAAATGGACTTACTACCGTAGATGATGCGGGTTTAAATAGAGATATTTTAGAGCTTATCGATAGTTTACACAAAACTGAAGACCTTAAGATTAGAGTCTATGGAATGATTTCGAATAGCAAAGAAAACTTAGACTATTACTTAGCCAAAGGAATTACTCAATCAGAGCGTTTAACCATTCGCTCTGTAAAGGTTTATGCAGATGGTGCTTTAGGGAGTCGTGGGGCGGCCTTGAAAAAGCCTTATGCAGATGCTCAAAACAATAAAGGATTATTCTTAACCCAGCCAGACGAAATTGAACGTCTTGCTTACCTTCTAGCAGATAAGGGTTTCCAGATGAATACCCACGCCATTGGGGATGCAGCAAATCAAGTCGTTTTAGATGCTTATACAAAGGCATTGTCGATAAATCCAGATCCTCGCTGGAGAGTCGAACATGCCCAGGTGGTAGAAAAGCAAGACTTAGAAAAATTTGGACCAAAAGTGATTCCGTCGGTACAGCCTACCCACGCCACCAGCGATATGGAATGGGCAGATGAACGTTTAGGAGAAGATCGGGTGAAAACCGCCTATACTTTTAAAGAATTATTGGATTGGTCTGGAAAAGTAGCTTTAGGGACAGACTTCCCTGTTGAAAAGGTAAATCCCTTAAACACGTTTTATTCGGCTGTCGCCAGAAGAAACAGTGAAGGCAAGCCTATAGGGGGGTATCAAATGGATAATGCTCTGTCTCGTTCTGAGGCACTAAAAGGAATGACGATTTGGGCAGCTTATGCCAATTTTGAAGAAGAACAAAAAGGGAGTATCGAAGTGGGGAAATTAGCAGATTTGGTCTTAATGACTCAGGATATAATGACCGTTAATGAATCGGCTATTTTATCTGCAGAGATCCTTGCAACAATCATAGATGGTAATCTTGTTTATCAAAAGAAAGATTAAGTTATTTAAATAGTTAAGTAAATACAGCTAAACTGCTGTATTTTATTTAAATTATAACTATTAATTGTTTTTTTAATTTAAAAAATCAATCAATTTATTCAATTTGATTGATAATACTTATCTACACTGTAGTTTTGTTCTAAAATAATAAACTATGTGTGGTATTGTATGTGCCTTTGATTTAAAACAAAAGACAGAAGATTTGCGTCCACAAATTCTTGAAATGTCTAAAAGAATTCGTCATCGCGGTCCAGACTGGAGTGGGATTTTTTCCAATGACAAAGCTCTTATGGGGCATGAGCGCTTAGCTATTGTCGATCCTACTTCTGGGAACCAACCCTTGTTTAGTCAAGACGGTCGCTATGTTTTAGCAGCCAATGGGGAAATATATAACCACAAAGAATTACGTCAACAGTTTGAGGGGAAATACAAATTTAAAACAGCCTCTGATTGTGAGGTGATTTTAGCCCTGTATGAAGAAAAAGGACCTGCCTTTGTCGATGAGATGAACGGGATTTTTGGCTTTGCCATTTATGATACCCTAAAAGATACTTACTTTATTGCTCGTGATCATATGGGAATTATTCCGCTATACATGGGATGGGACCAACACGGTACTTTCTATGTTGCTTCAGAATTAAAATCCCTAGAAGGGGTTTGTACACAAATCGAATTGTTTCCTCCTGGACATTATCTGATAAGTTCAGAGGAAGCTCCTGTGCAATGGTACACCCGTGATTGGATGAAATTTGATCAGGTAAAAGACAATACAACAAGTGTAGAAGACATCCACGACGCTCTTGCAGCGGCTGTTCGTCGTCAGCTGATGAGTGATGTGCCTTATGGAGTGTTGCTTTCTGGGGGCTTAGATTCTTCGGTCACTTCTGCTTTAGCAAAATTATATGCATCAAAGCGTGTTGAAAGTGATGACAAGCAAGCGGCGTGGTGGCCACAATTGCATTCCTTTTCAGTTGGTTTAGAGGGTTCACCAGATTTAGCAGCGGCACAAAAAGTGGCAGAACACATTGGGACTGTACATCACGAAATAAAGTTCACCATTCAAGAGGGACTCGACGCGATTCGCGATGTGGTGTATAACTTGGAGACTTATGATATTACCACTATTCGCGCCTCAACTCCCATGTATTTGATGGCAAGAGCGATAAAATCTTTAGGGATTAAAATGGTCCTCTCTGGGGAAGGAGCAGACGAATTATTTGGCGGATATCTTTATTTCCACAAAGCGCCTACGGCAAAAGACTTTCATGAAGAGACCGTGCGAAAGCTGGATAAATTACACCAATACGACTGTTTGCGTGCAAACAAGTCTCTTGCTGCTTGGGGGATTGAAGGACGTGTACCATTCTTAGATAAAGAGTTTATGGATGTTGCCATGCGTATCAATCCAAAGGATAAGATGATCAATAAAGAACGCATGGAAAAATGGGTAGTGCGAAAAGCTTTTGAGAAGTACTTGCCTGAAAGTGTCGCATGGCGCCAAAAAGAGCAGTTTTCTGATGGAGTAGGCTATAATTGGATCGATACTTTAAAAGAGGTGGTAGAAGCGGCTGTAAGTGACGAGCAAATGGCTAACGCACAATTTCGTTTCCCTAAACAAACCCCACAGAATAAAGAAGAGTTCTATTACCGTAGTATTTTTGAAGAGCATTTCCCTTCGGAAACAGCAGCACTTTGTGTACCTTCAGTGCCTTCGGTTGCATGTAGTACTCCCATCGCTTTAGAGTGGGATGAAGCCTTCAAAAACATGAATGATCCTTCTGGTAGAGCAGTGGCTAAAGTACATGATGACGCTTATTAAGAATAATTTTTTTACTCATAAATTAACCGGGCTATTTAAAAAAATGGAAAACCATCATTCTGAATTTATTTCAGAATCTCAAATGCCTTTTTGTAATTTTTTTAGCATCTGAAACGAGTTCAGATTGGTAATTTGACAACTTTTCAGGTGACCCTTATTTTTAGGGCTTTTATCCACATAAAATGTTGATAACTTCGACGCATTAACCCTAGTATTTACGCGCTTTAGGGGTGGGTTTTTCGTATATTTGGAAGTCGCCTTAAAAGGGCAGATTAAAAACCGAAAATTATGAGTGAAACACCACAAAATCCCCAGTATTCTGCCGATAGTATTCAGGCATTGGAAGGAATGGAGCACGTACGTATGCGCCCCTCCATGTATATTGGTGATGTGGGCGTTCGTGGACTACACCATTTAGTCTATGAAGTAGTCGATAATTCTATCGACGAAGCCCTAGCCGGGCACTGTGATACCATCACCGTGACCATTAATGAAGATAATTCAGTTACGACCCAGGATAACGGCCGTGGAATTCCAGTAGGGATTCACAAAAAAGAAGGAGTGTCTGCCCTTGAGGTGGTGATGACTAAGATTGGAGCAGGTGGGAAGTTTGATAAAGATTCCTACAAAGTTTCTGGAGGACTTCACGGAGTGGGAGTTTCTTGTGTGAACGCTCTTTCTGAAAGTTTAAAAGCAACCGTTTACCGTGATGGAGTGATTTGGGAGCAAGAATACGAAAGAGGAAAGCCTAATTATGCTGTGCGCGAAGCTGGAACCACAGATCAGTGTGGGACTACAGTAACTTTTAGGCCCGATCCACAGATATTCCAGCAAACCCTTGAATACAATTATGATACGCTAGCGAATAGAATGCGTGAACTAGCTTATTTGAATAAAGGGATTACCATTGTGATGGTAGATCGAAGAAATACAGACGAAAAAGGAGAATTCTTAGCAGAAACCTTCCATTCTGAAGATGGTTTAAAAGAGTTTATCACCTTTTTAGACGAATCTAGAGAAGCTATTATCAAAGATGTGATCTCTATCGAAGGAGAAAAGAATGGCATCCCTGTTGAAGTAGCCATGATTTACAATACCTCTTTCTCAGAGAACTTACACTCTTATGTAAATAACATCAATACCCACGAAGGGGGAACTCATCTATCTGGTTTTCGTCGTGGATTGACTTCAACATTAAAGAAATATGCCGATGGCTCTGGCTTATTAGACAAACTTAAATTTGAAATTAGCGGGGATGATTTCCGTGAAGGACTTACCGCCATTGTTTCGGTTAAAGTTGCCGAGCCACAATTCGAAGGGCAAACCAAGACTAAATTAGGGAATAGAGAAGTGACTTCTGCGGTGTCTCAGGCAGTGTCAGAGATGTTAGAGAACTATCTCGAAGAAAACCCTAATGATGCCAAAACCATCGTTCAAAAAGTGATTTTAGCGGCTCAAGCCCGCCACGCCGCTCGTAAGGCACGTGAAATGGTACAGCGTAAAACCGTAATGAGCGGGGGAGGGCTCCCAGGGAAATTATCTGATTGCTCTGAGCAAGATCCGGCACAATGCGAGGTCTTTCTTGTAGAGGGAGATTCTGCAGGGGGAACAGCAAAACAAGGACGTGATCGTAATTTTCAAGCCATTCTTCCATTGAGAGGGAAAATCCTTAATGTGGAAAAAGCCATGCAACACAAGGTGTTTGAAAACGAAGAAATTCGAAACATCTACACTGCTTTAGGAGTCACTATTGGTACCGAAGAAGACAGCAAGGCATTGAACTTAGAAAAATTGCGCTACCATAAAGTGGTGATCATGTGTGATGCAGATGTTGACGGAAGTCACATTTCCACCTTAATCTTGACCTTCTTCTTCCGCTATATGCGTGAGTTAGTAGAGTCTGGATATGTCTATATCGCAACACCTCCGCTGTATTTAGTCAAGAAAGGGGCTAAAAAAGAATATGCTTGGAACGATGATCAACGCGATCAGTTAATGCAACAATACGGGCAAGGAGCAAGTATCCAGCGTTATAAAGGTTTAGGAGAAATGAATGCAGAACAATTATGGGACACCACCATGAATCCTGAATTTAGAACCTTACGTCAAGTAACCATAGATAGTGGTAGCGAAGCAGACCGTATCTTCTCAATGTTAATGGGAGACGAGGTGCCACCACGAAGAGAATTTATCGAACGCAATGCCGTTTATGCCAACATTGATGCGTAAATTTGCACTGCTAATCAAATAATTAAACAAAATAAAATGAAAGTAACCGTTGTTGGGGCTGGGAATGTAGGTGCCTCTTGTGCAGAATATATTGCGATTAAGCGAATCGCTAGTGAAGTAGTTCTGTTAGATATTAAAGAAGGCTTCGCCGAAGGAAAAGCGTTAGATTTAACTCAAACTGCTACCACTTTAGGATTTAATACCCGTATAACTGGAGTAACAAATGATTATAGCGCTACCGCTGGTAGTGATGTTGTTGTGATTACCTCTGGAATTCCACGTAAACCAGGCATGACCCGTGAAGAATTAATCGGAATTAACGCTGGGATTGTACAGTCTGTAGCAGAAAGTGTATTAGCAAACTCTCCAGAAGCTATTATTGTTGTAGTCTCTAATCCTATGGATACCATGACCTACTTAGCCTTAAGAGCAACTGGATTACCCAAAAACCGTATCATTGGAATGGGGGGAGCCTTAGACAGTTCACGTTTTAAAACCTATTTATCAAAAGCTTTAGACAAGCCTGCAAACGATATTCAAGGGATGGTAATTGGAGGACATGGCGATACTACCATGATTCCTCTAACGCGTTTAGCGAGTTATAATGGAACTCCTGTGAGCCAACATCTTACTCAAGAGCAAATGGACGAAGTTGCTGCCGCTACAATGGTAGGTGGAGCTACTTTGACAAAACTTTTAGGAACCTCTGCTTGGTATGCACCAGGGGCCTCTGTCGCCTATCTAGTGGATAGCATTATTAACGATCAAAAACGCATGATCCCTTGTTCTGTTTTCCTTGAAGGAGAATATGGGCAGAGCGATATTTGTATTGGTGTTCCATGTATTATTGGAAAAGACGGAGTTGAAGCCATTGTTGACATTAAATTAAACGAAGTAGAACAAGCTAAATTTGATCAAAGTGCTCTGGCAGTTCGAACCATGAACGATGCTCTAGGGAGTATTTTAAACTAAATTCTTAATGCTCACTTCTCTACAGAAGTGAAATCGTAAACTAAAGTTGCTTAATGCTTAGGTAAACTTTATATTTGCGAGCCTTTAACACGCTTAAAATTATTAGCATGCAAAATAATGGACTTATAAAGCTTTTCGCATTCCTTTTTGGAATCGTAAGTATATACCAGCTTTCTTTCACCTTTATCGCAAGTAATCAAGAAGCTAAAGCCGCTGCTTATGCTCAAAATGCAATTGCAGCAGACCAAGAAGATTTTATTGCTCTACGAGAAGTTGTAGAAGCACAATACCTTGATTCTATTGGGAGTATGAGTCTTTACGGTGGTTTGACTTCTTATAACGATGCCAAAGGGAAAGAACTCAACAAGGGATTAGATTTAAAAGGAGGAATCAATGTAATCCTTCAAATTTCTGTTCGTGATATCCTTAAAGGATTAGCAGATTACACTAAAAACCCAGTCTTCAATCAAGCCTTAGACCAGGCAGATGAATTACAAAAGGATACAGATGATCCTTATGTAGAGTCTTTCTTTGCTGCATTTGAAAGCATTAAAGGAACTTCTAATTTAGCTGATCCAGATATTTTTGCCAACCGCAATCTTAGTGATCAAATCAATTTTGAAATGAGTGACGAAGAAGTTCGACCTATTATTCGTCGTAAAATCGATGAATCAATCATTTCTGCTTTTGAGGTATTGCGTAAGCGAATTGATAAGTTTGGGGTTACTCAACCTAACATCCAACGTTTAGGAACTTCTGGAAGAATTTTAGTTGAGCTTCCTGGAGCTAAAGATGTTGAGCGGGTTAAAAACCTTTTACAAAGTACTGCACAATTAGAGTTTTGGGAAACCTATAAAAATGATCAATTCTTCACTTTCTTATCAGAAGCGAACGAACTTGTAAAAACATTAGAAGTGGCTCAACCTGCAGCAGAGCAAGCTGAAGATAACAGCTCTGCTATCGATGATTTGTTAGCCGATGTTGAAGCACAAGATTCAATTACGCCTGCTGTTGGAAATCCACTATTAGATTTAGTGCGTGGATATAGTTATCAAGGTGGTCCTGTTTTAGCTCAATTTGCTAAAAAAGATATGGATAAGGTTATGGGGTATCTAAATTTACCAGAGGTGAGAAGATTATTGCCAAAAAACCTTCGCTTTGTAAACTTTGCTTGGGGGAAACCTAATCCTAATGCTGATGTGGTTGATCTTTATATCATCAAATCAAATCGTGATGGGGTTGCTCCGCTAAGTGGAGGTGTGATTGTAGATGCGGTACAAACCTACAGTCAACTTGGACAACCCGCTGTTTCAATGCAGATGGACGCTAAAGGAGCGCGTGTATGGGAGAATATGACCGGTAAAGCCTTTAAAGAAGGGAGTAATATTGCCATTGTATTAGATGATGTAGTGTATTCTGCACCTGGAGTAAACAATGGAGCAATTGCTGGTGGTCGTTCTGAAATCACCGGAACATTTACCCTAAATGAAGCGATTGACCTTGCTAATGTTTTACGAGCAGGAAAGTTGCCTGCTTCTGCAGAAATTATACAATCAGAAATTGTAGGTCCTTCTTTAGGGAAAGAGGCGATTCAAAGTGGAATGTACTCTTTCTTGATCGCCTTATTAATCGTTCTTGTATGGATGATTTTCTACTATGGTTCTTCAGGAATCTATGCAGATATTGCTTTGGCATTAAACATCTTATTAATCTTTGGGATTCTAGCTGGACTTGGCGCGGTATTAACCTTGCCAGGTATTGCAGGGATTGTATTGACCATAGGTATTTCTGTAGATGCGAATGTACTTATCTTTGAGCGTATTCGAGAAGAATTACGCAAAGGGAAAGGGGCACTAAAATCTGTTGCAGATGGGTTTAACAATGCCTTGTCTTCTATTTTAGATGCGAACATCACCACAGGTTTAACTGCCTTGATCTTATTTGTATTTGGTACAGGGCCCATTAAAGGATTTGCGACAACCTTATTAATTGGTATCGGAACTTCTTTATTCACGGCAATTTTTATTACACGTTTATTTATTGATGGACGTTTATTTAAGGGTAAAAAAGTTAGCTTTTCAACAAAAGCAACCGAGAACATTTTATCGAATATTTCTTTTGCATTTTTATCTAAACGCAAAGTAGCTTATGCAGTTTCTGGTATATTAATCCTTGTGAGTTTAGTTTCTTTAAACTTCAATGGATTGAATCAAGGAGTAGACTTTGTTGGAGGACGTTCTTACACCGTTCGTTTTGATCAAATCATGAATCCCTCTGAAGTAGAATCAAGCTTGACAGAAACTTTTGGTAGCGCCGAAGCAAAAACTTTTGGAGAGGATAATCAGTTAAAGATTACCACTAAATATAAAATCGATGAAGAGGGATCTGAGATAGACCAAGAGATTTACATCAAATTATATGAAGCTTTGCAAAGCTATTTACCAGATGGGTATTCTTATGATGAATTTGTCAATGGTGCAGAAGATAAGACAGTAGGTATTATGTCTTCTATTAAAGTAGGTCCAACCATTGCAGATGATATTAAGAAGAACTCTTATTTAGCTGTTGTGGGATCACTTATTGTGGTGTTCTTATACATTCTTTTACGTTTCCGCAAGTGGCAATTCTCTTTAGGGGCAGTTGTTGCAGTTTTTCACGATGTTTTAATCGTATTAGGGATCTTCTCATTGACCTATAGTGTCATGCCATTTAATATGGAGATTAACCAAGCCTTTATTGCGGCAATATTGACCGTAATTGGGTATTCATTGAACGATACTGTGGTTGTCTTTGACCGTATTCGTGAGTACACAACAGATCATCCTAAATCAAATTTAGATGAGACTGTTAATAGTGCATTAAACTCTACTTTAAGTAGAACTTTGAATACTTCCTTAACTACTTTATTAGTATTATTAGCCATCTTTATCTTTGGGGGAGAATCCATTCGTGGATTTATGTTTGCCTTAATTGTAGGGGTGTTAGTGGGAACTTATTCTTCGGTATTTATCGCGACACCAGTTATGTTTGACACACAAAACAAGGAAAAAGCTTAATGCATTGTTCTATTGATATCAATAAAAAATCCCGGTTGATTCGGGATTTTTTTATGCTTTATATTTTAAGTATTGTTTGATGTGGTTGAGGTGATGCTGGGCATGCCAAGCATAAAAGTAAACTACTTCCTTTAGGGGGAAATTTTCAGGTCGCTCTGGATGCGCATATTCTCGTTCGAAATCTTCTGCTGAAAGCTGTTCAAAAAAATAAGTCCAGCGCTGGTGTACACCCTCCAGTATTTTTACACTTGCATCTACGGCTAAGTTGAGTGCATCTGGACTCTTTTCTGCCCAGTTGCGCTCTTCATATCCTTTAATGGTGGGAGTGTCTTCTAAATAAGCGTATTTACACCGCATATAAGAGTGCATATGCGAATCTGCTACATGATGAACAAGTTGTTTGATCGTCCATCCTCTTGGGCGATAAGGGCAATCAAGATCTTCTTGAGTGCATTGTTTTAAAACTTCTTTTAAATCAGGAGGAAAGGCTTTTAAAACTGCAATAGACGTTTGTATTTCTTCTGCCGAGAACTTTTGTTTGGGTTGGTAGCGCCCTATTGGGTACTGCCACTTTTCTAAGTTAATAGACATGTTAGGTACTTATAGTTCGGGTGCGATACATCACAACAATTCCAGCAATAATTAACGGGACACTTAACCATTGTCCTGTAGATAATGCTGGTAGAAAGGTTTCGAATCCGCCTTGGCTTGCTTTTACAAATTCTACTAAAAACCGAATGCTAAACAGGGCTGTCATAAAAATGCCCACTAAAAATCCATCTTTTCGATTTAGCCCTTTGCGATACAAATAGCGTAAAAACAAGAAAAGGATAAAATAAGCGATGGCTTCATAGAGTTGGGCAGGGTGTCGCGGAAGAGATTCTCCTCGATTTACAAAGACCACTCCAAAGTTGTTGCCAGTGAAATTTCCAACAATTTCTGAGTTGAAAAAGTTTCCAATTCTCACAAAAGCTCCGCCTAAGGTGGTAGGAATGATCAAGCGGTCTAATATCCATGCGAGTGGTTTGTAAGGATAGTTACGTTGGTACAATATAATGCCTAATAAAATACCAATCGCCGCTCCATGACTGGCTAATCCTCTAAAGCCTACAAAGGAATAACCTCCTTCAGGTTTACTGGAGATGGGTAATAAGATTTCTATCAAATGATCTTGATAATAGGCCCAGTCATAAAATAACACATGACCTAAGCGTGCACCTACAAGGGTTGCAATCACGATATAAAAAAGCATAGACTCTAGGGTTTCGATCGAGACCTTCTCTTTTTCATACATTTTTTTCATAATGTTAAAGCCCAGACTAAAGGCGATCACAAACATTAGGCTGTAATAGTGGATCCCGAAATCACCAATATTGAATATAGTTGCGCTGGGTTCCCAGAGAATTTTAAAAGAGTACATGCAGTTTGGTTTTGTATAAAAGTACCGAAAAAAAATGATATTTCATGGGACTAAGGAACAGGATCATACCCCCCTTTAGACCATGGATGGCAACGTAAAATGCGGCTGATGGTCAAGTAAATTCCGCGAATTAGTCCGTGTTTTTGCAAGGCTTCTATACCATAATGGGAACAACTGGGGGTAAAACGGCAACTGGGAGGGAGAAGGGGAGAGATAAGCCATTGATAGGCTTGAATGAGTAGAATAAACAAAGATTTAATAGGGTTTTTCATAAGCTTATAAACTAAAGCTAGTACCGTCTTTCCCGTCTTTCAATTGTATGCCCAGGGCTAAAAGTTGGTCTCTTATCGTATCTGAAGTAGCAAAGTCTTTATTATCTCGTGCTTTTTTACGCATTTCGATTAAAAGATTAACGGTGCCTTCAAGGGCAGTGCTTACTTTGTCTTCTGTTTGATTATTGCTAAAAGTAAGGCCTAAAACATCTTCTGTAAATGCCATCATTTTATCTTTAAGGAAAGCTAAGTCTTTTGATGTAATAGTAGCAGATCCATTTCGTACAGAGTTGATGAATTTGACTGCATCAAACAATTGAGCGATTAAGAGGGGACTATTAAAGTCGTCGTTCATTGCTTGATAACATTTTTCTGACCAAAGGTTTATATCAAGGCCTTTTGTTTTATTTTCTGTGACTAATTTGTCGAGTAAATTGATTCCTTCGGTCAATCGTTGAAAGCCTTTTTCAGAGGCTAATAAAGCATCTTCGCTTAAGTCAACAATACTGCGGTAATGTGCTTGAAGTAAGAAAAATCTCGCTACAGCTGGAGAAAATGGCTTTGAGAAAATGTCGTTTTCCCCGCTAAACATCTCGTCTGGTAGGATATTATTTCCTGTTGACTTAGCCATTTTTTTTCCATTGAGGGTAAGCATATTGGCATGCAACCAGTAATTAACGGGAGAGGTTTTATTGATCGCTTCAGCTTGTGCGATTTCGCATTCGTGATGAGGGAATTTTAAGTCCATTCCGCCCCCGTGAATGTCAAATTGTTTTCCCAAATATTTTGTACTCATTGCAGTACACTCAAGATGCCATCCAGGAAAACCATCTCCCCAAGGCGAAGGCCAACGCATAATGTGTTGTGGTTCTGCTTTTTTCCAAAGTGCAAAGTCTTGTGGATTGCGTTTATCACTTTGTCCGTCGAGGCTACGTGTATTGTGAATCAGGTCTTCAATTTTACGGCCACTTAATTTTCCGTAATGGTTATCCTCGTTGAATTTTAAGACATCAAAATAAACAGATTCATTTACCTCATAGGCATAGCCTGCTTCAATAATACTTTTAATAATTTCTATTTGCTCAATGATATGTCCAGTAGCAGTAGGTTCTATACTAGGAGGGAGGTTATTGAGCTTTTCTAAGGTCTGGTGGAAGTCGACGGTATAACGTTGTACAACCTCCATGGGTTCAATTTGCTCAATTCTGGCTTTTTTTGCAATGCGATCTTCCCCTTCGTCTGCATCGTTTTCTAAGTGACCTGCATCGGTAATATTACGCACATAGCGCACTTTAAAACCCAGGTGCTTTAGGTAACGATAGATAAGATCAAAAGAAATAAAAGTACGGCAGTTCCCTAAATGAACATTACTGTAAACCGTGGGTCCACAAACATACATTCCCACATAGTTTTCTGTGATGGGAGTAAAGACTTCTTTTTTACCGCTAAGGGAATTATAAACTGAAAGAGTGGACATTAAAATTCCGTTTCTATTTTAATATAATCGAGGAACTCTTGTTTTTTATCTTGTTGTTTGAATACCCCACCAAACTCTGCAGTGACTGTACTACTGCTAATATCACTAATACCACGGGCATTGACACATAGGTGTTTTGCGTCGATAACACAGGCAACGTCTTTTGTATTGAGTACTTTTTGTAATTCTTCTACAATTTGCAGTGTAAGTCTTTCTTGCACTTGAGGACGTTGTGCATAGTATTGCACGATGCGATTCATTTTAGATAAGCCCACTACTGTCCCATTTGAGATATAAGCAACATGTGCTTTTCCAACGATAGGAAGCAGGTGGTGTTCACAAGTAGAGTAGAGGGTGATGTTTTTCTCTACTAAAATTTCTCCGTATTTATACTTGTTGTCAAAGGTTGACGCCTTTGGTTTGTTGTCAGGATGAAGACCGCTAAAGATTTCTTTAACAAACATTTTCGCCACTCTTTTTGGGGTTCCTTTTAGACTATCGTCTGTAAGATCCATTCCCAAGGTATGTAAGATTTCGCCTACCTTTTCTTGAATTAATTCAATTTTTTGATCATCATCCAAGTCAAAAGCGTCTGATCTTAAAGGGGTTTGAGCGCTACTTCCAACATGGTTGTCACCACAAAGGTCTTCATTTTCCAGCGTTAATTTCTCAATTTTCATAGGTAATTATGTGCTGCAAAGATAAAGAAAACATTACTAAAAGGGAAGTATTGTAAAGCCGATTAAAGTTTTAATCTGTAAGTGAAAGTCAAATTTAGATTGTCTTGATTTAGCCTTACTGTATCTGTTAGTCCATTGGTGAATAAAGCCTGTTGGGAAGAAAGGTCTTGAAGCTGTACTGCTATATCCAGATTGCTAGCACCAAAATTATAGCCCAATCCCCCACTAATAATGGTTTGACTATTGTCAAAGTCTACTTGTGAACTGCTCTCGGATTGAAAGCCAGCTCTCAAACTAATTTGAGGATTGAGGCGAAATTCTCCCCCGATTTGTAGGCGTTGGTTAGCTTGAAAGTTGTCTTCAATTTGATTGTTTAACGAAAGGAATAATTCATCGTCTTTTGGGGTAAACTTAGCGCTATCGTGAGACCTTACACTGTAATCTAAACTGATTAATCCAATGTCTTTTATGATATAAGCGAGACTTCCTCTAACACTACCGGGCGAATTGAATTGATAAGTTGGAAATACCGTCTCTATTCCTTGGTCTAGGGGACTAAGATTAATTTCGGTATCGCCATTTTGAGTTCTTACCCTAGTATTGAGAGCTTGTCTTATTTGATCAGATAAGCGATAATAGGTAGGGCTTTCCAGGCTTAAACCCAAGCGAAAATTATTATTCACCTTATAAATTGCACCTATTTGCAAAGAGTTTGCTGTTCCTAGCGTGATCAATTCATTTCTAAAATTTAATTCACTTAGACCAGACTGAGGTCCATAGCCATATTCGTAAAAATTAACTGTTTCAGTATATTCAACATTAAAGATGTTAAAGTTAAATCCTAAGTAGAGCTTATTTTGATACACACTACTAATATTTATTGTGTATTTATTTATACGTCCAATGGAAGTTTTATTGTATTCGTGTGTATAGCCATTAGGCCCTGCTTGTGTATTTGAGCGATAAGATTGAATACTGGGATCTGTTGTATCGGTTGAACCTGAAAAGGGGATAGGGTTAATAACAAAACCCTCATAGCCAAATAGTCCCTGTTGAGCAGGATATCCTCCAAATTCACTTATATCGATATAAGCGTCATTAAATGATTCTCCTTCTAATTGAGAAATTCCGTCTAGCCTTTTACCTTGTGCAAAAGACAAGAAATATTGGTCAATTCCTCTGTTAGGATTTACTCCTGTAATTCCATAATTATTATCAAAGTTTGACGATTGATTAAAATTAAATGCAAAACTTAGCTTGGACCAATCACTTCCTGTTTCTTCATTAAGGATCAATACTATTCCGGCTTGTCCAATTGTAAGATCATTATTTTTTTCTTGCTCTGAAGCATTAAAATAACGAGCCGTATTATTTAATTGAATTGAATTAAGCGAGACCCCAACCTCTGAAAAACCGAAAATAGAAGAAGATGCAGGATTTATTTCAATCGCAGAAAAATCACCTCCTACTGCTCCAAAAGCACCTCCCATAGAACTAAATCTCGCACTACCTCGCGTCATACTAGTGCTATATCGTTGAACATCGGATAAGGATTGTCCATTGATTTGAATACATAGTAAACTTACAAGAAAGATTAAATTCTTTTTCATTGGGATATAAATAAAATGGGTTAATTATTGTCTTCTTCCGCCAGAACTAGATCGACCACTAGAAGAACGTCCGCTACTGAAAGAGCGCCCACCTCCAGATGAAACCCTCGCAGGGGCACTGTAAGAACGGGAATTGCTGCTTCTAAAATTTGAACTTTGACTCCTGGTCGAAGAATTGTTACTGTATTTTCGTGAAGAGCTATATTCTTTTGTGGTGTTATTACTGTTATTATTTCTTGAAATCACTTGGGTATTCGATCGACCTCCTTGATTGACAACATTTCTGGACTGATTTTGCTGAGAAAATCTTCTTGCTTGCTCTGTGTTATTAATCACTTGGATATCAAACCCGTTGCCTTGCATTTGTCTTACAACGCGTTCAATTTGAGAGCGATTTTGATTCTCTTGAGTATTCTGTGTACGACTAACTTGATTTTTAGTATTGTCAAGGTTTGTATTTTGACGAACACTTGCAGTCCTTCCTTGTTGAGTTTGAGTTGGAGCAGTTCCTGTTCTAACTGAATTAGACTGTCTGCTACTTCTGCTATTTCTGTTTGTTAAGCTAGCAGATGTTCCGTTGTTGTTTCTTTGAGCGCGAGTATTGACGGCAGTTCGTCTGATTCCTGACGCAGCTGCTTGCCCTCTATAACTAGAACTGTAAGCGCGATTTCTGCGGAAATTTGTTCTTCTGTTGTTTACACGATTAAATGGTCTTCTGTAAGGATTGTTATAGGCATACCCGTATCCGTTCCAAAAGCCGCCTCCATAAAAATAGGGGTTGCCATAAAAGCCATAACCATAGTAAGGGTAGAAATCATTAAAGAAAGGTCGATTAAAGCCCCATGCAAAACGGTTCCATCGATAGGGGTTATAAAAGTTGTAATCCCAGTAAGCTACATAAGGGTCATAAAAACCACCATATCCCCACCAGTTTCCTCCAAATCCAAAGTTTAGGGGAGTTGATTGAATAATAATTTGTGTGGTTTTATTGCCTCCACCCCAATTAGAATTGGATTGATAATTATTAAGATTTCCTTGATTAAGTGAGTCAACATTGGTTAATGCAACGTTGTCCGAGTTGTTATCCCAGTTATATTGATTGGCTTGTTCATCAAAGTATTGCGAATAAGCATTTGTAGCCGGCGTTTTTTTGTTGCGTCTAATAACAATAACATTGTCGCTATTGTAAATCCCGTCACTGTAATAAGAACTGTTTTGGAAACTTCCGCAAGAAGTGAATAAGAGTCCAATAAAAAAGATTATTCCTAAACTTGAAAAGCCAATAAAATTTGAAAATCGCATAACTCTTTATTTTTTACTTGTAAGCGGGTTAAATTAATTAGTTTTGCCCCACAAACGTATTTCAATCTAAGATAGTCAAAATCTGTGCCAAAACTATGTCAAAGAA
Source organism: Flavobacteriaceae bacterium (assembly GCA_049598335.1). Lineage (GTDB taxonomy): Bacteria > Bacteroidota > Bacteroidia > Flavobacteriales > Flavobacteriaceae > Arcticimaribacter. Next base: position 30,907 of record JBMYNN010000012.1, read on the forward strand.
ATTAACAAAACGCGAAATAGATTATTCAAAATGGTATAATGAGTTGGTTGTTCGTGCTGATTTAGCCGAAAACTCTGCTGTTCGTGGCTGTATGATCATCAAACCCTATGGATTTGCGATATGGGAAAAAATGAAAGAAGAATTGGATAAAAAATTCAAAGCAACTGGTCACCAGAACGCTTATTTTCCTCTTTTTGTACCCAAGAGTTTGTTTGAAGCAGAAGAAAAAAATGCAGAAGGCTTCGCCAAAGAATGCGCAGTGGTTACCCACTATAGATTAAAGAATAATCCAGACGAGGCCGGAAAACTTATGGTTGACCCAGCAGCTAAACTAGAAGAAGAACTTGTAGTAAGACCCACCAGTGAAGCGATTATCTGGAACACTTATAAAAACTGGATCCAGTCCTACCGTGATTTACCTATATTGATCAATCAATGGGCAAATGTTGTGCGCTGGGAAATGAGAACACGCTTGTTTTTAAGAACAGCAGAATTCCTTTGGCAAGAAGGACACACTGCTCATGCAACTAAACAAGAAGCCTTAGACGAAACTTTATTGATCAATAATTTATATGCAGATTTTGTAGAAAAGTTTATGGCCATTCCTGTAATAAAAGGAGTCAAAACTGCCAGTGAGCGTTTTGCGGGAGCCTTGGACACGCATTGTATTGAAGCTTTGATGCAAGATGGAAAAGCTTTACAAGCAGGGACTTCACATTTTTTAGGTCAAAATTTTGCAAAAGCATTTGATGTTAAATATGCTAAAGCCGAAGGGGGATTAGAGCATGTGTGGGCCACTTCGTGGGGGGTTTCTACTCGTTTGATGGGAGCTTTAATCATGACCCATAGTGATGATAATGGATTGGTATTACCGCCCAATTTAGCCCCTATACAAGTAGTGATTATTCCTATTTATAAAGGTTTAGATCAACTCGATGAAATCTCTCTAGTGGCGAATAAGATTAAATCTGATCTAGAAGACACGGGTATTTCTGTAAAATTTGATAATCGTGATAATATCAAACCAGGCTTTAAGTTCAACGAATATGAATTAAAAGGAGTGCCGTTGCGCATAGCCATTGGTCCAAAAGATATAGAGAAACAGCAGGTAGAATTAGCTCGCAGGGATACTCTTGAAAAGAACTTTGTCTCTCAAACGGCATTAGTTAAGATGATTCCAGCGCTTTTAGAAGAGATTCAAACAAGTTTATACAATAGAGCATCTTCTTTTAGAGACAAACATATCACAGAAGTAAACACTTATCAAGAGTTTAAAGCAGTTTTAGAAGAAAAAGGAGGCTTTATTTCTGCCCATTGGGATGGAACGCAAACCAGTGAAGAAGCTATTAAGAAAGAGACTAAGGCAACGATTCGTTGTATCCCTTATGGCACAAAACTAGAAGAAGGCAAATGTGTTTATTCAGGTGCTCCATCAACCCAAAGGGTGTTGTTTGCAAGGGCCTATTAACTTATTGAAATACATTCAAATATTGAAGTTTAAAAAATATAAATTTTTATTTTAAAATGCGTTGTTTAATCAATGAATAAGTTTTAGATTTGCAACCATAAAATTTTGGCCCGTTCGTCTATCGGTTAGGACGCCAGGTTTTCATCCTGGAAAGAGGGGTTCGATTCCCCTACGGGCTACTAAAAAACAATTTAGATGGCAAATCATAAATCGGCACTCAAGAGAATTCGTTCTAATAACAAAAAGCGTTTGCGTAACCGTTTTCAACACAAAACCGCTCGTAATGCAATACGTCGTTTACGCGAGTTAACAGATAAGAAAGAAGCGACTAAATTGCTTCCATCTGTTATTTCAATGTTGGACAAACTAGCAAAAAAGAACATTATTCACGCAAATAAAGCAGCTAACCTTAAATCAAAGCTCACTAAAAGAGTAGCAGCTTTGTGATTTTAGCATTTTGACAAATAAAAAAAGCGCTATTTTGAGCGCTTTTTTTGTGTTTAACCTCTGTTAGTTTTCTTTAAGAATTCATGGAGATTAAAAACTCTTCGTTATTAACGGTCTTTTTAAAGCGATCGTTGATGAATTCCATCGCTTCTACCGGATTCATGTCAGCAAGATACTTTCTCATGATCCACATGCGTTGTACTGTATTATCGTCTAATAAAATATCATCTCTACGTGTACTGGAAGAAATAAGGTCGATGGCTGGGAAAATTCTACGATTTGAAATCTTACGATCTAATTGCAATTCCATGTTACCTGTTCCTTTAAATTCTTCAAAGATGACTTCGTCCATTTTTGATCCTGTTTCTGTTAAAGCTGTAGCGATGATAGAAAGAGACCCTCCATTTTCAATATTTCTTGCTGCTCCAAAGAAGCGCTTTGGTTTATGTAAAGCATTGGCATCAACCCCACCACTTAAAATCTTTCCACTAGCAGGCTGTACTGTATTGTAAGCACGTGCAAGACGGGTGATCGAATCTAATAGGATAACGACATCATGCCCACATTCTACCAGACGCTTAGCTTTTTCTAAAACGATATTAGCGACTTTCACGTGACGGTCGGCGGGTTCGTCAAAGGTAGAAGCGACAACCTCTCCTTTAACGTTACGCTGCATGTCTGTTACCTCTTCTGGTCTTTCATCAATTAACAAGATAATTTGGTAAACTTCTGGATGATTTGCAGCTATAGCGTTTGCCACATCTTTTAAGAGCATTGTTTTTCCTGTCTTAGGTTGAGAAACAATCATACCACGTTGCCCTTTTCCGATAGGAGAAAATAAATCTATAATCCTTGTAGAGATAGTACTTTGCTTCTCGGCTAACTTGAACTTCTCTTGTGGGAATAGTGGAGTTAGGTGTTCAAAAGAAACGCGGTCTCTCACGACCTTTGGATCTTGCCCGTTGATGCGGTTTACTTTAATAAGGGGAAAATACTTTTCTCCTTCTTTTGGAGGGCGTACTGTCCCTAATACAGTATCTCCTGTTTTTAGTCCAAACAAACGAATTTGAGATTGAGATACATAAACATCGTCTGGAGAAGAAAGGTAGTGATAGTCTGAAGAACGAAGAAAACCATAACCTTCTTGCATGATTTCTAGCACCCCTTCAGAATCAATAATTCCATCAAATTCATAATCTGGTTCGCGGTAACGATTGCGGTTGTCTTTATTGTGGTTTACCTCTTGCTTTTTATAACGAGAGTGTTTATTGTTGTTTTGATTATTATTCTTGTTATTGATTTGAGCTTTGTTATTAGCTCGATTTTTATTTTCTGTCTCAGGATTTTTTGATTCTTCATTAGGTCCCGTGACTTCTTTTTTCTCTTGAACAGCTTTTATTTGTTCTTGATTTTTTTTAACACCCTCTTTATGTTGAGGTCTGTTTTCTTTTTTTACAGCTAGTTTAGAATCCAAATTTTCAAGACTGCTTTTAGAAGGATTTGCTTTTTGTTCAGGTGGATTTGCCGAAACATGGTCGATAATTTGATAAATTAAATCAAGTTTTTTTAGGGTTGATGTTTTCTTTAAACCTAGTTTTTTTGCGATTTCTTGTAAATCAGCTAATTTTTTTTCTTTTAGCGAAGCTATTTCGTACATGAGTGAATAATGGTCTCAGAAAGAGGTTGAGTGAATAATTTTGATTCTTGGTATTTGGCACGGTATGAAGTGTAGTGCTGTACAATATTACAAAAAAAACCATTGTAAATGTAGAAAACCCTTAATTTTGATAAAAAAAATGATTCAAAGAATTCAAACCGTTTTTATGTTGCTATTTGTTTTGGCAGGAGGAGTGAATTTTTTTCTTTTTCCGTCAGAAATAATAGTGTTTGAGCCTCTTTTAGGAGAAAATGTGGATGCGAGTCCATATTTTTCTATACTATTATCCTTTTTGGTTTTAATCAATATTGGCTTCTATAAAAGGCGTATGTTACAGCTGCGCATCAACCAGTTAGCCTGGGTGTTATATACCTTATTTTGGGGGAGTTTTGTTTATATGATCATTCGCTATCACGCTAATAGTTTTTACCAATTTTTGCCAGATTTATTGATCGCTTTTCTTGGAGAAGTGTTCTTATTGTTAGCCAATCGTTTTATTCGAAAGGACGAAGCCTTAATTCGCTCTTTGGACAGATTGCGCTAAACTTTTTCCGCGGAGGCCTAATTCAACCACTTCCATATTTTGCAATTTACCTTGTGCTATTTCAAAGCGCAACATGGTTCTAATTTGATGAAAACCGTGGATTCCTGCAGCGCCTGGGTTAAGGTGCATCATGTCTCTTCCTTTGATGTGCATTACTTTTAAGATATGCGAATGTCCACAGATAAACACGTTGGGTTGTTCTTGGTTTAATAATTCACGGACTCGTGGTGTGTATTTTCCAGCAGGTCCCCCTATGTGTGTCATCAAAAACTTTACTCCTTCAAGGGTGAAAATATTATTTTCTGGGAAGCTTACCTTTGCAATGTTGCCATCGATATTTCCATAAACGGTTCTAAGGGGTCTTATTTTTGCTAAAGTATCTGTTACCCTTAAATCACCAATGTCTCCTGCATGCCATATTTCGTCTGCTTCTTGTGCATATTTTAAGATGCGTTCGTCAATATGTCCGTGGGTATCAGAAAGTAAAAGAATTTTTTTCATTATATTGAGAGTGCCCAAAATTTTATGCTATGCAATATACTGCAAATAAACCCTATAATTCTGTTCTTATTATTCATCCCTATGGCTTGCGTTACCGTCTTCAAGAAGACCATATTTTCAAAGAAATTCGTTATGTGCAAGTGACAGGAGTAAAGCTTAAAAAAGATCACTTTCGTTTTTACTTTGGTTATATACTAGCGCCTTTAATGATCACAGGACATTTTTTTATAATTCAAGAACAAGGGTTGAATTTTTACAATGGACTAAATTTGATTTTTTGGTGTGCTGTTTTAGGACTTCATTTTTTCTATAAACAAGCCTACACGGTTGCCATTGTTAAAGGCCCCATAACGGCTGAAGTTTATATCACAAAGAAATTAAAGGAAGCGTATAAAATCAAAAAAGAAATTGAATCTCATTTATAAGGGTTAGCAAAGCTGTTAAGAATCTAATATCTTTGCAGGGTGCGGTACTTTCTCACCTTAGCGTATAATGGAACTTCCTTTCATGGATGGCAACGTCAACCCAATGCTAGAAGTGTACAGCAGGAGCTTGAAGAGGCATTGAGTACACTATTGAGAGAATCCATAAAGATTGTAGGGGCAGGAAGAACAGATACCGGGGTGCATGCTAAAGAAATGATGGCTCATTTTGAGGCTAATCTCTCTTTGGAAACAGAAGAAAACCTTCCCTATTTACTCAATCGCTTCTTAAAGGAAGATATTGTCATCTATAGTTTGGATAAAGTTAAGGCAGATGCTCACGCGCGATTTGATGCTATTGCGAGAACATACGAATACCATTTGGGTTTTCAAAAAAACCCATTTAAGCAGCAGTTGTATTATTATTTTCATCAGCCAGTCTCTTTAGAAAAAATGAACGCAGCGGCCAAGATTTTATTGGAATACGAAGATTTTGAAGCTTTTGCTAAAACCCATTCTGATGTGAAAACTTTTTTGTGTAAAGTAACAAAAGCTTATTGGGAAAGTACAGCAGATGGTGCTCTATTTACCATCACTTCAAATCGATTCTTACGCAATATGGTTCGAGCGATTGTAGGGACATTACTTGAGGTGGGAACTGGTAAAATTCCGGTGGCAGAGATGCACAAAATTATTAAAAGTAAAAATAGAGGGGAAGCCGGTTTTTCGGTTCCAGCAAGTGGCCTTTACTTGACAGAAATCAAGTATCCTCAAAATATCTATGCCTAAATGAAAGAAGAAAAAGCTAGTTTATTTGACCGGGCGTTATTTAGTAAAATAATGGCCTATTCAAAATCTTATCAAGCTTACTATTACATTGTAATGGTATCAGCTATTTTGTTGTCTGCTTTTTCTACTCTAACACCTTATTTGCTCAAAATAGCTGTAGATGATTATATCACCCCACGCCTGTATGAAGGACTATTGGTCTTTATCTTTTTTATGCTGTTGACCTTATTATTTGAGGTTTTTTTCCAGTATATTTTTGTCTACTATGCAAATTGGCTTGGTCAAATGATCGTTAAAGATTTACGGTTGACGCTATTTAAAAAGCTGATTCAATTCAAAATGGCTTACTTTGACACTTCAGCAGTAGGTAGGCTGGTCACCCGTGCTGTCAATGATATAGAAACCATTGCTAGTATTTTTAGTCAAGGGCTCTTTATGATAATTGCTGATTTTCTAAAAATGGGATTGGTCGTGGTAATAATGCTCTATGTCAACTGGGAATTGTCTTTAATTGTTTTTGCCGTCCTCCCTTTGATTGCTTACGCCACACGAGTTTTCCAACGTTCTATGAAAAAAGCTTTTGAAGAGGTAAGAAAAGAGATTGCCAACTTGAATACCTTTGTACAAGAGCGCATCAGCGGAATGAAAATCGTACAGCTTTTTAGTAGAGAATTGATTGAAGAAAAAACCTTTGATCAAATTAATAATCGCCATAAAAAAGCTTGGTTAAAGACCGTTTGGTTTAACTCTATTTTTTTTCCGGTTGCAGAAATTTCTACTTCTGTTACCATAGGTTTATTGGTCTGGTATGGTGGATTTAAAACAATAGTAGGAACAGAAATTTCCTTAGGGACCTTATTCCTATTTATTCAATTATCTCAAATGCTTTACCGGCCCTTACGTCAAATCGCTGATAAATTCAATACCTTACAAATGGGAATGGTAGCTGCAGATAGGGTATTTAAAATCATTGAGACAGAAAGTTCTATTGAAGATAGAGGAAATCATCAGGTAAAAGATTTAGAGGGAAATATTGAAATTGAACAACTTCGTTTTGCCTATTTGCCAGGAGAAGAGGTATTAAAAGGGATTAATTTATCTGTTAAAGCAGGAGAGACTGTCGCAATTGTTGGGGCGACAGGTGCTGGGAAATCTACTTTGATCAATTTGATTACACGTTTTTATGAGTTCGATCAAGGAGATATCAAAATTGACGGAACTTCTATTAGAGATTTTAAGCTTAATAACCTTAGAAGCCATGTTGCTCTTGTTATGCAGGATGTCTTTTTATTTGCAAATTCAATTTTCAACAACATCACTTTATTTGACTCGAGTATTCAAAAAGAAGCTGTAATAAAAGCAGCAAAAGAAATCGGGGTACATCAATTTATTGAATCCCTTCCTGGAGGCTATAATTATAATGTGCAAGAGCGTGGGGTAATGTTATCTTCGGGACAGCGACAGTTGGTCGCTTTTTTAAGGGCTTATATGGTTAACCCTACCATCTTAGTCTTAGACGAAGCAACTTCTTCTATCGACTCTTTTTCTGAAGAGTTAATTCAAAAGGCGACAGAGCGTATCACAAAAGATAAAACCTCTATCGTTATTGCACACCGACTTGCCACCATCAAAAAAGCAGATAGAATTGTAGTTATGGATCAAGGTAAAATTGTAGAAATGGGAACCCACGAAAGTTTATTTGCAAAAAGCAATGGTGCTTATCAAAGATTATATGAACTGCAATTTAGTCAAGAGGAAGTGGTTTAAAGGCTAAGATCATCTGAGAGAGTGCGCTTGAGTTTCTCTGTCGAATTGAATTTTTGGTACTGTCCATTTTTAATGTAAACAATATCTCCTGTTTCTTCAGAGATTACAATAACTAGGGCGTCTGTCTTTTCTGAAATTCCTAAACCAGCTCTATGTCTCAACCCAAAGCGACTAGGAATGGTATTAGATTCTGAAACGGGTAAAACAATCCTTGTTGCGGTAATTCTGTTACCATTGATAATAATCGCACCATCGTGTAAAGGACTGTTTTTATAGAAAATACTTTCTAAGATTTGAGGGCTAAGGTTGATTGAAGTTTCATCACCTGTGCTTTTGACAAAATCAAGGTTATTGCTTCTTTCTAGTACAATAATAGCTCCCGTTTTATCTTTTGCCATGTTTTCGCAAGCATTGACAAATAGTCTAAGGTCAAGTTGAATGATTTGCTCTTCTTCTTGATTTAAAAAGTTAAAATAGCGAACAAAACTTTTTCGACTTGTATAATTGGTTGAACCTAATAAGAGTAAGAATTTTCTGATTTCCTGCTGGAAAACTACGATTAATGCAAAGAATCCAACACTGATGAAATTCCCTAGGATATTACTCAAAACATTCATGTTTAGTGTGATGGTTAATTGATACATAAAGTAAATGATGACAATGCCTAAGAAGATATTGATGGCCACTGTACCCTTTACCAGCTTATACATATAAAATAACAAAAAAGCTACAAGCACAATATCAAGGACATCGACAAAGGAGAATTCAAGAAAACTAAAATTATTCAATGGTGGGCTTTTTGTAAAATTAGGAAAAATCTATCGGAGTTGTTCTAATAAGAGAATGCATTCTTTAGCGGCTTTGACATCATGTACCCTTAAAAGCTGTGCCTTTTTTTGTAAAGCAACAGTATGTAAGACCGTGCTGCCATTTAGTGCTTCATTTGCAGTTGTTTTTAAAACCTGATAAATCATCGATTTTCGAGAAACCCCAGCCAGCACCGGAAGCTCAAATGCTTGAAAGTGCTCAAAGCGGTGAAGTAAATGATAGTTGTGTTCGACGGTTTTTCCAAAACCAAAACCTGGATCTAGAATAACATCTTTTATTCCTGCTGCATAACAAGCGTTTATTTTTTCTGAAAAGAATTGCATGATTTCTTGGTACACATTTTCATAGGAAGGGTTGTTTTGCATATCCTTTGGTTTACCCTGCATATGCATAGCGATATAGGGAACGGGGTATTGTCCCACGGTTGACATCATTGCTGGGTCAAGATTCCCCGCAGAGATATCATTGATCATGTGAGCGCCTTCTTCTAGCGCTGCTTTAGCCACTTTGGACCTAAAGGTATCAATAGAAAATAGGGTAGTGGGAAACTGCTTTCGCAATGTGATTAAAACAGGAAGTAGTCTATTGATTTCTTCGGTTGGACTAACTTCTTCCGCCCCTGGGCGAGAACTATAGGCGCCTAGATCAATGAAATCTGCCCCTTCTGAGATCATCTTTTCACATTGTTTTAGAGCAGCAGGGATGTTTTGATGTTTTCCCCCATCAAAAAAAGAATCTGGGGTAAGGTTTAGAATCCCTAAAATCTTAGGAGAGGAGAGATCCACTAGGGTGCCATTACAGTTAAGGGTCATAAAGGTTAATTTCTATGGATAACTTTCGTTATGCGAATTTGATAGAATTAAATAATTGCCCGAAATTTACAAAAATTAAGGTCGAAATGATTCCTACCCTTACCCATTATCAACAAATTACTGCACAATGCCGTGCTTTATTCTTAAAGAAGATGACAGACTATGGTGTGGCCTGGCGTATTTTACGTTTACCGTCGCTTACCGACCAGATCTTTATCAAAGCCCAGCGCATTAGAAGTATTCAAAGTTTAGCAAAGCAAAAGGTAGAAGAGGGGCAAGAGAGTGAATTTATTGGAATTGTTAATTATTGTATAATGGCTTTAATACAGTTAGAAAAAGGAATTGCAGAACAACCTGATTTGTCGAATAAAGAGGCCACTACTTTGTATGACAAGCATTTAAAAATTACCGAGGATTTAATGTTAGCCAAAAATCATGATTATGGCGAAGCATGGCGTGATATGCGAGTGAGTTCTTTGACAGATTTAATCTTACAAAAATTATTACGCGTTAAGCAAATTGAAGATAATCAAGGAAAAACCCTAGTGAGTGAGGGAATAGACGCTAACTACCAGGATATAATTAATTATGCGGTTTTTGCACTAATCCATTTGGACCAATAAATTCATGATAAAATTGCTATTGGGAAAGGGGCTAAGTGGACTATTAACTCTTTTAGGAGTTACGGTGGTGGTGTTTTTTCTTTTTAATGTTTTAGGAGATCCAGCACAAATGATGGTGGATCAAAATGCTTCTCAAGCGCAAATAGCAAAAATACAGCAAAAGTACGGTTTCGATTTGCCCACCTATCAACAGTTTCTCTACTTTCTCAACGATTTATCACCGCTTTCTATTCACAGCACTCAAACGGAAGATTTTTCTTATTACAGCCAAAATAAATACGGCGGTTTTGCGCTTCAGTTAGGCAGTGTGGTTCTAGTTTTAAAACGGCCTTATCTTAGAACCTCTTATCAGCGACAGGGGAAAAGGGTAAGTGATATTATCGCAGAAACCCTTCCTAATACTTTTATACTAGCTTTGAGTTCTATTGTTATTGCCATTGTATTTGGGATGGTATTAGGGGTTTTAGCAGGCTATTTTAAAGGGAGCTTTTTAGATTCGAGCTTATTGTTATTGAGCACTTTAGGGATGAGTGTACCTTCTTTTTTTAGTGCGATTTTATTTTCCTGGGTTTTTGGGCATTTGTTAGGAGATTTAACTGGGCTGAACATGACAGGAAGTTTGTATGAGATGGATGACTTTGGCGAAGCCCAACATTTACAATTGAAAAACCTTTTACTTCCTGCCATCGTATTGGGGATTCGACCCATCGCAGTGATCGTGCAATTGGTGCGTTCTGGGATGATTGATGTATTGCAACAAGAATATATTAAAACCGCCTATGCCAAAGGGCTAAGCTCTTTTCAAGTGGTGTATCGTCATGCAATTAAAAACACCCTTAACCCCGTGATAACAGCAATTTCTGGTTGGTTTGCCTCTATGCTCGCTGGAGCGGTATTTGTCGAATACATCTTTGGTTGGAGGGGTCTTGGAAAAGAAATTGTCAACGCACTTAATACCCTTGATATTCCCGTTGTTATGGGAGCTGTTCTAGTCATAGCAAGTTTATTTGTGATCATCAACTTAATTGTTGATTTCCTCTATATTTACATTGATCCAAAAGCAAAACCATTTTAAACGAATAACATGAGAAAAAAGATTGTCGCTGGGAACTGGAAAATGAACAACAACAAAGCAGAAACAGATCAATTGATCGCTGCTTTAAAAGCAAAAGGAAACTTTGCGGGAGTCGAGGTTAAAGTGGCACCCACTGCAATACATTTAGCACAAGCGGTAGAGGCTTTAAGCGATTCTGCTATTGAAGTTATAGGACAAAACATGCACCAAGCAACTAACGGAGCTTATACGGGAGAAGTTTCTGCCGCTATGCTACAGTCGGTGGGGGTAAATTCAGTCATCTTAGGGCATTCAGAGCGAAGAGCTTATTTTAATGAAACAGACGAAGCCTTAGAAAAAAAAGTTGCTACTGCTGTAGCACATGATATGGAAGTTATTTTCTGTTTCGGAGAAGAATTAGAAGACCGCCAAAATAAACAACATTTTCAAGTTGTAGAAGACCAATTGCGCAAAGCCTTATTTTCACTGCCAAGCAATGCATGGGAAAAGATTGTTTTAGCCTATGAGCCTGTATGGGCTATTGGAACAGGAGAGACGGCTTCTCCAGAACAAGCACAAGAAATGCACGCCTTTATTCGTAGATTAGTCGCTCAAAATTTTGACGCAAAAATTGCTGAAAATGTTGCTATATTGTATGGCGGAAGTGTTAAGCCCGCAAATGCACAAGAAATCTTTTCAAAGCCAGATGTCGATGGAGGATTAATTGGAGGAGCAGCCCTTAACGCAGACGATTTTTTTGCAATAGTTCAATCGATCTAAATGGCAGCAACTTACATACAGCTTAACTTAACGATTCAACCCCTAGAAACAGGGAGAGAAATCACTTTAGCAGTATTGAGTGAATTAGGCTTTGAAAGTTTTGTTGAAACCGAGGTAGGCTTAGAAGCTTATATTCAAGAGCAAGATTGGCAAGCAGATTTGTTGGATCACTTATATCCTTTAGCAGAAAACGGCTTGGATATAGGTTGGTCTCTAACAGTCATTCCGCCAGAAAACTGGAACGCTGTTTGGGAATCAAATTTTCAACCCATTGTTATTGAAAATCAATGTGCTGTAAGAGCAAATTTCCACGATCCAATCGATGTGCCTTATGAGTTAGTGATTACCCCAAAGATGAGCTTTGGAACAGGGCATCATCAAACGACTTATATGATGTTGAACTATTTACTTCAATATCCCCCCACAAAACACACTTTATTAGATATGGGCTGTGGAACTGGCGTCTTAGCCATTTTAGCAGAGAAATTAGGAGCAAAAGAATTAGATGCGATCGATGTAGAATCCTGGTGTTATGAAAACACTGTGGAAAACATCAAAATGAATGATTGTCAACATATTGTCGCTGCACATGGGGATAGCAAGATGATACCTGACAAGATCTATGACACCATTCTTGCCAATATCAATATGAACGTTTTATTGCTCGATATTCCCTTATATTCAAAGCGTTTAAAAGATAATGGAGCTCTGTTTTTAAGTGGTTTTTATACACAGGATATCCCTGCAATAGAAGCCAAAGCAAACCAGAACGGTTTGCGATTAGTAGAATTTAAAGAAAAAGACAATTGGGTTTCTGCCCATTTTTCCAAAAGCAATGGATGAATCACCAGAAGTAGCATTTGAAGAAGAGGTTGACCTACTTACGGCTAAAGAACACCAAATCATTTTACACAACGACGATGTCAATACATTTGATCATGTAATTCGTTGCCTTGTTCGTATCTGTGACCAAACCCCAGAACAGGCAGAACAATGTGCCTATATTGTCCATTATCATGGAAAATGTGTGGTTAAGACAGGAACTTACGATGATTTAAAACCCCGTTGTTTATTGTTGTTAGAAGAAGGGCTTTCGGCAGAATTAGTTTAATTTATCCCTTGATGTTTGTCTAACTCTAAGGCTTGATGTAATTTGCGTTCATCGTTTAAAACGTTAAACGCTATGAAGAAAACACTTATAATATTGGTAGGGCTATTGGCCTATAACCTTTAGGCACAGAATACTATGGAACAGACATTGCACCAATTTACCGCAGAAACTTTAGGAGGAGAAAAATTTGACTTTTCTTCCCTTAAAGGAAAAAAAATTATGATCGTTAATACGGCTTCAAAATGTGGGTTAACTCCTCAATACAAAGATCTACAGGCTTTGTATGAACAATACGGATCAGAAAAATTTGTGATTGTAGGTTTTCCAGCAAACAATTTTATGATGCAAGAGCCTGGATCTAACAAAGAGATTTCGGCTTTTTGTGAACGCAATTATGGAGTTTCTTTCCCCATGATGGCAAAGATTGATGTTCAAGGAAATGACATTCACCCCATTTACAGCTTTTTAACCCAAAAAGAAAAAAATGGTGTGATGGATTCTAAAGTCACCTGGAACTTTCAAAAGTATTTGATTAACGAAGAAGGCGTGTTGGAAAAAGTAATTTCTCCAAGAACCTCCCCTGTAGATGAAGAGGTAATTGCTTGGATAACAAAATAAACCTTATGAAAGGCAAGCAATTTGAAACACACTGTGTCCATGAGGGGCAGTTAGAAGACCCCATATACAAGGGGGCCATTTCACCCATTTATATGGCAACGGCCTATTCTTATGAAGCAACAGACCGTTATCCTAGATATTTTAATACCCCAAACCAAGTAGGGCTTGCTCAAAAAATTGCCGCCCTAGAAGGCGCAGAAGAAGGCTTGATCTTTGGTTCTGGAATGGCAGCCATTTCGACTGCTTTACTGGCCTTTTTAAAGGCTGGAGATCACGTTGTTTTACAAAATGATTTATACGGTGGGACAACTAATTTAGTTGTGGAGCATTTTAATCAATACAAAATTGAGTATTCTTTTGCCGAAGGATTATATGCTTCTGATTTTGAAACAGAAATCAAAGAGAACACTAAGGTCATTTATATAGAAACACCTAGTAATCCATTGATGAAAATTGTTGATTTAGCCGCAATAGCTCAGCTGGCTAAAAAACATCAACTTGTTTCAATGATTGACAGCACCTTTGCTTCTCCGGTGAATCAAAACCCTATCTCTTTTGGGATTGACATAGTATTGCATTCTGCAACAAAATACCTTGGAGGACACAGCGATATATTAGCTGGGGCTGTAGCCTGTTCTGCTTTTCATATGAAAAAGGTATTTGCCGTGGCGAAAAGCCTAGGAGGAAACCTTAGTGAACTCTCTATCTGGTTACTTGAAAGAAGTATTAAAACCCTTTCAATTAGAGTGCGACAACAAAATGAAAACGCACAAGCGCTAGCAGAATATTTATCGACTCATCCTGCTATTAATGTAGTTCATTATCCCGGTCTTGAAAGTCATCCTGATCATTCCCTAGCAAAAAAGCAAATGCGCGGGTTTACTGGAATGATGTCTTTTGAAATTAAAGAAGGATTTAATCGATCAGTTTTTGAAAAGAACTTGCAATTGATTCAACCCGTGGTGAGTTTAGCAGGAGTAGAAAGTACCATTACTATACCGGCCATAACTTCACATAAACTCTTATCACCAAAAGGAAGAGCAAAACAAGGGATAACCGACCAATTGGTGCGTTTTTCTGTAGGAATAGAACATGTAGAGGATTTAAAGAATGATTTGAATCAAGCTTTAGAAAAAGCAGCAAATGAAAGTTGATATTCTCGCTTTTGGGGCACATCCAGACGATGTAGAATTAGGCTGTGGTGGTAGTATTGCTAAAGCCATTAGTCAAGGTAAATCAGTAGGTATAATAGATTTAACCCGTGGAGAACTAGGTACTAGAGGTTCTGCAGAAATAAGAGATCAAGAGGCCGCAGCAGCGGCCAAAGTATTAGCCGTGGCTTTTAGAAAAAACCTCACTTTTCGGGATGGGTTTTTTGTCAACGACCAAGCTCATCAAATGGCTATTATTCAAATGATCCGCATCCATCGACCTAAGATAGTTTTATGTAATGCCATTGAAGATCGACATATTGATCACGGTAAGGGAAGTAACCTAGTGAGTGATGCCTGTTTTTTATCGGGATTAAAAAAAATAGTAACCAAAGAGGAGAGCGGTAATATACAAGATCCATGGCGCCCAGCCCATGTTTATCACTATATTCAATGGAAAGAGATAGAACCAGATTTTGTAGTGGATATTTCTAATCACATCGATACAAAAATGGAGGCGATTCAGGCTTACGCCAGTCAGTTTTATGATGCTAAAAGCAGTGAACCGTCCACGCCAATAAGTAGTCAGAATTTCTTAGAGAGTGTTCGATATAGAGCGCAAAATTTAGGTCGTCTCACTGGAGTTGCTGCTGCAGAAGGTTTTACAGTAGAGCGTATTCCTTTAATTCGAGACTTTGACCATTTAGCCTAACTCTTTTTCTGGCCCCTATAAAAACTTTAGATTAAGCTTTGACATGAAGAAAAAAATAGCTTAAATTTGCCGCTCTAACGGTGGTTGTAGCTCAGTTGGTTAGAGCGCCTGATTGTGGTTCAGGAGGTCGTCGGTTCGAGACCGATCTTCCACCCAGTTTAATAAAGGGATTACAGAGATGTAGTCCTTTTTTTCTTCATTTGAACACAAGTCCAATCATAGAAGAATAAAGATTACTAATCTTTACTAAATTATTCTTTACTCATTGTAAATGTACTGAAGTTTAGACTGTCCCTCTCTTAAAAACAAAGAAGGGAAGAGAACTATTAGCCTTTTATGTGTCCCAATGTCCCACCCCTTAAGGATGCGGCAATGGGACAAAAAAAATTAACAAAATACTTTTATATAAAAAGTATTTTGTTAATTTTAAGCAACCATAAATCAAATTCATATAATTTTTTATAGACCGCTCTACAAAGAGCGGTTTTTTTTATGATCTTAATTGAGATTAAAAATTAGAAACCAAAAAGTTGTTTACGAAAAAGTTTGTATTCTTCTTTAAATTTAGATATATAGGTAGAATGGTTCTGTTTATTGATTGAAATTTTCCATTTTTTAGTATTCTCTGAATAGTTAAAATCCACATTATTTACTGTCCATAATTGTAAAGCAAAGATTATATCATATAATTGAATTCCTCTATCGGTAAGAAAATAATTTTTTACTTTATAGTTATGATTTAGGTATTTAAAATCAATCACTCCTATACATTGAAGTTTTTTTAGACGATCAGCGAGAATATTTGAGGCAATTTTTTCTTCAGGATTATCAAAAAATTGACCAAAAGTGTATTTTTTTCTGAATAAATCTCGGATTAAAATTAAACTCCATTTATCACCTAAATAGTCCAAGGAGACTTTACATGCACAAGTAGGTTTGTTTTTTTCGTAATGTATTTTTGTTTGACTCATATTCGAAACAAATTTACACAATTTCATAGATCATTCTTTTTTTTTTTTTTTTTGAATTTAAGTACATTATCTAGAATGAAAACATCATTAATGATAATCCTACAATACAAGCTTTAAATTCAAAATCCCAAAAAACATTGTTACCTATTGCGATAAATAGTTTTTGTTGATTCATGGGAATTTAACAACGCTGAACAAACATAAATTTTAATTGATGGAGAAGAAATTCTAATAATTGAAGAATTAATAGATACTTGCTTTGAAGTATCCGCAAGTTTTACTTATCAAGGTGAAATTTTTTCAGAAACCTGGACCTTTGTTAACGTAGAGTAATTGTCTACTATTTAATAATTTAAAACCCACGAATTAATGAGTTTTTTACACTCATTCATTGTTTACGCTTAAATTAGATAATCATGAGAATATAAAAAAGTACTGATAAAGTTAAAGTATAAACTTAATTTACATTAATACATATGAATTAATTTATTGCTGAGTTTTACCAAATCATCAATATTTTGATCAAAATTTGATAAGTAAAACATCCTACTTATTTTTAAATACTATTAATCATAAATCAATTAAAATGAAGAAAATATTTTTACTATTTACTTTTTTAATTTCTACAACTCTAGTTTTAGCTCAAAATCAGGAAAGATTAAGTGTTCATTATTTCGATATTCCTGAGAATTTAGAA
>JBMYNN010000013.1:0-45272 GCA_049598335.1 Flavobacteriaceae bacterium
TTCGTTTTCATATGAGCCAATTAGAAATTGATTATATCGATCGCATGTTGCTAAAGGCGTTTAGCAAAGGGATAAAACAAACAGAAGTGAAAGACTACCTCGCCAGTTATGGGAAAAGTTTTAGTCTCTCAGGGCTAGAAAAACGCATCAAGCGACTAAAACTTAGGTTTGAAGCTAATACAGTAACAGAGCTAGTTACCATTGCTTTACGCAAAGGATTGATTTGATCACAAGGAATACAAAGGCGATAAGATTTAATGTGCCTCGAGCCAGTTTTGTCCAATACCTACATCTACTACTAAGGGGACTTCTAGTTCAAAGGCGTTTTCCATCTCTTGTTTCACCAGTTGGGTGAAGGATTCGACTTCCTTTTTTGGGACGTCAAAGACCAATTCGTCATGGACTTGAAGGAGCATTTTACTCGCCCAGTTTTCTTTTTGCATGCGACGATGAATATTGATCATGGCGATTTTGATGATATCAGCTGCACTGCCTTGTATAGGGGCATTAACAGCATTGCGTTCTGCGGCACCGCGCACAACAGCATTTTGCGCATTGATGTCTTTGAGGTAACGTCGACGCCCCAAGACAGTTTCGACATAGCCGTTTTCACGGGCAAAATCTACCTGCTCGTTTATGTAGGCCTTAAGTTGTGGGTAGGTGGCATAATAGGCCTCGATCAATTCTTTGGCTTCACTGCGGTTGAGGTTGGTTTGTTGGCTTAAGCCAAAGGCAGAAACGCCATACACAATCCCAAAATTGACAGTTTTTGCATTTGAGCGTTGTTCGCGACTCACTTCTTCTAAAGGGACGCCAAAGACTTTCGCCGCTGTTGTAGCGTGAATGTCTTCTCCCTTTTGAAAGGCTTCCACCATCGCAGGATCCTGGCTTAAAGCGGCAATAATGCGCAATTCAATTTGTGAATAATCTGCTGCAAGTAAGACATGCTCGTTATCACGAGGGATAAAGGCCTTGCGCACCTCTTGACCCCGCGCTGTGCGAATGGGAATATTTTGCAAATTGGGCTGGTTTGAACTTAAACGACCAGTCGCTGCCACTGCTTGATTGTAAACAGTATGAATCCGTCCTGTTTTTGGGTTGATTTCTTGAGGTAGGGCGGTAACATAGGTGTTCTGTAATTTGTTGACCGACCGCCATACAAGTATATCGGCGACAATGGGGTGATCTTTCGCTAAAAAACTCAATACGTCTTCTGCAGTAGAATACTGTCCTGTTTTGGTCTTTTTAGGTTTGTCCACCAACTTGAGTTTGTCAAATAAAATAGGACCAAGTTGCTTTGGGGAAGCCAAATTAAACTCTTCTCCCGCTTGCTCAAACACTTGTTTTTCCAAACGTTGTATGTCTTGCGCTAATTCATTTTCAAAATCTTTTAAAAAAGCGGTGTTTAAATTGATGCCTTCTTGCTCCATAGCCGTGAGCACTTCTACTAACGGTAATTCGACCTCTTTAAAGAGTTTTCCATTTTCTGCTGCAGCGAGTTCTCGATCGAAATGCTGTTTGAGTTGTAGGGTAATATCGGCGTCTTCTACCGCATATTGGCTTTGTTTTTCTAGGGTGACATCCCGCATGGACCCTTGATTTTTTCCTTTTTTCCCAATCAAGTCTGTAATGGACTGTGGTGTATAGTTAAGGTAGGTACTGGCCAGAAGATCCATGCTGTGGCGACGATCGGGGTTGATCAAGTAATGGGCGATTAAGGTGTCGTATAAAGGACCAGCAACATTGAGCTTATAATTAGATAAAACTTTGAGGTCGTATTTGAGGTTATGCCCTATTTTTTCAATACCTGTATGTTCGAAAAAAGGGCGTAGGTCTTCGATGACTTCTTGAGCGGCTTGGGTTTCTTCTGGAACAGTGACATAGTAACCAGTTCCTTTTTCCCAACTAAAAGCAATGCCCACTAATTCCGCTTGAAGAGCATTGAGGCTAGTGGTTTCTGTATCAAAACAAACCGAGGGTTGTTGCAATAATTTAGCTAAAAGAATCTCTCTCCCTAGGGCAGTAGAAATATGTTGGTAGTGATGGGGGCTATTGCTTAAATTCTTTTTAGTAGAAGAGCTTTCTTGAGGGCTCGTTCCACTTCCTGCAGCAAAAAGATCCATTTGCTCACCATTGGTCGGGGGGTATTTTTTATTATCAGTCGTGTTAGTTGCGGGGACTGTTTCTGTTTCATTTCCAAAGATTTTTTGCAAGTTATCTTTCATCCTGCGAAACTCTAGGGTGTCAAAAATCTCTTGTACAGCAGGGAAGTCAGGCTCGGTCAAGGCATAGGCTTCAGGCTCGAAATTTACAGGGACATCCAGTAAAATTTTGGCCAGTTCTTTGGAGAGTAATCCCAGTTCTTTGTTGGCTTCGACCTTTTCCTTCATTTTACCTTTTAACTGGTCGGTATTGGCTAATAGCCCCTCCATACTTCCGTATTCCTTAAGGAATTTTTTAGCCGTTTTATCGCCCACGCCGGGGAGTCCTGGAATGTTGTCTACAGCATCTCCCATCATCCCCAGGTAGTCAATGACCTGTTCTGGGCGTTCAATTTCAAATTTTTCCTGTACTTCTGGGATTCCCCAAATCTCGATTCCATTCCCCATACGTGCTGGGCGGTACATAAAAATATTTTCAGAAACCAGTTGTGCGAAGTCTTTATCTGGAGTTACCATAAAAGTTTGAAAGCCTTCTTTTTCGGCCTGTTTGGCCAAAGTACCAATGATATCATCTGCCTCGTATCCCGCCATTTCTACAACGGGAATATGCATGCTTTTTAAGATGGCTTGTATGTAAGGAACGGCAATGGTGATGGCCTCTGGGGTTTCGTCGCGATTGGCCTTGTAGGCTTCAAACATTTCGGTTCGTGCGACTGAACCTCCTTTGTCAAAGCAGACCGCTAGGTGATCGGGTTTTTCGCGTTTAATGACATCCAAGAGGGAATTCATAAACCCAAAAATTGCAGAGGTATCCACCCCTTGAGAATTAATACGCGGGTTTTTGATAAAGGCATAATAACCGCGGAAAATCAAAGCAAATGCATCGAGTAAAAAGAGCCGTTTAGGTTGTGACATAAAAGGTGAATTTACTTCACAAGATAATCAATTCAAAGAAGGAATAAAGGCTCCATAAAGGAATTCAAGTAGGATTTTTTCCTCACAGGGTTTATCCTACCTTTGCAGTATGCAAAAAGCGATTCTTCCTTTAATCAATTCCCCTGCGCAATTGCGAACCTTAGGGCTAGAGGCCTTAACTCAATTGGCAGATGAGCTGCGTGCTGAAATCATTCAAGTGGTCTCTGCCCAAGAAGGGCATTTAGGCGCTAGTTTAGGGGTGGTAGAATTAACCATTGCCTTGCATTATGTCTTCAATACTCCCCAAGATATTTTGGTTTGGGATGTAGGTCATCAAGCCTATGGTCATAAAATGCTCACCGGAAGGCGAAAAGAGTTTACCCACTTGAGACAATGGAAAGGTTTAAGTGGTTTCCCAAAAAGAGGAGAAAGCGCTTATGACCCCTTTGGGACAGGGCACTCTTCCACAGCTATTTCGGCTGTTTTAGGCATGGCCTTAGCGAATCAAACCGCAGCAGAAACTAGGCAACACATCGCAGTGGTTGGCGATGCTTCTATCGCTAGTGGGATGGCCTTTGAAGCCTTGAATCACCTGGGAACCACCCAAGCCAATGTCCTTATTATTTTAAATGATAACGCCATGGGAATTGATCCCAGTGTAGGGGCTTTAAAACAGTTTTTTGAAGAGGTCTCCCAACAGCAAGATCAAAAAGAAAATATCTTTACTCATTTAAATATTGCCTATAGTGGCCCTATAGATGGGCATGATTTAATCGCCTTAATCGATAGCTTAAAGAGGCTAAAAAAAGCAACTGGCCCCAGAATTTTACATATAAGAACAACAAAAGGAAAAGGTTTGGCTTCTGCAGAAGAAGATCAAGTTCGCTTTCACGCTCCTGGTAAGTTTGACCCCTTGACAGGAAAATTGAATAAAAACCCCCAGAAGGGAAAGACTAAGTACCAAACCATCGTCGGGAAAACCCTCAACACTCTTTTTCAAGAGAATTCTCGCTTGATGGCCATTACCCCAGCCATGCCCACCGGAAGTGGTTTAACCTCTTTAATGGAACAATTTCCAGAGCGTTGTATCGATGTGGGAATCGCTGAACAACATGCTGTGACCCTGGCCGCAGGAATGGCTACTCAAGGATTATTGCCCATCTGTGTTATCTATTCTACCTTTTTACAGCGGGCTTATGATCAAATTATTCACGATGTCGCTTTGCAGAATTTACCCGTGATTTTTTGTATCGATCGGGCAGGTTTAGTGGGCCACGATGGCCCCACCCATCACGGTGTCTTTGATATCGCTTTTTTGAGAACACTGCCGCATATGACCTTATTGGCCCCTAGAGATGAGGTGCAATTGCGCAACACCCTATTTAGTTTGACCCAAACACCACTCGATGGGCCAGTGGCTATTCGTTATCCCAGAGGCTATGGTACAATAGCAGATTGGGAACAAGCCTTTGAAACAATCAATGTTTTAAAAGGAAGTTGTTTAAAGCCAGGGAAACGTATTGCGCTAATCTCTATTGGCACCACATCTAGCGAAGTGGAAAAAGCCCTTGCACAAATTCCAGATGCGACAGAAGTTGCCCACTATGATTTAGGGCCAATTAAACCCCTAGATGAAGCTTTATTGAAAAATATATTTACGCATTACGATAAAGTAATCACTGTTGAAGACAGTGCATTAGCTGGAGGAGCAGGGAGCGCTATTTTAGAGTGGGCTAGTGACCATCAATATACCACCACTACTAAAAGAATAGGTTTAGTAGATGTATTTGTTCCTCAGGGAGCCCCAGTAGTTTTAAAAGAAAAATTTGGTTTAGAGGCTAAACATATCGCCGCCACTATCATGGATTTGTTAAAGCAGTAAGATGCAGTTAGACGATCAATATTTTATGCGTAAAGCTTTAGAGGAAGCAGAAAGGGCTTATGAAATAGGTGAGGTGCCTGTGGGAGCCATTATTGTTGTCAATCAAAGAATTATTGCACGAGCCCATAATTTAACCGAGCGACTCAACGATGTTACCGCCCATGCAGAAGTGCAAGCCATAACTTCTGCTGCTAATTTTTTAGGAGGGAAATATTTAAAGGGTTGCACCCTTTATGTGACTTTAGAACCTTGTGTGATGTGCATGGGAGCGTTGTATTGGAGTCAGTTGGATCGTATTGTCTATGCCGCTAGTGATCCTAAAAGAGGGGCTTTAGCCCAGGAAGTAAAACCTCATCCAAAAACCAATTGTGTTGGAGGGATAATGCAAGAAGAAGCGGTAGAGTTACTCCAGCGTTTTTTTCAAAAAAAGCGCAAATAAAAAAGCAGGCCGAAACCTGCTTAGTACTCAAAATAAAATGTAAATATTTATAGGCGAGAAACTTGTGCTGCCACTTTTCCTTTTTTGCCGTCTTCTTCTTCGTATTCTACTTTGTCACCCTCGTTGAGTTCTTCCCCATTGAGAGATGTTGCATGGACGAAGATATCTTCGCCTGTTTCGTCATTGGTGATAAATCCATATCCCTTTGACCCAATAAAAAATTTAACTGTACCTGTCATGTTATGTATTATAATAATAGGCAAATGTACGTTAAACTTTCTAACCACCATATTACTAAAAGATAAATTAATTGTAAAAATTATTGATTTTCAGGGTTTTTACTCTTTTTATCACGCATTTTCGCAAAGTTCTTGTCGGTAAGCGTGTAGTCTGCTAATTTTTTTCCTTTCCAACGATGTGTCAAGAAAACAGGCAGGTAGATAAAAGTAAGCCACAAAACCGAAAACCCAATCCATTTTTCCCCTGCAGTATAGTCCACAGTATTTTTGTGATAAAAGCCATAGAAAAGACTAATGACCCCACCCCAAAACATGCTGTTGAGCAAGTAACGCATGGCTTATTCTTCTTTGTTTTGTAAGCTTAAATAGAGCTCTTTTAGCTGAGCTGTGTCAATAGGTGAAGGAGCATCTATCATCAAATCACGTCCACTGTTGTTTTTAGGGAAAGCGATAAAGTCACGAATGGTTTCTTGACCGCCTAATAAGGCCACTAATCGATCTAAGCCCAAGGCTATCCCCCCGTGTGGAGGTGCACCATATTGGAAGGCTTCCATTAAGAAGCCAAATTGCGCCTGTGCTTCTTCTTGTGTAAATCCAAGAAGAGAAAACATTCTTTTTTGTGTAGCGGCATCGTGAATACGAATGGAGCCTCCCCCAATTTCATTTCCGTTGAGGACTAAATCATAGGCATTCGCGTTGACAGCCCCTGGATTGGTCTCAAGAAGATCAATTTGCTCTGGCTTTGGTGCAGTAAAGGGGTGGTGCATGGCGTGGTAACGCTGGGTCTCTTCGTCCCATTCTAAAAGGGGAAAATCCACTACCCATAGTGGAGCAAATTCCTCTGGGTTTCTCAAGCCTAACTGCTCTGCTAATCCCATGCGTAAAGCCGATAATTGTGTTCTTGTTTTATGGGTGTTTCCTGCCATCACTAAGATTAAATCACTTGCGTTGGCTCCAGTTGCTTTGGCCCATTGGGCCAAATCTTCTTGGGTATAAAATTTATCTACAGAAGATTTATAGCTCCCATCTTCGTTGCATTTTACCCAAACGAGACCATTAGCACCTATTTGTGGGCGTTTGACCCAATCGATCAATTTATCGATTTCTTTTCTGGTATAGGTAGCAGCTCCAGGAACGGCAATGCCAACAATGAGTTCCTGTTGGTCAAAAACATTAAAGCCTTTGTTTTTTGCCAGGTCATTTAATTCTGTAAATTCCATCCCAAAACGGATATCAGGTTTGTCAGTCCCGTATTTGGCCATGGCTTCAGCATAAGTCATGCGTGGAAAAGTTCCCGTTTCTACTCCTTTAATTTCTTTGAGCAGGTGTTGTAATAAGCCTTCAAATTGTTGTAAGATATCTTCTTGTTCAACAAAGGTCATCTCACAATCAATTTGAGTGAATTCTGGTTGACGATCGGCCCGTAAATCTTCATCTCTAAAGCATTTGACGATTTGGAAATATTTGTCCATACCTCCTACCATGAGCAATTGCTTGAAGGTTTGTGGGGATTGAGGGAGGGCATAAAATTGCCCTTCGTTCATCCGCGAAGGGACTACAAAATCTCTTGCTCCTTCTGGAGTGGATTTGATTAAATAGGGGGTTTCTACATCGATAAAGTCATGGGAAGAAAGGTAGTTACGGATGGCTAAACTTACCTGTGAGCGAAAAACGAGGTTTTCACGTACAGGATTTCTACGAATATCAAGATAGCGGTATTGCATTCTTAATTCCTCTCCGCCATCGGTTTCGTTTTCGATGGTAAAAGGGGGTGTTTTAGCCTGGTTTAAAATGGTCAATGACTGGGCTAAAATCTCAATTTCTCCTGTGGGGATTTTGGGATTTTTAGATTCTCTTTCAATCACCGTTCCAGTGACTTGGATCACAAACTCTCGCCCTAAACTTTGTGCCAGTTCCATAACAGATTTAGGACTGCGTTCTTCGTCAAAGATAATCTGAGTAATGCCATAACGATCTCTGAGATCAACCCAAAGCATAAAGCCTTTATCTCTTGTTTTTTGTACCCATCCTGCGAGGGTTACTTCTTCTCCAAGCTGTGCGAGGGTCAATGCCCCACAATTTGTCGTTCTTAACATAGCAATTTGATTCTTTGCAAAGGTATTAAGTTCTTTACTCTTTTTTCATCCTCCAGGCGTTTATCCTTAATTTTAATCGATAGATTAAGTAAAAACTTGCTGGAACAATTACGAGGGTAAGGAAAGTAGCAAAGGTCAATCCAAAGATAACTGTCCAAGCTAATGGCCCCCAGAAGATTACATTATCCCCGCCTATATATACATTCGCATTCCAATCTGTAATTAGGGTAAAGAAGTTGATGTTCAATCCTGTTGCTAATGGAATTAATCCTAAAATAGTGGTGATGGCGGTTAGTATTACAGGGCGTAAACGCGCGGCTCCTCCCTTAACAATTGCTTCTCTAGCCTCTATTCTGGGTAACATTTGTTCAAAGGGAATCCCCAATTCTTCTTTCTTTCGCGCGATTAATAATTGGGTATAGTCAATCAAGACCACCCCATTATTCACCACAATTCCAGAAAGTGATATAATTCCCATCATGGTCATCATGATGACAAAAGGCATAGAGAAAACACTAATTCCATACAATACTCCTGTAAAGCTTAAGAAAATAGACAAAAGGATAATCAATGGATTTGAGATGGAGTTAAACTGCAATACCAATAAGAAAACAATTAGTCCTAAAGCAGTTCCTAGCGCTCCTAAAAGGAAGCTCATGTTCTTTTCTTGCTCGGCGACTTCCCCGGTAAATTTATAGTCTACTTCTCTGGGAAATCCATCAAAACCAGTAATGCTTTGCTTGACATTATCCACTACTTCATTAGCGTTATAGCCTGCTAAAACGGCAGAATAAACGGTAACTACTCTTCTTAAATCTTTGTGTTTGATCGCACTAAAAGAGTTGGTATTTTCAATATTAACCATAGCGCTTATGGGAACTTCTTTAATTCTCCCAGAGGCTTGATCTCTAAAGACGATGTATTGATCTAATAAAGTACTAGTATCGTTTTGATCTTTTTCGTCAAAACGTACATTGATGTCATAATCTTCACCGTCTTTTTTATAGATCCCCGCCTTTTCTCCAAAGAGGGAACGACGCAATTGCTGTCCAATTTGTCCAGCGGCAATCCCTAGACTTCCCGATTTTCTTCGGTCGATATTGATCATTAAACCTGGCTTGCTTTTGTTGACATCTACTTTGATTTCTTCTACTCCCGGGATGCTTTCATTATTGAGGAAGTTTTTAAGTGCCTCGGCAATTTGAATGAGTTCACCATAGTCTTCTCCACTTACCTCAATATTGACGGGATAACCTGCTGGAGGTCCAGCCGCTTCTTTTTCAACAGAGATGGCTATTCCAGCGAATTTCCCTTTGAGTTGTTCTTGAATTTCTTGACGCATGACTTCACTTGACAATCCACGACGATATTTGAATTCAGCCATGGTCAAAGTGATTTTAGCCTTGTGGGGCATCTCTTGATCTCCACCCTTGTCTGTTTCTGGATTTTGTGCACCTAGCCCAACCATAGCGACATTAGAGTCGATCATAAAGTTTTCTCCTGCATCGATGTATTTAGGGTTGCTAATCACCTTTGCGACTTCTGCCTCAATTAATTTTGAGGTGGCATTGGTTTTTTCAATAGAAGTTCCTTCGGGATATTCTGCATAAACAAAAATTTGTTGAGGTTGATTTTCTGGGAAAAATTCCACCTTTGGCGCAGCCAGTCCTAAAATAATAAAGGAAGAAAAGAGCAACCCAATGGTCCCGAATAAAAAGATATAGGGGGTTCTTCCGGTTAAGGCGAAACGCAATACTTTAGTGTATCTTTCTTCTAAACGGACCAGGGTGACATTTTGAAAATAAGTCGCCCATTTTTTGATAAAAAACTTATAGGCCCAAAACAATAAGGTGGTTAAGATCATTAGAGTTCCTAAACCTCTTAAAGTGCCTTGATTAAAAATCAATAGAACACCTAGACCGCCTAAGATAAAGGTCAGGCGCCATAAACTTTTTTGACTGATTTCTCTGTCCTCTATCTCCATAAACTTTGAAACCAACATGGAGTTAAAGAAGATGGCTACGATTAAAGAAGATCCCAATACGATGGAGAGGGTGATGGGGAAGAAAATCATAAATTCTCCAATGGTTCCTGGCCAAAATCCCAGGGGGACAAAGGCCGCAATCGTGGTGGCTGTGGAAATGATAATAGGATAGGCTATTTCACCAATTCCCTTTTTCGCCGCCTCGATCGATCTCATGCCTTCTTTTTCCATTAAACGATAGGCGTTTTCGACAACGACTATACCATTATCGACCAGCATACCTAGTCCCATAATTAATCCAAAAAGAACCATGGTGTTGATGGTTTGCCCTAAAAATGCAAGGATCATAAAGGACATAAACATCGACATAGGAATCGCAAATCCAACAAAGAGTGCGTTGCGGAAGCCTAAGAAAAACATCAAGACCGTAATCACCAGTAAAACCCCAAAGACAATATTATTTGCTAAGTCACTTACTAAGTTTTTAGTTGCGTTTGACTGGTCGTTAGAAATATCAACTTCTATGGTAGAAGGGTAATCGTTAGCTTGAACATCGCGTACAATCGCACGAATTTTTTCGACGGTTTTAATTAAGTTTTTTCCACTGCGTTTTTTAATGTCTAATACAATGGCTTTTTTTCCATCTGAACGCGCAAAGGAATTCTTTTCTTTCTCATGAAAAGAAATAGTGGAAACATCGCCCAGATAGACGGTGCCGTTCTGATTTTTTAAGACAAATTTTTCCAAGTCTTCTGGGCGTTCAATTTCTCCAACAACTCTAAGGTTTCTTCTCAAACCATTTCCCTCAATATTACCAGCAGAAACAGTGCTATTCCCTCTTCTAATGGCATTGATGACATCGTCAAAAGAAACGGTGGCAGCATTCATTTTAAGTAAATCTAAGGCGACTTCGATCTCAAAATCTTGTACTCCTCTCAAGGCAACCTCCTTGATTTCTGACATTTGCTCAATTTTATCTTGAAGTAATTCCCCATAGAATTTCATTTCTTCAATAGGGAGGTCACCACTTAACCCAATATTAAGGATTGGGATTTCTTCAGAAAGACTAAACTCAAAAACGGTTGGTTCTACTTTGGCATTATTAAAGGTAGGCCAGTCTGCATTTGCGGTTACCGCATCGATTTTATCTTGTACCTTGAGCTTAGCACTTTCTTTGCTAATGTTCTCGTCAAACTCTACTGTGATCAAAGAGAAGTTTTCTAAAGAAGTAGATTCGATTCCTACTAAGTTAGGGACTCCCTTTAGTTGTTCTTCTAATGGATCTGTGATCAAGCGCTCCATATCCTCTGCTGTATTACCAGGGTAAATCGAGCTAACAAAAACTTCGTTCGTGTTGATTTCTGGATAATTCTCTCGTGGGAGATTCAAATAAGAGGAAATCCCTAAAATGAAGAACAACCCAATGATGACATAAATCACTGTACTGTGATCAATGGCCCAAGAAGAGAGTGAAAATTCTTTAAGTTCTGATGATTTTTTCATTGGATAGGGCGAATTAAGATTGAATGATTTTCACCAATTGTTGATCTTTAACTAAGCGAATCCCGTCTTCGACTATTTGATCTCCAGCGGATAAGCCTTCTAAGACTTCTGTTTTATTATTAGAGCTTTTTCCCGTTTTCACAAAGGTCTTTATGGCTTTATACATACCCTCTTGTCCGGCTTCGGTCTCGAGGGTATAAACATATTTTGCACCAGCTTGATCTTCTAGAATATTTTTGGAAGGAATTAAAATCGCGGCTTCATTTTTATAGTCGTTGATGTTGAGCAAGGCCGTCATATTTGGCTTTAAATCTCCTGTGCTGTTTTCCAAACCAATTTCCACACGGAAAGAACGGTTGTTAGGGTTGATAAAATTCCCCACTGCGTTAATTTCTGCGGCTAAAGTTTTATTTAAAACAGGAATGTTAACCGCTACTTTAGCGGCCTTCTTGATATTTTTTAGGTGGATCTCTGGAATTTGTGCACTCACTTTCATTTCGTCTAGATTGACTACCCTTACCACTGGGGTCATTCCAGGAGCAAGCGAGCTACCAACGTCTGCTAAGAGATGATCTACTATTCCGTCAAAAGGAGCTGTAATCGTCGTTTTAGCAACTTGATCTTTCATCTGTGCAATGCTTTTCTCTAAACTTAAGTACTGTGTTTTTGCTTGAAGAAATTGCATCTCTGATCCAATCTTCTGTTCCCACAAACGATTTTGACGCTCATAGGTTGTTTTTGCTAAGGCTAACTGAATTTCAAGTTGTTGCAATTGATCGACTAACCCACTATCTGAAATAACCGCCAGGACGTCTCCTTTTTTAACGCGCTGTCCTTCCACAACATTGATGCTTTTTAATAGGCCAGGGATTTCGGGATACATCACTATGTTTTTATCGGTTTCAAGGGTTCCTTGAAAACTGACAAAGTGATCATAAGGAGCCACTTTTGCTTCGATACTTGTAACCAATAAAAATTTCTGCTCGTTATCGAGTTGTCCAATTACCTGGTTTAACTCTTCTAGCTCTTGCTTGAGAGTGTTCATGCTTTTAACGACTTCTGCTTTTTTCGTTTGGATGGCGGCGAGGTCTTTACTGGCAATGACCTCTGCCGTTGTTTGTTTATCGGAAGATCCACATTGAATGAAAAGGAGGATACAAAGAAGGAGGATGCTATTTTTCATGGCTTGATTTATTGTGCGTTGTTAGTAATAGTGTCTAAGTTGATTTTATCCAGAATCACTTGACGCATACTCTGGATAAGGTTTTGTTGAGCTTGGTATAATTGTAATTGTGCTTGACGTAATTCGAAGCTGCCTACTAAGCCTTCAAAAAACTTAGTGGTATTTTTTTGTTCAATGCGTGTTGCCAGGGTAAGGTTGTCTTGCGAACTGCTGTAATTTTCTTGGGCTAAAGTATAATTGTTTTGCGCGTTTTGCCATTCGACAAAAATCTGGGCCTTTGTTTCGATTAATTGGGTTTCTGCTTGCAGTAAACTCAACTTAGCTTTTTGTGATCCAGCGGTTCTTCCTAAAGAGCTAAAAATAGGCACCCTAACCCTTAGGCCAAAGGCCGAAGAACCAAACCACTTTTGGTTTCTTTCAGTAAAGGTGAAATCATTGCTGTTCCCCATATACATACCGTTAATAAAGGCACTAAAAGAAGGCAAGGCTTTTGCGCGTTCTAGACGATATAAGAGACTTTCGGAGGTCACATTGTTTTCGGCTAAACGAATATCAATATTGTTGCTGTAGTCTTCTGCATTATTATCTTTTAAAAGATGACGTGTAGTTAAGCCGGCTAGATCATCTGTAAGTGAAGGGGATTCGCTAATGTCTATTCCCAATAAAAGTTTAAGGACATTTTCTGCTAAGGTCAGAGATTTCTTAGCATAATTGATTTGAATGTTTAAACTCGAAAGGGTGAGTTGTAATTGTTCTACTGTTTCTTGTTCTACAAAACCATTGTCAAATAAGGCTTGGGTCTCTTGAATATTCTTTTCTATTGTGGTGGCATTTTTAGTGAGTATGGCCACATTTTCTTGAGCAACAAGAACGTTTGTGTAAGAAGTTGCTACTGCTTTTTTGACCTCTAAGGTTGTTTTTTCAAGAACATTTGCCGCTGTTTCAATATAATGTTTAATTCCTTGAACCCCTACAATATAAGTACCGTCAAAAAGAAGTTGAGACAGCTCAACCATTCCCATGGCAGTTTGTTTAGTTCCAAAGACGACTTCTGCAAACTCGCCTTGATTTCCTCCAAAAAATTGAGCAGGAATTAATGAAACGGGTTGTTCAATGTTATTTTGATAGTTCAAATTAGCATTGATTTGTGGGAAACCTATAGAGATGGTCTTCCACTTTTCTTTATAGGCTTTTTGATATTCAAGCGATGCCCTTTTAAGTGTTCGATTGTATTGAACTCCCCATTCAACTGCTTCTTCTAATGAAAAAGAAGTGGGAATTTCTTGTGCCTTCCCTAAAAAGAAAAGGGTACACATTAAGCAGCTTAGTAATAGGTTTTTTTTCATTTACTTTTGATCTGTGTTTGCAATAAATTCATTTAAAATGCCCAGCCCTTTTGGTGTGACAATAGCTCTTGCGTGATATTCAAGATAGCTTTCAAATAAGGTTTTTATATCAAATTGAGAAGGCGGAAAAATAGCGATGTCTCTTATTCCTCTCATCCCGTTGAGATAGAGTCGCGAAACAAAATCTAGGTCAATATTAGGTCTAAATAGACCTGTACTTACCCCTAATTTTAAACTTGATTGAACCATAATACCAAGTCTGTCATATTCTTGATCTTTTAATTCGGCATAAATTTCTGGATAATATTTTTGCAACTGATACACTGGAGAGCTGTCCTCATTTTGATAGTATTTAAGTACAGCAGATTTTACCGTGTATAATTCTTCAATGGGATGTGCAGCTTGTTGTTTTATCGTTTCTATTTCTTTACATACAGAATCAAAAACATAAAAGGAGCTTTCTCTAACTAGTTGCTCTTTATTTTCAAAATGAGCATAAAGGGTTTTTTTTGAAATCGCTAGCGCATCTGCTAGGTCATCCATGGTGACACTTTTAAATCCGAGCTGGATAAAAAGGGTACTGGCTTTTTGTACAATAGTCTCTTTCATAGCAATTTGGTGCAAAATTACGACGGGAAACTTTAAATACCTAATAAGTTTCTAAAGTTTATTGGAGAAAAACCTTAGACGTTTAATTTTGATTATTTTTGTTAAAATTATTCGCTGTGATTGCATCCTATCAAACCGCTTTTGTTGACTATTTATCATCGCAGTTCTCGCATGAAAAACCCGATTCGCTTTATGATCCTGTTAGATATATTTTACAATTAGGAGGCAAGAGAATCCGCCCGGTCTTGGCTTTAATTGCGGCAGATGCAGTTGGGAATGAATTTAAAAAAGCGCTTCCGGTAGCCCTAGCGGTTGAAGTTTTTCACAACTTTAGTTTGGTTCACGATGATATTATGGACGATGCCCCCCTTAGAAGAGGGCAAGCAACAGTACATGAAAAATGGGATTCCAATGCAGGGATTTTATCGGGGGATGCCATGCTTGTAAAAGCCTATCAATGTCTCGATGTATATCCTGCAGTGTTATTTAAAGAACTCACACAGTTATTTAGTAAAACTGCTCAAAAAGTTTGCGAAGGCCAGCAATACGATATGGATTTCCCAAAGCAAGACATAGTGAGTCAAGCAGAGTATTTGCACATGATTGAATATAAAACAGCCGTTCTATTGGGTTGTTCTTTACAAATGGGTGCTATGGTAGGAGGATTGAGCCAAGAGGGAAGTCAACCTTTTTATGATTTTGGGATTCAATTGGGCTTAGCCTTTCAATTACAGGATGATTATCTAGACGCCTTTGGTGATCCCCTTACGTTTGGGAAACAGGTGGGAGGGGATATTATCGAAAACAAAAAAACTCTCTTATACCTGCTGGCCCTTGAAAAAGCAGACACAGCACAACAAACTCAATTACAAGAATTATTTGTTTCCCAACCAGAAGATCCTACAGATAAAATTGCCATAGTAAAAGCCTTGTTTAAAGCGACTAAGGCAGACTTAGCCATTCAAGATTTGATGGCGCAATACACCGATAACGCATTACTGGAAGTAGAAAATTTTGCTATTAGTGAAGAGAAAAAAACACTCTTTAAACAATTTGCTAAATCGCTAATGGAGCGAAAATTATAAGGAAAAAATTCGTTTAAAAAGTGCGCTTACAAATCGCCCTATAGGGAAAGAACGCATCAAGAGGAATTCTTGTCTATAGCTTGTTTTTTCATCTAAAAATTGAAAGATAAGCTGGGGGGTGTTGCGTCGAAACATTCGACTAAATAATTCACTTCCTTCAGCATTGTATTTTGCCAGCACATCTAAAAATAACATATCATAAAAGTTAAATTTATTACGTTGTGGGAATTTATCTAAGGCTTGTCCTTTCTTAAGAAATTCAACTAGCTTATTAATTTTTTCTTGAGATTTTTGAAAGGTAAAACCTGTACTTGCTTTAGTCCAACCGCCGGCAGTACCGATATGCATTAAATGTGCACTATTGTGTTGGTCAAAGTTGTAAGCTGTCATGGGGATGCTTCCTTTTTCGGTTGCTGTGATACTTACTTTCCCCGCCTTTCTTTGGGTGAGGTATTGGGTAATTTCTGCTTCGTATTCTTTGTCTTCTAAAAGCTCTTTTGAAAAAAGGGTGTACTCTACTAAAGCTTCCGTAGGACTAAAAGGGAGTACATACATAAAGCGTGTATTGTTCTTTTGGTCAAGGTCAAAATCCATAAAGACCATGGTGTCTGGATCAAAAATGGGTGCCTCTGTTTTGACAAACCAGCCAATGAAATGTTGTTGTAATACAGGGTATTTTTTCTGTTGTTTATACTCCTCTATAGGTAAACTAGAAAATACTTTATCTCCCGTATAAGTAGTTTCTTGGGTGTATACTTCAGTGTATTTAGCGTTAGCATTAATCCCAGAGATTTCTGCTTGAATGAGATCGAGATTAGGCGCTTTTTCAAGCAAGGGATAAAGGTGATTGTAAAATTTAATCCCCTCGATCATTTTGTATTGATAAGGGGCTAAAGAAAAAGTAGTTTTGTATTGTTGAGATTGAAAGATGGCATTATCCCATCGCGAACTAACTAAATGGTCCCAAGAACCCTTGCCTTGTTCCCAAAAACACCAGGTACGATCGTTTTGATTTTTTTGCTCTTTTTCAATTAATGCAATGGAGAGATGATCAAATTCGGAGTTATTGATCAGGCCGTTTGCAAAAAGTAATCCAGCGGCCCCACCACCACAAATGATGATATCAAAGTGTTTTTTATTTTTCAAAGCAATCAAAAATAATGAATTAGGTTGGATGCAAGTAAAAATTGTTTTATAAATCCTTAGTTTTGTGGAATAAACCAAATTTGAGCCATTTTATGGAAGTGATCATTTCTTATTTTGAAAATTTAGATCCAATTATAGGAGCTTTATATGCCACTTTATTTACTTGGGGACTTACCGCACTGGGGGCTTCTTTGGTGTTTTTTGTTAAGTCTTTGAATCGCGCACTTCTCGATGGGATGTTAGGCTTTACTGGAGGGGTCATGGTTGCGGCTAGTTTTTGGAGTTTACTCGCCCCTGGAATTGAAATGAGTGAAGGAGAGGGATTTGT
The DNA here is from genome assembly GCA_049598335.1 of Flavobacteriaceae bacterium. Taxonomy (GTDB): domain Bacteria; phylum Bacteroidota; class Bacteroidia; order Flavobacteriales; family Flavobacteriaceae; genus Arcticimaribacter. The sequence goes on from JBMYNN010000013.1 coordinate 16,918, forward strand.
CAAAGTCATGCCTGCTGCCATAGGTTTTGGATTTGGCGCATTATTCATTTTTGGTTTAGATAAGATTTTACCCCATATCCATATAAACTTTAAAGAGAGCGAGGGAATTAAAACTCCTTGGCATAGAACAACACTTTTAGTACTGGCCATTACTTTGCACAATATTCCAGAAGGATTAGCTGTTGGAGTACTTTTTGGGGGAGTTGCCGCTGGTCTTCCAGAAGCTTCTATTGCTGGAGCAGTTGTCCTGGCCATTGGAATAGGGATTCAAAATTTTCCCGAAGGAATTGCAGTTTCTATGCCACTAAGAAGGCAAGGTATAAGCCGATTTAAGTCCTTTTGGTACGGGCAATTATCGGCCATAGTTGAACCAGTTGCCGCAGTTATTGGCGCTGTAGCAGTAACCTTTTTCACTCCTATTTTACCCTATGCTTTAGCCTTTGCAGCCGGGGCAATGATTTTTGTGGTGGTAGAAGAAGTTATTCCAGAAACCCAACAGGATAAATATACAGATATCGCCACCCTAGGTTTTATTGGTGGGTTTATTGTGATGATGTGTTTAGATGTTGCCTTAGGTTAAAGCTCTTCTTCAGGATAACTAGTCCATCCTTGTGCTGTTAATTCAATTTGTTGTCCTAATCCAGTAACAAGATTACAGCCAGAAGCCTGGTCTGTAATATGCCCTACAATACTTAAGAGTGGATGATTCTTGATGGCCTCAAAGTGACTTTGGTCAACGGTGAAAAGTAACTCATAATCTTCGCCTCCGTTTAATGCAGCCGTAGTATTATTGATGTTAAATTCTTTACAGATCGCTAATACTTGAGGGTCAATAGGAATTTTATCTTCATATATTTGACAGCCTACCTTTGACGCCTTACTAAGGTGGAGTAACTCTGACGATAAACCGTCACTAACGTCAATCATTGATGTGGGTACAATCTTAAGTTCTTCCAATAATTCGATAATATCTTTTCTTGCCTCTGGTTTGAGTTGTCGTTCAACAGCATAGGCATAGGTCGATAAATCTGGTTGAGACTGGGGATTGACCTTGTACACTGCTTTTTCGCGTTCCAAAATTTGTAAACCAGTATAGGCTCCACCCAAATCTCCCGATAAGACAATTAAGTCGTTTTCTTTTGCTCCAGAACGATAACTTAAGTTTTCCTCTTTTACTGAACCAAGCGCCGTAACAGAAATCACTAAGCCAGTTTTTGAACTGGTGGTGTCACCTCCTACAAGATCTACCTTATAACGGGTGCAAGCATGACCAATTCCAGCATATAATTCTTCGATGGCCTCTAATGGAAATCGATTGGAAACTGCAATACTAACAGTGATCTGTGTAGGATGAGCATTCATGGCATAGATGTCAGAAAGATTGACCATAACCGCCTTGTAACCTAAATGTTTTAAAGGAACATAACTTAGGTCAAAGTGAATGCCTTCTACCAGCATATCGGTAGAAACAACAGTATGACTAGGATGATGTAGTACAGCTGCATCGTCTCCAATTCCTATTTTTGAGCTGTTTTGTGTGATGGGAAATCCTTCCTTAATTTTTTCGATTAGGCCAAATTCACCCAAAGAGGAGAGTGGCGTTGTCCTAGATTTTTTTTCTTCAAACATAGGGCAAAAATACAGTCTTTTTAGCAGAATTACTTTAGGGATTGCCAGACTCTTTTTGGTAGGATTTTTGTTAAGTTTACATTATGAATAACTATTTAGGATGAAAAAAGTTTTCTCGGTTCTTTATTTCATTGCTTTTTTATTGGTAGGATGTATTTCCATTGAAGAAGACAGCGCAATGGATATTCCTGAGGTGATAGTTCCAGATGATCCTATCCCAGATCCACAGGGGCAAGCTATCCCTGTATTTATTGCAGAAGCAACTCCTTGTGAAGGTGGGTTTGCAGGGGAATATCCCTGCTTAAATTACACCTTAATCAATCGTGTTAGTCTGGCTGATCTAGGAACAAATTTTGCCAACGACAATTGGGGTTGGACTGATCCCGAATCTGGGAAAGAATACGTCCTACAAGGATTGAAAAATGGTGTTGCCTTTCTTGATATATCAGATCCGGCAGCGACCAGATATATTGGAAAACTTCCCACTGCTTCAGAAGAGAGTATCTGGAGAGATATTAAAGTATACAATAATCACGCTTATGTGGTGAGCGAAGCTGCAGATCACGGATTGCAAGTTTTTGATCTAAGAAGATTACGAAATCAAACTGAATTTCAAACCTTTACTCCAGATGCTGTATTAAATACATTTAGCAGGGCACATAATATTGCCATTAATGAATCAACCGGCTATGCCTATGTAATTGGTGCTAGAGCAAATGGTGCAGCTTATTATTCTGGAGGGCCAGTATTTATTGATATTAATTCCCCAGCGATGCCCCAGGAAGTAGGCGGTTATGGCGAATCTTCTTATACCCATGATGCGCATGTTGTAACCTATCAAGGACCAGACCCTGACTACCAAGGAAGAGAAGTCTTATTTGGTAGTAATAGCGATGGAGGAGAAAACAATAAGGTCGTTGTTTTAGATGTAACAAATAAGACGAACCCAATTCTTATTTCTGAAACAACCTATGGAAATGGAGGCTATACCCATCAAGGCTGGATTGACCCTGATCAAAGCTTCTTTTATTTAGGGGATGAACTCGATGAGATTCTCTATGGGAACAATACCCGCACCCTTGTTTTTGACATGAGTGATTTAGACAATCCTGTTTTATACTATACCTATGAAGGGGTTACAGCGGCAATTGATCACAACGGCTATGTAAAAGACAACGCACTGTTTATTTCTAATTATACCGCAGGTTTTCGTGAGATTGATATTTCTGATATCGCCAACCAAAACATGCAAGAGGTCGGTTTTTTTGACACTTATCCAGAAAACAATAATGTAAGTTTTGATGGGGTGTGGAATGTTTATCCTTTTTTCGATAGTGGAATAATTGCCATTAGCGATAGTGATCGTGGCCTCTTTTTAGTTAAAAAAAGTAATTAAATGAAAGTGAGGCTCCTTTCTCTTTTAGGTCTCCTACTCTTAGGAGCATGCGTAAAAAACAGGATAGACAATACTTTCCCACAACAAGAACAACACACTTTACAATCACTACAGTTGTTTGGCGGAAGTGAGGAAGACATCGCCCATGCCATTATTCCAACTCAAGACGGGGGCTTTGCTGTTTTAGGAAATACAAAAAGCACCAATGGGGATATTGAGGGGAAAAATCTAGCTGTTTCTGATCTTTTGTTAATCAAATATGCGGCAAATGCGACTCCAGAATGGCAGGCCACTTATGGTGGGTCTGAAGACGATCGGGGACATTCTCTTATTCAATTATCAGATGGAGGTTATGCCCTTTTAGGCTATTCGATGAGTCAAGATGGAGATGCTAGCATAAATCAAGGTCAGCACGATAATTGGGTGATAAGAACAGATGCTAGTGGGGCAATATTATGGGAAAAAAGTTTTGGATTTTCTGGGCACGATCACGCCTATAATATCATTGCTACTCAAGATGGAGGCCTGTTATTCAATGGTTTTTTAGACGTGACTTCTTCTGGGGGACAAGGCACTAGCTTTCAGAAAGCTAGGAGTAGTGCACGGCATGGCGTGGGAGAATTTTGGGTACATAAAATTAATTTAGAAGGTGAGATAGAGTGGCGGCAATATTTTGGAGGGACCAATAACGACCGGTCATATGACGCGATCGAAACTCCCGCTGGAGATTTTATTGTTGTGGGCACTTCAGAGAGTGATGATGTAGATATTTCCTCTCCACGAGGGGGCTATGACATTTGGATCATTAAATTGGATCAAGCAGGAAATTTGATTTGGGAACGTTCTTTTGGGGGAAGTCAATATGATGCAGCCAATGCCGTGACTCTCGATCAAGCGCAAAATATTTATGTTTTGGGGAATACTTTCAGTGAAGACCATGATGTTTCTTCTCCCTTGGGTCATTCAGACATGTGGTTAATTTCCCTCAACCAAAATGGAGAGTTACTTGGTGAGCGAAGTTTTGGCGGCTCAGGCTTTGATATGGGGCGCGACTTAGCCTTTGCGCCTAATGGCACGCTATGGTTAGTAGGTTATAGTCAAAGTGAGGACATTGATTTCTCACTCAATGCAGGAGATAACGATATTGCGCTCTTACAATTAGATCAAAATTTATTTCCTCAACAACATTTTAATTTGGGCGGAAGTGGTCTTGACATCGCCCATGCTGTTCTACCGCTTAAAGACGGGAGACTGTTAGTAGTGGGAACTTCAGAGAGCCAAGAGGGTCTATTTCAAAACAATAAGGGGGATAAAGATATTTTCGTAGCCTTATGGGATGTTATTTTAGAATAATTCTATTGACTTTATCTATGGCTAAACACTAGTGATAGTGGGCGAAATGAACTATATTTGTAGCATAATTAGAAAACGATTATTTACCCATGATTAAGGTTGCTTCATCAGCGAGAGAAAAAGTATCTGTTTTAATGCAGGAAGAGGGTTTTGATCCCAGCGCAGCTTTTGTTCGTGTTGGCGTTAAAAGTGGTGGCTGTTCAGGCTTATCTTATGACCTTTCTTTTGATGCAGAAAAGCAAGAAAACGATCAGCTGTTTGAAGACAACAATGTTAAGATTGTAGTGGATAAGAAAAGTTTACTTTACCTCGTGGGAACGACCCTAGAATATTCTGGTGGTCTCAATGGAAAAGGATTTGTGTTTAACAATCCTAACGCCAATAGAACTTGTGGTTGTGGAGAAAGCTTTTCGCTCTAAATAAGAGGATATGGCATATACGGAAGAAGAATTAAAAAAAGAGCTCGAAACAAAAGAGTATGAATATGGTTTCTATACCGATATTGAATCTGACACTTTTCCGGTAGGATTAAATGAAGATATTGTACGTGCTATTTCTAAACGAAAAGAAGAACCAGAGTGGATGACACAGTGGCGTCTTGAAGCTTATGCGGCATGGAAACAAATGGAAGAGCCAGAGTGGGCCAATGTACACTATAAAAAACCAGACTTCCAGGCGATTTCTTACTATTCTGCTCCAAAGAAAAAAGACAAATATGAAAGCTTGGATGAAGTCGATCCAGAATTATTAGAAACATTTAATAAGCTGGGCATTTCAATCGATGAACAAAAAAAATTAGCAGGAGTTGCGGTAGATATCGTGATGGACTCTGTTTCTGTAGCAACGACTTTCCGTGATACACTAGCCGAAAAGGGAATTATTTTTTGCTCTATTTCCGAAGCGATTAAAGATTATCCAGAATTGGTCAAAAAGTACATTGGTTCTGTCATTCCTATCAAAGACAACTTTTATGCGGCCTTGAATTCTGCTGTATTTTCTGATGGGTCATTTTGTTATATCCCAAAGGGTGTAAAGTGCCCCATGGAACTTTCAACCTATTTTAGAATCAATCAAGCAGGGACAGGTCAATTTGAGCGCACCCTTGTAATCGCAGATAAAGGAAGTTATGTTTCTTATCTAGAAGGCTGTACTGCACCATCAAGAGATGAAAATCAATTGCACGCTGCTTGTGTAGAGTTGATTGCACTTGACGATGCAGAAATAAAATACTCAACGGTTCAAAACTGGTTTCCAGGAGATAAAGAAGGGAAAGGAGGGGTCTTTAATTTTGTAACCAAACGCGGAATTTGCCACACTAATGCTAAAATATCTTGGACCCAAGTTGAAACAGGTTCTGCCGTGACCTGGAAGTATCCCTCTTGTATCTTAAAAGGGGATAACTCGATTGGAGAATTTTACTCTATCGCGGTAACAAATAATTTCCAGCAAGCAGATACGGGGACCAAAATGGTTCATATTGGGAAGAACACTCGTTCTACCATTATTTCAAAAGGAATCTCTGCCGGGAAATCACAAAATAGCTACCGTGGATTGGTGCAAGTCAACCCCAAAGCAAAAAATGCCCGAAACTTCTCTCAATGTGATTCCCTCTTAATGGGGAACGATTGTGGGGCACACACTTTTCCTTATATCGAAGCCCGAAATAATTCGGCACAAATTGAACATGAAGCCACCACTAGCAAGATTGGAGAAGATCAAATCTTCTATTGCAATCAACGTGGGATTGATACAGAAAAAGCCATTGCACTAATTGTCAATGGATTTAGTAAGGAAGTATTGAATAAACTTCCCATGGAATTCGCCGTTGAGGCACAAAAATTATTAGAAATCTCCCTCGAAGGATCAGTAGGGTAATCGATTAACTATATGCTTACAGTAAATGAACTACACGCTAGTGTAGAAGAAAAAGAAATTTTAAAAGGAATCAACCTGCAAGTAAACCCAGGAGAGGTACATGCGATTATGGGGCCAAATGGCTCTGGAAAAAGCACCCTCTCTACTGTGATTGCCGGTCATGAAGATTATGAAGTTGAAAAAGGGAATATTCTTTTTGACGGTGAAGACTTAGCCGAACTCAATGCGGAAGAACGCGCCCACAAAGGGATTTTTTTATCCTTCCAATATCCAGTGGAAATCCCTGGAATAACCGTTACAAATTTTATCAAAACCGCAATCAATGCTTCTAGGAAAGCAAAAGGTTTAGAAGATATGCCCGCAAACGAGATGCTTAAGAAGATAAGAGAGAAAGCCGCTTTGTTAGAAATTGACTCAAAATTCTTATCACGATCGTTAAACGAAGGTTTTTCTGGTGGAGAAAAGAAGCGTAATGAGATATTCCAGTTAGCCATGCTTGAACCTAAACTGGCCATCTTAGATGAAACCGATTCTGGTCTTGATATCGATGCTTTAAAAATTGTCGCTAACGGGGTCAATAAATTAAAAAGCAAAGACAATGCAGTGGTTGTAATCACTCACTACCAGCGTTTATTAGATTATATCGTACCAGATTACGTACATGTATTATACAATGGCCGGATTGTTAAATCTGGAACCAAAGAATTAGCCCATGAACTTGAGGCTAAAGGATACGACTGGATCAAACAAGAGCTTGCTTAAGATGGAGTTAAAAGAAAAAATGCTATCCTCTTTCATGGTTCTAGAGCAAGAATTAGACTTGAGCTCTCCTGTCCATGAAATTCGTTCAGAAAGCCTCAAGACATTTGAAGAAAAAGGCTTTCCAACAAATAAGTTAGAAGCATGGAAATATACTTCTTTAGCCAAGCTATTAAAAAACGACTACAGTCTTTTCCCCAAGAAGGAAACCACCATTGAATTAAAAGACGTTAAAAAATACTTCTTGTACGAGATCGACTCTTATAAAATAGTTTTTATCGATGGGGTCTACAGTCCGTTTTTGTCAGATACCACCCATGATGGGATTGATGTTTGCTTGCTTTCGGCCGCCTTATCGAAACCCAAATACAAAAAAATCATTGACAAGTATTTTAATCAAGTGGCCGATAAAGAAGAAAACTTGACGGCCTTGAATACTTCTTTTGCAAAAGAGGGAGCTTATATCTATATCCCTAAATCTGTTGTGGCAGAAAAACCTATTCAAATCATCCATTTTTCAACAGGGGAACAGGGGGATTTTATGCTCCAACCGCGATCTCTGGTCGTGATAGAAGAAAATGCACAAGTACAAATCATTGAGCGCCATCAAAGTTTGGCCAATCACGCTGTATGGACCAATGCTGTGACAGAAATTTTCGCTAATAAAAACGCCATTGTAGATTATTACAAAATCCAAAATGATCGTCATGATGCCTCGCTTGTCGATAATACCTATATCGCACAACAAGGCAATAGTAATGTTAAAGTACACACTTTTTCTTTTGGCGGAAAATTAACTAGAAACAATTTGAACTTCTATCAAAAAGGAGAGCATATTGATTCTACCATGAAAGGAATTACCATTATAGAGGATCAACAACATGTCGATCACTATACCCTGGTAAATCACGAAAAACCCAATTGCGAAAGTCATCAAGATTACAAAGGCATTTATGCCGATAAAGCGGTGGGCGTTTTCAATGGTAAAATTTATGTTGATCAAATTGCCCAAAAGACCAATGCCTTTCAGCAAAACAACAATATTTTATTGGACGATAAAGCCACGATAAATACCAAGCCACAGCTGGAGATTTTTGCAGACGATGTAAAATGTTCTCATGGTTGTACCATTGGACAGTTAAACGAAGATGCTTTATTTTATCTGCGTTCCCGTGGGATTCCTAAAAAGGAAGCCAAAGGTTTACTCACCTATGCCTTTGCTAATAATGTCTTGGAAAGTGTCGCTATTCCTGCGCTTAAAACAAGAATAAATAAGTTGATCGCAATGAAATTAGGGGTTGAAATAGGACATGACTTATAAGGCATTAGACATCGAAAAGATCCGTTCGGATTTTCCCATTCTTCAGCGAGAAGTAAACGGTCAAGCCTTGGTCTATTTTGACAATGCGGCTACTTCGCAAACGCCACAACAAGTCATTGATGTGATTGTTGACTATTACAGTCAATACAATGCCAATATTCACCGCGGGGTGCACAGTTTGAGTCAAGAAGCAACAGATGCCTATGAAGCAGCTCGTCAAAAAATTCAGCGTCATTTTAATGCAGCAAAGGCACATGAAATTATTTTGACCTCAGGGACCACTCATAGCATCAATATTATTGCTGCGGGCTATACTGAAATTTTAAATAAGGGAGACCAGCTTCTAGTCTCTGCGATGGAACATCATTCTAATATAGTTCCTTGGCAAATATTATGCGAAAAAACAGGAGCAATATTAAAGGTAATCCCTATGACCCAACAAGGCACACTGGATATGCAAGCCTATAACAGCCTGCTGAATATCCATACAAAACTTGTCTTTGTCAACCACGTTTCTAACGCTTTAGGGACAGTCAACCCCATTGAAGATATCATTGCTAAAGCGCATGAAGTAGGGGCAAAAGTATTAATCGATGGTGCACAAGCGGCTCCACATATCAAGGCAGATATGCAAGCCTTAGACATAGATTATTATGTGACTTCTGCCCATAAATTATGCGGTCCCACTGGGGCTGGCATGCTTTATGGAAAAGAAGATTTACTCAACAGTCTTCCGCCTTATCAAGGAGGTGGAGAAATGATCGCAGAGGTGACCTTTGAAAAAACCACCTATGCCGACTTACCCCATAAATTTGAAGCAGGAACGCCCAATATTGCGGGAGGTATTGCCTTTGGCGCAGCCTTAGATTATATGAATGGTATTGGTTTTGAGGCTATCGCTGCATATGAGCAAGAATTGTTAAACTATGGGACTTCACAGCTCAAAGCGATTGAAGGGGTAGAAATTTATGGCGAAGCGGAAGAAAAAACAGCCGTGATTTCTTTTAATGTCAAGGGGATTCACCCTTATGATATTGGGAGTATCTTAGATAAAATGGGAATAGCGGTTCGCACGGGACATCATTGTGCACAACCCATCATGGACTATTACCAGATCCCAGGAACAGTGCGGGCGTCGTTTTCTTTTTACAATACCAAAGAAGAAATTGACCAAATGATTGTAGCACTAAAACGCGCCATGGCAATGTTGCAATAAATCGTATCTTTATAGGGCTATGACCATACAAGAAACCCAACAAGAAATTATCGAAGAATTCAGCCTTTTTGAAGACTGGATGCAACGCTATGAATACATGATTGAACTTGGGAAATCCCTACCCATCATTCCAGAAGAATTTAAAACAGACGATAACATTATTAAAGGTTGTCAAAGTAAGGTTTGGGTACATGCTCAATTAGATCAAGACAAACTGCAATTTTCTGCCGATAGTGATGCGATTATCACAAAAGGAATAATTGCGATTTTAATTCGCGCATTTTCAAATCAACACCCCAAAGATATTTTAGCAGCAGACACCGATTTTATTGATAAAATCGGTTTAAAAGAACATTTATCACCCACGCGAGCAAATGGCTTGGTCTCTATGATTAAGCAAATTAAACTATACGCTATTGCCTTTCAAACCCAACTCAATTAATTATGTCAGAAGCAACAATTGATACCCACGATTTAGGCGAGAAAATCGTCAAGGTCCTCAAAACTATTTTTGATCCAGAAATCCCGGTAGATATATATGAGTTAGGGCTGATCTATGATGTTTTTGTCAACGAAGATCAGGAGGTGAAAATCTTAATGACGCTAACTACACCTAACTGCCCTGTAGCAGAAACCTTACCGGTTGAGGTAGAAGAAAAAGTTAAATCTATTAATGAGGTAAAAGATGCCGAAGTTGAGATTACTTTTGACCCTCCGTGGACACAAGACTTGATGAGCGAAGAGGCCAAACTGGAATTAGGAATGTTGTAATATGGCTGAAGAAATTGTGAACAGAGTGGCTAAAAGTCCTTTGATTACTTTTAATCTTGAGGAAAACTATCCTGAAGGAAATAGAATCGCTTTAGACCTAAGCCAGTGGTTGGACAAAGGCTTTATTTTACGCGAAAAAGAATTTAGAGCAGCGTTAAAAGAGGTTGATTTTTCTGTTTATCAAGATAGTTATGTAGCCTTGCATTGTTCAACAGAAGCCCTTATACCTGCATGGGCGAATCTTTTGGTGACGACTTATCTACAACCTATAGCTAAAAAAGTAATCTGGGGCTCTTTAGGAGAATTAGAGAACGCTATTTTTCAGGATTTAATTCATTCTCTTCCAATTGAACCCTACAAAAATCAACCCGTAATCATTAAGGGTTGTGTAGATAAAGCCATTCCCCCTTCGGCATTTATAGCTTTGGTGGAGAAGTTACAACCGCATGTCAAAAGCTTAATGTATGGGGAAGCCTGTTCTTCTGTACCTTTGTATAAAAAGTAAGCTTGTCTGTTTCTAAAAAAGTATTGATTCTTAGCTATTACTGGCCGCCGTCTGGAGGCTCTGGAGTTCAACGCTGGATGTATTTTGCTAAGTACCTCAAGCAATTGGGCTGGGAACCCATTGTGATCACTGTAGACGAAAAGCAAGCCTCTTACCCACAGTTAGACCAAAGTCTTTTAAAAGAAGTAGAAGGAATCAGGGTGATCAAAACCGCTACAAGAGAACCTTTGCGTTTGTATTCTCGCTTAACCAGCGGCAGCTCTGCGCAAGGAATTCCTCAAGGGGAAGTCAATACCAAAAGCTTTTTTGGGCAATTAGCAGCCTACATTCGCGGGAATTATTTTATTCCAGATGCGCGAAAAGGCTGGGTGGCTTTTGCCGTTAAGGCAGCACAAAAATTATTAAAGCAAGAAAACATCAAACACTTGATCACCACTGGACCACCACATTCGACTCATTTAGTGGGCTTACAATTAATTGACTTTTTTCAATTGAACTGGTGGGCGGATTTTCGCGATCCGTGGACTGATGTCTTTTACAATAAACAAATGCGCCGTAGCCATAGTAGTCAAGCCAAAGACGCTCAACTTGAAAAGACTGTGCTTCAAAAGGCAAGCGGGGTTATTACTACCATAGGAGGGGAGTTGCACCAAAGTTTAATCGTAAAAGCACCAGATCAAAACTTTATCACTTTAGCCAACGGCTTTGATCCCGATTTGATAAATGGGATAGATTCTCTTCCTCCTAAAGATGTTTTTCATATAGTTTATACCGGTTTACTTACCCAGCAGCAAGCTTACCCTTCTGTCCTTAAAGCATTGCGACAACTCAAAGGAGATCGCCCTATTCGTTTTTCTCTGGCAGGGAATATTGCTAAAAGGACCTTAGAAGAAATTCGAACTGCTTTGCCTAATGTTGAGGTGGTTTATCACGGTTATTTAGATCATGCGGCCGCCATCGCATTAATGAAAAGTGGTCATTTATTGCTGAATTTTATTTTCACAGGGGCGACTACCCAAATGATTTCTGGGAAGTTATTAGAATATTTCGCCACTCAGGTTCCAGTGCTTTCTCTAGGGGATCCGATTTCCGCCGCAGGCGAATTTATCGCCAAAGGGACTTGTGCTAAAATGATCGAAAATGACGATCACCTGGCCATAGTTGCCTTTATTCAAAGCTTATTTGAAGCAGATAAAGCACCATTAAATAAGATGGAAAATCTTTCTGAGTGGAGTAGAAAAGCACTCACAGAACGTCTCATCAGGGAAGTCCTTTTTTAAGATTGTTGTTGTTTTCTTATAACCCAGAAAATAGGGCCTAAAAAACCAATCATCGCTGCCGGTAAAAACCAGCTCCCCAATCCATTACTTTTATTGACTGAGACGAAGAAAGTTTGGAGTTGAATATAAGTGAAGATTACAAGAATAAGCAATTCCATCCATTGCAATAGTTGCAGTTCGATTTTTTGAATTCTTGTTCTTTTTTGAAGCCGGTTTAACAAGGCAAAGAGAAAGGTCGCAATTATGGGTAAACCCCAGATGTGAATGCGGGTGTCAAAACTATCTGGAACACCTTTAGCATTATAGTGTATGGGAATTTCTTTTGGCAGGTCATTAAAATGAATTAACGTAAAACCCCATAATAATACAAGTAAAAAAAGTGTGGAGTATTTTAGTTTCTTGTTTACCACCATATTATTTGTAAAAATTCATTTCGTCAAGATATATCCAACTTTCTGGCGGGAGCAGGGGGCGAACATTTTTTTTTGCTTTAATCCATTCTCTTATTTTAGAGGAAGCCACCTCTATTTTAGGGGCATTGACTAAATAGATATTTTTATATTTTGATAATTCTTTAGCTGGCGGTGCAGCGCCATTTCTAGGATAGATAAACAGCGAATAACGTTCAAGAATTACTTCATAGTTTTTCCATTTGTGAAAAGAAGCTAAATTGTCTTCTCCTAGTAGGAGGGAAAATTTCTTATTGGGATACTTTTCTTCTAATCTTATTAGGGTATCACTTGTATAATTTGGAGTAGGAAGTTCAAACTCTATGTTAGATGGCTGTAGTCGAGGGTAGTCTTTTGTAGCACGATAGACCATTTCTAGCCGATGGTGATTTGCTAACATAGATTGTTTCTGTTTAAAGGGATTTTGTGGAGTGATCACAAACCATATTTGGTCAAGATTAGTGTGCTCTGCAAAGTGATTAGCAAGGATTAAATGCCCGTTGTGGATGGGGTTAAATGTGCCAAAAAACAATCCAATATGTTGCATGCTATAAAGGTAGCAAATTGCTTAGGAACGCAAGAACTCTTTCACTAAACGTACTACTTCTTGTTTTGCTTTTGCTAGATTATCATTTACAAGAATTATATCAAAATCTTGAGAGTAAATTAATTCTGAAGCTGACTTATCTAGGCGTTGTTGAATTTTCTCTTCGCTTTCTGTATTGCGTTGGCGTAGGCGTTTTTCTAATTCTTCGAGCGAAGGTGGTTGTACAAAGACAGCTAGGGTTTCCGCTGGATACTGTTCTTTTATATTTAGACCACCAATTACATCGATGTCAAAAAGGACATTTTTTCCTTGCTTCCATAAACGTTCTACTTCTGAACGAAGGGTGCCATAAAAAGCACCATTGTAGACTTCTTCATATTCAATGAAAGCGTCTTCTTCAATTTTTTGGCGAAACTCTTTTTCACTTAAAAAGTAATAATCCACCCCGTTTTTTTCTTCTCCACGTGGAGGACGTGAAGTGGCAGAAATCGAGAAGCCTAAGGGAAGGTTTTGTAAGAGTAAATGGCGAACTAAAGTAGTTTTTCCACTTCCCGATGGGGCAGAAAACACAAAGAGTTTTCCAGTTTCCATGTTATAATACGTTAAGTAACTGTTCTTTTATTTTCTCTAATTCATCTTTCATTTGCACAACGATTTTTTGTAATCCAGCATGATTAGCTTTAGATCCAATGGTGTTGATTTCTCGACCCATTTCTTGTGCGATAAAACCTAGTTTTTTCCCGTTAGCTTGATCTTGCGCCATGATCTCTTTAAAGTAATTGATATGATTGGCTAAACGAACTTTTTCTTCGGTAATATCATATTTTTCAAGATAGTAAATTAACTCTTGTTCTAGTCTGTTTTGATCTATATCAATGGCTAATTGTTCGAGGGCATTATTGAGTTTTTCGGTGACTTTTGTTTTTCTTTCTGGATCAATATCAATGGCATCTTTTAATAATTGCGAAAGATTGGTGAGTCGTTTTTCAAAATCTATGGCCAGAGCTTTTCCTTCGTTTTGTCGATGTTGATTGACTTTCTTAATTGTTGCAGAAAATAAGTCTAGTAAGATTTCTTTTTCTTCATTGCTTAGGGTTTCTTTTTCTGATTTAAGCGAGTCGGGTAATCGCACGGCCATCTTGAGTAGTTCTGTTGTATCACCATTATGAATGTCTTTTAATTGCTTTAAATAAGCTTGTATAACCTCCTTATTTAAAATTGTTGTACTCTGAGTACCAGAATTATCAACGAAGATGGAAACATCAATTTTTCCCCGAGCCAACTTGCTGTTAATTTGATTGCGTAATAATGGTTCGAGCTCTCTATAACAGTGGGGTGTTTTAAAGTTAAGGTCGATATTTTTACTGTTTAATGTTCTTAACTCAATGGTGATTTTTTTGTGTTGAAATTGGGTTTCACTTTTCCCAAAGCCTGTCATGGATATAATCATTCTTATTTTTTATAATTCTTTGATCTTGATGTTTCTAAAAGAAACTTTATCGTCGTGATCTTGCAGTCCAATCTTTCCTGTTTTGAATGCTCCAAAACCTTTCCATCCTTTAAATTTACTATTGTTGACAAGCTTGTCCCAAGCTTCTCCACTTAGTGGGAAGCTAAGGATTTCTGTTCCGTTAAAAACAACATTTCCTTTATTAGTGTTGTGATCGACGGTTAGCAATACGTGATTCCATTCCCCAGCAGGCTTACATACATCTTCAGTGGGTTGCACTAGATCATAGAGAGCACCAGCTTGGTGAAATTTTGGATTGGCTTTAGCGTCTGGGTGACGCTCGTTATCTAAAATTTGAATTTCTGGCCCAGTTTGATAGGGCTCTCCATATTCTTCTACTTCTTGTACCCCCCAGAAAATCCCGCTATTTCCAGCTTCTGAAACGTTCCATTCGATCGAAAGTACAAAGCTGGTGAAGCTTTGATTGGTGACTATATTTTTCCCACCATCGCCCCATTTTCTATCTTCTCTGGGTTCAAAGGTTAAGACGCCTTCTGCGACGCTCCATTCTTCTCCTATTTTATCCCCATTGTATTGGTGCCAGCCGTTAAGGGTTTCCCCATCAAAGAGGCTAATCCATCCTTCTTGAGCTGGAGCTTCTTGCTCAACTTCTGTTTTAGTTTCGGCTTCTTTTTTCTTTTGGCTTGTTCCTTGACAAGAACTAAAAGCGACTATTCCTGCTAGCAGTAGTAATTGTTTTTTCATGATTGTTATAGGTTTAAAATGTCTCTTAATTGGGCTTGATCTATGTCTCCCCCAGCAAAATCGTCGAAGGTTTTTTCTGTTGCTTCAATGATGTGATTTTTGATAAACGCAGCGCCTTCTCTAGCGCCTTGTTCTGGACTTTTTACGCAGCATTCCCATTCCATTACTGCCCATACATCACAGCCGTATTCGGTTAATTTTGTAAAGATAGATTTAAAGTCGATTTGTCCATCACCAGGAGAGCGATAACGTCCTGCACGTTCTCGCCAATCTCCATATCCACCAAAGGCGCCTTTTTTTCCGTTAGGTTTAAATTCAGAATCCTTCACGTGAAATGCTTTGATGAATTCGTGATAGTGGTCGATATAGGTGATATAGTCCAATTGTTGTAAGACAAAATGACTGGGATCGTATAGGATATTCGCGCGTTTATGGTTTCCGGTAGCGGCTAAAAATCTTTCAAAGGTTTCCCCGTCGTGAAGATCTTCTCCAGGGTGGATTTCATAACAGGCATCTACCCCGTTTTCATCAAAAACGTCTAGAATGGGAAGCCAGCGATTGGCGAGTTCTTTAAAACCAAGATCGATTAGACCGTCGGGTTGTTGTGGCCACGGGTGCCAGTAGGGCCAAAGTAAAGACCCTGAAAAGGTTGCATGAGCACTAATCCCCAGTCTTCTGCTCGTAATTGCAGCTTTTTTGACTTGATCAACGGCCCAGGCTGTTCTTGCTTTAGGATTGTTTTTTACCGCATCGGGGGCAAAATTATCAAACATTTGGTCATAAGCGGGATGCACGGCTACAAGCTGTCCTTGCAAGTGGGTGGATAACTCAGTGATTTCTAATCCAAAAGAATTAATCTTCCCTTTGAGTTCATCACAATAGGTTTGACTCTCTGCTGCGGTATCCAGATCGATGAGCCATTTGTCTAGGGTGGGGATTTGAATACCCTTATAGCCTAAATCTGCTGCCCATTGGCAAAGTCCTTCTAAACTGTTGAAAGGGGCTTTTTGATCGATAAACTGTGCCAGAAATACGGCGGGTCCTTTAATTGTTTTCAATGGTCGTTGTTTTTATAAATTCACCCAAACGTTACCGTTTTGGTGTGATTCTAATACTTTTTCAATAAATAACATACCTCGAACACCTTCTTCCATCTCTGGGAAAGCACCGTGGGTAAATTCTTCTCCACGAATTGCTTTGGCCACGCCATTGTAAATATTCCCCATGGCATCATACAATCCTTCTGGATGACCAGGAGGAAGTTTTGTGGCATCTTGAGCAAATGCGCTGTGGAATTCATAGCCTGGTTTTAATACTTGCATGGGTTTACCTTCTTGTAAATAAGTCAAATAATTAGGATTTTCCTGTCCCCATTTTAGGCTTCCGTTTTGTCCATAGATTTGAACGGTGAAGTTGTTTTCTTCTCCAGTAGCGATTTGTGAAGCTCTTAAAACCCCCTTGCAATAGTCTGAAAAACGAACAAGAATGGTTCCATCAACATCCATTTGATTGTCTGGATAGCGGTAATTAAGATCAGCTAATAGTTGTTTTACCCGCATCCCGGTGACATATTCTACCATATCAAATGCATGGGTTCCAATATCTCCTATACAGCAGCTTAGTCCTCCTTTTTCAGGGTCAAGGCGCCAGACAGATTTTCTTAAATCTGGTTGATGCATAAAGGGATTGATCCATCCTTGATAATATTGTAAATCTACCTTTTGTACTTCCCCAATTACACGATCGGCAATCATTTGCTTCATTTGACGAATCATAGGATAACCCGTATAGGTGTAGGTCACGGCAAAAATCACCTTTTTTTCAGCCTGAAGGGCTTCTAACTCAAGGGCCTCGGCATGAGTTGTGGTCAAGGGTTTTTCGCAGATTACATTAAAGCCATTTTCCAATAGCTGCTTTGCCATAGAAAAGTGTAGGAAGTTAGGGGTTAAAACCGAAACGACTTCAATGCGTTCTTCTTGAGGAAGCTTCACTTCTGCTTCAATTAAATCTTGAAAAGTGTCGTAAACGCGATTTAAAGGTACTCCTATATGTGTTGCAAAGCTTTTGTTTTCTGGTGGATTAGGATTAAAGCATCCTCCAACAATTTGATAGCGATCAAACATATTAGAGGCAATGCGATGCACACCACCAATGAGGGAGTCCCTTCCGCCTCCTAAAATCCCTAGACGTATTTTGTGACTCAATTTATTCTTCTTTTAGTTCGATTTTTTCGTCTTTAAAGATAAGCATAAATAAGACGAGTACTCCTACAGCAAAAGCTGCTGGGATTAACCAAATCATTTCCCAAGCATGAGTTCCGTTTTCGAGGAGGTAGGCGTCAGAAATTTTCCCAGCGACCCAAAATCCAACAAGCATTCCCACTCCATATGTCGCTAAGGTGATCAATCCTTGTGCGGCACTTTTTACTTTTTCACCTGCTTTAAAGTCCGTGTAAATTTGTCCAGAAACAAAAAAGAAATCATAGCAAATCCCGTGTAAAGCAATTCCTATAATTAGCATAAAGGTCAATTCACCAGCATTGCCATAAGCAAATAAGGCATAACGCACGGCCCAGGCAAGCATTCCAACTAGAATGGTTTTCTTAAAGCCAAACTTTTTGAAGAATACGGGGAGTAAGAGCATAAAGAGGACTTCACTAATTTGTCCCAGGGTCATTTTCCCTGTTGCATTCTCCATGCCTAATTCAACTAGAAAAGGATTGGCTTGTTGGTAATAAAACGCCAAAGGGATACAGATTAAAACAGAGGTGATAAAGAACATCAAAAAGTTACGGTCCTTTAATAATTTTAAAGCGTCGAAGCCTAAAATATCTCCCAGAGATAAAGATTCACCTCTTGTATTTGAAGGAGGAGTTTTAGGTAAAGTAAAACTAAAAAGTCCTAGTGCAATGGAAGCAGCAGACACCATTAAAAAAGTATTCGCTAAGGCACCCGATTCGATGGCTTGGGGGGAATCCCAGCTGAGGTAACTAATTACTAATCCAGCAACAATCCATCCAATGGTTCCAAAGACGCGAATTAGCGAAAACTCTTTAGCGGGATCTTTCATTTGATTAAAGGAAACAGAATTTACTAAGGCCAGCGTAGGCATGTACACTAACATATAGCCAAAAACGTAAGGGTAGAATGTTGCAAAATCCCCCGCTTGTGACATGAAATACATCAAGCCACCCCCAATAAGGTGAAGCACCCCCAAGATGCGTTCTGCATTAAAATAGCGATCGGCGATTAGTCCAATAAATAGCGGGGCAATAATCGCACCCCATGATTGTGTTGAAAAGGCCATGGCGGTTTCAGCACCACTTGCACCGAGATTGTTTCCTAAAAATGTCCCTAGGGTGACAAACCACCCTCCCCAAATAAAAAATTGGAGGAACATCATTAAGGAAAGTTGAAATTTAGTCGTTGAATTCATTTTGGTTAAATAGTATTGATTAAACGATTAGTTTGGCTTTTTCTAGCAATAAGTTTTTAGTAGCGAGGATACCGTCAATTTCAGACAATTCACTGCCTTCGTATTCTATACCAATAAATCCGGTATAGCCTGCATTTTTTACTAGTTGTAACATGCGTAAATAATCGGTATGGATTTCATTGCCTTCTGCATCAAAATCATGTGATTTTGCACTAACGGCAAATGCCCTAGGGAGCAATTCTTTTACTCCTTGATAGCGATCATACTCTTTAATGCATTTTGCCTCCCAGCGCTTTCCTGCTTCTCTTTCTAAACAGAAGTTTCCAAAGTCTGGAAGGGTTCCACAATTATTTAAATTAACATCATCAAGCATCTCCATCACTAGGGCTGCATTAGACGAAAGATAACCGTGGTTTTCTACAATGATATTAATGTTATAAGGAGCAGCAAATTCACCTAACTGGCGCATACTTTCTGCTGCTTGAGTCTTCCAAGCTTTTTCATCTCGTTCTCCAAAAAGATTAATACGGATGGAGTGACAACCCATTTCTGCGGCGACTTCGACCCAAGTTTTGTGGTTTTCAATGGCTTTATTACGTTTGTTAACACTAGGGACGGCAAGGTCTCCTTCTCCATCGATCATAATAAGGACGTTCTCGACACCTTGTGCTTTTGCTTGAGCATTAGATTGGGCGATAAATTGCTTTAATGCATTGTTTTTGTCTTTTGCTTCTGTGACATCTTTATACAATTGATTGACATATTCTATCCCTTCAAAACCTAGTTCTTTTGCTTTAGCAGCAAAGTCATAAGGGTTTAAGGTTCCTTCCCATATCGCTTTATGCAAAGACCATTGGGCTAAAGAAAATTTAAAAAAAGGTGAAGTGGATAAATTATTTTGAAAAAAGTGCTGTCCTAAAGTATTGGCAGACAGTGAGCCTAGTGCAGATGCGCCAAGGCCGAGGGCTAAACTGTTTTGAATAAATTTTCTTCGTTCCATAAGTAAGTTAAATTAATGTAAACAATGTAATAATACTAAAAAAACTAAAGATTCATGCAGTTATCGATTTTTGTTTATTAATACGAAAACCTCTTTAATTGATAATTTTAACACAATTAACAAGAAATTTTTTAGTATAGTTCAATACTAAACCCTATTTTGCTTTTACAAAACACCTGAATAATGAGCAGCACTAATTTTGAAGCCCAATATGATGCAATTGTTGTTGGCACTGGTATAAGTGGTGGTTGGGCCGCCAAAGAATTAACAGAAAAAGGACTAAAAACATTAGTCCTAGAGAGAGGCAGAATGGTTAGCCACATAGAAGATTATCCTACTATGAACAAAGATCCATGGGATTTCCCACATGGAAATGTTATCACGAACGAAACCCGTGAAAGACAACCCAAACAAAGTCGAACAGGCTATACTACTCGCGAAGAATCAAAACACTTTTTTGTCGATGACATTAAGCACCCTTATAACGAAGACAAACAATTTGATTGGTGTCGTGGATATCATGTAGGAGGACGTTCTATTATGTGGGGGAGACAGAGTTATCGTTTGAGCAACTTTGATTTTGAAGCAAATCTAAAAGACGGTGTTGCAGTAGATTGGCCCATTCGCT
Source organism: Flavobacteriaceae bacterium (assembly GCA_049598335.1). Classification (GTDB taxonomy): domain Bacteria; phylum Bacteroidota; class Bacteroidia; order Flavobacteriales; family Flavobacteriaceae; genus Arcticimaribacter. The sequence goes on from JBMYNN010000013.1 coordinate 37,297, forward strand.
ATGAAGATATTGCACCATGGTACTCTTATGTCGAACAGCATGCCGGTATTTCTGGGGAATTATTAGGGTTAGATCATTTTCCTGATGGGGAATATTTAAAGCCAATGGAACTTACCTGCGTAGAAGAGCATCTCAAAGAATCTATTGCAGAAAAATATACTGACCGTGTTTTAACTATAGGAAGAACAGCACATATTACCGAAGGAACAAAACCTGGTGCAGGACGTATTAGCTGTCAATACAGAAATCGCTGTATGCGCGGTTGTCCTTTTGGGGGATACTTTAGCAGCAATTCTTCTACCTTACCTATGGCAGAAGCAACAGGAAACATGACTTTACGTCCCAATTCAATTGTGAATGAAGTCATTTATGATCCCGAAACGAAAAAAGCCTCTGGTGTTCGTGTGATTGATGCAGAAACTAAAGAAAGCATGGTCTTTAACGCCAAAGTAGTTTTCTTATGTGCTTCTGCAGTAGCTTCTACTTCTATTTTATTACAATCTAAATCTGAATATTTTCCTAACGGAATGGGGAATGCCTCTGGAGAACTAGGACACAATATCATGGATCACCATTTCCAAGTAGGAGCTTATGGTGAGTTTGATGGATTTAACGATAAATACTATACCGGAAGAAGACCAAACGGAATTTATATTCCACGTTTTAGAAATATTGGTGGAGAAACAAATCGCAAAGACTTCTTAAGAGGCTATGGTTATCAAGGTGGCGGAAGTCGAGGTTCTTGGACAGAAAATGTTAAAGAAATGGCCTATGGTCCAGAATTCAAAGAAGCAATCATGAATCCAGGAGGATGGAACATGGGATTAAACGGTTTTGGTGAGGTATTACCATACCATGAAAACCGTATGTATCTGGACTATGAAAAATTAGACGAATGGGGATTACCTACCGTTACTTTTGACGCTGATATTAAAGAAAATGAACTTGCCATGCGTAAAGACATGAAAGAGCAAGCCATCAAAATGTTAGAAGAAGCTGGATTTAAAAATGTTCAAGGTTATGATAATGATTACCATTTAGGATTAGGGATCCATGAAATGGGAACCGCTAGAATGGGACGTGACCCAAAGACTTCTGTACTTAATGGAAATAATCAGTTACACGAAGTACCCAATGTTTTTGTGACCGATGGAGCATGTATGACTTCTGCTGGAAATGTTAACCCATCCTTAACTTATATGGCATTAACGGCTCGTGCAGCTAACTTCGCTGTTGAAGAACTCAAAAAAATCAATCTGTAAAGTAGATATTATGCAAAGAAGAACCGCATTAAAAAACATAGGCCTCTCATTTGGAGCACTTACTTTAACTCCCACGGTAGCGAGCTTATTACAAAGTTGTCAAACAACAGAAGCAGGTTGGGTACCCACTTTATTATCTCAAGAGAACGCAAATGTAATGGCAAAAATCATCGATGTGATGTTGCCAACTACAACCAATGTCCCTGGAGCAAGTGATTTGAATTTAATTCAATTTATCGATGGATATCTCGCTAATGTTAGCACTCCAGAAGAGCAAGAATTTGCTAAAATGGCCACTGGAATTTTTGCAGGAGTAGCGCAAGCTGCTGCTGAAAAAGAAAATATCGCCGATCTAACCTCCGAAGATATTGATGTTCAATTAAATAAATTTTTACGCGCATCTCCAGAAGATCAAGCGACACGCGGAGCAGCATTTAATGCTTATTTAGCAGGACTTGAAGATGGCAGCGCGGGGGCACCACCTATTGAAGGGGTGTGTCAAAGCTATTTATTTAACCTTCGTTCATTAGCCATTCGTGCTTTTGAAGGGAATGCTATTATCGGTAAAGAACATCTTGCTTATGCGCCAGTACCGGGTCAACAAAAAGGTTGTGTCGATCTTCAAGAGGCTACAGGCGGAAAAAAGTGGGCGTTATAAGCTGCGTAAATATTCTGCGATGGCCCTGGCCTCTTCTTGACTAAGGTTTTGGTTAATCATTAAAATATTATTGTACTCAGCAAGGAGGGCTTTAGCAATAGGGTCTTCCTTAACCATTTCAGTAGGATTTAAAAGCATGTTCATAACCCAGGCTGGGTGGCGACGTTCATAGATACCTTTCATCGCTGGGCCCATCAATTTGCTTTCGATTTTGTGACAAGCAGTACATTTCTGTTTAAATGCCGTTGCTCCAGCAGCGACCATGGCAGGGTTTATGGCTTGATCAAATGTCAAATCTTGAATTGGTCCAATTCCTTTATTGTTTAGATCAATAGGAGTCGCCGTTTTTTCTTTTACGGCCTTTGTTTCTTCTTTTTTGGTACGATTAAATTTAAATCCATCGTCTTTTTTTTCATTTGAAGACCCACAAGAAATTAAAGTAGAGAGTAAAATAAGGACATATATCTTTTTCATGATGTTGCATTTACTAATCTAAATGTAATGGCTTGTTTGTAGAATTACAAAAATATTGACAAAATCCATACAATTATTTTCGAAAACGATTTAATGTGATTATTTAATTTGAAGAAGGATTTTGTCTTCTTTTGGTGACCAAATAAACGCCAGTAAAAACCAAAAGGGTGGCTAGACTTTTAACCCAGTCTAATTGATCGTTTCCAGTAAAGGAAGCATACACAATAGCAATAATGGGTTGTACATAAGTCAAAACCCCGATGGTTGTCGGTGGAACTTCTCGCAACGCATACATATTGAGTAAATAAGCAAAAAAGGTAGTAAACAAGAGAACAAAGCCAATGCGCCAGATAGCTTCCCACGGAAGGGATTGCCATTCAACCGCCATTAATTCATTTATACCAAAGGGGAGATTCATCAAAACACCTAAGGGGAACATCCATTTCATCAATGTAATTACATGGTATTTTTTTGTGATAGGCTTCATGATCACTAAATAAGCACCATAACTGAAAGCGTTGACTAAAAGCATCGCATTGCCTAAGGGGATGTTAGGGGCATTTTTGATAAACGCACTTCGATAAAGTACCAGTGTGATAGCTCCTGTGAAACCAAAAATAATTCCCATAAATTTTAAAAAGGTGATTTTTTCCTTCAAAAAAATTGAAGAAAGTACCATTACAATGATTGGCATAATGGTGATGATGACCGAACTGTTTATTGGAGTTGAAAGACTCAATCCCTTAATAAAAAAGAGCATATTGAGGCACATACCAAAAAAAGCAGCTGCCAAGATCCTCAATGCATCACGTGTATCAACTTTTTCTGAAGGATAAAAAAAGCTCAATGCTCCAAAAAGAAGACTAGCGCTAATTACCCGTAATAAGACTAACCCTAAAGGACCAATGAAATCAGGCATAATAACCTTCATGATGGTGTGATTTAGTCCATAGATAGTGGTTGCCCCTATGGCAGCGAGTAGAGCAAGAAAACGTTTATCCATTGAGTGCTGCTTGTGCCGCGGCTAGAGTTGATTTAGCATTGCCAACATATAATTCATTATTATATAATAATATAGGTCGTTTTAAAAAGGTGTAATGAGACAGTAATAATGTTTTAATTTGAGCCTCATCTAAGTTGCTTTTATCGATTTCTTTGAGCTTTTGAGCCCTCTTGTTTAGTAGTGCTTGATAAGATCCACTAAGTTGATAAAGAGTCTCCAATTGTTCTGCTGTCAATGGATTTATTTTGATATCGATTTGCCTAATATCATCGGTTAAAGCTAAAGTTTTCATGATCCTTTTACAGGTATCGCAACTGCTTAAATAATAAAATAGATTCATTAGATTCTCCCTTTGGTGCAAAGTAAATCAAAATTCCCTAAAGCAAAGAGAAATCAAGGGAATCTCTTACCTTTGTTACTATATTATTGAAGATATCAAATGGAAAAGAAATTGCGATTTAACAGTGCGACCATTCATGGAGGTCAAGCTCCAGACCCAGCTTATGGCGCGGTAATGCCTCCTATTTATCAAACCTCGACCTATGCGCAAACTACTCCTGGTGGTCATAATGGTTTTGAGTACAGTCGCACCCATAATCCCACCCGTCAAGCCCTTGAAAAGTCTTTGGCGAGTATAGAAAACGGAAAGCACGGCTTAGCCTTTGCCTCTGGATTAGCCGCTATGGATGCCGTGATGAAGTTACTTCAACCTGGAGATGAGGTGATCTCAACGAATGACCTCTATGGTGGTTCTTATCGATTATTTACCAAGATATTTGAAGGTTTTGGCTTAAAATTTCACTTTGTTGGAATGAACGATTTAGCTAATGTTGAAGCTGCCATCAACAAGAATACTAAGTTGATCTGGGTAGAAACCCCTACCAACCCTATGATGAATGTGGTCGATATCGAAGCAGTAGCCCAGTTGGCCAAAAAGAATAATTTACGCTTAGCCGTTGATAATACTTTTGCTTCACCCTACTTGCAACAGCCCCTAAATTTTGGGGCAGATATTGTGATGCACTCTGCAACAAAATATTTAGCGGGGCATTCAGATGTTGTTTTAGGATCCCTTGTTGTCAATGACGATGTTTTGTATGAACGTCTAGCTTTTATACAAAACGCTAGTGGTGCTGTCCCTGGCCCTATGGATAGTTTTTTAACGCTCCGTGGAATTAAAACCCTGCATGTGCGTTTGCAACGCCATTGCGAAAATGGGAAAGCCGTTGCAGCATTTTTAGCCGCTCATCCAAAAATCGAAAGGGTTTATTGGCCTGGTTTCGAAACGCACCCAAATCACGATGTTGCTAAAAAGCAAATGAAAGATTTTGGCGGAATGTTATCTTTTATTCCAGAGGGGGCAGACTATAAAGCGGCCATCAAAATAGTCGAGAACTTAAAACTTTTCACCTTGGCAGAATCTCTTGGTGGGGTAGAAAGTTTAGCCGGACACCCCGCTTCTATGACCCATGCCTCTATCCCTAAAGAAGAGCGCGAGAAAAGTGGAGTAGTGGATTCCCTTATTCGCCTAAGTGTTGGAATCGAAGATGCTCAAGATTTGATTGACGACCTTGCAAATGCCATTGGTTAGAAAGATGGTATCTTTATCTTAGAATTTATCGCATGCTACTTCCACAAGGAAAGAAAATCTATTTTGCCTCTGATAATCATTTAGGGGCTCCAAAACCAGAAGAAAGTGCCCCCCGTGAGCGCATCTTTGTGCAATGGCTTGACCACATCAAAGAAGACGTTGGGGTGTTATTCTTGTTAGGAGATTTATTTGACTTTTGGTTCGAATATAAGACGGTTGTTCCTAAGGGCTTTGTCCGTGTTTTAGGAAAATTAGCAGAGCTGGCAGATGCTGGAGTACCCATCCACTTTTTTGTAGGTAATCACGATTTATGGATGTTAGACTATTTCGAAAAAGAAATTGGTGTTAAGGTTCATTATGCACCTGGTGAATTCACCTTTAACGACAAAAGTTTTTTTATAGGGCATGGAGACGGTTTAGGGCCTTTTGATAAAGGATACAAACGCATGAAGAAGGTCTTTAAAAATCCTTTTTTTCAGTGGTGTTTTCGTTGGTTACATCCCGATTGGGGAATGCGCCTTGGTCATTATTTATCGGTAAAAAATAAATTGATTTCTGGAGAAGAAGATGCTGTTTTTTTAGGAGAAGAACACGAATGGTTAGCCCAGTATGCTAAAAGAAAAAATCAAGAAAAAGCACGGGATTATTACGTCTTTGGGCACCGCCATATTCCTTTGGACATCCCCATCGAACAACAAGCCCGTTATATCAATCTGGGCGATTGGATTTCTCATTATACCTATGCTGTTTTTGATGGAAAAGAGCTCGAACTTAAATCGTGGAAGACTCCATAACCCATGCTAGAAAAGAAAACCTTAGCTGTTGAAAACACGGTAATAGTGGGAATCATTAATGCACAGCAAGATGAAGCTCAATCAAAAGAATACTTAGATGAATTAGCCTTTCTTGCTCTAACAGCAGGGGGAAAAGTGATAAAGCGTTTCACGCAAAAGATTTCCTTGCCTAACCCTAAAACCTTTATCGGGAGTGGAAAATTAGAAGAGCTTGAAGCCTTTGTCCATGAAAATGATGTTTCTACTGTTGTTTTTGATGACGAATTAACCCCAGCACAGCAGAACAATATTGAGAAAACCCTCAAGTGTAAAATCTTAGATAGAACGGGTTTGATCCTTGATATTTTTGCACAACGAGCCCAAACCAGCTATGCGCACACACAAGTAGAATTAGCACAATACCAATATTTACTTCCTAGATTAAAAGGACTATGGACCCACTTAGAACGCCAAAAAGGGGGAATCGGGATGCGCGGTCCTGGGGAAACAGAGATCGAAACAGACCGCCGTATTGTTCGAGATAAAATCACCCTTTTAAAGAAAAAACTAACCACTATTGATAAGCAAATGGCCACCCAGAGAGGAAACCGTGGAGCACTGGTAAGAGTAGCTTTAGTGGGGTATACTAATGTGGGAAAATCCACTTTGATGAATGTTTTATCTAAGAGCAAGGTTTTTGCAGAAAACAAACTTTTTGCTACCCTTGATACAACGGTGCGCAAAGTAGTGATTGGGAATCTTCCTTTTTTATTAAGTGATACTGTAGGATTTATTCGCAAATTACCTACTCAGTTAGTAGAGTCTTTCAAAAGCACACTAGACGAGGTGATCGAAGCAGATTTTTTATTGCATGTGGTAGATATTGCCCATCCAAATTTTGAAGAGCACATAGCTTCTGTCAACCAAATCTTACAAGAAATTGACAGTTTAGATAAACCCACCATGATGGTGTTTAATAAAATTGATGCCTATGCGCCAGAGGTGATCGAAGAAGACGATCTTGTTACAGAACGAACAAGTAGACATTATACCCTTGAAGAATGGGAAGAAACTTGGATGGCAAAAATGAATGGGAATGCTTTGTTTATTTCGGCATTAAATAAGTCCAATTTAGAAGAATTTAGACAACGCGCTTATGCCGCCATACGCGATATACATGTAACACGTTTCCCTTATAATCACTTTCTCTATCCAGAAGGATTAGAAGAGTAAATCAAAAATTGATACCTTTAGAAAAACCTACCTATGAAAAAGTTATTTATACTGCCCTTTATATTTTTATTATTGGCATGCACCAAAAGTGACGACCCCACAACAACTGTTGACCTTAAGACTGTTCTTGGTGTTGCCCAATCTGATTCTCCTCTTGGAGAAGGACTTTTTTTTGAAGACATCAACTATGGAGAAAGAGAACGTCAACAACTCGATATTCTTTTTCCAGAAAGTGGCAATCCTAAAGGAGTGGTTTTGTTTTTTCACGGAGGGGGTTTTATAGGGGGAGATAAAGATCAAGCCTTTGACGAGCTTTTATTAGAAACCATGCAGGCCCTCTTAGACGAAAATATCGCGATTGTTAGCGCAAATTATACCTTATTGACCACCGCCGGAAATGAAGGGGTAATTTCTGCGCTTGAAGATGGTACCCTGGTCATTGACTTTATTCAAGATCGCCTAGTAAAATTAAACATTCCTGCGAATAAAATAGTTTTAGCTGGAACATCTGCTGGTGCTGGAATCGCGCAATGGAATGGTTTTAAAAACAACATTAATACACAGGTGCAAGGAGTGCTTGCTATTGCTGCTCAAAGCACCTATGATTTATATGAGTGGGAGAATGTTTTCCCAGGATTTAGCTTAGATGATTTAAGACAAATAAGTCCGTTTCTAGAAACTTTATTCATAGAGTTTTATGGAGCAGAACCTACACAAGCAGAACTAGACGCAGTGGACTATCGTGACTTTATGGACGCTACAGACCCTGCACTGTATGTTTATAATTTTGCAGGTGATGAGTTAATTAATGCATTAGGTGAAATTGATTTTGATGTTTTGTATCACAGTTTTCGCCACGCTGATTATTTAAGAGCAAAAGCCATTGAGGTAGAGCAAGAGTTTTCTGGAATCTTTCAAGAAACCCCCGGTGATTTTGTGATTCGTGTCCTTGATTAATATCTCATCACTCCCCTTGCTTTTT
>JBMYNN010000014.1:0-44658 GCA_049598335.1 Flavobacteriaceae bacterium
TATTTTAAACTATGCCACTTTGCATTATCGTTCCCTGTTACAATGAAGCCAATCGGTTTCCTAAAGAACAGTTTGAACAATTTCTTTCTAAGCACCCAGCTGTACAGCTAATCTTAGTGGACGACGGTTCCTTAGACGATACCTTAGCCCTACTCACAGGGCTGTCAGCAGCCTTCCCACGACAAGTGGAAACACTAGCGCTTTTAAAGAATAAGGGGAAAGCAGGTGCTGTACAAGAAGGAATGCAACTGGCTTTAAAACATAGTTCCTTTGATCGCTTTGCTTATCTCGATGCAGATCTCTCGACTTCTTTAGAAGAATGTACCCTTTTAGCCAAAAAAATCAATCCAAAGACCGCCTTTGTTTTTGGATCTCGTATCCTTAAAGCAGATAACCGTATTGAGCGTAAATGGTACCGTTTTTTAATTGGAAGGATAATTGCCACTGTTATTTCAAAAATGTTGGGGATTAGTGTTTATGATACCCAGTGTGGCTGTAAAATCTTCGATCGGAAACTGGTCTCTATCGCCTTTGACGCTCCCTTTAGTTCTCGCTGGTTATTTGATGTTGAAATTTTCTTTCGCCTAATCAATGCCCTAGGGAAAAAAGAAATGGTAACACTGGCAAAAGAAGTACCGCTTGAACAGTGGATCGACACAGAAGATTCTAGGGTCAAATTCTCTTATATGTTTCAATTGTGGTTAGATTTAGCCATTATTTATCGCCGTTACAAACAATGAAAAAACTTTTCCCTCCCATCAATGCTGCCTCTGTAACAGGCTACCTTTTAGCCTTGCTGTTTTTAATTCGCGCCTTTTTTAATGCAGTGCTGCCCTTGATGGATAAAACCGAAGCTCGCTATGCAGAAATTGCCCGTCTAATGGCCGAGACGGGAGAGTGGATCGTTTTACAAATTGATTATGGGGTCCCCTTCTGGGCGAAACCTCCATTATCAACCTGGTTTTCTGCAGCGAGTATTTCCCTTTTTGGAACAACCGAATTTTTTGTTCGACTTCCTTATTTATTGGCGTGTCTATTGATGGTATTTCTTGTGGGGAAATACCGTCCTTCTACTAAAATGTCTTTTTACCTCCCAGGACTTATTCTTATGAGTCTGCCCGAATTTTTCTTGCATGCTGGGGTGGTCTCTACCGACACCTTTTTAAGCCTTTGTGTTACTCTGGTAATGCTCTCTTTTTGGGAAGGAATCCAAGACAATGCAAAAACCTATTGGCGCTATTTGCTCTTTGTGGGAATGGGCTTAGGCCTTTTGGCCAAAGGACCTATTGTGGGGGTTTTAACCGTTCCACCCATTTTATTGTGGTGTGCATTAAGTGATTTTAAATGGAAAAATCTTTTGCGCTTTCCCATTGTACTGGGTACTTTGATTTCGCTTGGAATTGCAGTCCCATGGTATGTTTGGGCAGAGCTGCGTTCTCCCGGTTTTATCGACTATTTTATCGTGGGAGAACATTTTAAACGCTACCTAGACTCGAGTTGGAGCGGAGACAAATACGGTTTCCCTAAGCAGCAACCCATGGGCATGATTTGGCTGTTTTTGATTGGCGCGGTGCTTCCATGGATGGGTAGTTTTGTCAAAAAAATCAAAGCACAGGGCCGTGGTTTATTTAAAGATCGATGGAGTCTTTATCTCCTGCTTTGGTTACTCTGGACCCCCTTCTTTTTTACCTCTTCCAAAAGTTTAATTCATCCCTACACCCTACCGGTGATGATTCCTTTTGCCTTGTTAATTATTCATTATTGGGAAGGGGTTAAACTCAAGAAAATCCATATGATCTTAGCACTCGAACTGCCGCTTTTACTGGTCGCAATTTATTTTAGCGGTGCGGTGGACCAGGTTTTCCTCGATAATTCTGATAAATCTTTAGTCGCTAGCGCGCCAAAGAATACAACGCTATATGCCCTAGATTGGAAATCTTATTCTAGTCAATATTACAGTCAAGGACAGGTTGATGTTGTTCCAGCAAAGACTCTTTTGCAACAGCTTAGAAAGAAAGAAGACTTTACTGTCATTATTCGACACAAGGATTTTGAAGGATTACCCTTGATCGTGAAAGACCAACTCGAGCTTTTAACCAAAAATAAAAAAAGAGGGATTTATAAGGCCGTCCACAAACAATACAGTGGGACAACGACTTTTATTCCTTAAAAAAAATTTATTCCACTGTCACCGACTTCGCTAAATTCCTGGGTTGATCCACGTTACAATGGCGTTGAACGGCGATATAATAAGAGAGCAATTGTAATGGAATGGTCGATAAAATCGGGATAAATGGTTCTGCAGCATCTGGGATTTGAAGGCAGTAATCTGCTAGGGCTTTGACTTGAGTATCCCCTTCACTTACAATAGCAATAATACGCCCTTCCCTAGATTTAATTTCTTGGATATTGCTTACCACTTTTTCATAGTAGCCTTTTTTAGTCGCAATGACTACTACGGGCATCTCTTTATCGATTAAAGCAATGGGGCCGTGTTTCATTTCTGCAGCGGGGTAACCTTCTGCGTGGATATAAGAGATTTCTTTAAGTTTTAAGGCGCCTTCTAGGGCAACCGGGAAGTTGTATCCTCTCCCTAAATAGATGCAGTTTTGTGCTGTTTTAAATGAGGTGGCGACCTCTTCAATAAAAGATTGGGATTCTAGAATTTTCTCCACCTTAGTGGGTAAGGCTGACAACTCTGTTACGTATTCTTGGTATTGTGATCTCGAAAGGGTTCCATTGGCCTTTCCAAGGTATAATCCTATTAAAGAGATCACGGTGATTTGTGTAGTAAAAGCTTTAGTCGAAGCAACACCAATTTCTGGACCGGCATGGGTATAACAACCTGTATCTGTAATTCTAGAAATGGTTGATCCCACTACATTACAGATGCCATAGACAAAGGCCCCTTTTTCTTTGGCGATATTAATCGCCGCAATGGTATCGGCTGTTTCTCCAGATTGCGAGATGGCTATCACGACATCGTCTGGATAGATAATGGGGTTGCGGTAGCGAAACTCTGACGCGTATTCTACCTCTACGGGAATGCGGATAGAATCTTCAAAAAGATATTCTGCTACTAAAGCTGCATGCCATGAGGTTCCGCAAGCGACAATAAGAATCCGTTTGGCATTCAAAAACCTGTTTTCGTGCTCGCGAAGGCTGGAAAGAGTAATGACCCCTTCATCGGCCAATAATCTTCCTCGAAGTGTGTCTTGAATTGCTTTAGGTTGCTCAAAAATCTCTTTGAGCATAAAGTGATCATACCCCCCTTTTTGAATATTTTCAAGGCTCATTTGAAGCTCTTCAATATAAGGCTCTGCAAGACTATCATCTTTTATTTTTCTAATCTTAATGGGTTTCCCTACACGAATAATCGCTAAATGCTCTTCTTCTAAATAGATGGCCTCTTTTGTATATTCGATAAAAGGAGTAGCATCTGAAGCAACAAAGAATTCATCTTCTCCTATTCCTATAGCAAGTGGGCTTCCTAGGCGAGCAACAATTAGTTCGTTCGGTTTTCTGCGATCAAAAACAACGATAGCATAAGCGCCAACAACTTGAGATAGGGCAATTTGTACTGCCTTCCCTAATTTAACCCCCTGCTGTTGTTGTACATCTTCAATTAGATTAACCAGAACTTCTGTGTCAGTATCAGAAGAAAAAGAAAACCCACGATGGATTAACTCTTCTTTTAATGAAGCATAGTTTTCAATGATCCCATTGTGGACAATGACAAGATTGGCAGAATTAGAAGTCTGTGGGTGGGCATTGGTATCATTAGGAACACCATGAGTGGCCCATCTTGTGTGCCCCAGGGCTAAAGTGGCTTGTTGTGTGGGGTTTGCAGCGATAAGTGCCTCAAGGTCGCTTACCTTTCCTTTTGTTTTTAAAGTACGTAAAGTTGTTCCATTGAAAATGGACATTCCTGTTGAATCATATCCACGATATTCTAATCGCTTGAGTCCTTTAATAACAATTGGTTGGGCTTGTTTATCCCCAATATAGGCTACAATTCCACACATAAAATTTTAATTGTCGAAGTCAGTATAAATCACTTCTAATTTTAATTGTTTATCCAGCAATTCTTGTGGTGGGTTAGGGCCTACTAAAAAGGTCCCCAGTGGATTTTGCAATGCTGCTAAAGGATAAAAAATGTCTTGGTCTTCAGAAAGCTTTGCATTTTTGACAAGAACAGAGTTAATATTCGCTGTTACCACTAATCCAAGTTCTACGTTTTCTGCAAGATCTTCGTTTTCAGAACGGATTAAATTAGAAACATGTTCTGTAATTCTAAATTTGTAACGATAGGGTATACCGTCTTGGTATTCTAAGATTCCACTGTGAACGATTTTGTTAAGCAAGTTATTTGCTCCTGTAGTTGGATCAGAATAATAGTCTGCTAATGGAGAGTTGTCTTCTATTCGGTAAAGATATAAGCGATCTGCAATTAAGTCTCCTTCAGACCAATTTTCTGTGATTACGGGATCTACATAAAAAACAAGATTTGCTTCATTAATCAAAATGTTAGAAGATCTAAAATCGGCTAAATTTGATGTGCTTTCATCTTGATCAAAAAGCTTTATTTTCCCAATGTTTCCTAGCCCTCCGTTAAGCATTAAACGCTCTTGAGGATTTGTGTTTAAAGCAACTTGTTCGTTCTCAAGGTGATTGATTTGAATCCCATCTGGGCTAATAAAAAAGGTTTTTGAAGTTGGTTCAATCACATCATCAGAAGTGTCCTCGGTATCCTGGTCTTGATTGACATCATAGTTATAATTTAAACGAATTGTCGCCCCAGAAAGGTTAAGTAACATATAGAGATCTTCTGCGGGATTCTCCATTCTAATGTTAATCCCTTTGATGTGGTTTTTAAAGTTATTGTCGTTAGCAAGGACATCGCTTCCTTCAGCATCTAATATTTTCTCTTGAAAATAAGACGCATCCAAAGGGATACGAAGACGTGGTGAAAGTCTTGTTTCAACTTGTGTGGTTTCGTCTATATCTGGTGTTTCAGGATCATCTTCGGTGTAATTAAAGGTGATTTCATCAAAATTTAATTGTAAAGGGCCATCGTATAAACTGCGTCCGGTAAACCCTTCTTCATAAAAATCTCTTCCAGAAAAGTAGCCAGTTGGAGTTTCAAAGTTATTGTTGGGGTCTAAAGTGCTAAAGTGATAAGTAAGCTCTGTGACTTTTAAATTAAAGCGAGAGGCGCGGTTCCCAAAAATAGAATCTATTTCATAAAAATTATCTCCCGCATCATAGCTGCTACTATCTGTGTCTTGATCATCTGTGATTCCATCTCCATCAGAATCTGTATCAAAGGGATTAGTTCCCCCTTGTGATTCTAATAAATCAACCACTCCGTCACCATCTGTATCACTTTGATTATCGTCTGGATCAATATCTAAAGCGTCAATTACACCATCTCCATCCCTATCATTTTGATTCACTAAAAAAGGAATCTCTAAAAAAACCGAAGTAACTCTTTCGTTTTCGTTAATTACATTGACATTGTCGCCATCTCCTGCCTCTTCTTGTTCTTGGGTATAAATCCCAAATCGCGGATTTGTGGCAATGGATAATTGCGAAGTGATATTGGCTTTCTTACGCCCTAAATTAGGAAAATTATAGGCCCCAAAGTGCACTACCCCTAATTGATCTGACTGAACATCTTCAAGGTTGTTTACACTTACAAAAACAGGGAATTCTCTTGCTACTGTATCAAACTGATCTGTGGCGATTAAATCTACTCCTACAGAGTTGAATTCTTGATTACAAGCAGTAACCAAAAGGGCTAAGACTCCTATAAGTAATAACTTTTTTGCGATTGTCATGGGTAATTTAAAGGAAATTCGCGTTAAAGAAGTTGACATAGGCATCTTCTGCTTGACTATCTTGAAAGGACATCACTGGCTTGTTGCTTGCTGCTATTGCTTTCGTCACTGAGTCGGGAAGGTCTTCCCCTGCAAGGATTAAACCATCTGAATGTGCCACAGCTAATTGCATTAATTGCTCATAGTCTGGTATGGCTAGTGACGATAAATCTTCTTCGATTTGATCAAAAGCGATCTTATCTTTTAATTGAGTATTTAAAACTCCACCTAAATCGTCTGGGTAAATAGAGCTTACTATTTTGCTTTGTTCAAAAATAGGATCTTGAGCAAAATAGGTTTTCATATATAAGGGAAAAAGCGAAGTAAACCATCCATGTAAATGAATAATATCTGGAGACCAGTTTAATTTCTTAACTGTTTCAATAACGCCTTTTGTAAAGAAAATCATGCGTTCATCGTTGTCTGGAAAAAGTGCTCCATCTTTATCGTGTAATGTTTCTTTGCGCTTGAAGTACTCTTCATTGTCAATAAAATATACTTGCATACGCTCTTTGGGGATAGAAGCCACTTTAATAATCAAGGGCATATCCATATCATTAATGACTAAATTCATCCCAGAAAGCCGAATAACTTCGTGCAATTGGTGACGTCTTTCATTGATGAGTCCATAACGGGGCATAAAGATCCTTGTTTGACCTCCAGCATCGTTAATAGATTTGGGAATTTTAAACGAATTGATTGATCGCTCGGTTTGGGGAAGATAGGGGATAACCTCCGAAGAAATTATAAGTACTTTTTTATTTTGCATAAGGACGATTTTACCTACTACGGCGAAAGTTTAGCAAAATTACAAAAAATCTTCCTACCATTAGAAAAAACAGTACTTTTAGCCTGTTAATCTTTTCCTAAATGATGGTTTTTAAAGAACAAATACTATTAAAAGAACTGCTTGACCTCGATAAAGAAGCATCTATTGGTCTTGTCCCCACCATGGGAGCCTTGCACGCAGGGCACTTATCCCTAGTAGAGCAAGCCGTAAAGGAAAATGATCGTGTCATTGTCTCTATTTTCGTCAATCCTACCCAGTTTGATGATCAAAATGACCTTAATGCCTATCCAAAAACACTTTCTACAGATTTAAAAAAGCTTAGCGTTTTTGGAGAAAAAGTCTATATCTATGCTCCAGAAGTAGAAGATGTTTACCCCAAAGACACAACCGCAGAGCATTTTAACTTTGGTCCACTAGAAACCACCATGGAGGGAGCATCAAGACAGGGACATTTTCAAGGGATGGCGACCATTGTCTTTAAACTTTTAGCTGGTTTTATGCCTACTCGAGCATATTTTGGGGAAAAAGACTATCAACAGCTATCCATCATTCACGCCCTGGTAGCACAAAAAAAACTTCCTATCCAAATAGTGAATTGTCCCATTGTCCGCGAAGAAGATGGGCTAGCGATGAGTTCAAGAAATACACTTCTATCAAAAGAACAACGTGCAATCGCACCTTTGATCTACCAAACTTTATTAGAAGCAAAGGCTTTAAAAGAAATGAAAGAAATTCCTCAAATAAAGCAATGGGTAGAGGCTTTTTTTAATGCTCATCCAGCCTTTAAACTCGATTATTTTTGTATTGCTAATGCCCAATCTCTTCAACCTTCCACCTCTTGTCAAGAAGGGGAAAAAATTAGAGCATTTATTGCTGTAAAATTGGGCGACATCAGATTGATTGACAACATCAATTTTTAATATCTTTGCGCCATGCAAATAGAAGTATTAAAATCTAAAATCCATAGAGTTACAGTTACCGGGGCCGACTTAAATTACATTGGTAGTATTACCATTGATAAAGACTTGATGGATGCCGCTAACCTTATTGCGGGGGAAAAAGTGCAAATCGTTAACATCAATAACGGTGAAAGACTAGAGACCTATGTCATTGAAGGGGAACGCAAAAGCGGAGAAATCACCTTAAACGGTCCTGCCGCCAGAAAAGTGCAAAAAGGCGATGTAATCATTATTTTAAGCTACTGCACCCTTGCCATAGAAGAAGCAAAAAAAATACAACCTCAGCTGGTTTTCCCAAACGAAGCGACAAATCTGTTGAACTAGTTTGGAAAAATCAAGTCTTAGAAAAATCATCAAAACCCTTCTCCCTTTATTAATAGGGGTGCTGTTTATCTATCTTTCTATAAGCAACACAACAGAAGAAGACCGACAGACCATTTACGCCTCCATCAAGGATGCGCATTATAGTTATATCTTTTTGTCCTTGGTGCTTGGATTATTAAGTCACTTTTCTAGGGCTTACCGCTGGAACTTTATGCTTAATCCCATGGGCTATCACCCCCGACTAATCAATAATATTTTAGCGATTTTTATCACCTATATTGCCAATCTAGGTGTTCCGCGTTCAGGGGAGTTTTTCCGGGCCACCGTTTTGCAGACCTATGAAGACATCCCTTTTGAAAAAAGCTTTGGAACCATTATTGCAGAACGCACCATCGACTTACTCATGTTATTGCTAACCATTGGACTGGCCTTAGCCCTTGAGTCAGATTTAATCCATTCCCTCTTAGAAGAAAAAGCCATTAATCCATATAATGTGCTGATTATCCTTCTTGCATGCTCTTTAGGCTTTTACTTTTTGGTCAAACAACTTAAAAAATCCACTCATCCACTGGTCCAAAAAATCAATGGTCTTCTTAACGGCTTAGCCGAAGGTTTTTTGACCATCATCAAAATGGAAAAAAAGTGGGCTTATCTTTTTCATACCCTTTTTATCTGGGGGATGTACATCGCCATGTTTTATATCATTAAATTCTCTCTGCCCGAAACACAGGATCTAGGCTTTGAAGCGCTATTAATTGGATTTATCGTTGGGGCACTCACCATTTCTGCTACAAACGGGGGAATTGGGATCTATCCTTTCTCTGTTTCTTTGGTCCTTATTAGTTATGGGATTTCAAAAGAATCTAGTCTCACCTTTGGCTGGATAATGTGGACAGCCCAAACGGTGATGGTGATTCTCTTTGGGAGCCTCTCTTTTTTCCTTCTTCCACTGGTCAATAGAAAAAAGTAAGGCTTCATTTTTTTTGAAAGGCCAAAAGCCTTAGTTAATTTTAACCCATGAGTAAAGTAAAAAAAGCCTTTTTTTGTCAAAAATGCGGCACTAAACACGCCCAATGGCAAGGTCAATGCAACAGCTGTAAAGAATGGAATACCCTAGTGGAAGAGGTGATAGAAAAGCCTGCGGCCAAAGGCTGGACAGCCACAGACAAAGCTAAAGCATCCACTTCCCATCCTATTCCCATTGCAGAAATATCGACTAACGAAGAGACCCGCCTGCATTGCCCAGACCAAGAGCTTAACAGGGTTTTAGGAGGAGGGCTTGTTCCAGGTTCGGTCACCCTACTTGGGGGAGAACCAGGGATAGGGAAATCAACTTTGCTCTTGCAGATTTCACTGCAAATGCCCCTTACAATCCTTTATGTTTCTGGGGAAGAAAGCCAGCGACAAATTAAACTTAGGGCAGATCGCATTAATGCCAAAAACGACCATTGCTATGTCTTAAGTGAAACACAAACCCAAAAGATTTTTCAACAAATCAATGAATTAATCCCAGATATTGTCATCATTGATTCTATACAAACCCTGCAAACTCAATACATCGATAGTAGTCCAGGAAGCGTCTCTCAAATTAAAGAATGCACCGCCGAACTAATTCAGTTTGCCAAAAAAACCCACACCCCTGTCATCCTTGTTGGGCACATCACTAAAGAGGGTAATATCGCTGGTCCAAAAGTCATGGAACACATGGTTGACACAGTTTTACACTTTGAAGGGGATCGCAATCATATTTACCGCATTTTAAGAGCACAAAAAAACCGCTTTGGATCAACTGCAGAAATAGGAATTTATGAAATGCAATCCAGTGGTTTAAGAGGGGTCAATAACCCTAGTGAGTTGTTGTTGTCTCAAAATCCCGAACAGATGAGTGGCCATGCCATTGCAAGTACTATGGAAGGAATGCGTCCCTTGATGCTAGAAGTCCAGGCATTAGTAAGCACCGCTGTTTATGGAACCCCACAACGCAGTACCACGGGCTTTAATGCTAAACGACTTAATATGCTTTTAGCCGTTCTAGAAAAACGTGCCGGCTTTCAACTGGGAGCAAAAGATGTCTTTCTAAATATTACCGGAGGGATTAGCAGCGAAGATCCTGCCTTAGATTTAGCAGTAGTCGCAGCTATTTTATCCAGTCATCACGATATCGCCTTGCCAAAAAACACTTGCTATGCCGCAGAAATAGGCCTTTCTGGCGAATTACGCCCAGTCCCTAAACTCGATCAACGCATTAGAGAAGCAGAAAAACTAGGCTTTGAGGCCATTATCACAGCTAACTTCAAACAAAAAACCCTTCCAAAAACCGGAATTCAAATCATTATGCGCAATAAAATTGAAGAAATAGTAGGGCAATTATTTGGATAAAAAAACTAACTTGGTTCAACTAAAATACTTCCCCCATGGAGAAAATTATTCAAGCCTTTTTAGATGAAGTAAGTCAACGCAATCAAAACGAGCCAGAATTTATGCAGGCCGTAACCGAAGTTGCAGAAAATGTAATCCCATATATTGTCAAGCACGATATCTATTATGGACAAAATATCCTAATGCGAATGGTAGAACCAGAACGCGTGGTTTCTTTTCGTGTTGCTTGGATCGATGATCAAGAAGAAATTAGGGTAAATCGCGGCTATCGTGTTCAAATGAACTCTGCGATTGGTCCCTACAAAGGCGGTTTGCGTTTCCATCCCTCTGTAAATTTAAGCGTACTAAAATTCTTAGCCTTTGAGCAGGTATTCAAAAATAGTTTAACCACCCTCCCTATGGGCGGAGGAAAAGGAGGATCAGACTTTGACCCCAAAGGAAAAACAGATACAGAAATTATGCGTTTTTGTCAAAGTTTTATGTCTGAACTTTATCGTCACATTGGGCCTAACCGGGATGTTCCAGCAGGAGATATTGGTGTAGGAGGGCGAGAAATTGGTTACCTCTTTGGACAATACAAAAGATTAAATTCAGAATTTACGGGTGTATTGACTGGAAAAGGGGTTAGCTGGGGAGGCTCTTTAATTCGCCCCGAAGCCACTGGCTATGGAGTGGTTTACTTTACCCAACAAATGTTAGCTACAAAAAACAGTAGTCTTGAAGGGAAGAAAGTAGTCGTTTCAGGCTCTGGTAATGTGGCGCAATACGCCTCTGAAAAAGTCCTACAATTAGGCGGAAAAGTATTGACAATGTCAGATTCTTCTGGATTTATCTATGATAAAGACGGGATTGACACAGAAAAACTTGCCTATATCATGGAGCTCAAAAACGTAAAACGAGCACGCATCCATAAATATCTTGATAAATATCCCTATGCAGAGTTTCACAAAGGGAAAACCCCCTGGGGAATTCCTTGTGATGTAGCCCTGCCTTGTGCGACGCAAAATGAATTATTCGAAGAAGACGCAAAACAATTATTGGCCAACGGCTGTATTTGTGTTGGAGAGGGGGCTAACATGCCTACCACCCCAGAAGCCATTCACCTTTTTGTTGAAAACAAAATTTTATTTGCGCCTGGGAAAGCCTCTAATGCAGGAGGAGTTGCTGTTTCTGGATTAGAAATGGCCCAAAATTCCTTGCGCTACAGTTGGTCAAGAGATGAAGTGGATAGTCGCTTACAAAATATCATGCAAGACATTCATCAATCTTGTGTCGAATATGGAACAGAAAACGGCTTTACCAATTATGTGAAAGGGGCAAACATTGCTGGCTTTGTTAAAGTTGCAGACGCGATGCTTGCACAAGGAGTTGTTTAATTTTCCCAATGCTGGTACAAACTAAAGCCCTTGTTTTACACAGTATTAAATACAAAGATTCTAGTTTAATCGCCCATTGCTATACCGAAACCTTGGGCATACAATCTTTTATGCTGAAAGGAATTCTTTCTGCAAAAAAAGGAAAAATGCGTAAAGCACATTTTCAGCCTTTAAGCTTGTTAAAATTGCAATTTCAACACAAATCCAAAGGAGGTTTAAATTATATCAAAGAGCTTAGGGTTGAACAACCCTATCAAAGCATCTATACCAGGATAGAGAAAAATACTATTGCATTGTTTTTGTCAGAAGTATTGTACAAAAGTCTTCGGGAAGAAGAGGCAAACCCACTCTTATTCGAATACCTTGAAAATGCTATACTTTGGCTTGATTCAAACGATACTATTGCTAATTTTCATTTGCTTTTTTTGTTGAAACTAACACAGTTTTTAGGCTTCTATCCTAATACACAAGAAACACAAGGAGAATATTTCGATCTAGAAGACGGATGTTTTACACTAGAGCAGCCCCTAGCTCATCATCTTGCTGGGAATACTGCTATGCATTTAAAACAATTATTGGGCATGAATTTTGCTACAGACAATTTGCCAAAATTAAATCAAACATCAAGGCGAGAACTACTAAATGCATTAGTACAATATTTTGAACTTCACTTACATGGGTTTTCTAAACCAAAATCTCTCGAAATACTTCACCAAATCTTCCGCTAAACAAAGACTCTTTTTGCTGGGGGTTATGCTTTTGAGCATAGTGCATTTACACGGCCAATCCATCACTGTTATTGACGCCTTTACCCAGCGTCCCTTAGAAGAGGTTATGGTGGTTAATCAAAATAAAGAACGCCATAGTTCTTCTGACATCAACGGAAAAGTAGGGCTTGAGCAGTTTGAAGCTTCAGACATGCTCACTTTTCAATTAATGGGCTATGAAACCTTACTTCTCTCTTTGGAAGAAATCAAAGACCAGGAAAATGTGATTGCGCTTTTTCTAGACGAAAAACAACTGGAAGAAATTGTCTTATCTGTTGCGCGAACAGCAGAACAATCCAAGAAAATTGCCGAAAAAGTATCTGTCGTCAGTCAAAAATCAATTGCTTCACAATCGCCGGCTACAGGCGCAGACTTGTTATTACTAGCGCCTAGCGTTCGTTTACAAAAGTCGCAAGGGGGAGGAGGAAGTCCTGTCATAAGAGGTTTTGAAGCAAATCGCGTTTTACTTGTGGTAGATGGTGTGCGTTTAAACAATGCTATTTATCGATCTGGACATTTACAAAATGCCATTACAGTGGACCCCAATAGCATTGAGCGTGTCGAAGTTATTTATGGCTCTTCTTCTGTAGGCTATGGATCAGATGCGCTAGGTGGAGTCGTTCACTACTATACAAAAACTCCAAAAATTAATAATAATCAATTCTTGACGAATGCCCTCTCTTCGACTTATAACAGTGCTCAAAATGCCTTAATTAATCATTTTGAAACAGAGGCAAGCTTTAAAAAATGGGCGAGTTACACCAGCTTAACATATTCTAGTTTTGGAGATTTAAAAATGGGTAAAAACCGTCAACACGGCTTTACAGATTGGGGCTTAGTTCCTGCTTATTCTAAAAATAATCCATCCACTTACTATGGACAGCCCAGTGTTAATCTAGACCCAAATCTGCAAAAAAATGTTGGCTACACACAGTTTGATTTTTTAGAAAAAATAGTGACTAACTTGCCTAAAGCGTCTCAACTACTGCTTAATTTTCAGTTGTCAAACTCTTCTAACATCCCGCGATTTGATAAATTAAATGAATACAGCAATGGTAGTCTTCGTTTTGCAGAGTGGTACTATGGCCCCCAGAAAAGAGCTCTTTTTTCTCCACAATTAAAAATTTTTCCCAAAAATAAATTTTTGTATAAAGGAACCATTACCGCAGCATATCAAGTCCTTGAAGAATCAAGAATCCAACGGAAATTTAATAGTTTAACCCGCGAAAAACAAGAAGAAAAAGTCAAGGTATTAAGTATTAACGGGGACTTTGAATTCGCCAAAAAAGAGCGTAGTAGTGTTGCCTATGGTTTTGAATTAGTCAACAATCGCATTTTCTCCTCAGCAATGGCAAAGGATATAGTAGTTTCGGGGAATAATATCAATTCATTCAATAATTTTAGACCCATACCCACGCGATACCCCAGTGATGGAAGTCAATACAACACCGCAGCCTTTTATGGTAATTTTAGGTTTGATTTCTCCCCAAAAACAAGCTTTTCCCTAGGGGGAAGGTTTACTTCAACTCATCTAAAAGCAAACTGGAAAGAGACCGCATTAATAGATGCTAACCTCAACAAAGTTAATGTCAAAAACAACGCCCTTACCGGAAGTTTTTCTGTCTCTTATCGTCCCAAGAGCCCTTGGAGACTCAACTTTTTATTCTCAAGTGGTTTTCGTTCACCTAATGTAGATGATCTAGGAAAAATAAGAGAAAACAAAGGAATGTTACTGGTCCCTAACCCAGATCTAAAACCAGAATATGTTTATAATGTTGACGGGGGGATTGCCTATACTCCAAGAGAAAAAACCATGTATTTTAATCTGCGGTTTTACCATTCTTCGCTAAGGGATTATATTGGTAGAGTAGCCTATGAAGTTGCAAGAGATCAAACAACCATTGCCCCTGGAACTGTGGAGTTTAGTAATGATATTGTCACCACTCAAGCCAATACTAATATTGGAAATGGTCGTATCTATGGCCTCTCGTTTGAAGGGGGATTTAAGTTATTAGAAGAGCTTGATCTCAATGGAAACCTTACCTATACCTATGCAGCGAGAAATGTAATGATAGGAGCCTTACCTTCTATTCTTCCCTTTTATGGTGGAGCGGTATTACGCTATAAAAAAGAGGCGTTCAATCTAAATCTTAACTACACTTTCAATAGTCGAAAAAATCCAGAAGATTACAGCTCTGGAGGTGAAGATGGTCTTGAAGAAACCCCTGTTTTGAACACAATAGACAACCAACCCGTTTTTGCGGGGACACCTAAATGGTCTATCTTTTCTCTAAGAGGAAACTACCAACTCAACAAAACATTACTTCTAAATGCCGCTGTTGAAAATATTTTTGACCTGCACTATCGCACTTTTGCTTCGGGAATTTCTGCTCCTGGAAGAAGTCTTATTTTAGGAACACGGGTAAACTTTTAATAGATTTTTTCCACTAAAGCCTCCTTCACCTGCGGCCATTCACTTTTTATAATACTAAGAACCACGCTGTCTCTGCGTCCAGTTTCTGCGGTACAATTATTGCGCAGCGTTCCCTCAAGAGTACAGCCTATTCCTTGCATCGCAACTATACTTCTAGCGTTTCTGGCGTCAGCTCTAAATTCAATTCGCTCCATGTGTAAAGCCTCAAACGCATAGGTCAATAATAATAACTTACAATGACGATTTAAACCCGTTTGCTGAAATTCTTCTCCATACCATGTGTAGCCTATACTTAAGGATTTATGGTGAAAATTTATGCTGTAAAAACGGGTAGAGCCCGCTATTTTTTTGGTTTTCTTATCATACACCAAAAAAGGATAGCCCGTTTCTTCTTCTCTTAATTGAAGGGCCGCTTGAAGATAGTTTTCTAGCTTTTCTTCCCCTGCAGCAGAAGTCAAAGAATAGGTCCATAAAGCAGGTTCTTTTAAAGAAAAAAGAAACAAAAAAACATGGTCTGTACTTGATAAAGGGCGTAATTGAACACGCTCATTTTCAAGAATTAAGTCCTTTTTAAAGTTAAATGCCATAACGAAAGTAGGATGTTGTGGTTAGGTTAAAGTGTAAATGTATAAAATTCCTTAATTTCGCAGCTTTAGAACAACACCCTATGGGCTTTAAAGAACATAAGCAACTTAATTTAGTGGCAACCGCTCAAGAGATTCTTTCCTTTTGGGAAGAAGAATCCATTTTCGAGAAAAGTGTAAGCAAACGAGAGGGGCAACCTCCTTATGTTTTTTATGAAGGACCACCCTCGGCGAATGGTATGCCGGGAATTCACCATGTGATGGCACGTGCGATAAAGGATATATTTTGTCGTTATAAAACTCAAAAAGGATTTCAAGTAAAAAGAAAAGCGGGCTGGGACACCCATGGTCTTCCGGTTGAGTTAGGGGTTGAAAAAGAACTGGGGATAACAAAAGACGCCATTGGAAAAAGCATTAGTGTCGAAGAATACAATAAGGCCTGTAAAAAAGCTGTAATGCGTTATACCGATGTTTGGAATAAATTAACCGAAAAAATGGGTTTTTGGGTGGATATGGAAGATCCCTATATCACCTATAAATCTAAATACATCGAATCAGTATGGTGGCTCTTAAAACAAATCTATAATAAAGATTTGTTATATAAAGGATACACCATTCAGCCATATTCACCCAAAGCAGGAACAGGCTTAAGCTCACACGAGCTCAATCAACCTGGGGCCTATCAAGATGTCACCGATACGACAATTACAGCCATGTTTAAAACCCTTCCAGATAGTCTTCCAGAAGGATTAAAAAAGGCTGGTGAACTTTATATTTTAGCTTGGACAACTACTCCATGGACTTTACCCTCTAACACGGCATTAACCGTAGGAAAGAAGATAGACTATGTTATAGTAGAAACTTATAATCAATATACCCACCTTCCAATTAAAGTGCTTTTAGCCAAAGCTTTAGTAGGGAAACAATTTAGTGGGAAATATACTGCAGTTGAGACAAAAGAAGACTTAGATGGCTACAAGGCCGGGAGCAAAAAGATCCCTTACTTCTTGGGTCAAGAAATCAAAGGGATTAAACTAGTGGGAATTCGCTATGAGCAATTATGGCATGATGCGCCTTTACCCTTAACTAATGCCCAAGACGCCTTTCGTGTTATTTCGGGTGACTTTGTCACCACAGAAGATGGAACAGGAATCGTACACACCGCGCCTACCTTTGGGGCAGATGATGCCCAGGTCGCCAAAGAAGCAATTCCACCAGTACCTCCACTATTAGTACTAGACGATAACGATAATGAAGTTCCCTTAGTAGATCTCGAAGGAAAGTTCCACAAAAGCCTCCCAGAAATTGGCGGTAAATATGTTAAAAACGATTATTACAAAGAAGGAGAAGCCCCAGAAAAATCTGTCGATGTAGAAATTGCTATCCGTTTAAAAGAAGAAAACAAGGCCTTTAAAGTAGAGAAATATGTACACTCCTATCCTAACTGCTGGAGAACAGATAAACCCATTCTTTACTACCCTTTAGATTCTTGGTTTATCAAAGTGACCGATGTTAGAGATAAAATGGTTGCCCACAATAACGAGATTAACTGGAAACCAAAATCGACTGGAGAAGGACGTTTTGGGAACTGGCTAGCAAACGCTAATGACTGGAACCTTTCCCGTTCTCGTTTTTGGGGAATCCCATTACCCATTTGGCGAACAGAAGACGGAAAAGAAACCGTCATTATGGGATCTATGGAAGAATTGATTAGTGCTATTGAAAAATCTATTGCCGCTGGTTTGATGCAAGAAAACCCATTCAAAAACTTTGAGGTGGGGAATATGAGCGAAGAAAACTATGACCGTATCGACTTACACAAAAACAGTGTAGATCCTATTGTCTTGTGTAGCCCATCTGGACAGCCAATGCATCGTGAAAGTGATTTGATTGACGTTTGGTTTGACTCTGGTGCTATGCCATATGCTCAATGGCACTACCCTTTTGAAAACAAAGAAATGATTGACAAGAATAAGGCCTTCCCCGCAGATTATATTGCCGAAGGGGTGGATCAAACCCGTGGTTGGTTTTATACCTTACACGCCATAGGAACCTTAGTTTTTGATTCGATTGCCTATAAAAATGTGGTCTCAAATGGCCTTGTCCTAGACAAGAACGGACAAAAAATGTCCAAACGTTTAGGGAATGCCGCAGACCCTTTTGAAACCCTAGAAAAATATGGTGCAGATGCCACACGCTGGTACATGATCTCTAATGCTAATCCATGGGATAACCTCAAGTTTGACCTTGAGGGAATTGCAGAGGTTTCTAGAAAATTCTTTGGTACCCTGCACAACACCTATTCTTTTTTTAGTCTTTATGCTAATATAGATGGCTTTAGCTTTAAAGAAGCGATTATTCCTGTTGAGCATCGCTCTGAATTAGATCGATGGATCTTATCTGAACTCAATCGTTTGATTGAAGAAGTTGATGCAGCTTATAACGACTATGAACCAACGAAAGCAAGTCGTGCTATTGCTGAATTTGTACAAGAAATCATGAGTAATTGGTATGTACGTCTTTCCAGAAGAAGATTTTGGAAAGGAGAATACCAGCAAGATAAAATCGCTGCTTATCAAACCCTTTTTGAATGCTTATTAAGCATTAGCAAGTTAATGGCACCTGTTGCACCCTTCTATGCCGATCAATTGTATCGTGATCTGTGTGATACCACACAAATAGAGGTCTTTGACTCTGTTCACCTGGCGCAATTCCCGGTGGCGATGTCAAAAATGAGAAACCCCGCTTTAGAAGACCGCATGAGCAAAGCTAGAACCATTGCTTCCTTAGCGCTTTCGCTACGCAAAAAAGAGCAAATTAAGGTGAGACAGCCCTTGCAAAAAATCATGATTCCTGTGCGCAATGCACAAGAAAGAGAGGCTATTGAGTTGGTCGCAGATCTAATTCAGTCAGAAATCAATGTAAAGTCTATTGAGCTATTAGACGATGCCAGTAATATTTTAGTTAAAGAAATCAAACCTAATTTTAAAGCACTAGGCCCGCGTTTTGGTAAGAATATGAAAGCCGCTGTAGAAGTCATCAATCACTTAAACGAAGAGCAAGTAAAAAGCCTAGAAGCGGGAGAAACACTTGCCGTACAAATCAACCAAGAAGAAGCTAATATTGAACCAAATGATGTCTTGATTCAGTCTAAAGATATCGAAGGGTGGTTAGTGGCAAATGGCAATGGCCTTACTGTTGCACTTGATATTCAATTAGACGATGATTTAGTCAATGAAGGGATTGCCCGAGAGATGATTAATCGCATCCAAAATTTAAGAAAAGATGCCGGTTTTGAGGTGACTGATAAAATTATCCTATATTTGAGTGAAGATGTTGCCCTTGTCAAAGTATTTGAAAAACATCAAGCCTACATACAACAAGAGACATTGACGACAAAAATTGTGATGAAAAAGGATTTGATCAAAGGTGAAGCTATTGAATTTGATCATGTTAAAACTACTATTAAACTAGAAAAAGTTGAATCATGAGTACTATAATAAAAAATCGATATTCAGATAAAGACCTTGAAGAATTTAAAGGCTTAATTGAAGAAAAAATTGAGAAAGCAAATGAAGACCTCGCTTTGTTAAAAAGTTCTTACATGAATAATGGGAACAATGGAACAGAGGATACTTCTCCCACCTTTAAAGCCTTTGAAGAAGGTTCGCAGACAATGTCAAAGGAAGCCAATACCCAACTGGCGCTTCGTCAAGAAAAGTTTATAAGAGACCTTAAAAATGCCCTTATTCGCATTGAAAACAAAACCTATGGTGTTTGCCGTGTAACAGGGAAATTGATTCAAAAAGAACGTTTGATTTTGGTGCCGCATGCTACCTTAAGCATCGAAGCCAAAAACATGCAAAAATAACCGTGTTGCGTCTTTTACTAGCTTGCTTTTTAATGAGCAATCTGTATGGACAAAATCAACACAAACACCTGTGGGAAGCATCTGCATTTGACCTTATAAGTCTTGAACTTCCTTTTGCGAATACCGTTGTCGTCTCTACTTCGCTAGACAATAATATTGTGCTAGAATACCTAACGGAAGGCGAATACAGGAATCATCTAGTAATGCGGTCGTTTCAAATAGGAAAATCATTACAGCTCGTAGAACAAAAAGGTCCCAGTTTTAATGCTTTTCACGATAAGCTTAGTGCACATAAAGTTTGGGCTTCTACTTTAAAATTATTTTTACCAGAACATTTTAAACTTCAATTAGAAGCGCAAAATGCTCGTCTTGAAATTAATGGAAATTTGAGTGACTTATCCCTTAAACTTCAAGAAGGAAAAGTCATTTTAAAAGGGCAAGAAATTAGGGGGAGTGTTAAAACTCATAAAGCAGAGGTTTGGCTTTTTGGCGAAAGCCATAAAGCATCTGCTCAATCAAAATATGGGGCAATTTTTGGCCCTTTTAGTGCCCCTGATCAAAGCCAACTTAAGATCACTTCGGTCGAAGGAAATATTTCCCTTATTTCAAAGAGAAAATAACTACTTTTGAACTTTTAAAAGCCATGAACATTAGACTTCCTAAAATAACGTTCCAAACCGCACTAATAATCATAATCCTGATTTTAGGAATCGATCAAGCGTCTAAGATATATATCAAACTCAATTATCCCTTATCCATCTATGGTCAAAAAGCCATTGTAGATTGGGGCTTTTTTAAGCTGTTATTTATTGAAAACAAGGGGATGGCCTGGGGGACAAAAATCAACGATATTCTCCCCTTTTTAAGTGAAGATGTCGCAAAACTTTTGCTCACTCTTTTTCGTTTAGTCACGATTGGATATTTGGGGTTTTGGCTATTCTCTTTATTTAAAAAAGAAAGTTCTTCGCTATTGGTATTAGCCCTTTCTTTCATCTTTGCGGGTGCAGTAGGAAACTTGATTGACTCTTTATTTTACGGTGTGATCTTTTCACACTCTTATGGGCAAGTTGCCACTTTATTTCCTGAAGAAGGTTATGCGACTTTCTTTTATGGTCATGTGGTTGATATGCTTCAATTTCCCATCGCTTCATGGACCTGGCCAGAATGGATGCCAATCATAGGGGGGAAAGACTACACTTTCTTCGAATATGTCTTTAATGTCGCCGACGCTGCCATTAGTACAGGAGTAGGCATTTTACTCTTCTTTAATAAAAGAATCTTCGGCTAGAGAAAAGAATACACTTTTTCTGGAGTAACGCAATAATGAAGGGGTATATCAGTATCTTCTGAAGGGACCTCTTTTTCTGGAGGGAAAAAAGACAGCCCAACAAAAAGGGTATCCTGCGTGCATTTTGCTAAAAAACGATCGTAAAAGCCTTTTCCATAACCTATTCTATTTCCATGAAAATCATAGGCCAATAATGGCACAAAGACAACCTCAATTGTAGCAGGTAATACTGCAATTCCTCCAATAGGTTCTGATATTCCAAATGGATTAGGCTTGAGAGGGGTCGCATCTGTTAATAGGATATGAAATAAATCAAAATTGTGCTCCATACGGGGAACAATTACCTCTTTGTCTTTCCCCTGCAAAAGGGTTATTATATTCTCTGTATCGACTTCTTTGTGCTTTGTGCTGCTCAAAAAAAGGTGGAAATAGGTCTTTTCCCATAACGGTAAAGACAAGAGTTGGTTTGCAATTTGAAGACTTTTATTGGTCACTTCTTCTGGGGTCAAAGCTTCCCTTTGTTTTTTGTAATCTGCTCTAAGTGAATTTTTGTCCATTATTTGCCTCCTTCTGCACAAAGAAAAGCATTATTTTTGGCTTAGATCCTTTCGCTTCATGGAACATACCGATCTTTCTGTGCAACTCAAAACACTTCCTAATAGTCCAGGGGTTTATCAATATTTCGATACAAAAGGAAGTATTATATATGTAGGGAAAGCTAAAAACCTCAAGAAAAGGGTCAACTCTTATTTCACCAAAAATCACGACAATCACAAAACAAGAATCTTAGTCAAGAATATCGTGAGTATTGAGCATATTGTGGTAGAAAGTGAAATGGACGCGCTTTTATTAGAAAATAACCTGATTAAAAAACACAAACCACGGTATAATGTTTTATTGAAAGACGATAAAACTTACCCCTGGATTTGTATTAAAAATGAACGCTTTCCTAGAATTTTCGCTACGAGGAAAATCATCAAAGATGGCTCAGAATACTTTGGCCCTTATACCAGCATGAAAACAGTGCGCACCCTTTTAGATTTGATCAAGGGGCTTTATCCATTACGCACCTGTAATTATGATCTGTCAAAAGAAAAAATTGAAGCACAAAAGTATAAAGTTTGCTTAGAATACCATCTGGGCAATTGTCTTGCCCCTTGCGAGGATAAAATTGATGCAAGTCAATATGACGAAAACATCAAAGCGATTCGCGCCATTATAAAAGGAAACTTTAAAGACTCTCTTCTTCAGTTTAAACAACAAATGCAAGACCATGCTGTCAACATGGAATTTGAAGATGCTCAAAAGATTAAAGAAAAACTGGACGTGCTTCAAAACTATCAGGCAAAATCTACCATTGTCAATCCTAAGATTTCTAATGTAGATGTCTTTTCTATCATCACAGACGAGGCCTATGGCTATGTCAATTTCTTACAACTGTCTTATGGGTCAATCATTCGTTCCCATACCATTGAAATCAAAAAGAAATTAGCCGAAACAAAAGAGGAATTACTATCCCTTGCCATCATAGAAATACGCCAGCGTTTTCACTCACAATCCCCAGAGGTATATCTTCCTTTTTCCCTTGATTTAGGCGATAAAATTAAAATTACCGTACCTCAGTTAGGCGATAAAAAACACCTGGTTGATTTATCAGAGCGCAACGCAAAATACTTCCGCATGGAGCGCTTTAAGCAGATGCAAATTGTCGACCCAGATCGCCATACCAATCGCTTAATGACCCAGATGAAGGCCGACCTGCGCTTGTCTGAAGAACCGCGACATATCGAGTGTTTTGACAACTCTAACCTGCAAGGCTCCAATCCTGTCGCGGCTTGTGTAGTCTTTCGAAATGGAAAACCTTATAAAAAAGACTACCGCCATTACAACATTAAAACCGTTGAAGGACCAGACGACTTTGCCTCTATGGAAGAGGTCGTCTATCGCCGTTACAAACGCCTGGTAGAAGAAGGGCAATCCCTGCCACAACTCATTATTATCGATGGTGGAAAAGGACAGCTTTCTTCTGCTTTAAAAAGTCTTGACCTCTTGGGATTACGCGGGAAGATTGCCATTGTTGGGATTGCAAAACGACTGGAAGAAATCTACTTCCCCGAAGACCCCATACCGCTGTATTTAGATAAAAAATCTGAAAGCTTAAAAGTCATTCAATTCCTGCGGAATGAAGCCCACCGTTTTGGCATAACTTTTCATCGCAATAAAAGATCTAAAGGCGCTATCAAATCTAGCTTAGATGCCATCCCAGGAATAGGTCCTAAAACAAAAGAAACCCTTTTGAAAAAATTCAAATCCTTTAAACGTATTAAAGAAGCAACAGAAAGCGATTTGATTTTTGTTTTAGGGGAAAATAAAGGAAAACAACTCTACCAACATTTACATTCTAAAACTTAACCGTTAATTAATCCCTAAAGCACTTATAGGCTCTAGAAGATTTTTATAAATTGCTATGCAAGAAAATTAGGCATGAAAAAAAGGTTCTTTTTTGCGTTGCTTGGACTGTGTTGTTCACTTTGTTTTGCACAAGAAGACCTCCTTCCAGAAACCGTTTCACAAAACGCTTTTAAAGATGGAGAGTGGTTTGAGTTTCGCATTCACTATGGCATTTTTAATGCTAGTCGAGTTAATCTAGGGATAACGGCAGACACATTAGATCAAATTCCCGTTTTCCATGCAAAAGGCTATGGCCGCACGACAGGTCTAGCACGATTATTTTTTAAGGTTGAAGATCATTACGAATCTTATTTTGGTCAAAAAGACGGCTTGCCGCGTTGGTTTATTCGAGATATCAATGAAGGGGGCTATACCAAAGACCTTGAAATTCGCTTTGATCACGAAAATAAATTGGCCCATGTCAATAATAAGAAAAAGAAAAAGAAAGCCAGTTTTCCAATAGAAGAAAATGTACAAGACCTTATCTCTGCCTTTTATTATTTACGGAATTTTTATGACACCTCTTCCCTTAAAGAAGGGGAAGACATAAGGCTCAATATGTTTTTTGACCAGGAAAACTATCTTTTTAAATTACGGTTTTTGGGGAGAGAAACTATAGAAACAGCCTTTGGAAAAGTTCGCTGTTTAAAGCTTCGCCCTTTTGTGCAAAGTGGTCGTGTGTTTAGAGAGCAAGAGAGTGTTACGCTATGGGTGAGCGATGACCAAAACAAAATTCCTGTAAAAATGCGTGCAGATTTAAGGGTGGGGTCAATTGACTGTGATTTAGACCAGTTTAAAAATTTACAACACCCCTTTAATATCGAGGTAAAATAACTGTTGTTAACTTTTTTAATAAGTGCCCAAAAAAGATAAAATAATCCTTTAAAAGTTTGCGAAATTTGTCGTTATGAAGCATTTTAATTTTTCTGCTTTTATTTACTTGCTCCTCGCTTGCTTTTTGTTGGCTTGTGGTGAAGAAATAACTACTGTCGAAATTTCGCAAGAACAAGAAAAAGTTGTAGTTGAACCTGATTTCCGTTATGGTTTTGATTTCAATCTGTATGACGCAAAGCAAATGAAAATAAAAAGAGGAGATACCTTTGGGGCAATCCTTGAGCGCAACGGTATAGATTATCCTCAAGTTTATGAAATTCTCCAGCAAATTAAAGGAAAGGTCAATGTTCGTAAACTACAAATTGGTAAACCCTACACCTTGCTTTTTGACAAAGACAGTATTAGCACACCAAAGGCTTTTATCTACCATCCAGACGCATTGGGGTATAGCGTGATTCAACTGCGCGACAGCATCTATGGACAACAAGTTAGCAAGCCCATTAGAACGGTTGAACTAGAAGCAACAGGTATAATTGAAAGCTCCCTATATGAAACCATGCAAAATAGTGGGTACAATAACATGCTCACCTATTTTATGGCAGATGTATATGCATGGACCATCGATTTTACACGGCTCGATAAAGGAGACCGTTTTAAGGTTATTTATACCGAAAAGTTTGTCGATGACTCTATCTCTGTGGGGATTGAAAAAATCAAAGCAGCCTATTTTGAACATCGCGGAAAAGGCCTGTATGCCTATGAATTTGAAACGGACAGCATTAAAGGAATCGTAGACTATTTTGATGATAAAGCCAAAAACTTACGCCGGGCCTTTTTAAAAGCACCCGTGAAATTTAGTCGTATTTCTTCCCGCTATAACTTGAAAAGAAGAATTGCTTACTACGGTCGTGTCAAACCCCATAAAGGAACAGATTATGCCGCTGCTGTGGGGACCCCCATTATGGCTACCGCTAACGGACGCGTTACCAAAGCAAGTTATACTAGAGGAAATGGGAATTATGTAAAAATCAAACACAATGGGACCTATTCTACCCAATACCTCCACATGAAACGCCGTAAAGTAAAGGTGGGTCAATATGTTAAACAAGGAGATGTTATTGGTTGGGTTGGAATGACAGGAAACACCTCTGGCCCTCACGTCTGTTATCGTTTTTGGAAAAATGGTCGCCAAGTAGATCCCTTTAAACAAAAACTTCCTGAAGCTAAACCCATTTCTTCTGAATTGAAAAAACGTTATTTCGCCCATATTAAAGAAACCGAAAAACAATTAAACTGTCTTGATTTTAAAGATGAAAAGACAACAACCATAGTAATGAATTAAACATGGCACTTCCAAACATCAACCCCACTACAACTAAAAGTTGGCAAAAATTAAACGCCCATTTTAAAGCAATTAAAGACGAGCGTTTACAAGACTATTTTAACCAGGATGATAAGCGCTTTGATCGCTTCTCTATTCAATGGGAAGACTTTTTAGTTGACTTTTCTAAAAACCGTATTCAGCAAAAAACCTTAGTCCTCTTAGAAGATTTTGCCCATGAAATGGGATTAAAGGATGCTATGGACGCCTATTTTGGAGGACAAACCATTAATCAAACCGAAGGAAGGGCTGTACTCCATACCGCACTTCGCGCACCCGAAGAAACGCAAATCTATGTAGAAGGGTTAGACGTTATGCCAGAGGTGCATGCGGTCAAAGCTAAGATCCGTTCTTTTTGTAATAAAGTAATTAGCGGCGAACACAAAGGATACACCGGGAAAGCCATCACCGATGTAGTCAATATTGGTATTGGGGGCTCTGATTTAGGTCCTGCTATGGTAACAGAATCACTACAATATTATAAAAATCACCTCAACGTTCAATTTGTATCTAATGTAGAGGGAGACCACGTTCGCGAGGTCATTAAAACACTTGATCCAGAGACAACCCTTTTTGTTATTGTTTCTAAAACCTTTACTACTCAAGAAACCTTGAGTAACGCCAATACCCTTAGAGAATGGTTTTTAACCCATGCGGGGGAAGAAGCCATTGCGCAACACTTTGTTGCTGTTTCAACTAACTTAGAAAAAATTGCCGCCTTTGGGATTGCACCAGAAAATGTCTTCCCAATGAAAGACTGGGTTGGTGGACGTTTTTCCCTTTGGAGCGCTGTTGGATTAAGTATCGCTTTGGCCGTAGGGCCAGATCATTTTGAAGCCCTATTAGCGGGAGCTCATAAAATGGACGAGCATTTTAAAAACACCCCTTTTCAAGAAAATATTCCTGTTGTACTGGCTTTAATTAGCATTTGGTACAACAACTTTTGGGAAGCCGAAAGTGAAGCCGTTATTCCTTACACCCAGTATTTACGCAATCTCCCTGCCTACCTACAACAAGGAATCATGGAAAGCAACGGGAAAGGTGTAGATCGTAATGGAGAAAATGTCGATTACCAAACCGGAACCATTATCTGGGGAGGGTCAGGAACAAACGCACAACACGCCTTTTTTCAGCACATCCACCAAGGGACAAAGCTTATCCCTGCCGACTTTATTGGCTTTAAAGTCTCTTTATATGGGGAAGAAGAACATCAACACAAGCTAATGGCAAACTTTATCGCACAAACAGAAGCCCTAATGCGCGGAAAAACTATGGCAGAAGCAGTCAATGAATTAACCGAAAAAGGCCTGTCGGAAGACGAGATCGAAACCCTTGCACCCTTTAAAGTATTTGAAGGAAACAACCCCACTAACACCCTTTTGATTGATGCCTTGACTCCAGAAAGTATTGGGAAACTAATCGCCATGTATGAACAAAAGATCTTTGTACAAGGAGTGCTATGGAACATCTTTAGTTATGATCAATGGGGCGTTGAATTAGGAAAACAGTTAGCGAATACTATTTTAGAGGATCTTAAAGGAGATCGTATTGTACAACACGATGCCTCGACCACTGCCTTACTCAAGCATTTAAAAAACTAAGCCGGCTCTTTTAGCCGAATGGCCTTGAGCTTTAATTGAAGAGAAATTGACCCGTTCCACTCATTTTCATCCAAGGTATATAAAAGGTCAAATGCTGCCCCGCTTTTGATATATTCAAAATGATTTGCCATGCCAAATCCAATCCCCACTATGGGGCCGTTTGCGGTGTGCACTGATAGACGCAGGTGACTTTGATCTTTCCCTATAACTTTGCTTTGTCCACTATCGACACAATTTGTGCTACAAAAAACAGGACGCATATTTTTAGGACCAAAGGGCGCCATTTGGGCTACAATACGATAAAGTTTGTGACTGACCTCCTCTATTGGTAGCGCTAAGTCATAAGAGATGACCGGTGTTTTTTGCTCGGGTAAAATCGTAGCTTCCACTTGCTTTTCAAAAGCGGTTTTAAAGGCGGCTAATTGCGCTTTCTTCAAAGTTAGTCCAGCAGCATACTTATGCCCACCAAATTGTAGCATATGCGCTTTACACGCCTCTAGAGCATTGTAAACATTAAACCCTTTTACAGATCGAACTGAGCCTACATAATTCTCCCCAGATTGCGTTAAAACAACAGTGGGTCGATAAAAATTTTCTATCAAGCGTGAGGCAACAATCCCTACTACACCTTTATGCCAATCTTGGGCAAAAACTACTGTAGCTGGAAGGTCTTCTTCTTTTCTTTGTTTTATTTGCTCTAGTGCTTCTTGGGTAATTCGTTCGTCTGTGGCCCTGCGTTCTGTGTTGAATTGCTCGATGGCTTCTCCTATTTTTTTGACCTCATTGTGATTTTTAGTGGTCAATAAATCAACAGCAACTAGTGCATGATCCATGCGTCCAGCGGCATTGATGCGCGGGGCAACTTTAAAAACTAAATCGGTGATATTAACTGGTCTCTTTAATGTGCCCAGAAGATTTTGAATCCCTGGTCGTGGATTTTGGCGTAGCTGCTCCAAACCAAAAAAACTCAAGGTGCGATTTTCCCCTTCCATAGGAACAATATCTGCAGCAATGGCCGTGACGACAAGATCTAAATAGGGAAAGAGTTTTTCTTGGGGTTCGCTCCAGCTTTCGCTCAAGGCTTGAATCAATTTGAACCCAATGCCACAACCGCACAATTCATCAAAGGGATAGTCGCAATCTGATCGTTTAGGGTCAAGTATTGCTATCGCTTGCGGAAGTTCTTCTCCGGGCAAGTGGTGGTCACAAATAATAAAGTCAATGCCTTTTTCTTTGGCATAGGCTACTTTATCGACTGCTTTAATGCCACAATCTAAGGCAATAATCAAATGGATTCCTTTTTGGGCAGCAACATCAATCCCTTTATAAGAAATGCCATAACCTTCGGTATAACGATCTGGAATATACGAAGTGACCTTTTGTGTTTTTTCGGCTAAAAAAGACGACATCAACGCGACAGAAGTCGTGCCGTCCACATCATAATCTCCATAGACCATAATGGATTGATCTTCTTCTAGGGCTGCATGAATTCGAGCTACAGCCTTATCCATATCTCGCATTAAAAAAGGGGAGTGTAAATCCCGCCACTGAGGCCTAAAAAAAGCTTTGGCGGTTTCAAAAGTGTGTATCCCCCGTTGGACTAAAAGAGCAACAATAGTAGCAGAAACACCCAGCTCATTTTGAAGCTGTTGAACATAATTTTGCTCTGGTTCTAAAATAGCTTCCCAACGCATAATTACTTTTTTGATTTTCCGCTCAAACACAAAACAAACTCTCCTTTAGGTGCTTTTTGTTCAAAATGTGTGATAGCTTCTTTTAAGCTTCCGCGAAAGGTCTCTTCATGTAATTTTGTCAATTCTCTGGATACAGAAATCTGACGATCTTCTCCACAACAACTCGCTAATTGACCCAGGGTCTTTAATAATTTATGGGGAGACTCATATAAAATGGTGGTTCGATCTTCTTCTGCAATCTTTTCTAGCCGGGTTTGTCTTCCTTTTTTAGGTGGTAGAAAGGCTTCAAAAATAAATCGATCATTTGGCAAACCACTTAAGACTAAAGCAGGGACAAAAGCTGTAGCTCCAGGAAGACATTCTATTTCAATGCCTTCTTTAATTGCTTCTCTTACGAGTAAAAAGCCTGGATCTGAAATAGCTGGTGTTCCTGCATCTGAAATCAATGCAATGCTTTTTCCTTGCTTTAAATCGCGAATGATTTTAGGTAAGCTTGCGTGCTCATTATGCATATGGTGGCTGTGCAAGGGAGTGTTAATTTGAAAATGTTGCATCAATTTTGCGCTGATACGGGTATCTTCGGCCAAGATGAGCTCTACATCATTGAGGACCTCCACCGCACGAAAAGTCATGTCTTTAAGGTTCCCAATGGGGGTCGGTACAAGAAAAAGTTTTGTCATTTATGTTCTAACCTGATCTTTATAAGGATAAGAAATGCTCAAAAGAAGTGTCAATATGAATGAGGGGGCATATTCTCTACCTCCTATCATTAAATGGGCATTTAAGGTTAAAATGATTCCATAAAATAATTTGGAATAAGGCCATTCAATCAGTTTTTTATATTGATTTTTTAAAACTGTGATCACTTTTACAATTCCAAAAGGAAGGAAGATAATAGCCAGAAATGGCAGTACTAATAATTCTTGTGGAATAGCAATAGTTTTATAAAGATATGCTATTCTACTTAACAGCATTATCACAATGAATAAAGAGGTTATAGTCCAATAAAAAACTATATTAATTTTCATTTTCTATATTTAAAAATTAGATTCAAGGCATTTTAAAAAGCGAGTTTCGAATTCTTCTTTCCCTTCCCAATATTCATAATCAGGTTTGATCATTTGTTCAATAAAATTTTGGGCTTCTTCCCAGCTACCTAGGGTTTGTACTTGCGAAATAACCCTTTGAAAATCTTCTTCGTTTTGATCAAAAAGATTATTGATAAAGGCTATACGATCGTTTAACCCTATTTGAATTCCTTTCCCTAAAATGTCATTTAAATTTTTATCCGAAGGGGTTCCTGTTAGCGGGGCAAGAGAGGTGTTTTCTTTGATATTCTCTTCTTTTTTAATAAAAACAGGGTTAGCTATTGTGGCGAATAAATCTTCGATAGCTGCAGATTCTTCTTCTAGAGGAAGCTCTGTGACCAAGGCATTAATTTTTTCTGTTACTGGGATAACTTCACGTTGTTGATCCTCATCAAACTTGGGTGTTTGTTGTTGCTGGTGTTCCAAAACAACAAGTGCTTTATAAAGCGCTTGCACTATGTCTAACAAAGCTGTCGCGCTTGTGGTTTCTTTTTGGGCTAAAATTTCGTGAGCCAGCCGTTCGAGTTCTTTTTTAATGGGATTCAGCATAGATGCATTCTTAAGAACAAATTGTTTTGATACCTTTGTTAGGGGGAAAGGCAAATTACCCTTCTTGGTGAAATTACAAAAATGTTTTTAGAAAATACAGTAAATCAAAATGAACAATTCGGCTGGATCGAAGTGATTTGTGGCTCAATGTTTTCTGGGAAAACCGAAGAATTGATTCGGCGATTAAAGCGTGCACAAATTGCCCAACAAAGTGTAGAGATTTTTAAACCAGCCCTAGATACACGTTATGATGATGAGTTGGTCACTTCTCATGATCAAAACCAAATACGCTCTACACCAGTACCCGCAGCAGCAAATATTCCTCTTTTAGTCAATGATTGTGATGTAGTAGGAATCGATGAAGCACAGTTTTTTGATGACGAAATTGTCAAGGTTTGTAATGATCTCGCCAATCGAGGGGTTCGTGTAGTTGTCGCAGGACTAGACATGGATTTTAAAGGAAATCCTTTTGGACCCATGCCTGCGCTTATGGCCACTGCAGAATATGTAACAAAAGTACATGCCGTTTGCACACGTACCGGGAATCTTGCGCAATACAGCTTTAGAACCTCAGCAGATGAAGGGGTTGTCGTGCTAGGAGAAAAAGAAACCTATGAGCCTTTAAGCAGAGCCGCTTTCTATAAAGAAAATCAAAAAAAACAGGACCAAGGGAAAGATAAAACACAAAAAAAGAAGCTGTGACCCAACTCGAAATAAACCTTAACAACTTAACGCACAATTATAATTGTTTGCGACAACAACTTGCTAATAAGACAAAATTTATTGCAGTAGTAAAGGCCAATGCTTATGGTCAAGGGGCGATTGAAATCGCTCAAAAGTTAGTCAGCCTAGGCGCAGATTGGCTCGCAGTGGCTTATGCTGAAGAAGGAATTTCATTAAGACAAGCCGGTATTCAATGCCCCATCCTTGTCTTTTACCCACAGTTTGAAAATATCGATCGATTAATTGAATATCAACTCGAGCCAGCTCTCTACAGTTCTGCTTTTATTTCGGCTTTTTCAAAGGCGCTTCACGCCAAAAATATGACCGATTACCCCGTTCACCTCAAATGCAATACAGGACTTTATCGTATAGGTTTAACAGCAGAAGATCTCGACAGCTTTTTAACACAAAAAGAAAATTTCCCTTTTAAAATTAAAAGTGTTTACTCACATCTAGGAGCATCTGAAAATAAAAGACCTTGTGTCTTTACACAAAAACAAATTAAACGATTTCTAAACCTTAAAAACAAAGTAGAAAATGCCTATCCTACACCACCGCTTTTTCATTTGGTCAATACCTCTG
The DNA here is from genome assembly GCA_049598335.1 of Flavobacteriaceae bacterium. Lineage (GTDB taxonomy): Bacteria > Bacteroidota > Bacteroidia > Flavobacteriales > Flavobacteriaceae > Arcticimaribacter. The sequence continues at coordinate 31,555 of JBMYNN010000014.1, forward strand.
GTGTTTTTAATTATCCCGAATATCATTTTGATGCAGTTCGATGTGGGATAGGTTTATATGGTTTTGCTAATCAATCCGATTGGGATAAAAGCTTGCTCCCAATCGCACGATTAAGAACCTCAATTGTACAATTGCACACAGTAGAAAAAGGAGAAAGTGTGGGCTATAATCAAGGTTGGATCGCATCACAAAAAAGTCAAATCGCAGTTCTTCCCATAGGACATGCAGATGGTTTAAGTAGGCGTTTTGGAAAAGAAGTTGGTGGGGTTTGGATTAATGGTAAATACGCCTCTATAATAGGAAATGTCTGTATGGATATGATCATGGTAGATGTCACAAAAATTGATTGTGAATTACACGATACAGCGATGCTTTTTGATGCGATGCATACAGCTCTTGAACTCGCCGAAAAAGGGGGAACCATTTCATATGAACTCCTTACCGCACTATCCCCAAGGATTCAACGTGTTTTCCAATAGTTGTTTGATATGTAACATTTTGTTGAATTATTGATATTTTAAAGAGGCAAGATTGTAGTCTCATAGATTTATAGTTACTTTTACCTAAAATATCTTTTTATGAAAATTGCAGTTGTTGGAGCTACTGGTATGGTTGGAAATGTAATGCTTAGCGTATTAGCTGAGCGAAGTTTTCCTTTAACAGAATTAATTCCTGTTGCTTCAGAGCGATCTGTAGGAAAGAAAGTCACTTATCAAGGAACCAACTATAGCGTGGTAGGCTTGCAAACAGCCGTTGACATGCAGCCAGATGTAGCCTTGTTTTCTGCCGGTAGCGAAACCTCTTTAGCGTGGGGACCTAAATTTGCAGCTGCTGGAACAACAGTAATCGACAACTCTTCTGCCTGGAGAATGGATCCAGAGAAAAAACTTATCGTTCCAGAAATCAATGCCTATCTTTTAACAGCAGATGATAAAATTATTGCCAATCCTAACTGTTCTACCATACAAATGTTAGTCGCGCTTGCGCCACTCCAAAGAAAATATGGAATAGAACGCTTAGTCATTTCAACCTATCAATCCATTACGGGAACAGGGGTCGCTGCAGTGCGACAATTAGAAAATGAATATGCTAATGTAAAAGCAGAAATGGCCTATCCTTACCCCATTCACCGTAATGCACTCCCGCATTGTGATGCTTTTCAAGACAATGGATACACCAAAGAAGAAATGAAACTGGTTAAAGAAACGCATAAAATTTTGGGTGACGACACTATTCGAATTACCGCAACAGCCATTCGTATTCCCGTTGTAGGTGGGCATAGCGAATCTGTCAATGTAGAATTAAAAGGCCCTTCGTCTGTTCAAGAAATTAGACAATTATTGCACAAAAGCCCTGGGGTAGTAGTACAAGACAATCCCGAAACAAATACCTACCCCATGCCAATTTATGCCGAAGGGAAAGACGATGTATTTGTGGGGCGCATTCGACAAGATTTCTCGCAAGACAACACCTTTAACCTTTGGATTGTTTCTGACAACCTGCGAAAAGGAGCTGCAACAAATACCATTCAAATCGCCGAATACATTATTCAAAAAAGACTCCTCTAAGAATAAATAATTGTATTTTACCCAAATAAATCGTGAAAAATGAAAAAAATATTTTCCCTAATGAGCGTTGGGTTACTGCTGGCTTGTCAACAAAATCCTAAGCTGAGCTATCCTGAAACTGAGAAAATTGCGGTTAAAGATACTTACTTTGAAACAGAAGTTATTGACAATTATCGCTGGCTAGAAGACGATTTAAGCGAAGCAACTGCAGACTGGGTTACCTCACAAAACGACCTAACCTTTGGGGAATTAGAAAAAATTCCCTTTCGCAATGCGCTAAAAGAACGACTTGAAAAATTATGGAATTACGAAAAAGTCGGTGCGCCATTTAAAGAAGGTGAATACACTTATTTTTATAAAAATAGTGGCTTACAAAATCAATATGTTCTCTATCGATACAAAGAATCGAAAGACGATACCGAAGTATTTTTAGACCCAAATACCTTCGCAGAAGACGGCACCACTTCCCTAGCAGGATTAAGTTTTTCTGATGATGGTACATTGGCTGCTTATGCAATTTCTGAAGGGGGAAGCGACTGGAGAAAGGTTATTGTCATTAATGCCGAAACACGTGAAATAATTGAAGATACCTTAAAAAACATCAAGTTTAGTGCGATTAATTGGTTAAAAAACGATGGCTTTTTCTACTCTAGTTATGATAAACCAGAAGGAAGTGAACTCTCACAAAAGACAGATCAGCACAAGTTGTACTACCATCCTTTGGGCAAAGCTCAAGAAAATGATGTGCTTGTTTTTGGGGGAACAGAAGAAGAAAAAAATCGCTATGTAGGGGCACAAGTAACTGATGACGGCAACTACCTATTAATTGCTGCCTCTACTTCAACTTCTGGAAATCAACTTTTTATAAAAAATTTGACCAAAAAAAATGTACCATTAGTAACTGTGGTGGACAATTATGATAACGACCACTATTTACTTGAAAATCGCGGCGAAGAACTCTTCTTAGTGACAAATTATCAAGCCCCTAATCAACGATTAGTGCGCGTACTTGCATCTAACCCATCAATAGAAAACTGGGAAGATGTCATTCCACATAATGAACATGTTTTAAGCGTTTCTTCAGGGGGGCAATACTTCTTTGCAGAATATATGATTGATGCGATTTCGCAGGTATATCAATATGACTTTGATGGAAATAATTTAGGGGAAGTTCTTCTTCCAGGAATAGGGAGTATTCGTGGCTTCTCTGGGAAGAAGGAAGATGAAACGCTCTTCTACAACTTTGCCAATTACGCCTCGCCTAGTGTGATTTATCGCTATATGCCCAAAACTCAAAAAAGTGAACTATTTTGGGAACCACCTATTGACTTTTCTGCAAACGATTATGTCTCTACCCAGGTGTTTTATACCTCAAAAGACGGATCAAAAGTCCCTATGATCATTACCCATAAAAAAGGGCTTAAACGCAATGGGAAAAATCCCACAATATTATATGGGTACGGTGGATTTAATATTAGTCTAACCCCTTCTTTTAGTATTCAAAATGCAGTTTGGATGGAACAAGGAGGAATTTATGCTGTGCCTAACCTTCGCGGAGGGGGTGAATATGGAAAAGAATGGCACAATGCTGGAACCAAAATGCAAAAACAAAATGTCTTTGACGATTTTATTGCTGCGGCAGAATACCTCATCGGTGAAAACTATACCTCCTCAGATTATCTTGCAATTCGGGGTGGGTCAAACGGAGGGCTTTTAGTAGGCGCTACCATGACACAGCGTCCAGACCTAATGAAAGTAGCACTACCAGCAGTAGGTGTTCTTGATATGCTGCGCTACCACACCTTTACCGCTGGAGCTGGATGGGCCTATGATTATGGTACCGCAGAAGACTCAAAAGAAATGTTTGAATATCTAAAGGGATATTCTCCTATACATAATGTAAAAGAAGGGGTTGCTTATCCAGCTACATTAATCACTACAGGAGATCACGACGATCGTGTTGTCCCTGCTCACTCCTTTAAATTTGCCGCAGAACTCCAAGAGAAGCAACAAGGAGAAAACCCCGTCTTGATTCGTATAGAAACCAAGGCAGGACATGGGGCTGGAACACCTGTGAGTAAACGTATTGAACAGGCCGCAGATATTTATGGGTTTACCCTATATAACATGGGTTTTCGGGTCTTACCAGAAAAAACCTACACCAAAATAAAAGGATAAAAAAAACCGCTTAAAGCGGTCTTTCTAATTAGTTTTTCATTTCAAAACTTTCCATGAATTTAGTGGTATAATCCCCTTTGACATAGTCGGGTTCATCCATCAATTGACGGTGAAAAGGAATGGTTGTTTTTATTCCTTCAATAATGAACTCGTCTAAGGCGCGTTTCATCTTGTTAATCGCTTCCTCCCGTGTTTGGGCAGTGGTAATCAACTTCGCAATCATCGAGTCATAATAGGGAGGAATAATATAACCAGAATACACGTGGGTGTCTAAACGTACCCCATGACCCCCTGGGATGTGCAGGTTGGTGATTTTTCCTGGCGAAGGACGAAAATCGTTATAGGGATCTTCGGCATTGATCCTGCATTCTATAGAGTGCAGTTTAGGGAGATAATGTTTCCCAGAAATAGGAATTCCTGCCGCTACAGTAATTTGCTCACGAATTAAATCAAAGTCAATAACTTGTTCTGTAATGGGATGCTCTACTTGAATACGGGTGTTCATTTCCATAAAGTAGAAGTTGCGGTGTTTATCCACTAAAAACTCTACAGTTCCAGCCCCTTCATATTGAATAAACTCTGCGGCTTTTACTGCGGCTTCTCCCATTCTTTCACGCAAGTCGTCTGTCATAAAAGGAGAAGGAGTTTCTTCGGTCAACTTTTGGTGACGACGTTGTACAGAACAATCACGTTCAGATAAATGACAAGCTTTTCCAAAACTGTCCCCTACCACTTGAATTTCGATGTGACGTGGCTCTTCGATCAATTTTTCCAGATACATTCCATCATTTCCAAAAGAGGCCGCTGCTTCTTGACGTGCACTTTCCCACGCTTTTTCAAGATCTTCTTCTTTCCAAACTGCACGCATTCCTTTACCCCCACCACCTGCAGTGGCTTTAAGCATGACTGGATAACCTGCTTCTGCCGCTAGTTTTTGAGTTTCTTCGAAGTCTTTCAAAATCCCCTCTGAGCCAGGAATAGTGGGAACGCCTGCAGCTTTCATGGTGGCTTTGGCCGAAGCTTTGTCCCCCATTTTATTTATCATATCTGCAGATGCTCCAATAAATTTAATTTGATGTTCTTCACACATCTTAGAAAACTTAGCGTTTTCTGACAAGAAACCATACCCTGGATGAATGGCATCGGCATTAGTGATTTCTGCAGCCGCAATAATATTGGCCATTTTAAGGTAGGACTCTGTACTTGATGGAGGGCCTATACAGACTGCTTCGTCTGCAAACTTTACATGTAAACTTTCGGCATCCGCTGTAGAATAAACTGCTACAGACTTGATGCCCATTTCTTTACAGGTACGAATGATTCGCATAGCGATTTCACCCCGATTGGCAATTAGTATTTTTTTAAACATAAAAAAGTATTCGTTACCGTTTATGATGGGTCAATTAAAAATAAAGGTTGTTCAAATTCTACAGGAGAAGAATCGTCAACCAATACTTTTATAATCTTACCGCTTACTTCAGACTCTATTTCATTAAAAAGTTTCATGGCTTCAATCACACATAAAACATCCCCTTGGTTAATTTGCTGTCCTACTTCAGCAAAGACAGGTTTATCTGGTGATGGCTTGCGGTAGAAAGTCCCTATAATAGGAGATTTAACTGTAATATAATTGTCGTTTTCTGCAACAGGTTTTTCTGCTGCTGGAGTTTCTGCGACAGGAACTGAAGCAGCCACTGGTGTTGTTGCTTGTAATTGCTGCTGGGCAACAACTGGAGGGATTTGCTGAACAATCGTGGTGTTCTCTCCTGCTGATTTTCCATCTCCCGTTTTAATGGTAATCTTTACATCATTCATTTCAAGGCTTACTTCTGAAGCGCCTGATTTCGCAACGAACTTGATTAAGTTTTGAATTTCTTTAATATCCATTGGTTTTGTGATTTTAATTTTTGTAGTCGTAACTCCATGTTAAATAGGCTGCACCCCAGGTAAATCCACCTCCAAAGGCGGTAAACAAAAGTTTGTCTCCCTTTTTAAAGCTTGATTCAAAATCAGCCAGTAAAAGTGGAAGGGTTGCAGCAGTGGTGTTACCGTATTTATGAATGTTGGTTAATACTTTTTCTTTTGCGACACCAAGATGATTTGTTGTAGCGTCAATAATGCGTTTGTTGGCTTGATGGGCTATGACATAGTCGATACTCTCTGGAGAAAGTTTGTTTTTAGCCATAACTTGATTGCTGGTCTCTGACATATGTTTTACAGCATATTTAAAGACCGTTTTTCCTTCCTGTCTTACATAGTGTTTCCCAGCACTAAAGCTATTCTCGTTAATGGGGTGAAGAGAACCACCATCGTGTATATTCAAATAGTTTCTCCCTACACCATCGTTTCCATGAATAGCATTTTCGAAGCCGTAATCATTTGAAGAGGGTTCAAAAAGAACGGCTCCAGCACCATCCCCAAAGATGATACAAGTCTTGCGATCGGTGTAGTCAACGATAGAAGACATCTTGTCTGCTCCAATTAACAAAACCCTTTTGTATTGATTTGAATTGATCAAAGAGGCGGCAGTTGACATGCCGTATAAAAACCCAGAGCAAGCAGCAGAAATATCAAAGGCAAAGGCTTGTGTTGCCCCAATTTCTGTAGCGACATAAGGTGCTGTGGATGAAACTTGGTAATCTGGGGTTATCGTTGCTAAAAGGACGACATCGATCGATGCAGGATCGATATTGTTTTTTTGACAAAGGTCTTGGGATGCCTTAATGGCCATAAAAGCGGTTGAATGTAGGGGGTTTTTTGCAATACGTCGTTCTAATATTCCAGTTCGTGAACGGATCCATTCATCGTTTGTATCCACCATCTGTTCAAGATCATGGTTTGTCAATACTTCTTCTGGCACGTAACTTCCAACTGCAGTTATGGCGGCTTTTGTTACTAGAGAGCTATCCCGCTTCATTGTATGCTTATCTTTTCCTTGAACGATTTGCATAGTGAAGATAAATGTTTTTTAATCGAAACAAAATCTTTTATATGAAAAATGCTCTCCATTTAATAGGAGAGCATTAAGCTTGAAAAAACAAGAAAGGATTATGCAGTCGCTTCTTCAGCACTGTCAATTAATACCTTCCCTTTGTAGTATAATTTCCCTTCATGCCAGTGAGCACGGTGGTATAAGTGAGCTTCACCTGTTGTTTTGTCTACAGCAATTTGAGACGGTGCCGCTTTGTAGTGCGTTCTTCTTTTGTCTCTTCTTGTTTTCGATATTTTTCTTTTAGGATGTGCCATTTTCGTCCTGTTTTGGTTTTATAGTAAATCTTTTAATTTGTCCCATCGAGGATCGTTATTGTCCAACTTTTCTTCTTTGGGTTGTAATTCTTCTAGTTTTTTTAATAATGCTGAATCTAAGGTTCCGTCAATCACTCCTGGATGAACTTTTTTAATTGGTACTGCCAAGACAATCATTTCGTAAATGGGCTGGGCGACATTAACCTGATAACTTCCGTGAGGAAGAATTAAAAATTCATCATTGTCATCGTCATATTCGTCTCCAAATTTTACAATCCAATCTAGGCTAGTATTAATGTGATAAGGAAATATTTCATTCGAAACATCACAGGTTAAGCCTAGGCTTCCTTGAGCAGTAAAAGTTAGATTCATTAGACCGGGCTTCTTGTCGAAAAGTAGTTTTACTTTGACAGCTGGCTGGTCAAAATCATTAAATTCAAATGCGTTAAAGAACGTTGTTTCAATGTCAAATTCAAAGCTGTGTTTGCCGTCTTTGAGTCCTACAAATGGGAGAACAAATTCGGTTAGCGTTTCCATAGACTTGCCATTGAGGGGGCAAATTTACAAAAAAATTAATTCCAAACTTCTTTTAATTAAAGATTTATTCCTGTAGCACAGTAGTATATTCTTGGTGTGCCTTGCGATTGAAAAATATTTGTCGCGCACAGAAAAGAGCTTCTTCAAAAGATTGTGTATTTGCTTCACCTTTTCCAGCGAGATCATAAGCGGTTCCGTGATCTGGTGAAGTGCGTACTTTATTTAGCCCTGCAGTAAAGTTAACCCCATTGCCAAAGGTCAATGTTTTAAAGGGAATTAAACCTTGATCGTGATAAGTGGCTAATACAGCATCAAATTGGTTTGGCAAGTTAGTGCCAAAGAAACTGTCGGCTGCATAGGGACCAAAAAGCAGGGTGCCTTGCTCATAAATTTCTTTAATTACAGGACGTAAAATGGTATTGTCTTCTTCGCCAATTACGCCATTATCTCCAGTGTGGGGATTAATCCCTAAGATCGCAATCTTTGGATTTGCAATCCCAAAATCTTCGATGAGAGAAGTTTTCATTTTAGCCACCTTTGTCTTGATGAGTTCTGGTTGTATGGTATTGGCCACTTCGCTAACGGGGATATGATCGGTTAAAAGACCAACCCTCAAGCTGTCACTTACCATAAACATCAAGCTATCTCCTCCCAGTTCTTTTGTCAAGAAATCTGTATGCCCAGGAAAATCAAAATCATCACTTTGAATGTTGTGTTTATTGATTGGTGCGGTGACTAAAATATCAATTTTTCCAGCTTTTAATGCTTTTGTCGCCGCTTTTAATGATGCTATCGCTACTGCTCCCCCTTCTTTAGTGGCTTTACCATAGTTAGTTTCAAAAGCTTGCTTCAAGACCTCAACGACATTAATTTGATTATTGCTGGGCTTGTTATTAAGATCATAAGGCGCCAAAGCACTTTGTAGATTGAAGTGTTTTCGCTGTGCGCTTAAAAGCTTAGTGCTCGCAAAAACAATAGGCGTAAAAAAGTCAAACATGCGTTTGTCTTGAAAGATTTTAAGGATAATTTCTATGCCTACCCCATTAGGGTCCCCAATTGAAATACCAACTTTTATTTTGCGGTATCTAGCTTCCATTGCTTGATTATTTGCTACTTTTGACAACAAAGTTAAACAATATCACCGAGCTTATGTTTACAGGAATTATAGAAGCTTTTGGCACTATTACACAAATTGAAAAAGAAAAAGAAAATATTCACATTGATTTAGAGAGTGTTATCACGCCAGAACTTAAAATTGATCAAAGTATAGCGCATAATGGAGTTTGTTTAACGGTGGTTAAAATTGATGGAAATCGTTATACCGTCACGGCAATCAAAGAGACGATTGACAAAACCAATCTTTCTGAATGGCAAGTAGGAGATAAAGTCAACCTAGAACGCGCCATGCAATTAGGCGCTAGACTAGACGGACATATTGTTCAAGGGCATGTAGATCAAATAGGACTATGCACTTCGGTCAAAGAAGAAGGAGGAAGCTGGGTTTTCTCCTTTGAATACGATCCTTCACAAAAAAACATTACCATTGAAAAAGGATCGATTACGGTCAATGGAACTAGTTTAACAGTAGTTAATTCTGGAACAAACACCTTTTCTGTTGCGATTATTCCCTACACCTATGAACACACTAATTTTCACACCTTTAAAACAGGAACACTGGTAAATCTTGAATTTGATGTAGTAGGGAAATACATTACTAAAATGCAACAACTTCAATAAAATATTATTCCCTATATTGTAGACAAACTATGTTTAGATGGAAATTCTTGAATTAAGTACCCTATTGCTGATTCTTGCGTCGGCTTTTTCCCTTATTAATTTGCGTTTATTAAAACTTCCTATGACCATTGGCTTAATGATTTTAGCCATTGTGCTCTCTTTAGTTGTTTTAGGAATAGGCTTAATTCTTCCTTCCTTTTTAGAGGCGGCTACAGGCTTGACAAAAGAATTTGACTTTAGTGATTTACTGGTCAATGTTATGCTTCCTTTCTTACTTTTTGCGGGAGCCATTAGTGTTAATGTACACGAATTACTAAAAGATCGTTTGACCATTTTATTCCTCGCTTCTTTTGGGGTGATTTTTTCCACCTTTACGGTGGGAACTGGCCTACACTGGCTGGTACAACAGTCGGTTTTTGGCTTATCAGAACTTGGATTAACTTATGTAGACTGCTTGCTCTTTGGCGCATTAATTGCGCCTACAGATCCTATTGCCGTATTAGCCATGGTCAAAAAAATGAACCTCTCTTCGATTACTGAAACTCGGATTGCAGGAGAGTCTTTATTCAATGACGGTATAGGAGTAGTGGTTTTCCTCACCCTGTTATCCATAAAAATTGGTGGCGCCGAAAACGTAACCGCGGCTAGTGTAGCTTCTTTATTTGCTACAGAAGTTATAGGTGGTATTGCATTGGGAGCGCTAATGGGTTATTTAGGATTACAATTATTAAAATATATTGAGAACGAACACACTGAATTAGAGGTCCTTGTAACGCTTTCACTTGTCCTTTTACTCCCTATAATTTCACATTATTTCCATTTTTCTGCTGTGCTTGGTGTTGTCGTTATGGGATTGTTTCTCAATCAAAATATCGACACAGACAAAAAAGAAGAAGGCATCCAAAAAGCCATGGGAGATTATGTCTATAAATTTTGGCATCTACTTGATGAAACACTAAATGCGGTACTTTTTATCTTAATTGGTCTGGAAATTATTCCGTTATTTGGAGATTTTAAACCCAATTATATTTTCATTATTCTACTGGTAATTGCCTTAGTCGTGGGATCACGTTGGATAGGAGTAAGTGTTCCTATTGGAATCCTTTCGCTCAAGAAAAAGTTTGAACCCAAGACCGCATTAATCATTACCTGGGGAGGTCTTAGAGGGGGCCTTAGTATCGCCCTTGCTTTAAATCTTCCCGATGCAATGGGAGATGCCAAAGGCTTAATTCTAATTTTAACTTATGCCGTGGTTTTATTTACCATTTTAGTACAGGGGTTAACCCTTAAAAAAATTGTAGACTAGCCATTTTTCTTCTAAATTTGTACTGAGTAATTCGCACTGTGACAACAGTGATGTTTAATTTAATGTAGAAAGGAGGTGTCTTATGTCTTATGATCAACATTTAGGGAGTAACGGACAAAAGGTGCCTTTTAATGGGGCATTTTAATCCTACTCCTTATCTAATTAGATAAAAGCAGGCCGATGGGTCTGCTTTTTTTGCTTTTTCTCGTATTTTTAAATTATTATACTATTATAATGAAAAATATTCCTCGCGTTGATTTAACTGATTTTTTATCTCAAGATTCTACAAGAAAAAAGAACTTTGTCAAATCCTTAGGAGAAGCCTTTGAAAATATAGGTTTTGTTATACTCAAGGGGCATTACTTAACAACAAAACAAACAGATTTACTTTATTCTGAAATTAAACGCTTTTTTGATTTACCTGAAACACAAAAACAAGCTTATGAAATCGAAGGGCTTGCAGGTCAAAGGGGGTACACCTCATTCGGAAAAGAAAGTGCTAAAGGTAGAACCGAAGGTGACTTAAAAGAATTCTGGCATTTTGGCCAATATCGAAAAAAAGAAAATGGCCCCGTTTATCCTGAGAATATTATAGTAGAACAACTCCCCACTTTTAACAATATTGGGAAAGAAGTTTTTCAAACCCTTGAAAAAACAGGGCAGGCTGTTCTTCAGGCCATTGCGCAGCACTTAAATTTACCAGAAAATTATTTTGATGAATTTATCGATTATGGAAATTCTATCCTAAGGGCAATTCATTACCCCCCCATTAAAAAAGCACCAAAGGAGGCTGTTCGTGCAGCAGCTCACGGAGATATCAACTTAATTACCCTCTTGATGGGCGCTCAAGGAAAAGGACTCCAAGTCTTAACTAAAGAAGGTGAATGGATCGATGCGATTGCAGAACAAGGAGAGCTCATTATTAATATGGGAGATATGATGGCTCGCTTGACCAATAACAAATTAAGATCCACCCTACATCAAGTAGTCAACCCCCCAAAAGAAATGTGGGGAACCTCTCGCTATTCTGTCCCGTTTTTTATGCATCCCAGCTCTGAAATGCCCTTGAATTGTCTTGAAAACTGTGTGAGCGAAGCTCTACCAAAAGCTTATAAAGATTGCACTGCCGGAGAATTTTTAGAAGAACGCCTAAAAGAACTAGGCTTAAAAAAATAAATCATGGAAACAACAAAACTGCTCTTTACGATTGCCAATACGGCCATCCTTCTTGCCTGGATTCCTTCATTGGTTGCGCCAAAATGGTCTTTTACAAAGCAAATGCTGGCCTTCCCCTATGTGCCATTTGTTTTGAGCTTTTTTTACCTTTTTTTTCTCATAAGTGATGGAGGTCTCGGAGAAGCCGATTTTTCAAGTTTAGCTGGAATCCTAGAACTGTATAGAAACGCCACCCCAGAGGCAGCAGCAGCGGGTTGGATGCACTATTTAGCCTTTGACTACTGGGTTGGGTGCTGGATGCTGCGTGATGCGCAAAAAAAAGCTGTGCCTCATTTATTAATTGTTCTTCCGCTATTATGCACTTTTATGTTAGGACCTGTGGGGATTATGCTTTATGTACTCTTTACCCAAACTCGATTAGCTTTAAAAAAATGAGCTATTCCACCATCAATAAATTTAGAAAAACCCATCGGTTTTTAGGAATATTTATTGGGATACAGTTTTTATTTTGGACAATTTCTGGCTTGTACTTTAGTTGGACCGATATTGATGAAATTCACGGAGATCATTACAAGAAAAGCGTTGATAACGCAAAGGTTTTTTTACCGATTATAAATGATACACTCTTACAACAATTACCCTTTCGACTACATAGCATAAAAGTAAAGTCAATCGGAGAAGAAAGGTTTTTCTGGGTGAATGATTCTGTTTTAGTTGATCCAAATAGTGGTGTGATACTCCCAGAAATTTCAGCAGCACAAGCCATAGCAGTTGTGCAAGAACACATTTTTCCTGCCTATCAACCCCTTAGTGCCGAACGTATCACAGCAGTAGGACCGCACGATGAATACCGCGGGAGACCCCTTCCTGCTTTTAAAATTCCCCTTTCGGGGGAAGGAAATCCTATCGCTTATGTCGATGCGGTTAGTGGAGACTTTCAACGCATAAGGCATTCACAATGGCGATGGTTTGATTTTTTATGGATGACCCACACCATGGACTATAAAGGGAGAGACAACTTCAACACTTGGTTGCTTCGTGCTTTTTCACTTTTAGGATTACTTACGGTTATGAGTGGATTTGCTCTTGGGTGGGTAACACGGAGCAAACAAAAAAAACGTAAGGCTATTTTTTTGGGTTTCTCTGGAAAACAAAAGCTAAAGTACGCCAAAAATCCAAAAGAAAAATCCTAAAATAGTAAAGGGTGAAGTGGCCGAGAAATCATTGATGGGTCCAGATACTGATCTTCATAAACTTGGCTCAACAATTGGGTTTGAATACCTAAAAGAAATGAAAAAAATATATGATTAAATCTCATGGCATCAATGATTTATCTTAATCTGTAACATTATATTT
>JBMYNN010000015.1:0-42175 GCA_049598335.1 Flavobacteriaceae bacterium
GATTAATGAAAGAATACCTTTTACATATAGAGACAGCTACAACTAATTGTTCTGTTGCCGTTTCCCTAGAGGGAGAATTATTATACTGTAAAGAGAGCAATGCACCAGATTTTAGACACAGTGACTATCTTCATTTATTTATAGAAACTGCTTTAAAAGAAGCAGGTGTGGCGATACAATCTTTGGCTGGAGTAGGGGTAAGCATGGGTCCAGGCTCTTATACGGGTCTTCGTATTGGAGTTTCTTCTGCTAAAGGAATTTGCTATGCCAATTCAATTCCACTAATCGCAGTAAATTCTCTTGAAGTTCTTGCACAGCAAGCTAAAGTCGAACAAGGTGCCTATATTTTACCCATGATCGATGCGCGTCGTATGGAGGTCTTCACCATGACACTTAACGAAAAGCACCAAGTTGTTCAACCCACAACAGCAAAAATTATAACTCCAGAATGGAGTGAAGATCTTCCTAAAGGGAAGAAAGTAGTAATTGGCTCTGGTGCAGAAAAGTGTAAATCGATTTTACAGGGAGATGACTTTGAATATCATACAGATATCGCAGTCCCATCTGCCCGTGATATGGTGGGCTTAGTTACACAAAAGTACAAGAATAAAGCTTGGGAAGATGTCGCTTATTTTGAACCTTTTTATCTCAAAGACTTTTACAGCAATACCTAATTAGGCTTTTCACTGGTTTTAAATTCTTCTAAAGAAGAATAGGGTAATTTGCATTGATTGTTTTTACATAAATAAATCAATGTCTTTCCTGCTTGATTGCGTCCTTTAAACAAGGGGGATTCTGAGGCTGTTTTACTGGCCGCCCAGTGGTTTACTTTTAAATAAGATCTTTGTAAATCTTTTATCCATTCTATTGCCTTTGGTCCCACAATAACAATTTCTATACTGGGGTTTTGAAGATTTAAAGCTAGTCTTAGCCAAGTGCTATACGCGCTTGGATAATCCAACATTTCTCTCGCTACAAGCGCAATCATTTCTTTGGCGTGGTTGTGCCAATCTATTTGTCCTAGATGAATACTAGCTCGAATTAGATTCTCGGCCATGATCGCATTTGAAGAGGGAATCACATTGTCGTTGACTTCTTTTGTTTGAAGGATTAACTTTTCTTCTTCAGCAAAAACAAATAAGGCCGTCTCTTGCGTTTTGAACCTTTTTGTGCAATAGTGGATCAATTCATTGGCTTTATAGAGAAATGAAGGATCGAAAAAAGCTTCATAAGCATCTAAATAGTAAGCAATCAAATGACTGTAATCTTCTAAAAACCCATTCACAGGAGTGGCCTCTTTTTTATTGAGTCGATAAAGCCCCCCTTCTTTTTTATGAAAAGTTTTTTCCATAAAGAGAAGATGCTCTTTGACAAGCTTTAAATAAGATGCATTTTGAAAAACCTTTGCTGCTTTTAGAATCCCTCTCCCAATAAGGGCATTCCAGGAACAAATTATTTTATTGTCTAGACGTGCTGGAGAGCGTTTGATGCGATGACGAAGAAGCGCTTCTTCCCATGCGACAATTTTATTTTTAAAGGATTCAGGGAGATTGTTGTTTTGAATAAATTCTAATTGGGAATGCTTTCTAAAAAATACATATTGGTCTTTTTCCCAGTACCCATTTTGGTTGATACCAAAATACGACTTGAAATATGCTTGATTTAAAAGTCCCAATTCTTCTAATTCGGTAACGGTCCAAACATAAAATGCGCCCTCTGTTAGGGTTTCTTGGGCGTCGAGACTATCTGCGTCTAATGCTGCATAAAAACCTCCTTGAGCATCGCTTAAATCCCTTTGAAGGAAAGAGATGGTTTTGTCCACAACTTCTTTATAGATTGCTTTTGGTTGATCTTGATAAGCACAGCTGTAGCTGTAGAGCAACTGACCATTGTCATAACCCATTTTTTCAAAGTGGGGGATATGCCATTTTTCATCTACAGAATAACGCGAAAAGCCACCGCCTATTAAATCGAATATCCCCCCTAAAGCAATTTTTTCGAGGGTGAAATGAGCGTGCTTTTTAAATTGATCGTATGAAAGAAAAAGATCGATTAGCGTAGGCATCATAAACTTTGGTGCACCCAATAGCCCCCCGTTTTCACGGTCAAGTTTATTGTCTAAACGATTGAGTGCTTTGTCAAGTGCTTTTTTTTCTAACGCTAGTGTATCTTTGCCCTTTTCTAATTCTAATTGTTGCATTCCTTTTTCAAGATGGGAAGCATACTGCAACAAGCGTTGTGGTTCTTTTTGTTTGAGGTTAACAATTTGTGTTAAGTAATCCAACCACTGTGCTTTAGGGAAATAAGTTCCTCCCCACACCGGGCGGCCATCAGGCATTGCGACAATATTGAGCGGCCAGCCCCCTTGACCAGTAAGCATTTGTACTGCTTGCATATAGACTTGATCAATATCTGGGCGTTCTTCACGATCTACTTTAATACTTACAAAATGGCGATTCATTAAAGCAGCAACCGCTTCGTCTTCAAACGATTCATGCTCCATCACATGACACCAGTGACAGGCAGCATATCCAATACTAATGATCAAAAGTTTGTCTTCTTGTTGCGCTTTGTTTAGCGCTGTTTCTTCCCATGGGAACCAATCCACGGGATTATTTGCATGCTGCAAAAGATAAGGGCTTTGCGCATGAGCAAGTGCATTTTCTTTAGAAGAAGATCCTTTAGCCATTGAGTGCTGTCACCGTAGCTACTTTCCCAGGAAGCATTTCTTTTAGCATGGTTTCTATTCCATTCTTCAAGGTAATGGTAGAAGAAGGACAACCACTGCACGCTCCTTGTAAAACAACTTGCACCGATTTATCTTCGGTATTATAGTTGTCAAAAAGGATATTTCCCCCATCTGATGCGACAGCGGGTTTTATATAATCTTCAATAATCTTGACAATTTCTTGAGAGGTTTCGTCTAGCTCTTCTAGTGGAGTGGCACTTGAAGACAAGGTCTCTTGTGCAGGCCCAGCCGAACTAATAATCGTTTTCCCGTCTTCAATATAAGCGCGAATAAATTCTCTTATTTCCATGACAATGGTCTCCCATTCTACCTCTTCTTTTTTATTGATGGAAATATAATTTGTATCGAGAAAAACTTCTTTTACAAAAGGAAATTGAAAGAGAGCTGCTGCAATAGGAGCAGTGGAGGCATCCTCAATAGATTTAAATTCAAACACCGCCTGTACTAACATTTTATTCGCAACAAACTTCATCACACTTGGGTTAGGTGTGCTTTCTGCATAAACAGTGACAGGAATCTTTTTGAGGTCTGATGCTGCAGTGACTTTCCCTCCATCGTTCAAGTATTTTTGAATCTCTTGACCCACTTCGTCAATTACATCTTTCCAATCTAAAATATCAAAGCGTTCTAGGGCTAAGCCATTGTCCATTAACTCCACAGATTTGACAAAAGGTAAATAAAACATTTGCTGTACCAGCGGAAAGTCTTTTGCTTCTTCAACAGAATTAAAGGTTTTATTTTCTTTTATATCAAAGGAAGCATTAACAGTAAATAAAGCGAACTTCTTGTCTTTCTTTATAAAGGGGGTAACAATAAATTGGCTCATTCTTTTTTTTTTCAAAATTACATAAAAGTCTCTTCAAGAGATGAGTTTAAACCGAATCATTTTTTACCTTTCTTAAAATTAATGTTATGCTTATAAAGTCAGTTCGTGGATTTACCCCAGCTTGGGGAGAAGATTGTTTTATTGCCGAGAATGCCACTCTTATTGGTGATGTGGTCATGGGAGACCAGTGTTCGATTTGGTATCAAGCGGTAGTCCGGGGTGATGTTCATCATATTCGCATAGGAGATAGGGTCAACATTCAAGATGGTGCAGTAATCCATGCAACTTATAAAAAAGCAGGAACCCTTATAGGCAATGACGTTTCTATTGGTCACAATGCCATTGTTCACGGCTGTACTTTACACGATAGTGTTTTAATAGGTATGGGAAGTATTGTAATGGATAATTGTGTCATTCATTCTAATAGTATAATTGCAGCAGGAAGTGTTGTCACACAAGGAACTATTGTTGAACAGGCGGCAATTTATGCGGGCATACCCGCTAGAAAAATAAAAGATGTTGATCCCTCTTTACAAAAAGGAGAAATTGAGCGAATCGCCCAAAATTATTTAATGTATTCGGGCTGGTTTAAAGCGGGAGATATTTCACTAGAGCAGAAGTAAACAGCCCTAAGTTATTTTCTTTTTGGGTAGAATAGAATTGTCGTTTCTTTTCTTTCCCCTTTTTTGATAAATTGTTTTCTTTTTCAAGCAGGCGTTTAATTTGATTGGCAATAGCTTGGCTATTATCAATAATCTTTACGCCTGACGGAAGAATCTCCTCAATAGTATTGATTAAGAAAGGATAATGGGTGCAGCCTAAAACTAATGTGTCTATTCCTTTGGCTATCATTGGCTCTAAATGTGATTTCAACAACATTTTTGTCGCTTGATCTTCTCTTTTGCCTGTCTCAACGCAAGCGACTAGTCCTTTGCCTATTTGTTTGACAATATCAATTCCACTTCCATGTTCAATAACACTTTGATGAAATAACTCACTTTCTAAAGTCCCCTTTGTGGCTAATACACCTACTTTTCTTGTTTTTGTTACTAAAGCAGCGGGTTTAATCGCTGGTTCTATGCCCACAAATGACACAGGGAATTCTGCTCTTAATTGATCAATGATTTGGGTTGTTGCTGTATTACAGGCTAGTACAATAAGTTTGCAGTCAAGCTGCAATAGCTTTTCTGTAATTACTCTTGCGCGATTTAAAACAACTTCAAGGGATTTGTCTCCATAGGGAGAATAGGCGTGATCTGCGATATAACAAATACTTTCCAACGGAAGCAATGCTTCTATAGCTGGTAGTAAACTCATCCCGCCAATTCCAGAATCAAATAAGCCTATAGGTCGGTTCATAGCAAAAAAAAAGTCACCTATCTGACTAAGTGACTTTAAATCTGTTAAGGGTTAGATTAAAATCCTAACTCAGCTTTTACATCAGCCATTAAGTCTTTTCCTTTCGCCATGATTACACTACCCCCTGCTGTTGCGTCGAGTACGTAATCAAAACCTTGTCCAGTAGCTACTTTTTCAATTGCAGCTTTAGCTTTGTCATATAGAGGGCGCATCATTTCAACTTGCTTTTTTTGTAAGTCTTGTGCCGCTGTTTCTCTGTATTGGTTGATGTTTTGTTGCATGGTCTCTAATTCCTTCTGGCGTGCTTGATTTGTTACATCAGTTTGATTGGCAGCATCTGCAGAATAAGATTGTGCTTTTGTTTGGAACTCTTTGTAGGTGCTCTCAATTTGTTTGGTGTAGGTTTTTTCTAACTCCTCTAATTGTTTTTGAGCAGCAATTACTTCAGGCATTTGTCCTATAAGTTGTTGTGTGTCAATATGAGCAACTTTTGATTGCGCATAAGAAAAAGTCATTGGGAGAGCCATAAGCATGGCAATAAAAAGTGATTTTAGGTTCTTCATTATTAGATTAATTAGTAGTGTTTAATTTTTTTTTCGTTGCTCAATTTGAGCTTTACGTTCTTCAATTTGTTTTTTTCTTGCTTTAATTCGCTCTTGAGCGTTGATACGTTGCAAAACTAGGCTGCTAATATCGTAATTTTTTGTGGAATATAGCATAACCAAGTCTGAAGAGCGGTCAAAAACAAAGTCATACTTTCTTTCTTGGGCAATTTGTCGCACAATAGAGAGCACTTGATCTTGGATGGGTTTTAATAAATTATTCTTTTGCTGAATATAATCACCCGTAGGGCCAAAGTATTTTGTTTGTAGATCAATAATTTCTGATCGAAAGAGTTCCAGTTCTGATTTACGATCTTCAATTAATTCTTGGGTTAAGAGTACTTTTTCTGCTTGAAGTTGCTCTTCTCTTCCTTTTAGCTCCATTTTTTTGAGCTCAATATCTTTTTTCCAGCTAGCGACATTTTTGTCTAAGAGTGTACTGGCAGTTTTATATTCTTCTACATTTTCAAGGATTTCATCCATATCAATATAGGCCAATCTTACACCTCTTTGGGCAAAAGATTGTTGCATTATGGTAAACATAAGAATAAAAAGCAAGGGGCTTAAAGCTTTCATAATGATTAATTTAATCAAATATACTAAAATTGTTGACCAATGATAAAATGTGTCTCCCATCCATTGGGCGTACTTTGGGTAAGATCAACATTATCGAACCCATAAGCAAAGTCTATTCCTAATAAACCAAAGGCCGGCATGAAAATTCGCACTCCCGCCCCTGCAGAACGATTAGCATTAAAGGGATTAAAGTTTCTAAAACCTTGGTATCCTCTTCCTGATTCTAGGAAGGATAAAGCATAAATTGAAGCAGTAGGCTTTAAAGTAATAGGATACCTTAGCTCTAAGGTGAATTTATTGTACACTGTCGAACCATCTCTACTTGATAAGGATTGATTGGGGTAGCCACGAAGGGCCACAACTTCTCTCCCATCTAAAGCAAAGTTATTTGCCATCCCATCTCCTCCAAGATAGAAACGTTCAAATGGAATGTCCCCCCTTTTACTGTTATACGGACCCAAAACCCCAAAGTCAGTTTGTGTTTTAAGAACTAATTTATCCACGATTTTAGTATACCAAGTTCCAGAAAACTTTAGTTTATAATACTCTAAAAAGCGGTACTTTTCTTGGTCAATTTTTCCTTGATCAGCGACCATTTCGCCTAGTTCATTAATGGTTTGATAGGCAGGTAAGTTACCTAAGTTTTCATAGTCAACATCTTCAAATAGCGAATAAGGTGGCGTGAATTTACCACTAATCACGAAGTTTGATCCTCCCATTGGGAAGATAGGATTGGTATAGGTATTATTCCTTGAAAGTGATACAGTGTATGAAATGTTATTAGACACTCCATCTCCAAAAGTAAAGAGTCCTGTAAAATAATTTTTTAAATTATAGTATTGGTAGGTCAATGCTTGAGAGAGGGTGAAGTAATCATCTGGGACCCTCAATCTTTTGGCTAATCCAATAGAGATACTGCTAATTTCAAATGATTGTGATTTATCTGCACGTCCAGTAAAGAAATCATATCTAAACTGATTTGTTCTTGATAATGAGGTAGAGAATTGAACTGGCTGTCTTCCTCCTAACCATGGTTCTGCAAAAGTAAAGCTATAGGTGTTGAAAAATTGACTGGCTTGAAGTCGTAAACTCAATTTTTGTCCATCTCCAGAAGGTACTGGTTTATAAGATTCTTTGTCAAAAATATTCCGCATGGAAAAGTTATTGAAAGACAATCCTAGTGTACCGATAAATCCACCACCACCATATCCACCTTGCAGTTCAATTTGACTCGCTCCAGATTCTTGTAAACCAAATTCAATGTCTACTGTCCCAGCATTAGGGTCAACATTTTTAAAGTCAGGTGAAATTTGTTCTGCATCAAAAAAGCCTAACTGACCAAGTTCTCGAACAGTTCGAACAACTTTATCTTTGCTGTATAGTTCCCCTGGTTTAGTTCGCAGCTCTCTGTAAATGACATGGTCATTTGTTTTTTCGTTACCTACAACGGTAATTTTGTTGAAAGAAGCAATTTTTCCTTCAGTAATTCGAATTTCAAAGTTGATAGTGTCTTCTGTTGCGCTTACCTCTACGGCATTGATGTTAGAAAATAGATAACCACTGTTTTGGTAAAGGTTACTAATGTCTTGTCCGTCTGGCTTAGTGTCATCTGCTATTCTTTTCTTTAGCAGGACCCCGTTGTATGTGTCTCCTTTTTTTATTCCTAAAACAGAAGAAAGTTGGTAATCTGTATAGGCGGCATTTCCTAAAAATTCGATATCCCCAAAGTAGTAACGATTTCCTTCTTCTACGTCAAATTGAAGGGTCAAAGTATTGTTGGCATTAACAATAACAGAATCTTTTAGAATACGTGCATCGCGGTATCCTTTTTCTTTAAAGAAATCAATGAGTCCTTTTTTGTCTTCATCAAAATCATCTGGAATGAATTTAGAAGCTTTCCAGAAACGATAAAAGGCTTTTTTCTTTGTGTTTTTAAGTTTACTCGCCAGTTTATTGCCTTTAAACTTTTCATTACCATTAAAAACAATATCACTGATTTTAACACGATTTCCGCGATCGATGTTGACCACCATATTAAAGGTGTTTATGTTTGTCGAATCTGGAATAGTATTTAAGGTAACTTTTGTGTTGAGAAAACCGTCCTTTTTGAATTTATTGATGATGTAGTTTTTAGTATTGGTTAAAAAGCTTTCAGAAAGTTTTTTTCCCTTTTCTAATTCTGTATCATTGATAATTCCTTGAATTTTACCTTTTTTCAACCCATTGATTTTAACCTCGTTTAAAGTGGGGAGTTCTTCGATTTCTATTTGAAGGCTAAGGCTGTTTTCTTTGACATTTGTCGCATAGAAGTTGATATCTGAAAACAGATCAAGATTCCAAAGTTTATTGATCACCGAACTAATTTGATCTCCAGGGAGTCGAACTTTTTGTCCTTGTCTTAATCCACTATAAGAAATTACCGTTTTTTTATTAAAGCTTTTTAGTCCAATGACTTGAATTGAGTCAATTACATATTCTTTTCCCGAGACAAATTCAGTTGTTTGCGCTTTTGAAACTAAACTATGAAAGCAAAGCAACAAAAGAATGAGGGGTGTTATAGCATTGCTGAAGGAAAGTCTAACTAATAAGTTGTTCGCTTGTTTTTCCAAATCTACGCTCTCGTTTTTGGTAGCTTGTAATTGCTTCTTCAAAATGTTCTTTATTAAAATCGGGCCATAGCACCTCTGAAAAATACAATTCGGCATAGGCAATTTGCCATAATAAAAAGTTACTTATTCTTTGTTCACCACTGGTTCGAATCAATAGATCTACCGGAGGTAAATTTCGCGTGTAAAGATGCTCATTTATAATGGTTTCATCAACATTTTCGGGGGAAATTATATTATTTTTAACTTTGGCTGCGATTTGTTGCATGGCATGGGTTAGTTCTTGTTTTGCTCCATAATTTAATGCTAGGGTAAGAATCATACCATTGTTATCTTTGGTCTTATTAATGTTTTCAGTCAATTCTTTTTCTACTTTTAGGGGTAATTTACTAATATCTCCAATGCTTTTAAGTTGGATGTTATTTTTAATCATCTTGTTGAGTTCTTTTCTTAAAGACCTAATTAATAGATCCATAAGTGTACTCACTTCTTTTTGTGGACGACTCCAATTTTCGGTTGAAAAAGCATAAAGTGTGAGGTGCTCAATCTGCAATCTTGCTGCGGTTTCGACCACTGTCTGTACTGCTTGGGTTCCGTTATGATGTCCAAAATTTCTATTCTTACCTTTTGATTTAGCCCATCGACCATTACCATCCATGATAATGGCAATATGTTTTGGCAAATTGGTTTTTTCTATCATTTCTTTTCTTTACAATAACATGGAATTTGGCCAAAGGTATAACTAAAAGTGAAGCCAGTAAAGACATACCAGTCATTATTATACGCAGCACCCCTTTGAAGGGCGGGATTTTGGGGTAAACTGCCATCAATATTGTCGGTAAAGGCATAGCGAATACCAGTTTCTAAACTCAATACAAATAGGGGAGAAAGACTGGCTTTTATCCCCACTACTGCTGGTATAGACAAGTCTAATGCACCGTCATACTTAGTAACAGGATCGTTAGGGAAATTCAAGGGGATCTCAAGTAGGTCATAAGAAATGTAACTTACCCCAGCATAGATATAGGGTGTAAATTCTTTGTCATCGTCGTGTAAATTGAACTCAAAAAAATTGACTTCAAACCCCAGGGAAAATTCGTTGATGGGATTGTCCACCTTAATAAAACGATTAAAACGGCTCAAGTCTTGCGCGTAATAATCATAACTCTTTAGATTACTATTCATATAACTTGCTCTAATAGCATAGCGAGTAGTAATATTCCATTTGTAAATTAATCCTATAGCAGGCGAGTTAGCATAGACAAAATTAGTTGGTCCAATATCAGCGATAGTGTTACTTCCTCCAAAAAAAAACCCTAATTCATGTATTTGCGCTTTTGTGGTCCAAAAGGAGCATAAAAAAACGACAAGTAAGACAATTCGTTTCATTCAGTTCAGGGTACAAGAAGTTGGTAAGCATTTCGCTAGTACACAATTACTATTCTAAACTGTTTTTAGGCAGATTTATTGTTCAATTTCTCTTGTCTAACCCCCAGAACAATTTTTCTCTTAAAGTATTGTAAAAGGCGGTGTCGTCAAACTGTATGGTCGCAATCGAAAAGTTGGCCTTCTTAATGTGAATGGGGGTGTTATGCGGAAGGCTAATTAAGCGAGAATCCAGTGATAAAAGGTGTTGCTCTTCTCTTCCAGAAACTTGAAGTTCAATAGCAGAGTTATCTGGAAGGACTAATGGTCTAATATTGAGATTATGAGGGGCAATAGGAGTCATGACTAAAGCAGGGGTATCTGGCAGTACAATAGGACCACCACTACTTAAATTATAGCCCGTTGACCCTGTTGGGGTGGTAACAATTAAACCATCTGCCCAGTAGGTCGTTAATGTTTGATTGTTAATACGGGCTTTAATACTAATCAAAGAAGCCGTGTCTTTTCGGTTTACGCTAATTTCATTTAGGGCATAAGGAAAATCTCCTAAGAGTGATTGCTGTTCCTCTAGCCTTACTTCTAGTAGGGTTCGCTTAATTAAACTATACTTATTGTCCCAAAGCGCTTCAAGCCCTTTGTTAAGTGATTCTTTTTGTAGACTAGTTAAAAAACCTAGGCGGCCAGTATTGATACCCACAATAGGAACATTACTGTCTTTTACTTTAGTAACTGCTTGAAGCATAGAACCATCTCCCCCAATACAAATAAGGAAATTTGTATTTTTGTCTAGCGTTTTAAAAACGTTTAATTGTTCTTTTAGGGGAAGGTTTTCTAGGCCTGCAAGCAAATGTTCATCTACAATAACTTTTATATTTATTCCCATTAAATGTTCGATTATACCCTCGGCATAACCAATTGAAACGGGTTTCATAAATGGACAAAGGACAGCAATTTGCATGTACTAAATTTTATACAAACTTACGAAATTATGAGCGTCTCTACTTGACTTGAATTAGACAAGACCGTTTTTCAATGAATTTGATAGGATGGCGTAGGAAGAGTTTGTAATTTTACCCCAAAAAGAAAGATGACCAAATTAAGTGTTAATATTAATAAAGTTGCCACTTTGCGTAATTCTCGTGGGGGTGATGTACCCAATCTTTTAAAGGTCGCTACAGACTTACAGGCTTTCGGTGCTCAAGGAATTACTGTTCATCCTAGACCAGATCAACGACATATACGTTATGATGATGCTAAAGAATTACCTACTGTAATTACAACAGAATACAATATAGAAGGAAATCCAATTCCAGCATTTATGGATTTGGTTTTAGCCATAAAACCCACTCAAGTAACCCTTGTACCAGATGCAGAAGATGCCATTACCTCTAATACAGGTTGGAACACCTTTGCAGACGCAGATTTTTTAAAAGGCGTTGTTACTCAATTTAAAGATGCAGGGATACGAACTTCAATTTTTGTCGATCCAGATTTAAAGATGATTGAAGGTGCAGTTGCCACAGGAACAGATCGTATCGAATTATATACAGAAGCCTATGCCCAAGTTTATAACACAGATAAAAAAGCGGCCATTGCCCCTTATCGCGAAGCAGCCATACTAGCCAATAAACTAGACCTAGGGATCAATGCTGGTCACGACTTGAGTTTGGAAAACATTGCCTTTTTTGCACAAGAAATTCCTGGTTTATTAGAGGTATCTATAGGACACGCATTAATGAGTGAATCCCTTTATTTAGGCTTTGAAACTGTCGTAAAACGTTATTTAGCGCACTTAGCTTAATGGATACTTTACACGCTTTGATTTTAGGAGAAGGAGAGAAAGACCTCTTGATTCTTCACGGTTTTTTAGGGATGGGTGATAACTGGAAAACCCATGCCAAGCACTGGGCAGCACAAGGCTGGCGTGTCCACCTAATTGATCAGCGCAATCACGGGAGAAGTTTTTGGAGCAAAGACTTTAGTTATGATATTATGGCAGAAGATCTTTTGAACTATTACCACACTTCTGGTATTGAAAAAGCAACTGTATTAGGGCACTCAATGGGCGGAAAAGTAGCCATGTTATTTGCCTGTTTGTATCCAGAAAAAGTAACCCAATTAATAGTGGCAGATATTGCTCCTAAGGCTTATCCACCACATCATCAACAAATTTTAAATGGCCTAGCTTCGCTCGATTTTAGTCAACTCACCAGTCGAAAAGCGGCAGATGAAGCGCTTTCTAACTATGTCAAAGAAGCTGGGACACGTCAATTTTTATTGAAGAATATTTATCGTGTGACCTCCACTCAATTGGGCCTTCGCTTAAACATTGATGTTTTAAAAGAGGCAAGTGATCAAATAGGGACAAGTCTTTCACAAGAGATGCAGTACCCCGGGAAGACCCTTTTTTTAAAAGGCGAAAATTCAGGGTATATTGAAGCAGGCGACGAGCTATTGTTGCGACATCACTTTCCCCAAAGTACTCTTGTTACTATAGAAAAAGCAGGACATTGGTTACATGCAGAAAACCCCATGGCCTTTGGTTTGGCAATTGCCAACTGGTGGTAAAACTCGAATCTCACAGTATTATAACAAATTGTGAAAAAACAAGCGAAACAAAGCACAATCCTTTTAACAATACTATTTTTGCTACATGAATGCGGTCAACTTACGTTTTGCAGAAGAAAAAGACATGAAATCGGTTTTAGTGTTAATCCAAGAATTAGCCGATTTTGAGAAGGAACCCCATGCTGTCGTGGTGACAGAAGCTGACTTGAAGCGAGATGCTTTTGGACAACAGCCCAAATTTCAATGCATTGTAGCAGAAAAAGAAGAAAGCATCATTGGGATGGCATTGTTTTATCCGCGCTACTCAACTTGGAAAGGACCCACCTTACATCTGGAAGATTTAATTGTTACCCTTTCAGAAAGAGGGACTGGAGTAGGAAAAGCATTATATACTGCCTTTATTGACTATGCTGCTTCGCAAAAGGTAAGACGCATTGAATGGGTTGTCCTAGACTGGAATACCCATGCGGTTAATTTTTATAAAGAGAGTGGGGCCAGTGTTTTGACAGACTGGTGTACCGTTCAAATGGATGAGGTTGCAATGCAACAGTATTTAGCAAAAGAAAAATGAGAATATTTAAGTTTGGAGGCGCTTCTGTAAAAGATGCCACTAGTGTAAAAAACGTTGCCACCGTTTTACAAAAAGTAGGTTATGAAGATGTTTTAATTATTGTATCTGCAATGGGGAAAACTACTAATGCTCTTGAGTCAGTGGTGGAAACCTATCAAAATAACCCTGGACAATTAAAAACTGCAATTCAAGAGTTAGAAGCTTTTCATATAAATATTGTAGCAGATCTATTAGGGGAAAATAAAGCTCCTCTAGAAGAGAAAGTTCGCGGTTTAATCCTAGAGTTGGTTACCTTTTTTGAACACAATAAAGCACCTAACTACAGTTTTGTCTATGATCAAGCGGTAAGTTTTGGGGAGTTATTATCCACCACCATTATTGTGGACTATTTAGTCTCCATAGGTCTTCCTGCAAAATGGTTGGATGCACGTCAATGTGTCAAAACAGACGATTATTATCGTGATGCCAATTTGGATTGGGAAGCGACTCAATTGAAAATTAAAGCACAAGTAAACGGAGCGAAATTAATCGTTTCTCAAGGCTTTATAGGAAGTGATTCGAATAATTTCACCACGACCCTCGGGCGAGAAGGCTCAGATTATTCTGCGGCCATCTTTGGGTATGCTTTAGGGGCAGAATCGGTTACCATTTGGAAAGATGTACCTGGAGTACTCAACGGCGATCCACGTCACTTTCAAGATACAGTCTTATTGAACCAAATCTCTTATCGCGAGGCCATTGAATTAGCATTTTATGGCGCTTCTGTAATACACCCAAAAACATTACAGCCTTTACAACGTAAAGAAATTCCACTTTATGTGCGCTCATTTGTTTCTCCAGAGGAAAATGGAACAGCCGTTTCTAAAGGGCAAACCCTTGAACCAATTGTCCCTTGTTTCATTATAAAGAAAGATCAAGTTTTACTAAAGCTTTCGTCTCTTGATTTTTCTTTTATAGTAGAAGATAATATTTCAGACATTTTTGCCTTACTCTCTCGCTTTCAAATGCGGGTAGAATTAATCCAAAACTCAGCCATTAGTTTTTCTGTAGTGGTGAACAACAAATACAACCGTTTAGAGGAGTTATTAACAGAATTAAGAGCAAAGTTTAAAGTAATGGTAACCGAAGATGTAAATCTTTTCACGGTACGTCACTTTGATCAAGCAGCCAAAGAAAAGGTGCGCAGTTATGGTGAAAAAATTCTATTAGAACAACGCACACAAGAGACTTTGCAAGTGGTTTTATCCAACTAGAGTTCCTTGTAATTTAGAATAATTTGTTGCGCTATTATTTGGGCAAGTTTGCGGTGACTTTCTATGCTCCAACCTGCAACATGGGGAGAAAGTAATACATTGTCTGCGGCTAATAAATAGCTAAAGTCGCTAGAGATTTCTGTCGCAAAGAGATTTTCAAATGAGCTTTTCTCATATTCTAAGACATCGAGTGCGGCTCCTTTTACTGTTCCATTTTTTAAAGTATCTACTAGGTCTCTCGTTTTTACAGCACTGCCTCTTGCGGTATTAATTAACCAAAAGGGGTGCTGCATTTTCCCTAAAAAAGTGGCATCAATCATTCCTACAGTTAGTGGTGTTTGCGGGGTGTGTAAGCTTAAAATTTCTGCCTTTGCTTGTAATTCTTCTAAAGTGACTTGACGAGCAATGTCATCAGAAGATTTTGTTTCGATATCATAGTAGATGATTTCCTTTACATCAAAGCCTAGTAACTTTTTGGCGAAGCTTTTCCCCATATTGCCATAGCCAATTATCCCTACTGTTTTTCCCTCTAGTTCTTCGCCGCGATGGGTCTCTCGCAACCATTCTCCTGCTTGGATGGATTGATGGGCTAAGCGCAACTTATTCATCAAGCCTAAGAGCATGCCCAAGGCGTGCTCTCCCACAGTGTTTGCATTACCTAGAGGGGCTGCAAAGATCTCTATGCCTAGTTCTTTCGCAGCTTCTTGATCGATGTTTTCGACTCCAGCGCCTACACGGGCGATAAATTTTAAGTTCGTTCCTTTGGCTAAAAATGAAGCATCAATTGGAAAACGAGAACGTACCACAAGTCCGTTGTAATCTTTTAAGGTTCTTTCGATTTCGCTTTTTGACTCTGTATAAGCCAGGGTGTTTTGAAAACCTGCTTTTTCAAGTTCTTTTACAAGTAAAGGATGGTTTTCGTCAAGGTGAAGAATGCGCATAGCAATTGTTTAAAAACCTAAAATGGCCTGTGCCATAAAGAAGAAAAGGAAGATGCCAAAGATATCGTTTGCTGTGGTGATAAATGGACCAGTGGCGATGGCTGGATCGATGCCTCGTTTGTCAAGGACAATAGGGACAAAGGTGCCAATCAATGCTGCCATAACGATTACTCCCATCATCGAGCCTGCTACGGTTAGACTAAGAATCAATTCTTGACCCATGATTTGTCCAAAACCAATGAGTACAACAGCTAAGAAAAAACCGTTGATTAAGCTCAGGCCTATTTCTTTAAAGAGACGTTCCAACATAGAGCCTTTGACGACATCATTGGCCAATCCTTGCACAATAATGGCAGAAGACTGTACCCCTACATTCCCTGCCATGGCCGCAATCAATGGGGTGTAAAAGAATAAACTGCGCAATTGCGGTTGATTCATGATCGTTTCAAAATCTTTTAAAATAAAAACACTGCCTAAACCTCCTAACAATCCTAGGAATAACCAGGGTAGGCGGGCACGGGTGAGTTCCCAGATGGTGTCATCTGCCTCTACATCGTTCGAGATCCCTGCGGCTAATTGGTAGTCTTTATCGGCTTCTTCTTTAATAACATCTACAATATCGTCGATGGTTATACGCCCTAATAATTCTTTCTTGCCATTGACTACAGGAATGGCTTCGAGGTCATATTTTGACATGATTCTTGCAACTTCTTCCACATCTTGATCCACGGTAACAAAGTCCACCTTAGGGATATAAATGTCTTTAACAATGGCTTTTGAATTAGCCGTTAATAGGTCTTTTAAGGAAAGACGGCCAAGCAATTGATTTTTTGCATTTACCACATAAATAGAATGTACGCGAGTTACCTCCTCGGCTTGTTTTCGCATGGCATTGACACACTTGAGCACACTGAGGTCTTCGTGAACTTTGACCAATTCTTTTGCCATCAGTCCTCCAGCGGTATCTTCTTCATACTTTAAAAGTTCGCGAATATCTTTTAGGTGGTCGGTGTCTTCAATTTGAGATAGGACTTTTTCTTGACGCTCTTCGGGCAACTTTGCAATGATATCTGCAGCATCATCGGTGTCGAGTTCTTCTACTTCTTCTGCAATTTCTTTGGCAGAAAGCTGGCCTAAGATTTTTTCGCGAAAGTCTTCGTCCACTTCAGCCAGGGCATCGGCAGTCTTTTCACTATTGAGTAGTTTAACCAGATAAATGGCATCTTCTAGAGTCAGTTCTTCGATGAGCTCTGCTATATCTGCATAGTGTAATTCGTGGAGCTGTTTTTTGAGTTTTTTATCCTTTTGCTTTTGGATAAGGGACTTTATTGCTCCTACATAATCATCGTCAAGTTGGAAGTTGGCCATGGTCAATTTTTTTGGTTAGCGCAATAAAATCATCTCCAGAAAGTTTTTCTGGACGTTGGTCAAAGATACTATCTTCTACAATATTTTTTGGAAGCCCAAGGGTTTTTAAGCTATTGCGTAAAGTTTTGCGTCTTTGCTGGAAGCTCATTTTCACAATTTTAAACAAGAGTTTTTCGTCGCAGTCTAGTGTATAAATCGCCTTACGTCGAAGGGTGAGCACACCAGAATCTACTTTTGGTGGGGGGTTAAAGACTCTAGGAGGAACAGTAAATTCGTATTTAGCCTCATAAAAAAGTTGGGAGAGGACAGAAAGGATGCCATATTTTTTTGTTCCGGGAGGCTCGCAAATGCGCTGGGCAACTTCTTTTTGAAACATCCCAGAGAAAAAAGGGATTTGATCCCTGTTCTCTAAGGTTTTAAAGACGATTTGCGTAGAGATATTGTAAGGGAAGTTGCCGATAATGGCAAAAGGTTTTTTTCCCATTAAGCGGCTTAAATCGATTTTTAAAAAATCCCCTTCATGAATTTTATCAATCATGCTACCATAGGCGACTTGAAGGTAGGCTATTGATTCTTTGTCTAATTCTATTAAAGAAACCTTTCCTTCTTTCCAGGGTAAATACTGGGTGAGTACACCCATTCCTGGGCCTATTTCTAAGACGTTATCATAATGATCAAAATGCAGGGTTTTAGCAATTTTTTCAGCGATAGATAAATCGCTTAAGAAGTGTTGCCCTAATTTCTTTTTTGGGCGAACCGCTTTCATGCTACCGTGGTGATTTCTTCTAGCTGTGTTCTAAAAGCTAGAATGGTGTTCCCAAAACGTTCAATGGCATCTTGACGTAATGCTTTTGCGTGAAGCGCAATATAATTTTCATATTCTTTGCGCGAACTGCAGTGATATTGTGTGGCATAGCTAATCCCCCCGTGATCTTGATCTGTGATGACCTTGAATAATTTTGCGTTAAGGAAATGCCCAGTTTGGATCATCTTTGGCAGGTGATCTTCTTTCATCCAGTTGAGCCATTCTTGTTCAACTTTAGGTTCAACATGCACGGTTACATTGTAAATAAACATCTTTAGTCGATTTTTTCAAAACCAGTGTAAGGGACCAACACTTTGGGGAGAATAATTCCTTGTGGAGTTTGACAATTTTCTAATAGCGTTGCCAGTACCCGTGGGAGAGCTAAAGAGCTTCCGTTTAGGGTATGTACATTTTGTTTTTGTCCTTCTTTCGTTCTGTAACGCAATTGTAAACGTTCTGCTTGATAGCTTTCAAAAGTAGAAACAGAGCTAATTTCTAACCACTTTTCTTGTGCAGCAGAATACATTTCAAAATCATAGGTTAGGGCGGCGGTAAACCCTAAATCTCCACCACATAAACGCAGGACACGGTAAGGTAAATCCAGTTCTGCTAAAATGCTTTTAACATGGGCCATCATTTCTTCAAGGGCAGCATTAGAACGTTCTTGCGTTTCTAGGCGAACAATTTCTACTTTGTCGAATTGATGTAAACGATTTAAACCGCGAACATGAGCGCCATAACTTCCAGCTTCTCTTCTAAAGCATGGAGTATATCCTGTTACTGCGATGGGTAAATCTTTTTCTTCTAAAAGAAGGTTGCGGTACATATTAGTCAAGGGAACTTCTGCGGTAGGGATCAAATAGAGATCATCTCCAGTGATGTGATACATTTGACCTTCTTTGTCGGGTAACTGCCCGGTACCATAGCCAGAGGCTTCGTTGACTAAGTGCGGGACTTGCATTTCGCGATAACCCGCAGCGGTATTTTTGTCTAAGAAATAGTTGATTAAGGCACGTTGTAAACGCGCTCCTTTTCCTTTGTAAACCGGGAAACCAGCGCCTGTTATTTTACTTCCCAGATCGAAATCGATTAGGTCATATTTTTTAGCTAACTCCCAATGTGGAAGGGCTCCTTGTGCAAGAGTTGGGAGGCTTCCGCCTTTTTCTAATTCTTCGTTGTCTTCTTCAGAATTTCCAGCAGGGACACTAGCTTGAGGAACATTAGGGATTTGATAGCGCAGTTCTAAAATGCTTTTTTCTAAGCTTTGCATTTCTTCTTGTAGCGTTTTTGTGTTGGTTTTAAGCACTGCAGAACGCTTTTTTAAGCCTTGTGCTTCTTGTGCTTTGCCATTTTTAAAAAGCTGGCCAATTTCTTTGGCTAATTGATTTGCCTCAGCAAGTTGACGGTCTAATTTTGTTTGTGATTTACGTCTTTTTTCGTCAAGAGATAAAAGAGTGTCAACAAGCTCAAGTCCCTTAAAGTTTCTTCTTTGAAGTCCCTTTAGGATAGCTGCTTTATTCTCTCTAAGTTGCTTTAATGGTATCATGTAATAAATCTCTCGTACAAAGATAGAACTTTGTACTTCATTTTATTCTATTTAGCCGGAATCAATTGGCGACATTTTGCTTGGTCTTCTTGAAGCTGAACTTTGAGGTCATTAAGGGATGCAAACTTTTTTTCTTTGCGGATCAATTCTAAAAAATCAACGGCTAATATTTCTCCATATAAGTCTTGATTAAAATCGAATAAGTGAACTTCAAAACTGCGTTTTTCGCCTTCTAATGTGGGTCGAAAACCAACATTCATCATACCATAAAAGCTATTGTCATTGTATTGGGTTTTTATAAAAAACACCCCATCACAAGGCAGAAGTTTGTAGTCCTCTTCAATTTGAAGATTAGCTGTAGGAAAACCAATGGTTCTTCCTATTTTTTGTCCAGTAGTCACTTTTCCGCATAGACGAAATGGGCGACTAAGGAAATTTGTCGCTACCTTCATTTTCCCTTCCTCAAGGGCGGTCCTAATTTTAGTTGAACTTACATTAACCGAAGCAATTTCTTGTGCCTTTATTTTTTCTATGCTAAAGCCATAAGTAGATCCTGCATTAATTAGATCGTCAACTGTTGCTTCTCTATTTCGCCCAAAACGGTGATCATATCCAATAATTATATGCTCTATGTTAAACGATTGGACAAGGACATTACGGATAAATTCATCTGCGGTCTGGCGAGAAAATTCTTTAGAGAAAGGATGAATGACTAAAACATCTACATCAAGATCTGCTAAAAGTTGTTGTTTTTCTTTTAGAGTATCGATTAAACGTATAGAAGTATCTTTTTGCAAGACCATGCGTGGATGAGGGAAAAAGGTAAGTACCACAGAAAGATGATCTTTCTCTTTGGCATTTTTAACTAATCGCTGGATGATTTTTCTATGCCCAATATGCACCCCGTCAAAAGTACCAATGGTCAATGAGCATGGTTGCGTAGCGTGATAATTTTCAATGGTAGAAATGACCTTCACAAAAAAAGACTATCTTTAAATTTTGAGTAAAATTAAAGTATTTAATGAAATACCTTGGCTTATTTCTGCAAACATTAATTCAATACTAAAAGTTTGAAAAAAAGCCTTTTCATATTCTGTTTGTGTATTGTCACTACTGCATTTGGACAAAAGTATTGGAGTGTAAGTTCGCAAGACTCAGCTTCGGTTTTATCCATGGCTAAACTTGTGAAAAACATTTATTTAGATCAGGAGGAATTCTCCAAAGTTCTACACAATCAAGCCATAGTAACTGCCAAAAATGAACCATTAGAGCTTTATTTTCCAAACGAAAAAGATCAACTTGAAGGATTCCAGTTAACGGCTGTTCCACTTTTTTCTAAAGCACAAGCTAAAAAATACCCAAACATCAAGGCCTATCGTGGGACAAGTATTGATCGCAATGAAGTGAGTATTCGTATAACCGTTAGCCCTCAAGGAATAAGCGGTACCATGCGCACTCCTACTGGAATGGTTTTTTTACAACCAAAGAAAGATGCTAAAGCAATTCATCTCTATTATCAAAGAAGTGATGCTTTATATAAAGATTATGAGCTCCCTTTTTGTAGCACTCCCAATGATCAAAAAGCATATAAAATGGAAAGAGGTTTAATTTCTCAAAAAAATAATGCAACCACGGGAGAATTAAAAACCTATCGTTTTGCGGTAGCAGCTACTGCAGAGTACACCCAATTTTGGGGAGACGACGACGACAGTAACGGAACTAATCAAGAGGACGCTTTAGCCGCTGTAGCAAACACAGTCAATCGCATGAACGAAATCCTCGAAGTAGATTTAGGCGTGAGGTTAGAGCTTGTAACAGATGCCTTTTTGTTATATACAGATACATTAACAGATCCATTTACTGGTGATTTTAATAGTGAAATTCAAGAATTACTCACCAATAATGTGGGAGAAGCAAACTATGACATAGGTCACTTATTTCATAGAGGGCAAGCAAATGGAGATGCAGGGAGCGTTGGTAACGTTTGTCAAAATGGACAAAAGGGCAGTGCTTTTTCTGCCCACCCTTTTACGGCAACCAATGGAAGCGGAGGTGACTTCTTGACAGATTATTTTGATATCGATTATGTAATTCACGAGGTAGGACACCAATTTGGGGCATTACATACTTTTTCACATATTTCAGAATCCTTTGGCTTTAATAGTGAGCCCGGAAGTGGTTCTACTATTATGTCTTATGCAGGGATTGTGAGTGGACAAAATATGCAACGACACAGTGACCCTTATTTTCATTATCATAATATTCAAAACATTAAGTCCTACTTGTCAACAAAGGCATGTCAAACTACTACCCTTATCTCAAATCAAATCCCCCTTGTATCGGCCGGAGAAGATTTTACCATTCCTAAGGGTACTGCCTATACCCTTACTGCTGTAGCAACAGATACAGATAGCTTGACTTATTGCTGGGAACAGCTTGATTCTGGAAGAGTTCGTTCAGGAGACTTTGGCCCTAATTTGCTTAGTGGGAGTACCAATAGATCACTTTTGCCAACCACTTCACCAACAAGAACAATCCCAAGAATGACGAGTGTTCTAGCTGGAAATTTAACTGAGATTAATCCTACCATAGGTTCAGGATGGGAAACGGTCTCTTTGGTGGAAAGGAGTTTACGATGGGGGATCACTGTTCGTGATAGGGATCAGGCTAATCCTAGTGGAGTAGGTTTTTCTGCCCAAGACGAGATGTCGATTCAAGTTGAGGGAGATGCAGGTCCTTTTGTACTTAGTTCGCAGGATCAATCTTCAACATTATGGCTTTCTGGTGCAAATGAGCAAATAGTTTGGGAAGTGGCGAATACAGATCAAGCTCCTATTAATACGACAAGCGTTTCAATTTATTTATCCCTTGATGGAGGAGCTAGTTTCCCCATTCTTTTAGCAAATTCTGTTCCAAATAATGGTGCAGCATATATTGTTGTGCCAGGGAATATAAACAGTTCCCAAGCCCGCATTAAGGTTCAAGCCGATAACAATATTTATTTTGCGGTAAACAGTACCAATTTTAGTATTCAAGAACGTCCATTTGCATTGCCTTTAATTGTCCCAGAAAAGTTAGTGTGTGGGATAGCTTCTGTTACCTTTAATTTTAATTTACAACAATATGATGGAGCTTCTGGACCAGTAAATCTTAGTGTTAGTGGTTTGCCTACTGGGGTAACCTCATCTTTAAATCCTACAGTATTAACGACCAGTGGATCCAGTGCCACCTTGATTTTAGAGACAGATGGGACTTCTACAGGAACCTATTCATTTACATTAGAAGGAACAAGAGGGGCAACAGTGATTCGACAGGCTTTTACAACGAAGTTCTATTCCGCTATTATTCCTAGTCCAGAATTGCAATCTCCAGCAGACAGTGCTGTCAATCAACCCGCTAATTTAAGACTTTCTTGGGCAGAAAATAGTCAAGCCACCCAATATCGATTGCAAGTGAGCACAACAGCAGATTTTTCCTCTTTTTCTGAGAATGTCTTAGTTGATACTAATTCATATAACCTTAGTCAGCTAACTTCAGAGAGCAGTTATTATTGGAGGGTGAGCACTTTGAATGAGTGTGGAGAAAGCGATTTTAGTGAAGCTTTTCGATTTGAAACAGATAGGGTCAGCTGCGAAACTTTTGCCTCTTCTAATGTTCCCCTTAACATACAAGATTCAACGGCTACTTCTCCTGGGTTAACCGAAGTCAATATTCAAGTTGCCGATGATTTACCTATTCTTGACATAGATGTAAAGGTGGGTATTGCGCATACCTATGACGAAGATTTAACCTTAAGTCTAATTCATCCAGATGGGAGAGAGATTATTTTGGTCCAAAATCAAGGGGGAAGTGGCAACAACTTTGATAATACCATTTTTGATGCCGAGGCAACTACCCCTATACAATCTGGGAGCCCTCCCTTTGCTGGGACTTTCCTCCCTCAAGGAGATCTAGCTTCTCTATACAATTCTTCTGCAAGAGGGAATTGGCGATTTAGAGTGGTAGATAATGCTGACCAAGACACGGGTATAATCGAAATGGTAGAGCTAGTCTTGTGTCTAAGTGGGCAACTACAGCCTAATGATGATAATGATTTATATCCTAACAATGTAGATAATTGCCCTCTTGTTACCAATGCTGATCAAATTGATACAGACGGCGATGGGGAAGGAGATCTATGTGATATTGATGCTCAAAACAACTTTTCTATTTTTAAAACAGACGAAACCTGTGTAAGTCAAAACAATGGCTCAATTGTGATTAATGCGATTGCACAGTTTTCTTATCAAGTTAATCTTAGGGGACCAAATGGTTTAAATCAAAACCATTTAATGACCAACCAGAGTCTTCTTGTAAATGATTTGCAAAGTGGAGATTATTTATTGTGTATTACAAGTGCTCAAGTTCCTGGTTTTGAACAGTGCTTTGCAACAACAATTACCCAGCCATTACCGCTTAGTGTTACTGCTAAAGTCAATACCGCTAAAGAGAATGTCACTTTAAATTTAGCCGGTAGTCAACGGTATATTATTCGTCTTAACGAAATAGAATTTGAATCTATTGGAGTGAATCAAAAAGAATTGCCTTTACAAAAAGGATTAAATATTATTGAGGTAAGCACAGATTTGAGCTGTCAAGGGACGCACAAAGAAATGATCTATCTCGATACCCCTTCTACCCTTTATCCTAATCCAGTTCAGGACAATCTAACAGTTCTTGTGGGTGGAGATAGTCCTTTAGTACACTTATCCATTTATGATATTCAAGGGAATCAACTCTATTTTGAAGAAGCTCAACTCGATGATTTACAGCGTTCAATTGAACTAGCAGTAGCAGATTATCCTGCTGGGAACTATATCCTAAAATTAGACACCGCAAAAAAGGTGGAAACCTTAAAATTCATTAAGCAATGAAAACTAATCTAGTCTTTTTATTAGCTTCAGTACCTTTGACTTTAATAAGTTGTAAAGATCCCATTCCAGATCCAGAACAAACTGTTTTGATCTTGCCAGAAGACAACACGAGTTGTCTCTATGTTAGCCAAAGCTCTTCTACCGCTAGTGTTGATTTTTCTTGGCAAGAAGCACAATTTACAGATGAGTATATAATTGTTGTTAAAAACATAACTACAGAAGAAGAAACCACTTCTAGAACGCTAAATACTTCTATAAGATTAACCCTCTCAAGAGGCGTGCCCTATCAATGGAAAGTCATTACTGTATCAGACTTAAGTTCTGTAGAAACCTCAAGTAGAAGCTTTAGTTTTTATTTAGAGGGCCAACAACAACGCAACTATTTGCCTTTTCCAGCAAGATTATTGTCACCACAACTCGATGAGGTAGTTAGCTTGTCCAATGGTCAATATAATTTTTCTTGGCAAGGAGAAGATCTTGATAACGATTTGTCTTATTATACTTTATTGATAGGGACTTCTGCAGATGTTTTAAACGAAATTGCCACAGATATTACCGCATCTTCAATTAGTGTCGCACTCAATTCGGGTGAAGTTTATTTCTGGCAAGTCATTAGTTATGATCAAAATGGGAATAGTACTAAATCCCTCACAACCCGATTTGAAACAGCGCCTTAAGCTTATTTTCCATTAAATTGATTCATGGTGTTTTGTGCTCCCTGCGTGGCAAAAGAAAAAATCATTTTAGCGATCATTTCATAGCGCTCTTTCAATGTTTTTTTCTCTTCAGTAGACCATTTACCTAAAACAAAATCGACGGTGTCATAACCTTTTTCTTCAGAGTGTATCCCAAAACGAAGACGAGAATAGTTTGTTGTATTGAGTTGCGCTTGAATATCTTTTAATCCGTTGTGTCCCCCATCACTCCCCTTTGTTTTTAAACGAACGGTTCCAAAAGGGAGATTTAGATCATCTGTAATGATTAAAATGTTTTCTAAAGGAATATTCTCTTTAAGCGCCCAGTATCTTACTGCTTTTCCACTGTTATTCATAAAAGTTGATGGCTTTAGCAATAGGAGTGTTCTGCCTTTAAACCTCGTTTTTGCTAAGGCGCCATAACGCAGTTCCTCAAAGGATAAATCTTTTTCTTCACTCAATGCATCAAGCGCACCAAAACCAATATTATGCCGAGTGTTGTGATAGGTTGCCCCAATATTCCCGAGTCCTACAATTAAATATTTTTTCACCTCCAGTGGATTTGATTTTCTTTTTCCGATAAGCCATTTCCAAAAAGACATCTTTTGTAAAAATAAAAAAAGCAGCTAGGTAATTGTTCCTAGCTGCTTTATACTTATGAACGAGAGAATGTTTATTCTGCTGCTGCTTCTGTTGCTTCTTCTGTTGCTTCTTCTGTTGTTTCTTCTGTTGCTTCTTCAGCATCACTTTTGATAGAGACACGAGAAGTTTTCACTTGACATACAACCGTATTATCTGGGTGTAAGAAGCTATATTCTTTATCTGCTAGTTGAGCAGTATATAATTTGTTACCAAGTTCTAAGCCAGAAATATCAACAACGATAAAGTCAGGTAAGTTCTTTGGTAAAGCACGTACACGTAATTTACGCTTGTTTAAAATTAAAATACCCCCGCTATTTAATACACCAGGTGCAGCTCCTTCTATCACTACAGGGATATTCATTGAAATTTCTTTCTCCTCATTGAGTTGATAAAAGTCCACGTGTAAAATGCGATCACTTACTGGGTGGAATTGAATGTCCTGTAAAACAGCGTTAAATTCGCCCTCTTCGGTTTTAATTACCACAGTGTGTGCATTAGGGGTGTAAACTAATTTACTGAAATCAAGTTCTTTCACTGCGAAGTGCATGGGCTCATTTTCGCCATACAGTACACAGGGAACCATTTCAGCATTACGTAAGGCTTTAGTCGCTTTCTTGCCTACGCTTTCTCTTTTAGATCCGTTAATTGTAATAGATTTCATATTGATTTAATTGATAAAATTTTCGTGAATTGATTTATTGAGGTGAACGCTCTTCATGGTGGAACCAAAAAGTTCTGCACAGCTCAATATTTTGATTTTGGGGCTATCTTTTTTTGAAGGGATACTATCGGTTATGATAAGTTCCTCTAGAGATGAGTTCTCAACTCTTTCGTGGGCATTAGCCGAGAGGATTCCATGGGTACAAACTGCACGAACAGATTTTGCTCCTCTTTGAAGCATTAATTCTGCTGCTTTTGTTAGTGTACCAGCTGTATCGACCATATCATCGACTAAGACCACATTTTTGCCTTCAACATCGCCAATTAATTCCATATGCGAAATTATATTAGCTTTTTGTCT
Source organism: Flavobacteriaceae bacterium (assembly GCA_049598335.1). Lineage (GTDB taxonomy): Bacteria > Bacteroidota > Bacteroidia > Flavobacteriales > Flavobacteriaceae > Arcticimaribacter. Next base: position 26,428 of record JBMYNN010000015.1, read on the forward strand.
TTGTTTGTAGCAAATTACTACATCACTTTTTAAGAATTTAGAGTAAGCATAAGCGCGTTTTGATCCTCCCATATCTGGAGAAGCAATGGTTAAGTTATCTAAATTTAAGCTTTGTAAGTAGGGAACAAATATCGTCGAGGCAAATAGGTGATCTACTGGTTTTTCAAAAAAACCTTGAATTTGATCGGCATGTAAATCCATGGTGATGATTCTTGTTGCTCCAGCAGTCTCTAACAATTTTGCAATCATTTTGGCCCCAATAGGCACCCTTGGTTTATCTTTGCGATCTTGTCTCGCCCATCCAAAATAAGGAAGAACAGCTGTAATATGCCTTGCAGAAGCACGTTTTGCAGCATCTAACATCAAAAGCATTTCCATTAAATTATCTGAGCTAGGGTGGGTGGAACCAATAATAAAAACGCGAGAACCACGAACAGACTCTTCAAAAGAGGGTTGAAATTCGCCATCGCTATAATGAGAGAAGGTAACATTACCCATAGAAACGCCAAATTTATCGGCAATTTTAATGGCTAAATCTTTGCTTTGTGTACAGCTAAATATCTTTGCTTCTGTCATTTTTTTCCTAAACCTTCTAGGTTTTTTTCTTTAGGGACTGCAAATGTAAAAATTTATTTTCCTTAAGGAGCTTAATTTAGAGGAAATTGTAGGTTGTGATAATTATTTGCTTAATTTTATCCACAATTTGCCTCGGTGGCGGAATTGGTAGACGCGCTGGATTCAAAATCCAGTTCTTTCGAGAGTGTGGGTTCGATTCCCACCCGAGGTACGATAGTAGTATTATAACCCTCTGTATTTAGGAGGTTTTTTATCAGTAAAAACAAACAACCCCCTTACAGCAAATCATTGCTGCTACTGGAGGATTCAATTACTTGTCTTCGCTTTTAGGAGACACCCCCATTTTTGCGATGGTTATCGCTGGTCTTTCGCTTGTTTTGGCAGGAGGGCTAAACTTTTTTATTGATGAACAAAACTTGAAGGGATGACAACGAGCAAACCTACTTTTATTTTTGATCTGGATGGGGTAATAACCAAAACCGAAGCCCATCATTTTGAGGCTTGGAAAGCAACAGGATCTTTTCTAGACTATCTAATTACTCCTGAAAACAACGAGAAACTGAAAGGAGTAAGCAGAATTGATTCGCTGAAAAAAATTATCGCTTGGTCGGGAAAGGAAGTTTCAACAGAAGAATTTGACCGTTTATTGGAAGAAAAAAACGAGCGTTATTTAGCCTCTCTTTCGTCTCTCTCAGAAAAAGATATAATGGAAGGAGTGCATGAATTTATTCTTGACGCTAAGAAAAATAATCATCAAATTGCTTTGTACTCCTCAAGTAAGAATGCTAAATTGATTTTGACAAAACTCAACATCATTGACTTATTCGATGTTATTGTGGATGGAAATGATGTAGTCAATTCCAAACCACATCCCGAGGGTTTTGAACTTGCCGCGAAATTAACAGGTTCTTCGCATAAGGATTGTGTTGTCTTTGAAGATTCTAGTTCTGGAATTCTTGCAGCCAACCAAATCGGTATGACTACTGTGGGAATTGGTGATGTCGAAAACTTGTCCATGGCAACAACGGTAATAACTAATTTTAAAGAAATCGACTTAAACGACTTTAAACTATGATTGACTTCATAAAAGAAAATGAGTGGTCCATAATTAAAGAAGGTTTTGATGCAAAACACGTTTTGGCATCGGAAAGTATCTTTAGCATTGGAAATGGTAAGTTTGGTCAACGCGCCAATTTCGAAGAAGACTTTTCAGGAGAACACTTGTTTGGAAATTATATTTCTGGAATTTATTATCCCGACCGTACCAAAGTAGGATGGTGGAAAAAAGGCTATCCCAATTATTTTGCTAAAACGGTAAATTGCCCTGTTTGGAATGCCTTACACATTGAAATCAATGGAGAATTACTTGATTTAAACCAGTGTAAAAACGTTTCCCAGTTTACTCAAGAACTCAACATGAAAGCTGGCTTGTACAAGCGTACCGCCACTGTAGAATTACAAAACGGAAAGCAAGTTCAAATAATTGCTACTCGATTTATTTCCATGGCCATTGAGCAAGTTGGTGCAGTTCAATACAAGCTTAAACTTCTAAATGACTCTGGAATTGTAAATATAACACCTCATTTAAAACTCAATACAACAAATAAAAACTCCAATTGGGGTGAGCCATTTACTAGGGCAAATAACTCTTTTGTTGAGGGACAACAAATTTATCATCATTCTGAGGTGCTAAAAACAGGCTTTCAAATTTGCACGTTCAATAGTACAACGCTCCAGTTGAACGAACAAACTCTATCCTCAAAAGGAACTGAGGTCATGAGTCAAACAATTGTTGGAACCGAATACAATATTCCCATGAACTCGGGTGATTGCTTATCGTTAACTACCTTTGGGGGGTATGTGAATTCTATGGATACTCCTAAAGAGGATTTAACAGCAACCGCCAGAAAAGTAATTGAAAACGTATCTGAGATCGGATATGAAGACCTCTTAGAGCAACAAGCCATTGAATGGGGGAAAATTTGGCGTCAATCGGATATCGAAATCAAAGGAGATGTAAGTGCACAACAAGCCATTCGGTTCAATATTTTTCATTTGAATCAAACTTACACGGGTAAAGACCCTCGACTTAATGTTGGACCTAAAGGTTTTACAGGAGAAAAGTATGGTGGGGTCACCTATTGGGATACCGAAGCTTATTGTTTACCTTTTTACATGGCAACTAAGGACAAAAGCGTTGCAAAAAATCTGTTACGTTATCGCTATTTACAACTCGATAAAGCGATTGAAAATGCTGGAAAACTTGGCTTTAACTCTGGGGCCGCCCTTTATCCTATGGTTACAGCCAATGGCGAGGAGTGTCACAACGAATGGGAAATTACTTTTGAAGAGATTCACAGAAATTCAGCCATTGCATATGCAATTAAAAAATACATCGACTACACTGATGATCAGGAACATATGGTAGATATGGGTCTTGAAGTACTCATTGGAATATGTCGATTTTGGGCACAACGTGTTAGCTTTTCAGCCCATCTCAATCAATATGTAATTCTTGGGGTTACAGGTCCAAATGAATACGAAAACAATGTAGATAATAACTGGTACACGAACTACAGCGCCAAATGGTGCTTGCAATACACCAAACAGGCACTTGAACAAATATCTATTGATGATCCCGAAAATTATCAACGCATTTGCCATAAAACTAATTTTAATTCTGCAGAATTAACTCAATGGCAAAAAATCATTGACAACATGTATTTACCGTACTCCGAAAAATTTGGGATCTATTTGCAACACGATGGTTTTTTAAATAAAGAATTGATCCCAGCTGATCAAATTCCACAGGATCAGCGTCCCATTAATCAAAACTGGTCATGGGATAGAATCTTACGTTCTCCATACATCAAACAAGCCGATCTTCTTCAAGGCTTCTACTTTTTTGAAGACGATTTTTCGAAAGAAGAACTCAAAAAGCACTATGACTTTTATGAAACCTATACGGTTCACGAATCATCACTTTCTCCATGTATCCACAGTATTCAATCCGTTCGATTGGGGTATCTAGATCAGGCACACGCTTACTTTTTGCAAACCGCGCGTTTGGACTTGAACGACTACAATAAGGAAGTTCACGAAGGATTGCATGTAACCTCAATGGCAGGAACCTGGATGAGTTTGATCGAAGGTTTTGCAGGTTTAAAAATAAAGGATGGCCAACTAAGTTTTACACCGCGTATTATTGAGCAATGGACGTCCTATGCTTTCCATCTGAACTTTAGAGAACGCCTGCTTTTTATTGAAGTAAGCCACGATCATATCAACATTGAAGTAGTAAAGGGAGATAATCTAGTAATATTGTTGAATGGCATTCCTAAAAAGCTAATTAATCAAACCTTAAACAGTGTTAACTAAAAATCGATTTCAAATAAACCTTTTGAACGACTGGGTTTTTGTTTATAAAAATTAAAACTTTGGTTTTCTTTTTTCAAGAAAAGCGGCTAAACCTTCTTTCCCTTCTTCAGAGGCACGTACATTAGCGATAACCTCTGCAGTATAATCTACAACTCCCTTATTGATAGGTTGATAAGTTATGTTTAAGAGCAAAGCCTTGGAGATTTTAGTCGCCTCTGGGGCATTACGATTGATTTTTTTGCACAGGTCATGAAAAAATGAATCAAATTTTTCTTCTTCTATAAGCTGGGTTAACAGTAGATGTTCTACTGCTGCTTGTCCTTGCATTACTTCGCCGGTAAGCATTAAACGATGTGCATTGCGCACCCCGATGGCTTTTAAGACATATGGTCCAATAGTAGCTGGAACCATTCCAATTTTTACTTCGCTCAAACAGATTTTCGTTGTTGGAGTTCCAAAAGCCATATCACAACAGCAGAGTAATCCCACACCTCCACCGAAAGCTGCGCCATTAACGCGTGCAATAGTTGGTTTTGGGAATTCGTGTAAGGCTTGCATTAAATAGGCCATATTTAAAGCATCTTCTTTATTTTCCTCAAAACTGTTGATTCCTAAAGAACGCATATAGTTAATATCTCCACCAGCACAAAAGTTATCTCCGCTGCCCGTAAGAATTAAAGAACGTACTTGTTCGTTTTCTGCGGCAGTATTTAATGCGAGTAGGAGTTGTTCAATAAGTTCTCCATTAAAAGCATTACGTACTTCTGGTCTATTAAGCACCATGTAAAGTGCCCCGTCTTTTGTGAGGAATTGTTGTAAGCTTTTATCTGTGCTTAAAGCTTTGTAGTCATGTGGTAGAAAATCGTACACTTTTTTTTACGAAGATAACAAATCTTATTTCGAAGCAGTCTCGATAAAGTGGTGGAGTTCTTCTGGGGTAATATTAGGGTTGGCCCCAGCATTTGACGCTACCATCGCTCCCATAGCACAGGCGTTTTCTAGAGCAACCTGTGGAGCTTTATTTGTCAATAAACCTTCTAAAAGTGTTGCTAAAAATGAATCACCAGCTCCAACGGTATCCACTACTTTTATGGAGAAACCCTTTTGATCATACAATTGATCATTAAATAGAAGCAGGGCACCATCGCCCCCATTGGTTACACAGATTTTACTAGTGTTGGTTTTGACAGAAATAAACTGTAACTGCTTTACAAGGGTACTTTCTTGACAACCCATGGCGTTTGTAATTTCCACTAATTCTTCGTCATTGAATTTAATGAAATCTGCCATTTGCATTAATTCTTCTAATAAACTTTGTGTGTAATGTGGAGCTCTTAAATTAACATCAAACACCTTAAATGGGGCTTTTTTCAGTAAGGCCAATAGCGACTCTTTTGAAACACTATCGCGTGTCACGAGGCTCCCAAAAAGGAATAAATCAGCCTGGGCAACTTCTTCTTCAAGGGAAGCTTGTAAAGTAATTTTATCCCAGGCGGCTGGATATGCAATCTCATAAGATGCCGATCCATTTTGGTCTAGGGTTACCTTTACTTTCCCGGTTTCAAATTGTGGGTCTTGTTGAATATACTGTGTTATTAGCCCCTGTTCCTTGACAAATTCGATTAGACGTTCCCCTAATTGATCCTCACCAACCTTACTTACGATCGCTGTTGGAATACCTAGAGCTTTCAGCCGTAAGGCGACATTAAGAGGCGCTCCACCTATTTTTTCTCCTTCTGGGAAAATATCCCAAAGCACTTCTCCAAAACAAATAACTTTTTTTGACATATTTAAAGAGGTCATTAAAACGAGCTTATTTTATTGTAGGGGGCATTAGGGAAAAAAACTTCCGTCATGATGGTTAAACCATCATCCCAAAACAATTCTATCGAAGTTTTATCGAGTATCATTGTACCCTTAATTTGATCTTTAGCGTTAAATCGAGGAGCATATGAAATATGCGAAGCAAATTTTTCTGAAAAGTCTTTTTTCCCTGCTTTGGTGCGGTCGATATAGAAGTGTTGTTTTGCTGGATCAAAGCCAAATTCAAGTTGTTCCCCTAAATCATTCGACAATATATAGCCCACTTTTTTATTTGTATCTAACGCCAATTCAAGCTTCATGCTTCCTAGAAGTTCTTTGCTGTCAAATGTAAGGGGTTCAAGAGTTTGCGTCGCTTCTTCTACAGGAATAGAAGTAAGGCGATAGCCCTGTGTTGTTTTAATCAATCCAATTTCCCTTGCAATGGTCATGGCAGAGCGCCACTTATTTGTAGGGACTTCTTGGGCATAATCCCAGTTTGACATCCAGCCAATGAATAATTTATTCCCATTTTCGCGCTGGGTATTTTGCCAGGTAACACCGGCATAGTTATCACGGCCAAAATCTACCCAATAATTATTTTTTTGGGCTAAATCCTTCTCAAATTCTTCGTCAAGAATAAAGTTTTTTCCATCAAAATCACCCACAAAATATTGGGTTGCACTCCCTTGATTAGGGCCTCCAGGATTGATGCTTACAAAGAGCACCCATTTTTCCTCATCAGTTCCATTGACTTTTAGGGGGAATAAATCTGGACATTCCCACACTCCACCGTGATGCCCGTTCTTTAATCCAAAGTTTGAAAGGTAGGTCCAGTCCTTTAAGTTTGGAGATGCATATAAACGTACATTATCCTGTGCAGCTAAAGCCATTATCCATTGACTTGTGTTATTGTCCCAGATGACTTTGGGGTCTCTAAAATCTCTAATTTCTGGATTTCCAATTACGGGGTTACCCGCATATTTTGTCCAAGTCATCCCTTCATCTAAAGAATAGGCAATGCTTTGGGTTTCAACATCGACTTGCTTTGCCTTTTCTTTCTCGATGTTATGGTGTGTAAAGATAGCCACTATGGGTGTTTTCCCATCTTTTCCAAAGCCCGAAGTATTATGGTGATCTACCACAGCACTCCCAGAAAAAATATAGCCCATTTCATCGGGGTAGAGTGCGATCGCTTGTTCTTCCCAATTGACCATGTCCTTACTTGTGGCATGTCCCCAGTGCATGGGTCCCCAAACATTATCGTCTGGGTAGTATTGAAAATATAAATGATAGGTGCCATTGTAATAAAACATCCCATTGGGATCATTCATCCAACTTTTTTTAGGGGTAAAGTGAAAGGCTGGACGGTAAAGTTTTTCTTCGCTCATTTGAGGATTTTTTTCTGGGTTTTCTTGGCACTTAATTACAAGAACAATTAAACTAAAGAGGAAATACTTTTTCATTTTTCTTTAATGAGTTGTTGCGATAAAGATTCGAGGGAAACTCCCTTTGTTTCGGGCATCCAAAAATAAACAAATAAGAGTTGTAATACCATCATAAAAGCAAAAATGACAAAGACAACACCTGCGCCTATACTGGCAAATAATACGGGAACTAAAGAAGGGATTATAGCGGCAAGTACCCAGTGGGTTGAGGTGCCAAAAGATTGTCCCGAACTGCGTAAATGATTGGGATAGATTTCTGAAATAAACACCCAGATTACCGCTCCTTGACCTATGGCATGTGAAGCAATAAACACAAATAGGAAGATGGGTAAGGCAAGCCCTTCCCAAGACAGTAGGAATGATGCTGCGATTAAACTAAGGGATATAATATAGCCTACAGAGCCTATATACATTAAGGTTTTTCTTCCTAAGCGATCAATTAAATTGATCCCGATTAGTGTAAAAATCAAGTTGATCAAGCCAATACCTACACTACTTAGCAAGGCGGTACTTTCACCAAGTCCTCCTTCCTCAAATATTCGGGGGGCATAATACAAGAAAGCATTAATGCCAGAAAATTGATTGAAAAAGGCAATCAAGAAAGCCAGTTTGAGGATAAAACGGTATTTGGGTTTAAAGATACTTTCGTTTTCCTCAATTACATTTTGTTTTTGACTAATGTCCTTTATAAGTGCATGGGCGTCTTCTTTAGCATAAGCTTGATGAATAATGGCTTTTGCTTCTTCGATTTTATTTTGTAAAAATAACCAGCGGGGACTTTTAGGGATGCCTAAGGTCATCAAGGTGTAAATGACCGCCGGGATGGCTTCTACTCCCATCATATAGCGCCAGGCATTTTCCCCTAAATCACTTAAGAGATAATTAGATAGAAAAGCGATAAGAATCCCAAAAACAATATTAAATTGGTAAAGACCCACTAAACGCCCACGGTCATTTGCAGGTGCAATTTCAGAAATATAAGCTGGAGCAGCAATGGTAGAAACTCCCACTCCCAGGCCACCTAAAAATCTAAAAAATGCAAAGAGATAAGGGGTGGTGGCTAATGCCGACCCCAAGGCCGAAATAGTATAAAAAACACCAATCCAAAATAAAGTTTTCTTTCGCCCTAAAATTCGCGTGGGAATACTTCCAAAGAGCGACCCTATCACAGTTCCCCATAATGCCATGGCCATTACCACAAAACCGTGAAATGCATCTGAAGAGTTCCATAAACTCTGTAATTTTTGATCTGCTCCTGAAATAACAACGGTGTCAAAACCAAATAGGAAACCGGCAAGGGCGGCCGTCAAAGACCATTGCATTAATTTATTCATACGTGTAGTTTAATCTTTTTCCTAAGATAGGATTTTCTATGAAATGTAAATTCTCCTTACATTAGTATAGTTGATCAATACATATTTCATGAAACATCCATCTCAATTTTTAGTTCTTTTAGTAGCAATCACTATTGTTAGTTGCCAAACAAAAGCGTCAAAGTCTGCACCAGTAAGTAAAGCAGAACGTATCCACAAAGCAGTAATTACCATTGACACACACGATGACATCAACGTGGGGAATTTTACAGATTCGATTAATTATACCCAAAAGACCAATTCACAGGTCAACCTCCCTAACATGAATGCAGGGGGCTTAGATGTTTCTTGGTTTATTGTTTACACTGGACAAGATAGTCTAACGAAAAGTGGTTTTGAAAAGGCCGCTGCAAATGCAGAAGAAAAGTTTAGCGCCATTCATCGTTTAGTAGAAGACTATGCACCAGATCAAATAGAATTAGCCCTTACAGCGGCAGATGTGAGAAGAATATGGAAAAGCGGGAAGAAAGTCGCAATGATTGGGGTAGAGAACGGTTATCCTTTAGGTACTGATCTCAGTAATGTTAAAAAATTCTATGATCAAGGAGCTCGCTATATTTCCCTTGCCCATAATGGACACAGTCAATTATCTGATTCTAATACTGGAGAAAAAGATGGTTTTTTCTTGCACAACGGTCTTAGCGAATTAGGGAAACAAGTTATTGATCAAATGAATTATTACGGTATCATGGTAGATATTTCGCATCCTTCTAAGGAAGCGATTCGTCAAATGGTAGAACGATCTAAAGCCCCTATTATAGCATCGCACTCTTCTGCTAGAGCCTTATGTGATCACTCCAGAAATTTAGATGATGAACAACTACAATGGGTAAAAAAAAGTGGGGGAGTAGTACAAACTGTTGCCTTCAGTTCTTATTTGCATACAGAAAAGCACAACGCTTATAATAAAGCAAAAGATTCTGTTCTAAAGGCGGTTGGAGCAAAACACGATATCCCTGTTTTAGATAAATACCAAATGCGAGCGCTTGAATTTAACGCATTACAAGCCTATTTAGCTAAGCGAGATGAATTATTAAGCCTTGCAGAAAAAGATTTAGAAGCAATTAAAACTATTTACCCTCCAGTTTCTGTGAGTGATTTAGTTGATCATATAGATTATATCAAAAACAAAATTGGTATTGATCATGTAGGAATTAGCTCAGACTTTGATGGAGGCGGTGGAATTGAAGGCTGGCAAGACGCTTCAGAAACCCTAAACGTGACAAAAGAACTCGTCCAGCGTGGCTATACCGAAGAAGAAATCGAAAAAATCTGGGGCGGTAATCTCTTACGTGTAATGGAAAAAGTCGAAGCTATTGCAAAAGAACTACAGCTGGGTGTTTAAGGAATCCATGTTTAGCATGGGTTGGGTTATTTCATTCCAAAAAAAACTGTAATTTGCTCAAACTAATATTTAATTTATGCCGAAGAATGAACTGCCTAAAAGAAAACGCGGTAGGCCCAGTTTATCCCAGACTCTTGACTTAAATGATATTTTAGTTGCGGCTTTAGAAGTGTTTTCTGAAAAAGGTTATGAAGGGGCACAGTTAAAGGATGTGGCTCAAATAGTTGGGGTGACTAACCCCTTAATTAGCTATCGTTTTGAAAATAAAGAAGATTTATGGAAGAAATCCATGAGTTATCTGGGCGATAAATTAGTCGATCGTTTTGAGCATATTAAATCCTATTATGTTGATTTATCTGGCACTATGGCTTTGCGGGCTTACACAAGACAATACATTTATTTTTTAGCAGAGAATCCTGCCCTATACAAAATCATTTTTCAAGAAATGGGGCAAGAAAACTGGCGTTCTACTTTTTTGATTGAACAGCTATTCACACCTGTGATTTGGTTTGGTGAAAAAAGTATTGAAGCTCCGCTTGACGGGTTAAAAGAATTTAAAACAATCCCACGCGCCAATTTTATTTCAATAATTATGGGAGCATCTAGTAGTTTCTTTATGCTTGCACATTTAATGAAAAGTCAATACGGGACAGAAGTGTTTTCAAAAGAACAGATCGAGCAACATGCCGAGATTGTCAACAGCATAATTTTCAAACAATTTGAGGGATAAAAAAGCGCCTTAAAGACGCTTCTTTTCAAGGATATACAAGGATTTATTTTCCAAAGTCATGGATTGATTTTCCGGCTGCAGCAAGATCGCGCAGGCTTTGTGGCACTTCCCAGTGATCCCCGTGTAATGCTTTAAAGGCATCACAATCGGCGATAAAATTATTCATCCCCACATAATCAATGTAGGATAAAGCTCCTCCCGTAAAAATAGGGAAGCCCCAACCTAGGATAGACCCAATATCACCATCTGTCGTTGAGCGTAAAACACCTTCGTCAAGACAGCGATAGCTTTCTAGTACCTGGCGGTGTAACATGCGTTTTTTCATGTCTTCTTCTGAAACAGCATTGACATCTGGGGTATAAATTTCTTTTAAACCAGACCATAATTTTTTCTGACCTCCTTTAGGGTAATCATAGAAACCGGCTCCATCGCGTTTTCCTGTTCTGTTGTGGTTTTCTACTAAGTTTTTCACCATAGCATAAGAACGTTTTTCACTTGCGCTCTTTTCTGCTGGATCACTTTCAAAAATATGAACCGAAAGGGTAAGTGATACCTCATCGTGAACAGCTAATGGTCCCACAGGTAATCCAATTTTAGTCGCCACACGTTCTATCATAGGGGCAGGAACTCCCTCTTCTAATAAGAACATCCCTTCTGAAACATAGGTACCAAAACAACGCGAGGTAAAGAATCCACGGCTATCGTTTACTACAATAGGTACTTTTTTGATGGCTACAGTATAATCTACTGCTGCGGCAATGGCTTTGTCTTCTGTCTTTTCACCCACGATAATTTCAACCAATGGCATTTTATCTACTGGAGAGAAAAAGTGAATCCCAATAAAGTTTTCTGGTCTTGCAGACGATTTAGCTAATAATGAAATCGGAATAGTTGAGGTGTTTGAACCATAGATCTTATCTTTTCCTAAAACAGCTTCAGTTTCTTTGGTTACACGGTCTTTTAATTCAACGTTTTCAAATACCGCTTCGATAATTAAATCACTTCCTTCTACTGCGTTAGGGTCATCTGTTGGAGTAATTTTAGCTAATAAAGCTTCTTTCTTTTCTGGAGTAGAGCGCTTTTTCGCAATGGCCTTATCTAATAACATTGTAGAATAAGCCTTTCCTTTTTCTGCGCCCTCTTGACTTAGGTCTTTAAGAACGACCTCCATTCCGGCTTTAGCCGAAACATAAGCAATTCCAGCTCCCATCATGCCAGCTCCTAATATACCGAGTTTTTCGATCTCATATTTAGGTTGGTCTTTTGGACGGGCTTTTCCTTTTGCGGCATCTTGAATGGCGAAGAAACCAGTGCGAATCATGTTTTTAGCTTCAGGCGTTGAAGCGGCAGCTGTAAAGTTGCGTGCTTCAATTTCTAAGGCGCGATCCACGGGGATTTGAATTCCGTCGTGAATAACTTTAATGATTTTTTGAGCCGAAGGATAATTCCCATGGGTCAATTTCCCCACATTTCCAGATGCGCCTACCATGGTTTGCACCCCGTTTGGTGTCCAAATACCACCTCCAGGAATTTTATGTTTTTTATTGTCCCAAGGTTGAACAGGATTTGGCGTAGCTAAAATAAAGGCTTTAGCAGCGGCAATCATTTCCTCTTCTGTTTCTGCTACTGCATCAATTAATCCATCCTTTAAAGCTTTTGGTGGACGTGCTTCAATGCCTTGTAACAAATACATTAACGCCGTTTGAATTCCCATTAAATAGGGTGCTTTAACAGTTCCACCTCCACCGGGGAATAAGCCTACTTTGATTTCTGGGAAACCGATTTTTATTTTTGTTGAGTTAAGGGCAATTCTGTGGTGACAGGCTAGACAAAGCTCTAATCCGCCTCCTAATGCTGTTCCATTAATGGCTGCAACAAAAGGTTTTCCGCCGGTTTCAATCCCACGCATTCCTTTATGCATCTCGAGAATACTTTGGGTAAAGGCGCCTTTGTCTGGGATTTCTTCTAACAAGGCGCGTAAGTCTGCCCCTGCCATAAAGATGGGCTTTCCAGAAGTAACGATAACTCCTTTGATACTATCGTCTGCAATGGCTGCATGTGCTATTTCGACATAGCGTTTGATAAATTCTTCTGAAAAGAGGTTAGCCGAATTTTCGGTTTGATTAATAACTAAAGTTCCAATTCCATCAGCATCGACGCTGAAGGATAATAATTTATCTTGAATATTTTTCATTTGAATAATTCCTTAACTGTTTAAACGCGCTCGATGATGGTGGCAATTCCCATTCCTCCTGCGATACAAAGGGTGACTAAACCTGTGTTGAGATCGCGGCGTTCTAATTCATCCATTAACGTTCCAGCGAGCATGCAGCCAGTTGCCCCTAGTGGGTGTCCCATGGCGATGGCTCCTCCATTGACATTTACATTACTACTATCAATGCCCATTTCTTCCATAAATAACATAGGAATGGCAGAGAAAGCTTCGTTTACTTCGATTAGATCGATGTCACCAATATTCATTCCTGCTTGTTTTAAGGCTTTGCGTGTTGCAGGTGCAGGTCCAGTTAACATGATGGTAGGATCTGTTCCGTCGATTGCTGCAGTACGGATTTTAAAGCGAGGTTTTAGCCCCATTTTTCTTCCAGCTTCTTCACTTCCAATGAGCGAAATGGCTGCTCCATCTACAATAGCCGAAGAATTTCCTGCATGGTGTACGTGATGTAAGGTTTCAACTTCAGGGTATTTATCCAGTGCTACATCGTCAAATCCTGCCATGGCTCCCATCATTTGGAAGGCAGGTTGAAGGGTGGCCATTGAGTCGGCAGTAGTACCAGGACGAATGTTCTCGTCTGTGGTTAGAATATCTGTTCCGTTTTGATCTTTAATGGCTATACGGGATTTGAAGTAGCCTTTGGCGTTAGCTTCTGCTGCACGACGTTGTGATTCTGCGGCAAATTCATCGGTTGCTTGACGGGTATAACCATATTTAGAAGCAATTAAATCGGCAGAAATTCCTTGAGGAACAAGGTTGCCTGGAATTGCTAAAGTTGGATCGATAAACATCCCTGCACCATCTGATCCCATGGCAACACGTGACATACTCTCAACACCTCCTGCCACGATTAAATCGCGAAAACCAGATTTAATATATGCCGCTGCTTGGTTCATGGATTCTAAGCCTGACCCGCAAAAACGGTTGAGGGTTACCCCACAAAGGTGATCACCATAGTGTGAGGCTTGTGCTGCAGATTTTGCAATGTTGGCCCCTTGATCCATTACTTGTCCTACACAACCCAAAATCACATCATTGACTAACGAGGTGTCTAATTGATGCTTGCTTTGTAAGGCGATGAGTGTTTGTCGAGCTAATTCTGTTGGTGTAACCCCAATGAGTGCTCCTTTTTTATTACCCTTCCCACGAACGGTTCGGATAGCGTCATAAATATATGCTTCCATGATATAGTAGTGTTTTACGCGTTAATAAACACCCTAATTAAATTAATTAAACTTCAATTAAATTAGGTCTGTAAAACTAGGGCTAAAAGACTGATTATCCAAACATTCTTTTTTAGAAAATCAATGCAGGGATAGGGGGGATTGAATCGCACTATTTTATTCTTTTTCTTCCACCTTTTCTTTTTTGGGGTCAAGCCCAAAAATGCGTTCCAGTCGATCTGGAATATAATTTTTGTTGAGATCTTCTTCGTATCCCATGGAGGTACTCACCACGCCATAAATAATCACCGCTGCGACAAGTCCTATAATTGCGAGTATTACGATAATGACTTCATTCATAATGATTTCTTTATTACAATATATGTAAAAATCATTAGAATTGAAAATTTTCCAGCTCTTAAGCAACTAGTTATATGTGACTTGTGCTAAAATGTTTTTAAAATTAGAACGGGTTTACTCAATTAATTTTTCTACTGCATTTATACTGTTGTAATTAAACTGTTATTGTTTAATAGTATATTTATAATATTTATATTTTATTATCGTTATAATGAAATACTATATTATTGTCAAAAAATGATTAATACACTATTTTTAATTGCTTTAGGTTTTTCAGTTGCCCTTTTGTTTTTTTATTGGTACGCGAATTATTCAACTAAGTCTGGCTTTGCGACTGATGAAAATCACAACAATATTCCAGATTCATGGGAAAAATACGCTATCCTTTTTAAACTAAAGAATATCATCCTCCTAATTATTGGAATTGCGATAGGCTATCTATTTAGTTTTACCACTTATTAAATTTTTTCTATGAATAACAGTGCGCTATCCTCTGTTTTTAACTACAGAATTGTATTCATTTTAATAGAAACAGTAGTCATTTATTTTTTATATGATTTTTTTCAAATCAATTTGAAAATTGACTTTACGATCATGAGTATTGCCATTGTTTTTCCGTTAGTCTTCTCAATTACGAGTGCTTACCAAAGAAGACAAGAAGCGATAAATATATTTGCCGAGTTTAGAAATAAGATCATTGATTTGACCAATATTTTTTATGCGGTAGAGAAAATCGAAAAAGAGGATTACAATAAATTATATGGTATTTTAATGGAAGCACAAGAGATTTTAATCGACTATCTCAAAAAACCTTTTACAACAGAAGAGTTTAATGCTTTAAGGCGAAAACGCAAAGAGATTCTTATTTTGATAGATAATTATAAAATCTATTTTAATGAAAGAGAAAAGGATAGTTTGATTAGAGTAAAAAATGAATTATTTCTTACTGCAGAAAAGATTCGTGGGATCAAAATTCATGGCACGCCTATTTCACTGCGTAAATATTGTTTGATTTTTATTTATCTCTCTCCTTTATTATATAACTCCCAGTTAATTGTTACCAGAACTACAATTGGAGTAAATCTTGAAACAATTATCTCACTCCTTTTCTCTCTAGTGGTAAGTTTTGTTTTGATGGCCTTATATAATGTGCAAGACTATATTGAAAACCCTTTTGATCAAGAAGGGCTAGATGATCTTAAAATCGATGAAATGGAAGTCAAGCAATGGGAATCTTTAAATGAGGTGTAAAAA
This sequence comes from Flavobacteriaceae bacterium, assembly GCA_049598335.1. Taxonomy (GTDB): domain Bacteria; phylum Bacteroidota; class Bacteroidia; order Flavobacteriales; family Flavobacteriaceae; genus Arcticimaribacter. The sequence goes on from JBMYNN010000015.1 coordinate 42,088, forward strand.
AACCCTCCTTTTTAGGAGGGTTTTGTACTCGAGGCGGGACTTGAACCCGCACGACCGCAATGGTCATTGGATTTTAAGTCCAACGTGT
>JBMYNN010000016.1:0-40969 GCA_049598335.1 Flavobacteriaceae bacterium
TTTAGCAACAAAGGGCGAGCGGGAAAGACAGTCACCATCATCAAAGGCTTTGAAGGAGAGCAAAACGAATTAAAAATCCTGGCCAAAAGCCTTAAAAACGCTGTAGGTGTGGGAGGAACCATTAAAAACGGTGAAATTATTATCCAGGGGAATTATCGCGATAAGTTAATGACTATTTTACAAGAGATGGGACACCAAGTAAAGCGTGTTGGAGGTTAATTTACTTTTATAGCCCCCAGTCAATCTCTTTTTTTCCTTTCGCTTTGAGATAAGTATTGCATTGACTAAAGTGTTTATTCCCAAACCAACACCCTCTATTTGCACTTAAAGGCGAAGGATGTCCACTGCTTAAAATCAAGTGTTTAGAATTGTCGATAAGTTTGGCTTTCTTTTTGGCGAAGCCGCCCCAAAGCATAAAGACCACTCCTTCTTTTTGTGTTGAAATGGTTTGGATCACCTGGTCTGTAAAAGCTTCCCAACCTTGTTTTTGGTGACTCCCCGCTTGATGTGCTCGTACACTCAAAGTAGCATTCAATAAAAATACGCCTTGATTTGCCCAAGGCAAAAGATTACCGCTTCTGGGATAAGGGTTGCCTAAATCACTTTCAATTTCCTTAAAAATATTGATTAAAGAAGGAGGAGGGGAAACACCATCTGCAACAGAAAAGCTTAAACCATGGGCTTGACCAGGGCCATGGTAAGGATCTTGCCCAATAATCACCACCTTGAGTTGCTCTAATGGACAAGCATTAAATGCCTCAAAAATCAATTCCCCTGGGGGATAACATACATTTTCTGCGTACTCTTTTTTAAGGAACTGTACTAAATTTTTAAAAGAAGCTGTCTTAAATAAAGGTCGTAACACTTTTTCCCAACCCGGATCTATTTCAACACGCATGAATTATGTATTTTTGTTCTGCTAATGTAAGAAGAATACACCTTGAAAATCCCTGAAAAGTCGCTCTTAGACTTAGAGTTTGATACTGTTTTGTCCCAACTAGGTACCCACTGTATTACGGGCTTGGGGAAAGAAGTCATTACTTCTATTAAACCCATTGATAACGAAGAAGAAATCGTCAAAGACTTGACACTAGTGTCAGAATATGTCGCTTCGTTTGACAATGACAATCGTATTCCTAACCATGGTTTTGATGATTTAAGTGCAGAAATCAGCTTGTTGAAAATTGAGAACAGCGTCTTAGAAATTGAAGGCTTTAGGCGAATCGCCGCGGTAAATGACACCAGTAATACGCTCTTAAAGTTCTTTAAAAAATTTAAGGAGTATTACCCTAGCCTAAAATCATTGGGCGAGGAAATAGAGGTAACTAAGGAACCCAAGCAAAAGATTGATACTGTTATCGATCGATTTGGAGAAATTCGCAATAATGCTTCAGAAGAACTGAGTCACATTCGCAAGCAGATTAATTCTGTTCGAGGGAAGATTGGGCAAAGCTTTCAGCGAGCTTTAAGCACCTATGCTAGTGCAGACTACCTAGACGATATTCGAGAAACGGTAGTAGATAATAAACGCGTTTTAGCGGTCAAAGCGATGCACAGACGCAAAGTTAAGGGCGCTATAATGGGGAGCTCAAAAACAGGTAGCCTTGTTTATATCGAACCAGAAACCACCCTGCAATATTCAAGAGAGCTCAACAACCTTACCTTTGAAGAAAGCGAAGAGATTCAAAGAATCTTAAGGGAACTAACGGCCTATTTCCAGCCTTTTCGGCCCTTGTTAAAACAATATCAAGATTACCTTACCAAAATCGACACCATTTATGCACGTGCCATGTATGCGCAGTCGATTAATGGGGTATTACCTATTATCTCTCAAGATAGAGAGATGGAATTGATCGATGCTTACCACCCCCTACTCTATCTCAATCATAAAGAAGCAAATAAACCCACCTATCCGCAAGATATACGATTGCATAGCCAACACCGTATTATTGTGATTTCTGGCCCTAATGCAGGCGGAAAGAGTATTACCCTAAAAACCGTTGGACTACTTCAATTAATGTTGCAAAGTGGGATGTTAATTCCCGTACACGAAAAGTCACGAGTATGCTTCTTTGGTCAAATTATCACCGATATAGGCGATAATCAATCGATTGAAAATCATTTAAGCACCTATTCTTACCGCTTGAAAAATATGAAGTATTTCCTGCGGAAGTGTAATGCGAAAACCTTGTTTTTGATTGATGAATTTGGTACCGGTTCTGATCCAGAATTAGGAGGAGCTCTTGCAGAAGCATTCCTCGAAGAGTTTTATCATCGTGAAGCTTATGGAATCATCACCACCCACTACTCTAATTTAAAGGTACTTGCCAACGAATTACCGCATATGACCAATGCAAATATGCAATTTGATAACCGCACCCTAGAACCCGTATTTAAATTAATTATGGGCGAAGCAGGGAGTTCTTTTACCTTTGAAGTAGCACAGAAAAATGGAATTCCCTACAGCTTGATCAATCGGGCAAAAAAGAAAATAGAAAGAGGAAAAGTAAGATTTGATGCTACCATTGCAAAACTGCAAAAAGAGCGCAAACAAATGATGGATACGGGGGCCGCTTTAAAAGTCAAAGAATCTAAGGCAGAAAAAGAAGGGGAAAAACTAGAAGAACTCAATCAGAAAATCAAAGCAAAGCTCAGTAGTTACCAGGAATTATATGATCATAATCAACGAATGATTGTGCTAGGAAATCGTCTCAATGATATAGCCGATCGTTATTTTGACAATGGCAAGAAACGTTCTTTAATTGCCGACATACTTCGCCTTGTTGAAACCGAAAATGCCAAGAGAAAAAAGAAATCTGCGGCTGAAAAACGCAAAGAGCGAGAAGCCAAAAAGAAAGCAGAAGAAGAAACCCAAAAGGCCATTGTTAGCATACGGAAAGAAAAGAAGAAAAAAAAGGCCGCACCAAAGCCAGAGCCGGTTAAGCCTAAGATCGACTTTAAAGTGGGTGACCAAGTTCGCCTTTTTGATGGTAAAGCTGTAGGGACTATCGATTCAATTGAAAAGCGCAAAGCCGTGGTGAATTATGGGGTCTTTACCACCCAGGTTAATCTAGAAGCTTTAGATTTGGTACAAGCAGCAAAAAAAGCGAAATGAAACCTTTGATCATTTTTTACGATCAACCTTGTGTCCTTTGTAACTATTGGGTGGAAAAATTATGTCGTTGGGATAAAAAGGATCAATTGCGTTTTACCACCTTAGATCACCATATTTTCTGTGCTTTTGCAAAAGAACGCGGACTCGATCTCAAGACCATGGATACTTCAGTAGTATGGGATCAAGAATACAGCTATGCCTTTGAAGCAGAAGCTACCTTTATGATCTTAAATCGCTTAGGAGGTCTATGGAATATTCCTGCACTATTGCGATTTTTACCCAAATGCCTTACCAATGGCATTTATCGCATTGTCGCCCGAAATCGCTATCGCTGGTTTGGAAAACACGAACAATGCCCCCTACCCGATCCCAAATATGTACATAAGTTTTTAGATTAATTCCCTACATTAATCCCATGAAAATAGAGCAACTCATTTTCCTCTTCATGTTAAGCAATCTAATTCTGGCACAAGATTGGCCACAGTTATCTTATTATAAGGAAGCCAATAAGGCCCTCAAAACATCTAGGAATACAGTCGAAGCGGTATTTTTTGGAGATAGTATTACAGAGGGATGGCAACAATTTAATCCCACATTTTTCGATTCAAATAATTTTGTAGGGCGGGGAATTGGTGGACAAACAACCCCTCAACTATTGCTGCGGTTTAGGCAAGATGTTTTAAGCCTTCGGCCAAAGAAAGTAATCTTACTCGCAGGAATCAATGATATCGCAGAAAATACAGGCCCTATCTCTCTAGAGACTATTATGGAGAATATTAAAGGAATGACAGAAATGGCTAAGGCCAATGATGTAAAAATGGTTTTATGTGCGCTTTTACCCGCGAATTCTTTCCCGTGGCGACCAAGTATTATCCCAACCAATAAAGTTGTTGCACTCAATCAATTGATCAAAACCTATGCTCAAGAACACAATTTGATTTATGTGGATTATTACACCCCTATGGTTGATGACAAACTGGGATTGAAAAGTACCCTTGGCTATGATACCGTCCACCCTAATAAAGCAGGATATGCACTTATGGAAGAGGTGTTATTAAAATCACTGCAAATCAATGAATAGTAAACAATCTCATTGGGAAAATATTTATACCCATAAAAGCCCACAAGAAGTAAGCTGGACACAAGGAAAACCCCTTTTAAGCCTTTCTTGGATTGAATCTTTGGCTTTGCCAAAAAACGCACCAATTATTGATGTAGGAGGCGGAGAAAGTCATCTGGTCGATTATTTAATCGACATGGATTACAGCGATCTCACAGTCTTAGATATATCGCAAGCGGCACTAAAAAGATCACAAGAACGCTTGGGATCAAAAGCAAACTTAGTGTATTGGATTCAAGCAGATATTACGACTTTTCAGCCAAAAAGAAAATATACCCTTTGGCACGATCGTGCCGTATTTCATTTCTTAACGCAAAAAGAAGAGATTAATGCCTATACCTCAATGGTCGCAACTGTAGTAGATCAATATCTTTTGATGAGTACCTTTTCAAAAGAAGGTCCGTTAAAATGTAGCGGATTACCCATTACACAATATGATGTCGAAAGCATTTCTTCCAACTTTTCTGCTGCTTTTGAATTGTTGCAACAGGATCAAGAATTACACAAGACTCCCTTTAACAGCACCCAGGCATTTATCTATGCCTTGTTAAAAAAAACTGACTCGTAATAATTTTTGTACATTGAACTGAACTTTAATCTACACTTACCATGAATAAAAACATTTTATTCTTTTTACGCCTTATTGTAGCCGTTATTCTTTTGCAAACATTATATTATAAATTTGGAGCACACGAAGACAGTGTTTACATTTTTACCACCTTGGGCTTAGAGCCTTATGGTAGAATTGGTATTGGTGTGATGGAATTGATTGCCAGTATTTTAATTTTATTAAAAAGAACAAGTTGGGCAGGCGCTTTATTAACAGTTGGCCTAATGGCTGGAGCAATCTTTTCGCATTTAACTCATTTAGGAATACAAGTCAAAGGTGATGGAGGTCAGCTCTTTTATATGGCCTTAGGCACGTGGATATTATCCTTGGTCGTTTTGTGGTCAGAACGTAAACAAATCCCCTTTATTAATTAATCTTACTTACTTATGTCAAAAATTACTCCCCCAAAATGGTTTAATGCAGTGGTATTGATCGCATTAGTATGGAATTTAATCGGTCTTTATTTTTTCTTAAATGACTTGAATATGTCTCCTGAAGACTTTGCGCAAAAGCCAGCTGCTGAACAAGAATTGCTCAACAACATTCCTTTATGGTCTACCCTTGCCTATGCTTTAGGCGTTTTTGGTGGAAGTATTGGCTGCTTTGTTTTATTAAAAAAGAAAGCTTGGTCTATGATGGCCTTGTTGATTTCTCTTGTTGCGGTAATTGCTCAAATGGGCTATTGGTTATTCTTTACCACTGCCGTGGAGGTATATGGTACTTCTGCTTATGGCATGCCTATGATGGTTATTTTAATCGCCTATTTCCTGTTGCGATTATCGAATAATGGAATCAAGAAAGGCTATTTGACCTAGTCTTTAAGCTTTCCGATAGATTTACCAACAAGCATAGATACTGCGGCATCTCCCGTAACATTTACAATGGTACGACACATGTCTAATGGTCTGTCTATGGCAAAAATCAAGGCTAAACCAGCTTCTGGAATCCCTGCTTGCGCAAGAACAATCACCAGCATCACTATTCCTGCACTAGGAACTGCTGCAGTACCAATAGAGGCTAATGTAGCAGTGAAGATAATCCCCAATTGAGCAGAAAGACTTAGATCTAATCCAAAGGCTTGTGCTATAAAAACCGCTGCTACCCCTTGGTAAACACTTGTTCCATCCATATTAATAGTTGCCCCTATTGGCAAAACAAAGCTGGTCACTTCTTTATCTACACCCAGGTTTTCTTCAACACATTCCATAGTTACGGGTAAAGTGGCCGCACTTGAACTAGTTGAAAAGGCTAATAATTGCGCAGGAGCAATTCCTTTAAAGAATGAACTTGGGCTTCTTCCAGTAAAGACTTTTACAATAACTGAATAAACAACAATCATAGCTTTTAGCCCTAATAATAGGGTAATTGCATAAAGCGCTAAGGCTTGAAATAACTCAAGACTAGGAGCTTCTACGACTAAGGCAGCTAAAAGGGCAAATACGCCATAGGGGGCGGCCATCATGATCATATCGATCAATTTTAAAATAATGGCATTAAAGGAGTCAAAGAATTCCTTAACCGGCTTTGCTGTTTCTTGTGGTAATAAGATCATTCCAATTCCAAAAAACAAAGCAAAGAAGATGACCTGCAACATATTGCGATTGTTAGTCGCTGCTGCAAAAATATTTGAAGGAACAATATCTACTAAGGCTTGTAACGGACCCGCTTCTTGTTGTTTTGCGGCAGCTTCGCGTTTTTGGTCAGCATCACTTGCATAGGCTTCTACCAACTCTTGACGGGTATCGACAGAAATTGATTTTCCTGGTTGAATGGTATTGACTAAAATCAATCCTATGGTTACCGCTATTAAAGTGGTGGCAACATAAGTTAAAATGGTTCTTCCGCCCATTTGTGATAACTTGGAAATATCTTGTAAATCAGATACTCCTTTGATCAAAGAAGCGAGGATCAATGGAATGGCAATTAACTTGAGTAAATTGATAAATATGGTTCCAAAAGGTTTAATGTAGTTTCCTACAAAGGCCCCACCTCCATCAACAAATGATAAGATTAGTCCACAAATAACCCCTAGGGCCATTCCTATTAAGATCTTCCAATGCAAAGCGATACTCTTCATGTTATATTTTGTTAGTTCTGCGAATCAGTTCATAGTCTGCTAAGACTAAAGCCGCCATCGCTTCAACAATGGGGACAGCTCGTGGTACGACACAAGGATCATGCCTACCTTTTCCTTCCATGGTTACTTTTTCCCCCTTATTATTAATCGTTTCCTGGGCTTGCATTACTGTAGCAACCGGTTTAAAAGCTACATTAAAGTAAATATCCATCCCATTTGAAATACCTCCTTGAATCCCTCCAGATCTGTTAGATTGTGTACTTCCATCTGCATTAAAAGGATCGTTATGTAAACTTCCTTTTAATTGTGCTCCTGCAAAACCGCTTCCATATTCAAATCCTTTAACCGCATTGATCGACAGCATGGCTTTTCCCAGCTCTGCGTGGAGTTTATCAAAGGCAGGCTCTCCTAGTCCTACCGGAACATTTTGAATAACGCAGCTAATAATACCGCCTACTGTATCTCCTTCTTTGCGAATTTGACGAATATAGGCTTCCATTTCTTTAGCTTTCTGAGGGTCAGGACAGCGCACTGGATTCTCTTCAATATACTTGAAGTCTAATTCTTGATAAGGGGTCTCTAGTTTTATATCACCAACAGCAGAAACATAGGCAGTAAAACGAATATCTTTAAGGAATTGCTTTGCAATGGCACCGGCCACTACCCTACTGGCTGTCTCGCGCGCAGAACTTCTTCCGCCTCCACGATAATCACGGAAACCGTATTTCTGATCATAAACATAATCTGCATGAGAAGGACGATAACTGTCTTTAATATGACTGTAGTCATGAGATTTTTGGTTGGTATTGTGAATGGCAAATCCAATAGGTGTCCCAGTAGATTTACCTTCGAATATACCAGAGTAAAAAGCAACTTCATCTGGCTCTTTGCGCTGGGTTACTATCGCTGATTGTCCAGGTTTTCTTCTATCTAAATCGTGTTGAATAGCGTGTAAATCGAGTTCTATTCCTGCAGGGCAGCCATCGATAACACCACCAATGGCAGCTCCATGTGATTCCCCAAAAGTGATTACACTAAAAAGTTTCCCAAATTGGTTTCCTGCCATAGTTGTAGTTTAGTACAAATATAAGACGAAAAAAAACCATCTACTAGTCCTGGTCTCGATTCGTCCATTTAATGCTTAATGCTTATTTTTACCCCATGAAAAAACTTTTATTTATCTCTTTAGGGGTTCTAATTCTTTTAAATGCTTGTCAAGGCGTTGAAAAAAACACCTTTTTATTAAATGGCAAGACAAATCTCTCTGAGGGAAAACAAATCTTTCGGATTCAAGCTAATGCAAATAATCAACCTTCTACCGTTGATACCGCAATTGTTTCTAAAGGAAAATTTAGTTTCAAAGGTAGCGTAGATCAAATCGATGTAAATTTCCTATTTATTGAAGGAGAACAAGTTAATACTCCCTTTATTCTAGAAGAAGGTGTGATAGAAGTTAATTTATTACAAGAGAAACTAACAGAAATGAATCTAGCCGGGACTACTTCAAATAATGATCTTCAAACTTATCGTGAAGAAACAAAAGAATTTGCTAATAATCTCAATGCTATTGTATCTGAAATTCAAACAGCTAATTCTTTAGGCGATAACCTTTTAGTACAAGACTTGCAGCAACAATACACAGATTTGCAAGGCGATTTAATCGAATATGAAAAAGAATTTATTAAAACAAATGTTGATTCATATATTTCTGTCCTCATTTTAGAACGATTTTTGAATCAAAAGACCATGCCGCGCAATGAAGTAAAAGAGATTTTTAACACTTATAGTAATCGTATTCGAAGTAGTAAGTCTGGAATCAATGTCTCTAATATCGTCAACGCACCTGTGAATCCAACTGCAATAGGAGAAATAGCCCCATTATTTGAAGGACCAACTCCTACTGGAGAACGTATAGCTTTAGAAAGCTTTAAAGGTAAAGTGGTCATTATAGACTTTTGGGCATCATGGTGTCGTCCTTGTCGTATTGAAAATCCTAACCTTGTGCGTTTGTATAAACGAATGCACGATAAGGGATTAGAGATTGTAGGTGTTTCTTTAGACCGCAATAAAGCCAGCTGGGAACGTGCTATTGCAGACGATGGTTTGACCTGGAATCACGTATCCAATTTACAGTATTGGGCTGATCCTATCGCACAATTGTATAGCGTTCGTTCTATCCCCGCTGCTTTTGTTTTAAATCGTGAGGGGCGCATTGTTGCAAAAAATTTGCGTGGGGCTCAATTAGATGCTAAGATTGAAGAGTTACTCTCAGACTAAAGCTTAATTTGTTTAAATAAAAACCAGCCCGCTATTATAGTAACTCCCACTATAAGGAGAAGAGTGTAAAATGACTTTTCTAGAATAAGAGGATCTAAAATCAGTGTACAAATTATTCCACCTATTGCACCTCCAAAATGTGCCGTATGCCCAATTCCGTCGTTTTGGGATTTTATCCCAAAGAGGGTATATATCAAATAACCCACTCCAAAAACATAAGCTGGAAAAGGGATGGGAAAGAAAATAATCGCGAATTTCATCTCTGGGAACATTAAAATACTACTATAGACAATTCCCATAATGGCACCACTGGCTCCTACTGCGGTGTAATATGGATTCCTTTTGTGGTAATAATAAGCTAAACCATTCCCCATTAATAAACTAATCATATACAAAAGTATAAAGTTAAAAGCTCCCAAATCATTCAAAACATTTCCACCAAAGATAAAAAGCGTAAATCCATTAAAGAACAAATGGTTGTAATCCACATGGATAAATCCTGCGGTTACTAACCTGTAGTATTCTCCAAGCTGCACCGCTCTAACATTAAACTTTAAGCGATTAAATAACAAGGGATCTTTAAAGGCACGATAACTTATCAATACAATAACAGCGAGAAGGATTAAAATCAGGGGAGGGCTACCATACATAACAAATGTTTAGCTCAAATATAGTTATATTTGTCTTCAAAATATTCACCCTTTGAACCTGTTAATATATCTTATTTCCTATCCGCTTTTAATAGCGGTTTCTTTATTGCCTTATCCACTACTCTATGCGCTTTCAGACTTTTTATCTTTTCTTCTGTATAGAGTATTTAAGTTCAGGTTGAAAGTGGTGAGGAAAAACCTAAAGTTAAGCTTTCCGCATCTCTCTATTAATGAGCGTCTAAGCATTGAAAGAAAGTTCTACAAGCACCTTTGTGATGTATTTATGGAGATGGCTAAGAACTTAACCATCTCTGAAAAACAAATCAAAAAACGTTTTGTATTTGAAAACATGGAGCTCATCAATGCCCATGAAAAAAAAGGAGAAAGCACTATTCTGTTGTTAGGTCATTATTCCAACTGGGAGGGTATGTTGAGTATTGGTTACCATTTATTAGGAAAAGCCTATGGTGTTTATACACCACTCAAAAACAAATACTTTAATCGATTAATCTCTAAATCTCGTGAAAAGCACAAAGCCAATTTACTTTCTAGATACAAAACAGTTGCCTTTATAGGTTCAAACGAAAAATGTGGGGATTATGGTTTGTATGGCTTTATCAATGATCAATCTCCTATGCCAAGGCCAAAAAGTTATTGGCGCCCGTTTATGGGAACTTTAGTTCCAGTATTTACTGGGGCAGAGCAACTAGCTAGAAAATTTAATTTCCCTGTTTATTACACAGAGATTAACAGAGTAAAAAGAGGCTACTACATTGCTAAAGTTTCTCTCTTGGTCAATAATGCATCTCAGAGTAAAGAAAATGAAATTACCGACATGTTTATAGCAAAATTAGAAGCACAAATCAAGCAGGATCCCAGTCAATATCTGTGGTCACACAATCGTTTTAAGCACAGCCACTTAGCTCCTAAAAATGTTCAGAAAAAGCTAAAAGTTCGTTAGAGAATCTCTGGCTAAGTTCTTCTGCTTTTTCTTGACTATTTGCTTCAGCATAAACCCTTATGATGGGTTCTGTATTTGACTTGCGCATATGTACCCAACCTTCTAAGAAATCAATTTTAACTCCATCTATTGTTAAGGGTTGATCTTCGTGATACTTTTCGGTCATTTTAAGTAATAAAGCATCTACATCAAGGGAATCTAGAGCAATTTTCCGCTTGCTCATATAGTATTGAGGGTAAGATGCTTTTAAAGCAGATACGCTGCACTTGCGTTGGGCTAATAAAGACAAGAATAAAGCTATTCCCACTAGGGCATCTCTCCCATAATGCAAATTGGGATCAATGATTCCACCGTTTCCTTCTCCTCCAATCACAGCCTGTTTTTCTTTCATTTTAGCCACCACATTAACTTCTCCAACTGCTGAAGTAAAATACTGACCTCCAGCTGCTTCAGTGATATCGCGTAAAGCTCGAGTTGAGGAAAGATTTGAGACCGTATTTCCAGGTGTTTTACTTAAAACATAGTCGGCACAAGCGACTAAAGTGTACTCTTCCCCAAACATTTCCCCGTTTTCATCTATAAAAGCGAGACGATCTACATCTGGATCGACCACTATTCCTAAATCTGCTTTTTTTTGAACAACTTCTTGGGCTAAATCGCCCAAATGCTCTTTAAGGGGTTCTGGGTTATGTGGAAAATGTCCTGTTGGGTCACAATATAATGGGAAATAGCTCACCTCTAAAGCGTCTAATAAGGCAGGAATAGCAATGCCTCCAGTAGAATTCACCCCATCAACTACAGCAGAGAAGCCTGCTGCTTTAATCGCCGCTAAATCAATAAGAGGATGCGCTAAAACCGCCTTAATGTGTTGATCGATTGCAGTATTATCTTGCTTAATTTGCCCTAGATGATCAACTTCGGCAAATATAAAATCCTCTGTTTCTGCAAGAGAAAGGATGTTAGCCCCCGCAGCGGCGTCTAAAAACTCTCCTTTAGCATCTAAAAGCTTCAAGGCATTCCACTGTTTGGGGTTGTGACTAGCGGTTAAAATAATTCCTCCCTGCGCTTTATTGTCCACCACTGCCATTTCAACGGTTGGGGTGGTCGATAAACCTAAATCAATGATGTCTATTCCCATGCCCACTAAGGTTTGCATGACTAAACTCTGGATCATTTCTCCAGATATACGGGCGTCACGACCAATAACAATGGTCATTTTAGTTTCCTTTGATTGGGATTGCATATAGCTCCCAAAGGCTGCAGCAAACTTTACGGTATCTAAAGGAGTAAGGTTATTCTCTGGGCGACCGCCAATAGTCCCGCGGATTCCAGAAATCGATTTGATTAAGGTCATGCATTAAATTTTACCAAAGATAAAAATTGTCGAGAACAAAAAAGGGCATACTCTAATAAAGAGCGCTATTTTTACCCTATGAATTTTCTGGCACATCTTTATTTATCTGGATCAGACGATGCCCTTCGATTGGGTAATTTTATTGCAGATGCAATTCGAGCAAATCAATACAATCATTACCCTCAACGCATCCAAGAGGGTATCAAGCTCCACCGCAGCATTGATTCTTTTACAGATGCACATCCAATTTTTAGACAACATTGTAAGTTGTTTTTCCCAGAACACAGTCATTATGCCAGGGTAATTTTAGATGTTGTCTATGATCACTTTTTAGCTCAATTGTGGGAGGAGTATCACTCATCAAAACTTGTGGATTATGCCGCTGACTTTTACCGCATTACAGAGACCCAAAAAGCATTGCTTCCCGATAAGATGAAACGCTTATTTCAATTGATGAAAGAGCAAAATTGGTTGGTAGAATATAGTACCATTACGGGATTGGAACGCATCTTGTTTCATATGAGTAAACGAACCACATTCCCTTCTAATTTTTCTGCTGCAATTGCGATTGTAGAAAAAAATAAAAACCAAATGATATCAGAATTTAAAGTCTTCTTTTCAGAACTTGAAAAGCATTGTAAGAATCATATAGAATTGCGAGCATAGTTTGGGAAGTTTAGTTAAATTTAAGGTCTTTAAAATCTTGTATGAAAAATTTGATTTTCCTTTTTGTTTTAGTCCTTTTTATTCAATGTGACCCAGCTCCGAAAGGGTCTATTCAAGCAGCGGTTGTCTCTGCACGCATTGAAGCATCTGAAGCCGGGAAATCGGTGATGATGCAAGGCGGAAATGCTTATGACGCAATGGTGGCCACAAGTTTTGCCCTAACAGTGGTTTATCCGGTCGCAGGAAATATTACCGGGGGTGGTTTCTTTGTTTACCGCACTGCTAAGGGGGAAACAGGATCTCTGGACTATCGTGAGATGGCTCCGCTAAAAGCCACTAAAGACCTTTATCTTGATGAAGACGGCAATGTAATCCCTAAATTGAGTACTCTCGGAGGTTTAGCAGTGGGGATTCCTGGGGCAGTTGCAGGAATTCTTGAAGTACATCGTAAAATGGGTTCTCTCCCGCTTGATCAACTTTTGGCACCAGCCATCAAATTAGCCGAAGAAGGTTATATTGTTTCAGCAAAACAAGCCAGTAGCTTTAAGCGTTACCGAGATTTATTTATCGAAGTAAATGGAGAAGATACTTTCTTTGCTCAAGAACACAAGGCGGGAGACCGTATCATTAATCTTCCTTTAGCAAATACACTCAAAGCGATTGCCGCAAAAGAAGAAGCTGGCTTTTATGAAGGATGGGTTGCCAATGCAATGGTCAATAAGACACAAGCCACTGGAGGAATTTTAAGTCTTGAAGATCTAAAAGCTTACACCCCAAAATGGCGCAATCCAATTGAATTTGACTATAAAGACCTTAGGGTGATTTCTATGGCACCCCCCTCAAGCGGCGGGATTTGTCTGGGTCAAATGATGCATATGGTCGCCCCTTATGACTTAAAAAGAATGGGACATAATACAACAGAAAGCATGCACCTAATGATAGAAGCAGAACGCCGTTCTTATGCAGATCGCAGTCATTTTTTAGGAGATCCAGACTTCGTGTCTATTCCTCAAGCCCACCTTATTGATCCTAGCTATACAGCAGAGCGCATGTTAAATTATTCTCCAGAAAAGGCAACACTTTCTAGCGAAGTTTCCCATGGGGACATTATCGTTGTAGAAAGTGACGAAACTACCCATTTCTCTATTGTAGATAAAGATGGAAATGCTGTTTCTGTTACTACAACACTAAACGGTGCCTATGGGTCAAAGGTTTATGTAGATGAAATAGGCGTATTTATGAATAATGAAATGGACGACTTTAGCAGTAAGCCTGGAATCCCTAATATGTTTGGACTTACCGGGAGTGAAGCCAATAGTATTGCCCCTAAAAAACGCATGTTGAGTTCTATGACCCCCACCATTATTGAAAAAGACAATCAGTTGTATATGGTGGTTGGAACGCCTGGAGGCTCAACCATAATTACATCGGTTTTTCAAACCATTTTAAACGTTTATGAGCACGGAATGGACATGCAAGCTGCAGTCGATGCACCCCGTTTTCATCATCAATGGCTACCCGATCTGGTTGTTTTAGAACCCAACAAATTCGAAGATTTAGTCATAAATGACTTAAAAAATAAAGGACATAATGTAGAAGAGAAATACAGCCGTATTATAGGAAAAGTAGATGCAATTCTTGTCGATGAAAATGGCGTGATTAGTGTAGGTGCTGATCCTAGAGGAGATGATGCCGCTGCAACTTTCTAACCCCCAAAAGGAAAAAATTAAATGATAGTAGAGGAAAATTGTATTGATGTACAAGGAGCACGTGTTCACAATCTAAAAAATATAGAGATTAAAATCCCGCGAGATCAACTCGTGGTTATTACTGGATTATCTGGAAGTGGAAAATCTTCCTTAGCCTTTGACACCATCTATGCAGAAGGACAACGTCGTTATATGGAAACTTTCTCTGCCTATGTAAGACAGTTTTTGGGGAACCTAGAACGTCCCGAAGTCGATAAAATCGATGGCCTTTCTCCAGTGATTGCCATAGAACAAAAAACTACGTCAAAAAGTCCACGCTCTACAGTGGGAACCATTACAGAACTCTATGACTTTTTACGCCTAATGTACGCTAGGATAGGGACCGCTTACAGTTACATATCCCAGGAGAAAATGGTTAGCTACACCGATGATCAAATCATTGATTTGATTTTAAATGATTATGACCAAAAAAAGATCATGCTACTTTCTCCTATCGTTAAATCAAGAAAGGGACATTACCGAGAGCTATTTGAAAACCTGGCACGACAAGGCTTTGTAAAGGTTCGTGTTGATGAAGTTGTTGTTGAACTTTCGCGTGGAATGAAAGTTGATCGCTATAAAACCCACGATATCGAATTGGTAGTCGATCGCATGACGGTCATCAACAGTGAAAATAGCATCAAACGTTTAAGAGAATCGATGATTGCAGCCATGTACCAAGGAAATGATACCCTTATGGTCCTCGATACTGAAACGCAAGTAGCCCGTTATTTTAGTCGCAATCTAATGTGTCCCAGTTCTGGTATCTCCTACCCTAGTCCAGAACCGAATTCATTTTCATTTAATTCCCCAAAAGGCATGTGCTCAAGCTGTAAAGGCTTAGGGGTCCAACATGTAGTCAATACCAATAAAATAATTCCGGATCGATCTTTATCAATTGCTGGAGGAGGAATCATACCACTGGGGAACAAAAAAAGTTCCTGGGGGTACATACAAATGAAAACCATTGCCAAACGTTATAATTTTGCTCTTACTGATCCTATTGAAGAAATCCCTGCAGCAGCATTAGACGTTATTTTAAGGGGAGGAAATGAATCCTTTTCTGTCGCTTCAAAATCCTTAGGAGTGACACGTAAGTACAAAATTGACTATGAAGGTATCGAACACTTCATTTTCAATCAGTATCAGCAAGCCGATTCCATGAACATCAAACGATGGGCGGCTGAATTTATGGACCAAGAAAGCTGTCGCAGTTGTAAAGGAAATCGATTAAATGAGCAAGCCCTCAACTTTAAGATAATCGAAAAGTCAATTGCAGACCTTGCGCAAATGGACTTGAGTGAATTGTATCAATGGATCAATGAATTACCAAAAAAGTTAACTCCAAACGAATTAAAAATTGGAGAGGAAATCATCAAAGAAATCAAAGCAAGAACAGAATTTCTTTTAAATGTAGGACTCAATTATCTAGCCTTGAATCGTTCTTCAAAATCACTTTCTGGTGGAGAAGCACAACGCATACGTCTAGCAACGCAAATTGGTTCCAAATTAGTGGGTGTCCTTTATATTCTTGATGAACCTAGTATTGGACTGCATCAAAGGGATAACGAACGTCTTATCGATTCACTAACCGCTTTACGTAATATAGGAAATTCTGTCTTAGTAGTAGAGCATGATAAGGATATGATCCAGCGGGCAGACTATGTAATTGATCTAGGACCCTATGCCGGAAAAAATGGAGGAGAAATCATCTCAAAAGGTAATCCACAAGAAATATTAAGTGATCAATCACTTACCGCGGACTATTTAACCGGAAAGAAAAGCATTGCTATTCCCTCAGAAAGGAGAAAAGGTAATGGAAAAAAACTTCAGTTAGAAGGCTGTAAAGGGAATAACCTAAAAAATGTTGACCTAGAGATTCCCTTGGGATTAATGATTGGTGTAACCGGTGTTTCTGGAAGTGGGAAATCCACCTTGATTAACGAAACCCTCTACCCTATTCTCAATGCACATTATTACAATGGCGTCAAAAAACCTTTGGAATATTCTTCCATTAAAGGATTAAATAATCTCGATAAGGTGGTCGATGTAAACCAAAGTCCTATTGGACGAACCCCTCGTTCGAATCCCGCAACTTATACGGGTGTATTTAGTGAAATCCGTACTTTATTTACCCAAACCCCCGAAGCACAAATTAGGGGGTACAAACCTGGTCGTTTTAGCTTTAACGTTTCTGGAGGCCGATGTGAAACATGTATGGGTGGGGGATTAAAAGTGATTGAAATGAACTTTTTACCAGATGTATATGTAGAATGTGAGTCCTGTCATGGAAAGCGCTTTAATCGCGAAACTCTAGAGATTAGATACAAAGGGAAATCCATTGCAGATGTCTTACAAATGACCATCAATCAAGCCTGTGATTTTTTTGAACCCATCCCAAAGATCTATCGCAAGCTTAAAACATTACAAGACGTAGGCCTAGGCTATATTACTTTAGGACAGTCTTCAACCACTCTTTCGGGAGGAGAAGCACAGCGTATAAAATTAGCTACAGAACTCGCTAAAAGAGACACAGGAAACACCCTTTATATTTTAGACGAACCCACTACTGGATTACATTTTGAAGATATTCGTGTATTATTAGAAGTTTTAAATCACCTTACCGATAAAGGAAATACAGTACTTATCATCGAACACAATCTCGATGTGATCAAGCAGGTTGACTATATCGTTGATGTTGGTCCAGAAGGTGGAAAAGGTGGAGGAACCATTATTGCACAAGGAACTCCAGAAGATATTTTAGCGGTAGAAGAGAGTTATACGGCACATTACCTTAAAAAAGAATTTATCGCTTATGAAAACATCCAACAATAAAGAAAATACCCCAAAAGAGAAAGATGCATGGTCTGTCTTCAAGATTATGGGTGAATTGGTCAATGGATATGACCAACTAGATGCAGTAGGCCCTTGTGTTTCTATCTTTGGTTCTGCAAGAACAAAACCAAACACCCCCTATTATCAATTAGGAATTGAAATTGCCCAAGCTATCGCAGAAAGAGGCTATGGGATCATTACTGGTGGTGGACCTGGGATAATGGAAGCGGGGAATAAGGGTGCTCAAATGGGTAAAGGGGTTTCTGTTGGATTAAACATCGACCTTCCTTTTGAACAAAATTCAAATCAATATATAGACAAAGAGCACAACCTTAACTTTGAATATTTTTTTGTACGAAAAGTGATGTTTGTCAAATTTTCAAAAGCTTTTGTGGTTCTCCCGGGTGGTGTGGGAACCCTAGATGAATTATTTGAAGCCATCACATTAGTTCAGACAGAAAAAATCAAAAAAATACCCATTATTTTAGTCAAAGTAGATTATTGGACAGGGTTGGTAGATTGGCTTAAAAACACTCTTTTAGCACAAGGAATGATCAATGAAGAAAATTTAAGCTTAATTCAATTGGCTGAAACAAAAGAAGATGTACTTACCCTTTTAGATGAATTTTATCCAAAAGAACAATAAAAACTTGCAGTAGCAATGATACAAGAACGACTGTTTTTATTGATTCTGGTGATATTAAGCTACAATATAGCCTGGACTCAGCAGAACCCAGACTACAACATTAAAGCTAGCCTCGATCCTGTCGAAAATAAAATTCACGTTGTTCAAAAGATTCAATACACCCATCAACAGGACTTTCCTACAAAAGAGATTTATCTCAATGACTGGAATCACGCCTACAGCTCAACAGAAAGCCCATTAGCAAAACGCTTAGTTGAAGAATACAACCGTAGCTTTTATCTCTCAAAAAAGTCTAAAAGAGGAGCGACAGAAATTAATAGTTTACAGGTAAACGGAAAGGCCAATAAATGGGAAAGACTTGAAAATCAAATTGATATTATTAAAGTGCCCTTAGACCAGAAAATCACCAAAGGATCAGTCGTTAAGTTCAAAATTAACTACACACTGCAACTGCCTGATGCTAAATTTACCGGCTATGGTATAACCAATAACGAAACCTATTTTTTAGAGAATTTTTTTTTAAGCATTGCCTGGTTAAATTCAAAACAATGGAGACCCATAAGTCATTTAGATCTAGAAGATATCCCTAATAGTAAAGGGAATTATAATATTGTCTTTTCTTTGCCCAGCAAGCTAGAAATAGAATCTAATCTAACTCTATATAAAAAAGAAGAAATAAAAGACAAAGTCATTTATTCTTTTAAGAACAAAAACACGAAACAATTATTGTTTCAAATTGGGGCAGAAAACGACTACAGCCATTTCAGTTTTGAAAGAAAAAAAATCTCCTCGAACCTAAAGGCAAATGATCTAAGTCAAGCTGGAAGTAGATACAGCCTTAAGAAAATCAATGCCTTTTTAAACAATACTTTAGGTGATTTTCCGCATGAGCGCATCTTGCTTTCCCAAGAAAAATATGAGAAGCGACCTTTTTATGGATTGACTTTAGTTCCCTCATTTTTAAAACCTTTTCCTCCTCAATTTGAGTTTGAAATAAAAGCGCTCAACACTTATTTATACCATTATTTAAATGAGGTACTCCCTTTACATCCACGGGAAGATTATTGGCTATTAGGGGGCATACATACCTATTTGATGATGCGCTATGTCCTTGAATATTATCCCAATAAAAAACTGTTAGGCTTAGTCCTTCGCCAACCTATTGCGAAGTTTTTACTCAAAAAATACCACTTCAAAGATTTAACTTTTGAGGACACATTTATTGAGTATCATGAGTTTGTTCTAAGGCGAAATTTACAACAAGCTTTGGCCACTCCAAAAGACGAATTAATCAAGTTTAACGAACAAATTGGTTCGCCAAGTCAGATGGGTTTACTCATTAACTATGGAGTTAACTTTAGCGATAAAAATGTCGCTGATTTTATCAAAGAAATTAAATTAAATAATTACAATGGACTAGCGCTACAAGAATTCTTTTTCGATTATTTTGACGAACCCCAAAGCTCATTTTTAAAGGACTATGCTACAGCAAGAAAACCTATCGACTTACACTTTAACCATAGCGTTGTAAAAGGAGATAGTATTTCTTTTAGTATAGTTGAGAAAAACAATTTTCGTCCCCCTTTTTCAGTTGGCTTGGTGAAAAATGACAGTCTTATAAAACAATATAAGTTTACTGGAAATCATTTAAATACACCTTTAATACTTACAAGAGAAAAGGCCGATTATATAGTAATCAATCCTTCGACTAAATTACCTGAATTTAACCCGCGTAACAATTGGAAAAAATTAAGTGGTTCAAGAATCAAACCCCTACGATTGACTTTTATTAAAGATCTCGAAAATCCACAGTATAATCAAGTATTTTACAACCCTAGAATGGATTTTAATGTCTATGATGGTCTTTCATTGGGGGTGAGACTCAACAATAAAACCATTAAATCAAGACCCGTCATTTTTATCTTAGAACCCTTTTACTCCACCAAACAAAAATCATTAGTAGGATCTTTTTCGACATCCATCTCCCATTTTAACGAAGAAAGTGATTATTTCCTAAAAGACATTAATCTTAGTGGTTCTAGTTTTCACTATAACACCAGCCTTAGGTATAGTAGTTTATTTACCTCCATCAATATCTTTAAAAGGAACAGCAATCTCAGAGACAATAAGAAACAGCGTTTTAATCTTTTCTGGCAATATGTTGATCGAGATGAAAACGAAAATGCCATTCAAAATCCCAACTATAGTATTACGGGCTTAAATTATATTTTTTCCAATAAAGGTGCCTTAAATTATTTTACACTGAATACTGGTATTGAAGCAAGCAAAAAATTTGGGAAATTAAATTTCACAACAGAATACCGCCATCTTATGCGAAGTGGGAGACAAATATCTCTCAGGCTTTTCGCTGGAAAATTTTTATGGCGCAATAACCTAAACAGTAGTTATTTTGATTATGCGCTAGACCGTCCTACAGATTATCTGTTTCAGTACAATTATATAGGGAGATCTGAGACCACAGGGATATACAGCCAACAATTTATCCCAGCAGAAGGAGGCTTTAAATATCAGTTTGACAATCCCTACTCTGACGATTATTTAATTACCCTAAATAGCAGTATTGGCATTTGGAAATGGATTGAAGCCTATGGCGACTTAGGATATATTAATCAAAAAGAACAAAGCTCTAGGGTTTTATTCGATACTGGTTTGCGATTAAATCTTGTCCCAGATTTTCTCGAAATATATTTCCCCATTTATAACACTAAAGAATTACAATTACAAGGACCTGATTATCAAAAAAAGATACGATACGTCATCACTTTTGACCCCAGAACTTTAACACAATTATTATCACGCAAATGGTTCTAATCCTGTTTTGAGTTATTGGTTTTAAAGATAAGTGGGTTAATTTTTGTAAATTTGCAACGCAAAAAAATACTATGTCTGAAACCAAAGATACTGCACTTACTAAATTCTCTTTTGATTCTTTTAAAGATCAACTTCTTGCAGATTACCGACTTATCGTTCTTAGCAGAGAATGTAGTTATCTAGGGCGAAAAGAAGTATTAACAGGAAAGGCAAAATTTGGTATTTTTGGAGATGGCAAAGAATTACCACAGTTAGTTTTAAGTAAATTTTTCCAAAAAGGTGATTTTAGAGCTGGTTATTACAGAGATCAGACTATTTTAATGGCCCAAGATTTATTAAATCCGCAACAGCTATTTGCGGCACTTTATGCCCATCCAGATTTAGAAAAAGAACCCATGTCTGGCGGAAGACAGATGGGGGCACATTTTGTTACTCCTAGCCATGATAAGGAAGGGAAATGGTTGGATTTAACAAAGCAGTACAATCACAGTTCAGACATCTCTCCCACTGCGGGACAAATTCCGCGGTCGATCGGTTTAGCTCAGGCATCAAAAGTCTATCGAAGCCTAGGAATCCAAGAAAGCAAAGGGTTTTCAATTAACGGAAATGAAATCACCTGGGGAACAATAGGGAATGCTGCTACTAGTGAAGGCCTCTTTCTAGAAGCTATCAATGCCGCTGGTGTATTGCAAATCCCCTTGGTAATGAGTATTTGGGATGATGGCTATGGTATCTCGGTCTCTAATGAGAAACAAACTACTAAAGGCAGTATTTCGGAAGCTCTAGCGGGCCTTCAAAGAACTAAAAACATAAAAGGAATAGAAATCATGCGGGTTAATGGTTGGGATTACCCTGCTTTAATCGACACTTATCAAAGAGCAGCAGACTTTGCTAGAGAAGAGCATATACCAGTATTAATCCATGTAGATGAATTGACGCAACCTTTAGGTCATTCTACTTCCGGATCACATCAACGCTATAAATCAAAAGAACGTCTTGAATGGGAAGAAGACTACGATTGCAATAAAAAAATGAGGGAATGGATTCTAGAAAAAAACATTGCCAACGAAGAAGAACTTAATACTATTGAAAAAGAGTGTAAAGTAGAAGCTCGAAAAGCCAAAGTCGAAGCGTGGGAATCTTATCAATCCCCAATCTTAGAAAACAAAAAAAGTCTTCTATCTCTATTACAAGCCTTACGAAAAGAAGTCTCAAATGATCCTGGACTTCAAATGATTAGTACCCAACTGTCAAACAAGACAGAACCCACTTATAAGGATTTATTGCACGCTGCGCGTAAAGCTTTACGCATTGCAGCTAAATACAACAGCCCTTTGAGCAATCAACTCAAACAATGGACCAATGACTTGACAAAATCCTTGCGCCCTAAAATAAGTTCTCATCTCTACAGCGAATCAAATTATCAATTAAAAAATATTACTGCAGTCGCTCCACAATATAAAGAGGGAACAGATTTAGTTGATGGTAGAATTATTATACGCGACAACTTTAAGGCCCTCTTTAAAGCCAAACCAAATATCCTTCTTTTCGGAGAAGATGTAGGGAAAATTGGTGATGTCAATCAGGGAGCAGAAGGACTGCAAGCCCAATTTGGTGAAACTAGAGTCTTTGATACAGGAATTAGAGAAGCTACTATCATTGGGCAAGGAATTGGAATGGCATTAAGAGGACTACGCCCTATAGCAGAAATTCAATACATAGACTATGTGCTATACTGCATACAAACCCTAAGTGATGATCTTGCAACCTATTTATATAGAACAGTAGGGCAACAATCTATTCCACTTATCGTACGTACAAGAGGGCATCGCCTTGAAGGTATTTGGCACAGTGGATCTCCTATGGGCGGACTAATCCATTTACTTAGAGGAGTTAATCTTTTAGTTCCAAGAAACATGACTCAAGCGGCTGGTTTCTATAATACCCTGCTAGAAGGAGATGAACCTGCTATCGTGGTAGAATCCCTTAATGGATATCGCTTAAAAGAAAAAATGCCCTCGAATTTAGGTAGTTTCCGCATCCCAGTTGGAAAAATAGAAGTATTAAAGCAGGGAGAGGATATTACCCTTGTTTCTTATGGATCAACCTTGCGTCTAGTACAAGAGGCCGCAAAGGAATTATTGCAATACGATATAAATGCAGAGGTGATCGACATTCAATCATTGCTTCCATTTGATACTGCACATCAAATCAAAGAGAGTATTGCAAAAACAAATCGTTTGTTAATTATCGATGAAGATGTTCCCGGGGGCGCCACAGGCTTTATTTTACAACAGTTACTCGATGTGCAAAACATCTTCCCTTTACTAGATAGTGCTCCACAAACATTGAGTGCACAAGCGCACCGTCCTGCCTATGGAACTGATGGCGACTATTTTTCTAAACCCTCTTTAGATGATATTGTCGAAAAAGTTTATCGTATTATGCAGGAGAGCAACCCATCTAATTTCCCTTAGACTAGACCGAAACGATTTTTAAAATCATTTCTTTCATCAATTCCTCCAAGGGCATATTATCCGCCCCTAATCCCTTGCTCTTAAGGTCATAGTTTTTTAAAATCGACAACACTTTTGCCGTTTGTCGCATATTGTATTTTTTAGCAGCGGCTTGATAGTCCTTGAGGAAATATGGGGAAACCCCTAGCAGCTTTGGAGCATCAGAAGGAGAGCTTAAACCGTGGTACATAAAGACTTTTTGAAAGAAGTTAAACAGCACTGTAATTGTTAATACCATGGGGAATTGAGCTGGATTCCCAGCCATATACTTTACAATTTGATAAGACAATGCTAGATTGCGCTGCCCTAGTGCATTTTGCAATTCGAAACTATTAAAGTCTTTACTATAACCAATGTATTGTTCTATTTGCGCTGGAGTAATTGTACTCCCACCGGGAATACTATGGGTGAGCTTTTCTAATTCTTTATCAACTTTCCCCAGATTACTCCCTAAAAAGGCGACGAGCATTGCTAATGCTTGTGGATGAAATTGGAATCCATATTCTTTTCCTTTTTCTTCTATCCATGGACCAATTTGATTGTCGTACAAAGGTTTTGTCTCTAATACTACCCCCCCGTTAGCCAAGATATTCTTAAGGACTTTTTTACGCTTATCCACCTTTTTGTGTTTGTAACATAAAACCAAAACTGTTTGTGGCTGTGGCGCTGCACAATAGGTAGCTAGCTCATCAAAAGTTCGGTCAAGATACTGTGCCTCTTTTACTAAAATAAGCTGTTGCTGCCCCATCATAGGATAGCGTTTTGCTGCTTCTACAATATGATCTACACTGGTTTCTTTACCATACATTACGGTTAGATCAAAGTCTCTGGTACTTTCTTCTACCACTCCCTTAGTTAATGCCTTGGTAATTTCATCAATAAAATAAGGTTCTGTTCCCATTAATAAATAGACAGAAGCAAAGTTTTGCTGTGCGATAGAAGAGAGTATCTGTTGCGTTTCTTTCAATGAGAAAATTTTGTCACATTTGCAGTATGGAACAACTAAATTTCAATCGTTATCCCTTTACTCTCAAAAATAGAGAAAATAAGCGATACATATTTGATGTTGTTCGCAAAAAAGATATATTACTTACGCCAGAAGAATGGGTAAGACAACATTGCCTTCAATACCTGATTCAAGAGAAAAATTATCCATTGAGTCTAATCAATGTCGAAAAAAAACTCAAAGTACATGCTCTTAACAAACGATATGACATCATTGTTTTCTCCCCACAAGGCGAAGTGACAGTATTAGTGGAATGTAAATCCCCTCATATCACTATAGACCAAGATGTTTTTGATCAAATCGCGCGTTATAATCTAAGTGCGAATAGCCAATATCTTATGGTGACAAATGGATTAACCCACATTTACTGTCAGATGGATTATACTGCAAAAACCTATCATTTTTTAAAAGATCTCCCTCCTTATACCCCACAAAAATGAAAATAGCCATTGTTATTTTAAATTGGAATGGACGTTCCTTACTGGAACAATTTCTGCCAGATTTAGTTAAGTACTCTGGTAATGCACAACTGTGCGTAATAGATAATGCGTCTACCGATGATTCATGTGCTTTTTTGAGCCAGCAATACCCACAAATCAAGCAAGTTGTTCTTGATCAAAATTATGGCTTCGCCAAAGGGTATAACCTTGGACTTAAATCGATAGAGGCAGACCTATATTGCCTGCTTAATAACGATGTTGCCATTAGTAAAAATTGGCTATTTCCTATCCAAGATGCCTTTAAAGATAGTGAGCTAGCCATCGCCCAGCCGTTACTTTTACAGTACGATAAACGCCAATATTTTGAATATGCAGGAGCCGCTGGAGGTTATATTGATCGTTATGGTTTTCCTTATTGCCGTGGGAGACTTTTTAACCACCTAGAAAAAAACAATGGTCAATACAAAACAAGCTACTGTTTTTGGGCAAGCGGAGCTTGCTTCTTTATTCGACGTTCTGTTTGGGAGGAATTAAAAGGCTTCGATGAGGATTTTTTTATGCATCAAGAAGAAATCGATTTATGTTGGCGCGCCTTTAATCAAGGGTATAAAACCAAATGCATTGCTAGTTCACAAGTTTACCATCTAGGCGCAGCCTCTTTAAAACCTTCTCCCAAAAAGGCCTTCTACAACCATAGAAATTCTTTGTGGATGCTAATCAAAAATGTCCCAAAGCAGCATCTATTTTGGGTCTTTTTTATGCGCTTAGTCTTTGATGGTTTTGCAGCAATAAGATATTTAAGTCTTGGCCATATAGCTTCTTTCTTTATGCTTATTAAAGCCCA
Source organism: Flavobacteriaceae bacterium (assembly GCA_049598335.1). Lineage (GTDB taxonomy): Bacteria > Bacteroidota > Bacteroidia > Flavobacteriales > Flavobacteriaceae > Arcticimaribacter. The sequence continues at coordinate 25,698 of JBMYNN010000016.1, forward strand.
CTTTGCGGTTTATGCCAGCCTAAGGAAAATCCTCGCTAAAAGAAAACCAAGCCGTCAAAAAGAGCCCTATTATGACCTCAATAATATTCCATGGAAACATTATATCTTAAGAAAGCGTAAATTTTCTGATTTATACTAGGTAGCTTTTAAAAAACTTTTAATTTTATAGCCTAAATATAACATTAACATGAAAAAAACACTTTTCTTACTTACTTTAAGTTGTACTTTATTAGCTTCTTGTGTTTCATCCAAAAAATACAGCGAACTAGAAGCTCTACAAAAAAGTACTAACGATTTACTCAATACCGCAACAGTAAAACTCAATACTTGTGATGAGGAAAAAGCGGCAGCTTTAGCCAATGTTGCTTCTCTAGAAGAGCAAATCAACTTCTTAAAATCGAACAACGAAGACTTAATCAATAATTTAGGTAATCTTACCACCCTTTCTCAAAAAGGAGCAGAAAATCTTGAAAAATCATTAGAAAGTTTAAAAGAAAAGGACACTAGAATTAAAAGTTTACGCGATGCTGTAACCCGCAAAGATTCTGTTACACTTGCATTAGTGACAAGTCTTAAAGGAGTGCTAGGAAATATCGCAGATGAAGACATTGAAATCAATGTTGAAAAAGGTGTAGTATATGTTTCTATCTCAGACAAGTTATTATTTAAAAGCGGAAGCTTTTCTGTCAATAAAGCAGCCAAAGATGTTTTAGGGAAAGTAGCTAAAGTAATCAACGATAAGCCAGAGCTAGAATTTATGGTAGAAGGTCACACTGACAACGTCCCTATCAAAGTTGAAGGAACTCAAGATAACTGGGATTTATCGGTTAGAAGAGCCACATCAATTGTTCGTATTCTCCAAAAGGACTTTGGTGTAGCACCAGAGCGTATGACTGCTGCTGGACGAGGAGAGTATATTCCTATTGCTGACAATGATTCTTCTGCTGGAAGAGCAAAGAACAGAAGAACTCGAATTGTTGTATTGCCTAAACTAGATCAGTTTTATGATTTAATTAATCAAGGAATGGAGCAAGCCTCTTCGAACTAAAAACGCTTTAAAGTATATAGAAACGCCCCCTTATTGGAGGCGTTTTTTTTTGGATTAAATAAAATCAATTTCGCCCTTTCCTTCCCGTATTACAGTAAAAGGTACTGTGGTCAAATCAATAACACTTGAAGGGATATTCCCACAAGGACCAGCATCGATCAAGAGATCTATTTTTCCGTCCCAGGTAGATAAAATTTCATCAGGATCAGAGGTGTAAACTAATATTTCATCTTTATCGTGTAAAGAAGAAGTTAATAAGGGAGCATCTAAATGGGGCAATAATGCTTTAAGAATGGGATGATCTGAAATTCTAACCCCAATGGTCTTTCTTTTTTGAAAAGGCTTTGGGAGTTTATTGACCGCCTGCATTATAAAGGCATAGGGCCCTGGAAGTGCGCTTTTTAGAAGCCTAAATATCTTTGCGTCAAATGGCTTAACATAATTAGACAATTCGCTAATATCTTCAAATAAGAAGCTGAGCGTAGCTTTTTCCAAATTAATATTTTTTAAACGAGCTAACTTATCAAGGGCTACAGCATTATTACTTAAACAGCCCATCGCATAGACCGTATCGGTGGGATAAATCATTAGGGCACCTTTTTTTAATGCTAAGGAAATTTGTGCGAGATCTCTATCGTTCGGGGAAGAAGAAAAAAGGGTAAAAACCTGTGTTCTCATGAAAGAATTTTAAGTTTAGCAAATCGCAACAAAAGCTTTTTATCGCCTACTCCAGCAAATTTAATGGTGGCCTTTTTGTCGTTACCGCTTCCTTCTACTTGAACAACCACTCCTTTACCAAAACGTTGGTGTTCTACCTTGGTTCCAGAGTGCAGTTCTATCAGGGCTTCTTTAGTGCTAGTTTTTTTGGGGGTCTCTTGCAACTTCCTTAATCTTTTTAACTGACTTGGATTGGGGGTAGTATTGGGCTTTCCATCCCATGATTTAGAAAATTGTGTAGTTATTTTTGTGGGTTTATGATCTCCAAAAATAGAGGTATTTATAAGGGGTTTATATTCATAATTTGAAGTAGGGAGTTGATAATCTAAAAATTGTTCATCAATCTCTTCGATAAATCGGCTAGGTTCAGCATCATTAAGTTTTCCCCATCGATAACGCGACTGTGTATAAGATAAAAATGCACGTTTTTCTGCCCGTGTCAATGCCACATAAAATAAACGGCGTTCTTCTTCTAATCCACTACGTGAGTCTAGGTTCATTGCAGAAGGAAAGAGATCTTCTTCCATTCCCACAATATATACATATGGAAACTCGAGTCCTTTGGCTAAGTGAATAGTCATTAAAGATACCCTGGCGGTGTCATCATTAGCGTTTTCATTGTCAAAATCTGTTGCTAGGGCAACATCTTCAAGAAACTCTGTAAGAGAGCCTGTTGCATCGGCTAATTCTTCTTGTCCTTCGGTAAAGTCTTTAATCCCATTTAATAATTCTTCTATATTTTCGATTTTGCTTATCCCTTCAGGAGTTCCATCTTTCTTCAAATCGATCACTATCCGAGTTCTTTTGGTAACTTCATCGGCAACTTCAAATGCATTGGCATTTTCGTTAAAAATTTGCAAGCTTTTAATCAAGGTAACAAAGTCACTTAATTTTTGTGAAGTTCCCGCATTGACTCCAATGTTTAGTTCTATGGCCCGTTCTGCTACTTCAAAAATTGATAAACTGTGTTGCTTTGCCCCAACAACTAATTTATCGATGGTGGTCTGACCAATACCTCTAGCGGGATAGTTTATGACTCGCTTTAAGCTCTCTTCGTCTTTTGGGTTCACCAAGACCCTTAAATAAGCTAATACATCCTTTATCTCTTTACGTTGATAAAAAGACAATCCTCCATAAATACGATAAGGAATATTACGTTTACGCAAAGCGTCTTCCATCGCTCGCGATTGAGCATTGGTACGATAGAGTATGGCAAATTCATTGAATTTCAATTGCTCCCTGAGATTGAAATCATAAATACTTCCAGCCACATAGCGACCTTCATCTGCATCTGTAGGACATTGCTGTACTTTAATTTTTGCACCAGAATCGTTCGCCGTCCATACCTTTTTATCCAATTTATTTTGGTTGTGTTTAATGATGGAATTCGCAGCATTAACAATATTCTGTGTTGAACGATAGTTTTGTTCTAAGCGATATACAGTAACATTTTCATAATCATTCTGGAAATTGAGAATATTATTAATATTTGCACCGCGGAAAGCATAAATACTTTGTGCATCGTCTCCTACCACACAAATATTTTGAAACTTGTCTGAAAGGGCTCGAACAATCAAATACTGAGAGTGGTTTGTATCTTGGTACTCGTCGACAAGTATATAGCGAAAACGGTCTTGATATTTGGCTAAAACATCGGGGAAACGATTTAACAATTCATTCGTTCTCAACAATAGATCATCAAAATCCATCGCCCCAGCTTTAAAACAACGATCAACATATTCTGCATAAATTTCTCCCATTTTAGGGCGCTGTGCCATGGAATCGGCTTCTTGCAGATCAGGATCGTTATAATAAGCCCTCACGGTGATCAAGCTGTTCTTAAAAGAAGAGATTCTGCTTCTAATTTGTTTGGTTTTGTACAGGTCTTTACTTAGACCCATCTCCTTAATAATTGAACTTAACAAGCGGTCACTATCTTGAGTATCATAGATGGTAAAGTTTGATGGATAACCCAATTTATCTGCTTCTGCGCGTAGAATACGAGCAAAAATAGAGTGAAAAGTTCCCATCCATAGATTTTTTGCCTCACTTTCACCTAATAATTGAGCGATTCTACCTTTCATCTCTCGGGCAGCTTTATTGGTAAACGTTAAAGCAAGGATAGAAAAAGAATCTATTCCTTGTGACATTAAGTATGCTATGCGGAAAGTCAAAACACGAGTCTTTCCAGAACCCGCACCAGCAATAACAATTAGCGGACCGTCTTTGTGAAGTGTGGGCCCTCGCTGGGCATCATTTAAAGCGTCTAGATTCGTGGTTAATTGGTCTTTCATAAGCACCTTAAAAGTAGGTAATTAATAAAATTCATTCGTGTTTTTAGCACTTAATTATAAACATTGTATCTTCACAACTTTAGCAAAATCTTAATATGAGAAATCATTTATTTATCCCCCTACTACTGTGCCTTAGTTTTAGTTCTATGGCACAAGACATTTCTGGAAAATTAGCCCAAAAAGTGATTCAATGGCGACACGAAATCCATCAAAATCCAGAACTCTCTAATCGAGAATTTAAAACTGCTGAAAAGGTGGCGAATCATTTGCGTGCTCTAGGCATAGAAGTACAAACTGGAGTGGCGCATACCGGAGTCATTGGTCTCTTAAAGGGAAAACGACCAGGAAAAGTATTAGCCCTAAGGGCAGATATGGATGGTTTACCCGTAAAAGAAGACAATGATCTTCCCTATAAATCAAATGTTGTTGGAAAATTTGGTGGACAAGAAACTGGGGTTATGCATGCCTGTGGACACGATACACACGTCGCGATTTTAATGGGTGTAGCAGAATATCTTGCTAAGAATAACGATTTCGCTGGAAGCGTGAAATTTATTTTTCAGCCTGCAGAAGAAGGACCACCACCAGGGGAAAAAGGCGGTGCGCGTTTAATGGTAGAAGAAGGCGTATTAGACAACCCAAAAGTTGACGCCATTTATGGACTTCATATTAATTCTGCTACTCCAGTTGGTGTAGTGCGTTATAAATCTAAAGGAATTATGGCAGCAGCACAACGCTTTGTCATAGACGTAAAAGGAAAACAAGCCCACGGCTCTGCTCCATGGATGAGTGTTGACCCTATTTTAATCAGTGCACAAATTATCAATGGACTTCAAACAATTATTAGCCGTAATTCAGAATTGACTAAAGAAGGCGCTGTGATCTCTGTAGGTTCGATTCACTCGGGCATTCGCTTTAATATTATCCCCGAAAGTGCTCAGATGATTGGAACAATTCGCACTCTTGATGAAGATATGAAGCAAACCATTATCAAGCGTATGCAGGAGATGGTTCCACAAATTGCCGAAGCTTTTGGGGGTAGTGCAGTAGTAAGCATTAAAGAATCTGCCGCACTCACCTACAATGATCCAGTGCTAACACAAGTCGCCGTAAAAAGCCTTGAAAAGGCCTTAGGGAAAGATAATGTTCAATTAATGCAAGCGGTAACAGGAGCAGAAGATTTTTCTGCTTTTCAAGAAAAAGTTCCTGGCTTTTATTTCTTTTTAGGTGGACTAAAAGAGGGAAGCAAGCCAAAAGATGCTCCTTCCCACCATACTCCAGAATTTATAGTCGATGACAGCGGACTGATCCACGGTGTAAAAGCTATGGTGCAACTAAGCTTAGATTATCTACAATAAACTTTGCTGGCCATATGTCCAGCCTTCTTGCCACCACTTCTCCATTTCGTCTTGATCAAAGACAAGAGAATTGGTGGTAAGTACTTTCGGAGTATAAAACACCCTTAGCTTCACTCCTTTTTCTTTGGCCAATAATTGGCCTACTTTAATATTGTCATGGACAATGGTATCTCCCATAAAATCAAGGGTGGACAACAGTAAATCAAAGGCATTTCTAGAGCGCATTCGGTTGAGCTGTTGCATTTCTGTATTGAGCATAATGGCATCAACCTCACTCGCTCCTCGTTGAATGGCTTCTTCTATTGCAATGATACAACCAAAGCCCCCGTCGGCATATTCATGGCGGTTCTTAATCACCAAACTCATAAAAGGTAGATAATTGCAAGAAATCCATATCCAATCTAAAAAGTCTTCATAAGTGCAATCAGACAAAGACTTGTATTCTATTTCATTTAAGGTGAAATTTGAGACACAGACCACAACTTCTTTATGGCTGTTTTTAATCTGATTAAAAATTTCAGAGGAAATATTTTTAGCCAGCAACTTCCTAAGGTTATCACTTTCTCCAAAGGTCTTTCTTCCCCGAAAAAAGTTTTTGATGACATTAAAGTGATTGATCTTTGTTTTAGCAATTTTCCCTGTCCGCTTAATAATAAAGGGATTGTTCGAAAAAATACTTTCTTGGGTCACATGGGTAAAGGCGTGTTTAATCGCTGGAATTTTATTGGCCGCAAGATGGGAAACCAATAAGCTCCCAGTAGAAGTCCCCATGAACAAATCATAGTTTTGTCCTGCTTCTTCTATTAAATACTGGGCTAATCCTCCCGCAAAGGCACCTTTACTGCCTCCTCCAGATATCACTAGGGCTTTTTTCATTCTTTCAACTTGGATTTAAAAGAAAGTTACTCGAATTTTATAGAAATAAAAAGTCAAATTTAGCGCAAAAGAGAATTTTTGTCCCTTTTATGGATCCATTACAAACTTCTATTGAATATTTAAAAGGCATTGGCCCTAATCGTGCTGCACTTTTAAAAGAAGAGTTAGGGATTCGCACCTATCAAGATCTCTTGCACTTTTTCCCTAACCGTTATATTGATCGCTCTCGGTTTTATGCTATTAATCAGCTTCCCCAAAACAATGCAGAAGTTCAAATCAAAGGAGAAATTATCCAAATTAAAACGGTTCCTCAAAAAAGAGGAAAGCGCTTAGTTGCAATATTTTCAGACGGGCCTTCTCAGATGGAGTTAGTTTGGTTTCGGGGTCACAAATGGATACAAGAACAATTAAAACTCAACACGCCTTATGTGGCCTTTGGCCGCTTATCATGGTATGGGAGTAAAGCCAATATGCCTCATCCAGAATTGACCCTAGAAAAAGAATTTAAAGCTAGCAAGATAGGCGACCTTCATCCCGTCTATCCCTCGACAGAAAAATTGATCAACAAAGGGGTTACCCAGCGCACCATGAAACAAATGATGATTAATCTTTTTGGATTAATTGGAAATCAATTCAAAGAGAATTTACCCGATTATATGCTGGCAGAACTTAAGCTTATCTCGCGAAAAGAAGCTATCATTAATGCCCACTTTCCTAATAATACAGAGGCATTAACTCAAGCACAACGAAGACTAAAGTTTGAAGAACTGTTTTATATACAATTGCAACTTATTCAAAAGAATCGCTTGCAAAAGCAAAAAATTAAAGGCTATGTCTTTTCTCAAGTAGGAGAAGCATTTAATAACTATTTCAAAGCACACCTCCCCTTCCAGTTAACTAGAGCACAGCAAAGAGTGGTCAAAGAAATTCGCCAAGATATGGGAACTGGAAAGCAAATGAATCGCTTGCTGCAAGGCGATGTAGGCTCAGGGAAAACTATTGTCGCTCTTTTAAGCATGCTCATCGCAAAAGACAATGCTTTTCAAAGTTCCTTAATGGCTCCTACCGAAATTCTCGCCATACAACACTATCAATCAATTCAAGAAGCAATAGGAAATTTACCAGTAAGGGTTACGCTTCTTACAGGGTCGATAAAAGGAGTTGAGCGGAAAAATATTTATGCAGATCTAGCTGAAGGAAAAATTGATTTTTTAATTGGCACCCATGCTTTAATTGAAGATAAAGTACAATTCAAAAACCTGGGGCTTGCCATTATTGACGAGCAGCATCGCTTTGGCGTAGCCCAAAGAGCCAAACTATGGCGCAAAAATGATTTGCCTCCTCATGTTTTAGTCATGACAGCCACACCCATTCCTAGAACCCTTGCTATGACCGTTTATGGGGATTTAGATATCTCAATCATTGACGAACTTCCCCCAGGAAGAAAAGAGATTAAAACCGTCTTGCGCACAGATGCTAACCGCCTTAATATATTTCGATTTATTCAAGATGAAATTGCAAATGGGCGACAAATTTATGTGGTTTATCCTTTAATTCAAGAGTCTGAAAAGATGGACTATAAAGATTTGATGGATGGTTATGAAAGCCTAGTACGTTCATTTCCTTTACCAGATTATCGGATTAGTATTGTCCATGGAAAGATGAAAGCAGCAGATAAGGAATATGAAATGCAACGTTTTGTTGAGGGTAAAACACAAATCATGGTAGCGACGACAGTCATTGAAGTTGGGGTTAATGTTCCCAATGCATCGGTGATGATCATTGAAAGTGCAGAACGCTTTGGCTTATCTCAATTACATCAATTACGCGGGCGTGTAGGCCGTGGTGCAGATCAAAGTTATTGTATTTTAATGTCGGGCAAAAAGCGTTCACAAGAAGCCCAAACCCGCTTGCAAACCATGGTGCAAAACAATGATGGCTTTGAAATAGCCGAAGTTGACTTGCGGCTTAGAGGCCCTGGAAATTTGATGGGAACCCAGCAAAGCGGCGTGTTACAGCTTAAAATAGCCGATTTACTCAAAGACCAAGAAATCTTAAAAACAGCGCGCTTTTACGCACAAAAAATTCTAGAAATCGACCCAGAACTTTCTGCAGAAAAGCACCTAAGAGTGGGACAAACCTATGCCAAAATAAGTGCACACAAAAACATCTGGAATTACATTAGCTAGGGCTACCATTTTGCCTTTTGGTTACTTATATTTGTATTTAAATTTTATTTATGAAGATTTCCTACAACTGGATGCAGCAATTTATCCAAGCAGAACTCCCCATAGAAGAACAGCTAGATTTATTGACTGATCTTGGTCTTGAAGTAGAAGGGAATAGGATGTTTGAATCTGTTCCAGGAAGTTTAGCTGGTGTTGTGGTAGGTGAAGTATTGACTTGTGAACAACACCCCAATGCAGACCGTTTAAAGGTAACCACCGTCAATATTGGACAAGAAGCTCCCGTACAAATTGTATGTGGGGCACCTAATGTTGCCGCTGGGCAAAAAGTACCCGTCGCAACCATAGGAACAACCCTTTATTCAGCCGAAGGAGAAGCATGGACTATCAAGAAAGGAAAAATTCGCGGAGAAGCCAGTCATGGAATGATTTGTGCCGAAGACGAATTAGGGCTAGGTAGTGATCACGATGGTATAATGGTCTTAAACGAAATGCTAGAGCCAGGAACCCCATGTGCTACCCTCTTCCCCATTGAAAAAGACCAAACCATTGAAATAGGCCTTACTCCTAACCGCTCTGATGCGATGAGTCATATGGGGGTTGCTCGCGATTTAAAAGCGGGCTGTATTCAACGCAATATTCCGTATAGATGGAATTTCCCTAATGTAAACTCCTTTAAGGTAAACAATACCTCTCTTCCGATTGATGTAATTGTAGAGGCCCCTAAAATGGCCCCTTGCTACAGCGGCATCACACTTTCTGGTCTTGAAGTAAAAGATTCTCCCAGTTGGTTGCAAAACCGTTTAAAGGCCATCGGTTTAAGTCCCATTAATAATATCGTTGATGTAACAAATTATGTCCTACACGAATTAGGACAACCCCTGCACGCTTTTGATGCAGATAAAATCAAAGGAAAAGTTTTGGTCAAGACCCTGGCGAAAGACACTCCTTTTACTACCCTTGACGGAGTTGAACGAAAGTTGCACCAAGAAGATCTAATGATCTGTGACGAGGAAAAACCCTTGTGTATTGCAGGAGTGTTTGGTGGATTAAATTCTGGGGTTAGTAAAGAGACCCAAAGTATATTCCTAGAATGTGCTTATTTCGACGCGGTAAGCGTTCGTAAAACTGCTAAAAGACACGGCTTAAACACCGATGCTTCTTTCCGTTATGAAAGAGGGATTGATCCAGAAATTGGAGAATTTGCGATAAAGCGTGCCGCATTGTTGATACAAGAACTCGCTGGAGGTGAAATTAGCAGCGATATAATAACCGTAAAACAGCCCCTTGAAGACAAAGTTTCTTTGTTCATTCAATTTGAGCGAATTACAAAAGTATTAGGGCAAGAAATTCCTAAAGATGAACTGATTAACATCTTAAATGCCCTGGAGATTGAAATCATTAATGTTACCGAAAAAGGCTTTTCAATGACCATTCCGCGTTATCGTGTCGATGTTTCCCGTGAAGCAGATGTGATTGAAGAAATCTTGCGTATTTATGGCTATAACAATATCGAAAGCGAAAATAGCATGAAAACCTTCTACCCAGAATTCAATCTGAAAACTCCGCATATATTAGAGCAAAATATTGCAAAAAAACTAGTTGGATTAGGCTTTCAAGAAGTCATGAATAACTCGATCACTTCCCCTAAATACGCTAGTTTTTCTAAGCAATTAGACGAAATCGCAAAAGTGAATCTTTTAAATCCGCTGGGGCAAGAACTTTCTCAAATGAGAACTTCCCTACTCTTCTCTTCTTTAGAAGTGATCGCTTACAATCAAAACAGACAGCGAAGAGATTTAAAAATTTATGAGTTTGGTAAAGTATATCGCCAATTAGAAGAAGGTTATCAAGAAGACAAGAAAATCGCACTCACCTTATGTGGGAGAGCGAATAAAGAGGCTTGGAATACAGATACAGCAGCCAACGACATTTATCGCTTAAAAGGGTCTGTCTATGCCCTTTTAGAAAGCCTGGGCTTAGATGCACTAACAGAAGAAGCTAGCGGCCGAGATATTTTCCAACACGGACTTTGCATCTCATCGCGAAAGAAGGCCGTTGTTGAGATGGGAATGATTGCGCCACAGTTATTAAAAGAATTCTCGATTGAACAAGAAGTAGTATATGCAGAATTTGATTTTGACACCCTATATCAATTGGCCTTTAAAAACGATTTAATAGTTCAAGCCATTCCAAAATTTCCATCTTCTCGCAGAGACTTCGCTTTATTAGTCGATAAAGAGGTTAGTTTTGACGCTTTAAAAAATCTGGCACAAAAAGTGGAAAAAAAGATTTTGACCCAGATCAATCTATTTGATGTCTACGAAGGGAAGAATCTTCCCGCTGGAAAAAAGTCCTATGGTTTGAGCTTTTTGTTTGCTGATCCACATAAAACTTTGACCGACAAAAACATTGATAAAGTCATGCAGAAACTCAAAAACAGCTTTGAAAAAGAATTTGGTGCAGAATTAAGATAGACTATTAATTTTAATATGCAATAAATGTAGAATTAAGAAGAATTTCCTTAATTTTACTAAGTCAATGAGAATGAATTATGAAGATGAAATTATTTCCCCCTACTAACATTGCCGAAAAGCTACAATTAGCAAAAGCAAGTGATACAGCGATAATAGACGCGGTAAATACTTTTATTACTCGTCCCAATGCTATTAATTCTTTTGATTTAGAGGCGTTTGAAACCAAAAACATCTATCATCTCGATACCATTAAGTCAATCTGCATTGACTATCGTTTACGCTTTTTAGATTTAAGGTATTTTAAGAATGATTTACCCCAGGAGGCTTTTGACAAAATTGCTGCATTGGAAGTACAGCACAACACTAAGCTTGCTGGATTTAAAATCATGGCTCCATCAAAATTATTCCGTCTTAAAAACACCGATGATCCTTTGTTGTTTGTTCCCATTGGGAATGATTACTTTTATTTGATTCATCAGTGGGGAGACGATTTGCACCCTTTTCGCAAAGCACTAATGTGGCCTTTCAAAAACATTTGGAATCTCATCGTGCTTATTCTCGGTATTAGTTGGTTTGCCACTGCCCTAACCCCTATGGCTATTTTTAGTAAAACCACCTCTTGGTCCACTTATTGGATGGTTTATTTCTTTATGTTTAAAGCCATTGCTTCGATAGTGTTATTTTATGGTTTTGCCTTAGGAAAGAATTTTAACCCTGCAATCTGGAACAGTAAATACAATAAATCCTAGATTATGTCCTCGCCCTCTTACCTTCACCTTTTTTCTGGATCTTCAATTGATGTGATAGCCTTGAGAAATGCCTTATCCGAAGAAAACATTACCCCTGTGATCAAAGACGAAGCAGAATCTGCTCGTCTAGCAGGTTTTGGTCAAACAGCCCCACTAATGCAACGCGTTTTTGTTCATGAAGACGAATACGTCAAAGCTAAAACGGTTTTGGAACAACTCTCTGCTTAATTTTCCTCTTATATTTAGACCATCTCTCTTTGGCGAAGCGCCAAAAAAGATTCACTATTGTAAATTTTCACAAAAGACAGCAGTTTTAATTAAGTTTTCTTATTTTTAGAGGAAACGATTGAATTAAACCAAACTATGCAATTCATTATATTTATTGCCTTTACCCTTTTAGTAGGGATTGTGGCTTATCTCGCCACTAGAAAAACAGACGAAAACACAGAAGATGGCTATTTTTTAGGCGGAAGGAGCCTAACAGCTCCCGTGATTGCAGCCTCTTTATTGCTTACCAATCTATCGACAGAGCAATTAGTAGGGCTTAATGGCTCTGCCTTTAATGAAGGTATCCTTGTCATGGCCTGGGAAACCCTTGCGGCCATTGCCATGGTGGTGACAGCAACCATCTTACTGCCCCGCTATCTAAAAGGTGGCTTAACTACTGTCCCACAGTTTTTAGAACGCCGATATGATACCGCGACCAAATCCATTACCTCTGGACTTTTCTTGAGTGGATATGTGGTGGTTTTGTTGCCCATTGTTCTCTATTCTGGAGCGGTGGCCCTGATTGGGATGTTTGATCTAACAACGGTCTTTAATATGGACCAAAATACTACCCTAGTCGTAACGGTTTGGTCGATTGGCTTAATTGGATCTGTTTATGCCATCTTTGGTGGCTTAAAAGCTGTTGCTGTCTCTGATACAGTAAATGCAGTTGGCCTATTGATTGGAGGTTTGATGATACCTGTCTTTGGTTTAATCTATGTAGGGGATGGAAGCCTTTGGGCCGGAATGGAAACCATTTACAATCACGACCCCTCTAAGTTTAAAGCCATGGGAAGCAATGAGTCTGCCATCCCGTTTAGTACCCTTTTTACAGGGATGATGCTGGTTCAACTCTTCTATTGGGGAACGAACCAAGCTATAATTCAACGGGCACTAGCTGCTAAAAACTTAGTCGAAGGACAAAAAGGTTTAATCTTAGCCGCCTTTGTCAAAATTCTAGGGCCACTAATCGTCGTACTTCCTGGGATCATTGCTTTTTATATTTTTGGCGGAACACTAGGTGCCAGTCAAGCTGATCAGTCCTATGGATTATTGGTCAATAAGGTCTTGCCCCCTGTTTTGTTAGGTTTTTTTGCCGCAGTACTCTTTGGGGCGATATTAAGTTCGTTTAACTCGGCTTTAAACAGCTCTGTAACCCTCTTTGGATTAGACATCTACAAACAATACATCAATCAGGACGCAAATGAGCGCCAAGTGGTGAAAGCCGGGAAAACCTTTGGGATTATCCTAGCGCTCTTATCCATGTTTATCGCCCCCACTATCGCTAACGCTCCCGAAGGGCTTTTTGGCTACCTGCAAGAAATTAACGGCTGTTATAGTATTCCTATTTTAACGATTATTCTGGTGGGTTATTTGACGAAATATGTTCCTGCCCTAGCGGCAAAAGTCGCCATGGGTTCTGGGGTAATTTTGTATTCGATTAGTCAGTTTTTCTTAAAGGATTATGTGATTGAGAACGGCGGGACTTATCCGCATTTCTTACACGTAATGGCGATCTTATTCCTTTTTAATGTGGGGATAATGTTGTTGATTGGAAAACTCATGCCACGGGAAGTCGCTTATGAACAAGCCTATACAGAACAGGTCGATATCACTCCGTGGAAACATGTAAAAGTGATGGGAGCTATTGTAATTTTAATCGTCGTGAGCACTTATTTTATTTTTACCTAAACGATCTACTATACAAGCATAGAAAAGGGAGTTCGCTCCCTTTTTTTGTTCCCCTAAAAGGGCTTTTCATTCCTAGTTGCATTCTCCCTATCTTTAAGAAGATCAAAAACGAATAAGTATGAAAATTATCGATTTATCTAAGACCATACAATATAATGCTGGAGATCCTTTTTTTATGAAGGTAAAGATCAAACACAAAGCTCATAAAGCTTCCCGGTGGATCATTCGCTTGTTTGGTTTACCTTTTCGATTATTTCCCAAGGCTTTTATAGGTTGGGCAGATGATGAGATTCGTAAGATGGGAGTACATTCTACCACCCACCTCGACGCACCCTGGCACTATGACCATACTTCTATGGGTAAACCCGCAAAAACCATCGATCAAGTCCCACTGGAATGGTGCTATGGCGATGGTATAGTGATCGATATGAAACACAAAGCCGACTTTGACCCTATTACAATAGAAGATTTAAAAGGCTTTTTAAGCCAAAATAATCTCCGCCTTATTCCAGATATGATCGTACTAATTAAAACCGGCAGAGACCAATATATGGGAACCAAAGATTTTTTTAAAAAAGGGACTGGGATGAGCGCCGCCGCTACCGAATGGCTCATCGATCAAGGGATTAAAGTGATGGGCATTGACCAGTGGGGCTGGGATCTCCCCTTACCCTATTTAATCCAAGAAGCAAAACGCAGCAATAATTCAGAACTATTTTGGGAGGGACACTTAGTAGGTGTCGAGAAAGAATACTGTCATATGGAACAACTAACTAACCTTGATACCCTGCCCTATAGTGGCTTTAAAGTAGCAGCCTTTCCATTAAAAATTAAAGGAGCTTCTGCTGGTCCAGCCAGGGTGGTCGCATTATTAAATGAAGAATAATATGAAAAAAATTGGGCTTTTAGGAGGAATGAGTTGGGAATCCTCTTTGGTTTATTACCGATTAATCAACACAGCTGTACGAAAGCGTTTAGGGGGGCACCATTCTGCACCTATTGTCTTAGAGTCGGTTGATTTCGCCCCCATCGAAGAAGCGATGCGCAAGGGCGATTGGGATTTCATTGCATCTCATTTAAGTAAAGCATTGCAAAGCCTTGAAAAAGCCGAAGCAGAGGTCCTCTTGATTTGCACCAATACCATGCACCTGCTCTACCCACAATTGCGAAAATCTACTCGTTTACCCCTATTACATATTGCAAGTGTTACTGGAGAGGCTATTGTAAAAAAGGGGATAAAAAAAGTCCTTTTATTAGGTACAGCTTTTACCATGGAACAACCTTTTTTTAAGGAGGTGCTCAAAAAAGATTTTGGAATTACTACCCTAATCCCTAACACTGAAGATTGCGCTACAGTACATCACATTATCTTTGAGGAATTAGTACGAGGGGAAATTACCCCAGCCGCTAAAACAGCCTACCAGGGTATTATCGCGAAAGCCCAAAAGGAAGGTACAGAAGGGGTGATCTTTGGTTGTACAGAAATACCTTTGCTCCTTACCCAAGCAGACTGTCCCCTACCTGTTTTTGATACCACCCAGCTTCATGCAGAGGCTGCGGTAAAACTTGCTTTAAACTAAAACAAAAATTTTTAATTACATTAGTAAC
>JBMYNN010000017.1:0-38625 GCA_049598335.1 Flavobacteriaceae bacterium
GTAGAGCTTACAGAAAAAAAATCGAACTCAATTACTGAAAGCTTAGCTCAATTTTCACAACTATTTGGTAATTAAAAATTTAATATATGTGATACCCTGAAAAAAATATCTATGATAACAAAAAATTTTCACTGAAATAAAAATTATCCTATTGCTTTCTTGTTTATATTATTTTTTGAGAGAAAACCCTTTTCAAAAATTACAAAGTAATGTTCGTAAAGGTCTAAGCGGTTAGAATTAAAATTAATTGCAAGATTACGCTGGACTTCTTCAATCAATTTATTTCTCAACCCGTACTTTTCTGCTTTGTGTAACAACTCCTCTATATAATCTTCATCTGTCATTTTATTGCTACTCGTTTAAAAAATCATAAATATTTTCCACCATCTCATTAGTTCCACAATAAAAAGGCTCGCATTGGTGTAAACTTTTAGGTTCTATATCTAAAATCCTTTGTGTTCCATTTGAGGCGGTTCCACCTGCTTGTTCTGATAAAAATGCAATAGGATTGCATTCATACAACAAGCGTAATTTGCCATTTGGATGTTTTAAGGTCGAAGGGTATAGGTAAACGCCTCCTTTTATCAAATTGCGATGAAAATCAGAAACTAGTGAACCTATGTACCTCGAGCTGTACGGCCTTTGATCTTTATCTTCTTGACAATACTTTATGAATTTTTTTACTCCAATAGGGAAATGATTATAATTTCCTTCATTTATTGAATAGATATGTCCTTTTTCAGGAAATTTCATGTTTGGGTGTGAAAGATAGAAAGTTCCCAACGCAGGATTTAGGGTAAAGCCATTGACTCCATACCCAGTTGTATAAACCAACATCGTAGAAGTCCCATATAAAATATAACCAGCCGCTATTTGATTCCCCCCTTTTTGTAAAAAATCAATTTCTGAAACAGTTGTTCCTTTCTCAGTTACTCTTTTGTAGATTGAGAAAATGGTACCTACAGAAACATTGGTATCAATATTAGACGACCCGTCAAGCGGATCAACCAACACAACATAATTATTTGTTGCTTTATTATTTTGATCCAAAACACGTATAAAACTATCTTCTTCTTCCGAAGCAAAGCCACAAATAATATTTCTGTTTATCAAAGCGTTTTTAAAGGCTTCATTGGCAAAAACGTCTAGTTTTTGTTGGATTTCATTAGACGAATTGGTTTTGTTTGTCACCCCAAGAATATCAACTAAACCAGCTTTATTCACCTCATGATTTACAGATTTTGCAGCAAGGCGAATGGCATTAAGTAATTTCGATAGTTCTCCAGTTGAATACTCAAATTGATTTTGGTTTTCAATAATAAACTCTCCTAATGTCTTCATTTTTTTGTTTTTATCTAAACGAACACTGGAAGTTATGGATTATGAAACTAGCTAAATCATGTTTACTTCCTATTTGTTTAAGCTCAATTACATATGATTAGTTAATTACCTTTTTGAAGGGATTCCTTCCTTGACGCCCTCTTTTGGAGATATCTACTTAAGATCAAAAACAAAACACCACAAAGCAACCAAGCTGGGAGCGTTACAAAAGATAAAAAAACATCGAACTGAATTGATATAAAATAGAACAATCCAAAGCTTATTGCCCACGCCCAAAAAACGGATTTATTGAATGACAATTTAGCTACTTCAGCATAGTTTTTAACAATCCCTGCTTTCTTATGAAAGAAGTGTTCAAACACCAATATAGCACCAAAAGGAGCCAAAATAAACCCATAAAGCGCCACAAAACTAAGTAGTTTCATAGCAAAGGCTGGAAACAACCCCGCAATAGTAGCTACTGTCCCCGCCAAAATGGTAACTCTTGCGGTAGATAGTTTTGGTAAAATAGCTTGAAAAGCCAACCCTGCTCTGTATATGGTTGGATTTGCTGTAGTCCATCCCGCAAGTACTACTGCAATGATTCCAAAAATACCAATTGCGTTATTTGCCAATGGGCCTGGTGCTACTGGAGGAGCTTCGCCGTTACTCAAAAAGGCTTGTGCTTCAGGTGAATTTAAATAAACCGCATACAACAAGGCAGCGGCAATCCATGCCATGTAATGGCCTACATACATTCCTGCAGCTGTAGCCCAACCTGCTTTAGGCTTTTTTGCAAATCTAAAGACTGACAAATCAGACATACCTATGTGCATAGCACCATTAGCAAACCAAGACCAAATAACAACGTGCCAAAAGGTAAATTTAATTTGCCCTGGAAAAGGATCAGAACCTTCGCCCCAGATATCCCAAAAATCAGAAAAACCGGAAACTCCTAACTGGCCAAGTGCAACAACTCCGCAAGCAATAAAGGCAACAACAATAATTGGTGACATCCAGTTCGCTGCCTTGGTTACTACATCATACCCTTTTGCAGCAATTATGGAAATAACAGCTCCGATGAGGATTACGATAACCACCCATGTAGAACCATTGGGCATCGTATCTGTTAACTTAGGCATGGGCATATTAAAAGGAATACCTACTGCAGTTGCAGAAACAGTAATCATCGATCCTGCTAAAAAACAAAACAAAATACCATTAGCAAGGTTGTAGCCTGTTACTAATTTTTTACCGCATATTTTTTCTAACTGGAAATACAGTGTCAATCTATTTTTAACAGCAATTTCAGCGGTTAAAAATCTCCAGCTCAGAACCGCTAATAAGTTTCCTAATAATAATCCTATGATGAGATCAAAAGCGCTAACACCTGCTGTTAAGAACAAAGGGCCAATCATGAACTCAGTACCTGCAGCGTGTTCTCCTGCATACATACCAATAAAGCTCTTCCAGCCTTTAAGTCTAGATTTGGGCACTGGTGTTCTTTCAAATTCGCCAGCGGCTAGTTCTTCAATGTCGTCTGAAATGATCTCTTGACTCATAATAGATTTCGTTATTCGTTATACTTTATTTTATTAAGTGATTAGGGAAATCTGATGTTTTCTCGCAGCACAATTGTTCCATTACTTGTTGCAATTCTGTTTTTAACAATGAAATGGTGTGGTGGCCTCCCTTTTTACCCAAGGCAGATACGCCATACATAAATGAACGTCCCATAAATGTGAATTTAGCGCCACTGGCCATAGCCCTAGCAACGTCTGGGCCTGAACGAAGACCACTGTCCATCATTACCTCAATTTGATCGCCATACTTTTTGGCGATTGTTGTTAGGGGTTTTATAGAAGATTGTCCAGCATCCAGTTGGCGACCGCCATGATTGGAAACAATAATACCATCAATTCCTAATCGAATTGCTTCTTCAGCATCATATTCCGAAGCGACTCCTTTAAGAACCAATTTCCCTTTCCACATATCTCGAATGGGCTTAATTTTTTCTTCATTTAAGCGTCCACTAAAGGTTTGATCCATAAACTTACCCAACTGTTTTAAATCTAAGCCTTTAGGCATGTATGGTTTTAACACTTCAAAACTTGGAATGCCGTGCTTTAGTGTTTGTAAACTCCAATGGGGTCGTCCAAATGCTTGTAAAATATTAGATACATTCATTTTAGGAGGCATTGCTAAGCCATTTCTAATGTCTCTTGGTCTAAATCCAAAGGTTGGCACATCACAAAGAATAACCAAAACTGGGCATTTGGCACTTTCAGCACGTTTGATAATATCATCTCTCAACCTGTTTTCGGTTGGGTGATATAGCTGAAACCAAGCTTTACCTTCTGTAAGCTCGCTTGCGCGTTCAATGCTTGTAGTCGTGACGGTACTTAAAATGAAAGGAATGTTTTGCTCAAAAGCCGCCTTTGCCAATATTTCTGGAGAGTTAGGCCACATTAAACCCTGAAGTCCAACAGGTGCTATGCCAAATGGCGCATCATACTCAATACCAAAAATTTCTGTCTTTAATGAGGATCCATGGTGCTTTCGTAGATAATTTGGTTTTAACTGCACATCTCGAATTTCGGCTGTGTTCCTAATTAAATTTACATCTTCATTACAACCACCGTCAAGATATTCAAAAGCAAATCTTGGAATTTTTTTCTTTGCTTTGGTTCTTAAATCGTCTATAGAAGGATATCTTGTGTCTAATTTCAGTGCCATATCCTAGCTAATTTTAGTATATTTAATTTCATTTGTTTTCTTTTTCAACTTTTGTTTTTTAGCTTACAATAAATGGGACGTGCTTCTTCAATGCGTAATTCTTCCTTAAGAATTTTGAATTTAGCTTTGTATCCGAAATGGATATCGCTGCTCCAAGAGCAGATCCTAACGAGGCATCTGTCGTTCTTAATTTTTTATCTCTACTATAGTGAGATAATAGTTTGATGTATAAATCGTTGTCACTAAATCCTCCATCAACATAAAGCCTTGAGATATTATCACTTCCAATAGCTTTGTTAATGCATTTAATCTGTAACAACACCAACTCAGTCATCAATTGATGATATGCCTTTTCGTAGGTATCAGAAGCAATATGGGTTTGTACAGGCATATCTTCATCTTCGATGCTTTCCCACTTGTAAGATGGAGTGAAATCTTTCATTAGCTCAGTATAGATGTCATAATCAAAACGAACATGTCGGTGATAATCTTCATCCACTCCAAAAATCTCGTTTAATTTTTTAATCTGTAGTTTATATTCATTTCCCAAAAATAACCTTGAAGCCTTAACAGGTTTCCCATTAATTCGCATGTAATTAATGGCATTCTTGTCGTTGGCGTCCTCTGAAATAGGTTTTTTAGTAAACGGATTAAAAGCAATGCTCCAAGTACCGGTAGAAATGAGAATAAACTTTTTCTTTAAACTCCGAACATATGGTAATAAAGCAGCAGAACTATCATGAATACCCACTCCTATTTTTATACGTTTACCATTATAGTTCATATTAATACTTGTTTCAGTAGAAACAATAGGAGGTAATATTTTATAAATACCTTCGCTGTAAACCCAACTATGGTAATCTCGTTTTCCATAATCCCAAAGCGCCGTATGACACCCTATACTGGTATATTCACTTATTGGGATACCTGTAAAAACAAAGCTTAGATATTGCGGCAAGTGCAACGAATACTTTATTTTTTTAAAAATCTCTGGTTTTGTTTTCTTAATCCAATACAACTGCAGTCCAGAGTTTAACATACTCAAATCAGCACAACCTGAGTCTTTAAGAAATGTTTCTTTAGGACCATATTCTTTAAAGAAAGAAGCAACTATTTCTTCGGGTAAAGGTTTTGTATAGTTATAGAGTGGTGTTAATGGATTACCATCCTCATCAACGTGAACAAAGCTAGCGCCATAGGTTGAAAAATTGATGGCTTTTATGTTGAATTCATCTGCATTCAGAATTCTATTAAAAACGTCTTTAAGCCATTTTTGTAATGCTAGAAGGTTTTCAGTTGGATGACCATCTTCATCAATAATTTCATCAAAAGAAATATACTCTTTGTGAACTTCTTGAAAATCTTTGTCAAATAAGAAAAACTTTTTGTTGGTCTTCCCTATATCAAAAACAGCTGTGACTTTTATTTTTTCCATACATATAATTATAACCCTGTAGCTACAGTGTTTTTTCCTCGTTCTTCAGTAAGATGATTCCTTACTTTGAGTATTCTATATGCCTCAATAGGATTAAGTGCGCCACCGGCAAGTAAACGTGCCTTTTCAAGTAAGGGGCGTACATCTGTTCGGTATGCACCTTGAAGAATTTCTTGACAAGCTACAACATCGTTTTCTTGTTGTGCGGCACGTAGTTGAGTTTGATCAATAAGCAGCGCTTTTGCATAGGCTTCCTGAATGGCTTCAAGCGATTGGATTAAGTCTTCTAATGGATCTTTAACGTTGTGACTTGCGTCTATCATCCATGCTAAATCAGGATTATTTGGGTTGTTTTGTGCCCCATACACAAGTTCATTGAATATTAAAAATAAAGCATATGGTTTTATGCTCCCAACTGTTAAGTCATCATCTCCGTACTTACTGTCGTTGAAATGGAATCCTCCTAGTTTACCTTTTAACATTAATATGGATACTATTTGCTCTATGTTAGTATTGGGAAGGTGATGTCCTAGGTCAACCAACGTAAATGCTTTGTCTCCACAAGCATTTGCAAGCATAAACGAAGTACCCCAATCTTGTATAACTGTACTGTAAAAGTTTGGTTCGTATGGCTTGTATTCGATTAACATTCGCCAGTCTTGGGGAAGGCCTTTATAAATCTCTTGTAAGCTATTTTGAGTATTTTGCAATGCGGTTTGAAAGTTGTTTTGCCCAGGAAAACAAGATCCATCAGCTAGCCAAACAGTAAGGCTTTTAGACCCTAATTTATTTCCAATATTTATAACCTCTAAGTTGTGCTGTATAGATTGCTCTCTAACAGCTTGACTAATGTTACTTAATGATCCGTGCTTGTAAGTTTGTTCAGCATCTTTCTGATCTTGAAATGTATTTGAATTTACAGAATCAAACTTTATTTTTAATTTATTTGCTTTCTCTTTTATAGCATTATAATCTGTCGGAATATCCCAAGGAATATGTAGTGAAACCGCACCAGCCGTTTGTGTAAGGCTGTGAATAACTCCAATATCATCGATTTTTTGCTCAAGATTTGAGGGCTCTCCATGAAAAGAAAAACGCCCAAAACGAGTGCCTCCAGCACCTAATGCCCAGCTGGGTATTGCTACTTGAAACTCTTTGAGTTTTTCTACGATTTGATCAACATCATGATTATTTCTGGTTAGCACATTCGCTAAGTAATCAAAATTTTCATAATGTGACTCAAGCTTTGTCTTGTTTGTTTCTGCAATGTGATTGTTGGTTAGCTCCATAAAAAAACTTATAAAATGATAAAGCTTCCTCGACATTTTTACAAATGTCGTGGAAGATATATTGTAAACTATTACCTAATTAATATTTAAATCGAATATACATTTATCTTACAAAAGCGTTTGGCATTCCTCCATCAACATTTATAATGTTTCCTGTCGTTTTATTCAAAATCCCTACACAAGCAAATACGCCATCGGCAATATCACTTGGGTAGATGATTTCGTTCAGAAGATTTCTTTTGGCATAGTGTGCAGGTAATTCTTCAACGGTAATTCCGTTAGCTTTAGCACGACCTTCAGCCCAAGCGCCTTCCCATATTTTACTGCCTACAATTACACCGTCTGGGTTTACTGTATTTACTCTTACTTTATCTTTTGCCAATTCCGCAGCTAATAAACGTACCATATGTTGTTGTGCTGCTTTTGCGGTTCCGTAGGCTACATTATTTGGACCAGCAACTAAACCGTTTTTACTTGCTATGGAAATATAATCTCCACCAAGATTTTGTTTACGTGTAATTGCTGAGAATTGCTTCGCTAAATCAAACTGTCCTTTAACTAGGATATTCTGTAATATATTCCAATCTTTATCCGTAGTATCTTCTAATGGTTTAGAAATTGCTAATCCTGCACTATGCACTATGATATCTACACCTCCAAATTCAATAACTGCTTTTTTATATGCACTTGCTATAGATTCTGTATTTGTTACGTCACAAATAGCATAAGTAGACACATCTCTTCCATAAGTTCCATTTGCCTCAATAAGTGTTTCTTCATTAATATCTGTAAGCACTACATTAGCGCCTTCAGCAGCTAACTTATCAGCAATAGCTTTGCCTATTCCGCCACCTGCACCAGTGACTAAAGCTACTTTTCTAGATAAAGGTTTTTCCTTTGGCATACGTTGTAATTTCGCTTCTTCCAACAGCCAATACTCAATATCAAAAGCTTCTTGTCTTGGTAATGATGTATATGAGGTGATAGCTTCTGCTCCACGCATCACATTTATGGCATTAATATAAAATTCGCTTGCTACACGTGAAGTTTGCTTGTTTTTAGCAAAACTAAACATCCCTACGCCTGGGTAAATTATTATTACTGGATTTGCATCACGCATTGCTGGACTATTATCCTTTTTACATGTATTATAATAATCAGCATATTTTTGACGATATGCTTCAAATGCTGGCTCTAATTTCTTTAAAATGGCTTCAGCATCTGATAAATCTTCATTTTTATCTAAATCTAATACTAAAGGTTGAATTTTTGTTCTTAAGAAGTGGTCTGGACAAGACGTTCCCATAGGTGCTAATCTTTCCAAATCATTACTATTGATGTATTCCATTACCACATCGGTATCAGAAAAGTGGCCAATCATTCTATTTTCAGAAGAACTTAAGCCTCTTAGCAATGGCATTAACTGGGTTGCTTTTTCTAAGCGCTCTCCTTTTGGCAAGCTTTCAACTTTTTGCCCACCAAAAGCTTCGCCTTGCTCTTTTAACTTGTTCTCAATATACTCAGAAGCCATTTCTATAACTTCTAAACTATTCATATAACATTCGTAAGACGTATCTCCCCAGGTAAACAAACCATGACTACCTAAAACAATACCTCTAATTCCTGGATTATCTGCTAAGCAATTTTCTAACTGTAATCCTAAATCGAAACCAGGTTTTTGCCAAGGCACCCATCCCATAGTGTCTCCCCAAATTTCTTTGGTTACCTGCTCACTATCCTTTGCTGCTGCAACTGCAATTAACGCATCTGGGTGTAAATGGTCAATATGTGCGAAAGGCAACAACCCATGAAGTGGTGTATCAATTGATGGCGCTTTACTATCTAAATCATAAATACAGTGATTGAATAAGCCAACCATTCTATCTTCATCATGAAGTCCTTGATAAACATTTTTTAAATCTCTTAGCCTTTTAGTATATAAACCAGCAATTCCTGAACGTTTTAAAGTACCAATATCGCCTCCTGAGCCTTTTACCCACATAACCTCAACCTCTTCATTTGTTAAAGGATCGGTCTCTATAGTTTTACAACTTGTATTACCTCCGCCATAATTGGTGATTCTTAAATCGGCTCCAAGAATATTAGATCTATATAAAAATAATTCTATTTGATTGTCTCCATATGAAGCTGCTTTTTTATCATCCCAAAGGTAATCTACGTATTTAAAGATTTTTGTTATATTTTCCATTTTTAGTATTGAAATAAGTTTATAAATTCAAAAATACAGGAGCACTAGGTTATTTCTATCCTGTACTATACTGTAAATCATAATAATATCTTCAAATTATACATTTTTATTTTCAAAATCTTTACAAAACAACTGTTTTTCAAATAGTTACTTCTAATAAAGTGCTAACTTAATTAGAATTAATAGTATTCTTAAAAAGAAGCAATCCACATTTTACTATCTATCTGAATATAAATAAACCACAATCAAACCATACAGGATAGTACAGGATTATTAGCGGGTTGCTTAGCTTTACTTTTAACTCTTCTTTTAAATCTCAAAAATTTAAAAATTCTATGAATAAAAACTATGTAACGCTTGGAGAGTTTATAATCAATAATCAACATGATTTTAAATACTCATCAGGTGAATTATCTCGATTGATAAACTCTATTCGACTAGCCGCAAAAATTGTAAATCATGAGGTAAATAAAGCGGGACTAGTAGATATTTTGGGTGCGGCGGGAGATACTAATGTACAAGGTGAGGATCAGCAAAAACTAGACGTTTATGCAAATGACGTATTTAAGTCTGCATTAATTAATGGAGAGATTGTTTGTGGAATTACAAGCGAGGAAGAGAACGATTATATTACCATAGAGGGAAAATACAATGCAAATGATAATAAATATGTGGTTTTAATAGACCCTTTGGATGGTTCTTCAAATATTGATGTTAATGTATCTGTTGGTACTATTTTTTCCATATACCGCAGAATTACACCTTTGGGGATGCCTGTTAAAAAAGAAGATTTTTTGCAAAAAGGAAGCGAACAGGTTGCAGCTGGTTATATTGTTTATAGTACTTCCACCATGTTAGTTTATACCACTGGAAACGGCGTAAATGGATTTACATTAAATCCGGCCACAGGAAGTTTTTATTTGTCACACCCAAATATGAAATTTCCTGAAAGTGGAAACATTTTTTCCATTAATCAGGGAAACTATCCTCATTTTCCTAAAGGTGTAAAAGATTATATAAAATATTGTCAAGAAGAAATTGAGGATAGGCCATATACTTATAGATATATTGGCTCGATGGTTTCAGATTTTCATAGAAATATAATCAAAGGTGGTATTTACATTTACCCAACAAGTTCTAAAGCACCAAACGGTAAATTACGACTGCTTTATGAATGCAACCCAATGGCATTTTTAACTGAACAAGCTGGTGGAAAAGCGACTAATGGGTTCAATAGAATACTAGACATCCAACCAAATGAACTGCATGAAAGATCTCCAATTTTTTGTGGAAGCATAAAAATGGTTGAAAAAGCTGAATCATTTATGTTAAAATATAAAAAGGGTTAATTATTTATTTAGATATTAAGAAATAAAATTTAATTTAGTTTAATACAACTAAGCTTTTAATATAGTAGATTCATCAAACAATTTTCGTTTTTTAAAATATGGACATATACAAATTTATAAATATTGATGAGAATTCCAGGGTACCAAAATATCAACAAATTGTTGATTATGTGATAGATAACATCTCCAAAGGAAATTTTAAAATAGATCAAAAAATACCATCCATAAATCGATTTAGTGAAGAATTCTATCTTTCTAGAGATACTGTTGAAAAAGCTTATAGCATACTTAAAGAAAGAAATATAATAACTTCAATTCGAGGAAAAGGGTTTTATATTTCAAGAACTAAACTGATATCAAAAGTCAATATTTTATTTTTAATAAATAAGTTAAGCAACTACAAACTAAGAACATACAATCATTTTATAAATAACTTAGGGGCAAATTCTCATACCGATTTACACGTGTATCACTGTGACGAAACTTTGTTTGTAAATCTATTGGACAAAAACAAATCGGCTTATGATTACTTTGTAATAATGCCTCACTTTAAAACTGAAAAATTAAAACATATTAGTCTCACAGATAAGGCATTGGAAACATTAAAAAAAATACCAAAGGATAAACTTATAATATTAGATAACATCAAAAAAAGAATAGACAATGTATTGGGAGAAATTTATCAAGATTTCGAACATGACATCTATAATGCGCTAAACGAAGGTCTGGAACGTATAAAAAAATATGAAAAAATTGTTTTGGTTTATCCTGAAAAATCCGTGTATCCTTACCCGCGAAGAATTCTACATGGTTTTCGTAAGTTCTGCGTAGAGCACAAATTAGATTTTGAAATACTGGATGAAATTTACTATGATATGATTTTGAAAAAAGGCGACTTGTTTATAACAATAGAGGAAGCTGATTTAGTAAATCTGGTAAAGCGAATAAGAGAAGATGAATATAAGCTAGGAAGCGATATTGGTATTATTTCATACAACGATACACCTTTAAAGGAGCTTCTTGGTATCACCGTGATATCTACTAATTTTAAGATTATGGGGGAAACAGCAGCTAAAATGATTTTAAATAATGAAAAAGGTCATATAAAGAATCCTTTTAATTTTATAGATAGGGATTCGTTATAAAACAGCTGCAATAACATTAGTTCTTCTCCTTAAAAATTTGATCACGACTTTTAAAATGGTTTTTATACAAGGTACTATTTACCAAATATTTTAAGTACAATATTGCTTATACCATTGAAATTAATACTTTTCAATTTCTTTAATCTTTTTCAAGTTACTTACTATACTTATCTTTGTTAGCTAATATTGTTCACTTTTAGAATAATAAAAGGCGACTAAAAATAAAATTCTGTCCTGTACTGCTTTACCTTAATCTAGATAAAAAATTTCTTCTAGCGACACTGTTACTGGAGAATTATCTTCATTTACTTCCATAATGTCCGACATAAACTTCCACCATTTTTTTACAATTTCAGTTTCCCCCAAATCTTGAGAACCGTCTTCACCGGTTACCGTCTGAAAAGCGAATAAGATATTGGTTTCTTCATCAAAAAAAATAGAAAATTCGCTTACACCTGAATCTTTGAGGAATCGTTTTAGTTCAGGCCAAATTTCGTCGTGTCGTTTTTTATATTCGGCTTTCTGACCCTTATTGAGTTGCATTTTAAAAGCGATTCGTTGCATTACTTCACTATTGTGTTACTACTTAAATTCATCATTTTATATCGATCTAAAAGCCTTTTCATTTGCTTGTTAAGACTCTTTTTTATTTCGACATAATTCTCGTTTTTAGCCAGATTATGCCATTCGTTTGGATCCTTCTTGTGGTCATAAAGTTCTTCTTCGCCATCCAAACATAAGGTATAACGGTATTGGTCGTCTATAACGGAAAAATGAGCATCATCTACTATTTTAGAGGTATTCGCCTGAACAGCCGACAATATGGGCCTATATTCCCAAGCATCTCCCTCAGGTGATTTCAATAGCGATACAAGAGATTTTCCATCAAACTTTTTACTTTTTGCATGGGCAATAGGGTTTTCTGACAATTGACAGATATCAGCAAGCGTAGGATACAAATCGATGAGCGAAACCGGTTTGTTACATACAAGATTATCTTCTTTTGAGTTTGGGATACTAACATAAAGAGGAATCCTTGTCGATTCATTCCATAAGTGCCATTTTTGAATAATATCCTTTTCTCCAATTTGGTAACCATTGTCTGAAGTAAGTACAATAATTGTATTATCGCTATAAGGACTATTATTCAGTGCCTCAACAACTCTTCCAATTTGATCATCAACAAATACCATACATGCCAGATAGGCCTGCACCCATTCCTTCCAACCTTCTTCACCTCTTGATTTGATCAGGGTTTCATATTTTTTATATCCCAATTCCTGGCCTTGTGTTGTACCTTTCCCAGAGTACATATCCCAACGTTGTACACCAAGCAATGGGCGGTCTAGCATTATAATTTCTTCTGTTTCTTCCTCTTCTTCTTTAGGAATATCATCGTCGGTTTTTGAACAGGAATTAATGGACATTACTAGAAATAACACAACTAGTATTTGTGCCCAAATTATTGATTTCTTCATTTATATAAGTAATAAGTGGTTAATTATCTAAAATAATGGAAATTCTGATTGTTGAACCGGCATTAACTTCACAAGCTGATTTCAAACTAATTGTATTCGTATTTCCATCTTGCTTAATGTTCTCAATTGCTTGCTCAACTCCATCCAGTTTTACAGTGATGTTGCTTGCTATTTTTTGGTCTGGTGTTGTCAGCAAAATATTTTTAATCTGTGATGTACCAAATTTCATTTCTATGTCAGCCGTTTGTACTGATTGGGTTTGCGTTTGTGAAAATAGGCCCCAGGCAGCCGATGTAGTAAAGAATGACGCATGATTTTCCGGTTCCAATACCGGTTTAAAACCAATGGTTTGTTGCGGGCCATCGTAAATATATCCTTGTAAAGCTAACAGAACAGACCAACTGCTCATAGCTCGGGCGTAAAAGTCGCCACATTCATCTTCACCAAAAGGGCTTCCAGAACCAAATACTGTAGAATATTTGGCCATTTGCACCTCGCCTTCTGCACGCAACCTTCCATCGTAACGCGCTGAAATGGCCTTAACCATTTCCAGTCCTTCCTGCGTCATTCCATTTTGAAGCATGGTTGCTGCTGCTGCATATTCAAAACCACTCATGACTTCGCTGAAATACCTTATGGAATTATCAGGAATTTTGTCGGGATGTACAAACATTTGCCATCCAGTATCACCAGTACCCAAAAAATCCCTGAAGTCAGGAAAGTATCCTTCGCCCTTATCAGTGAATTTATTGGTCGTATATATTTTAGACAGTCCTTTCTTTGTGCTGTCAAGCGGATAAATCTGTCCCAAATTAAGTTGATTTGACCACCACTGACCAAGAAACATGTCAATTGAAACGGCATTGCCCATTACCAATGTATTGGGCAAGTTTTCGGTTTTCTCTATATAATATCCCAGACTATCACTCCATAGTTCTGTGTTTTGATTTTCTATTCCTGTAGTCCATATTTTATTATATGCCCTGGCAGTTTCTGTTTCGCCCATGATCGTTGCCATTTTTTCACCGGCTTTCATAGCAGCCATATATAAGGAGCCAATCCATGGTGAAGTCCCAGAAACATTACAATCCAAGGTGTTGTGGTAGCTGCCCGACATCATCCCGTCATGGTCGCTATCGAAAGTGGAAATGGCATAGTCCATTGCTTTTTTAGTACGTGGCCATGCCTCGGATAGAAAATCGTTATTGTCGGACAACAGATGCTCACGATAAACGCCTAATATAGATCCGAAATGACCATCAATGGCATTTTTCAATTCGCCATCTCTGGAAGGAAGCAAGCCTTCTTCTGTAAGTGTGTTTAAGTCTTGTTTTCTAAGCGTACGTGCCAGTTCGGGATACAAACGAGCATGCCCCTGTGCATAATGAATTACATGTTTACAGTTTCCATACCATTCCTCTTGATTCGAGGTACTTTCCCATATGCCAAAATAGCCTTCTTTGGTCCAGAACGATGTTGGAGACTTCAATACACTAATATTGGAAGTGATGCGATCTAACACATATCGAGGAATTGTTGATGCATACATGGTTTCGTGGTAAAGTTTGGTTGTAGCATTCAGGTAATCAAAGTTCTCAGCAACATAATTATCCACCTCATTGGCATCAGTCCACCAGTTTTCGTACATGCTACCACCCTCTATAAAATACCACTCAGGTATATCGCTTCTACCAAATGTCCCTTTAGGAAAATACCAACTTAAAACAAAGGTGATTGTCTTCTCTTCTCTGGGCTCTAATGAAAAGCCTGTGGCAAGAGCACCATCGATCGTTTTGCCTTTTCCAGGACTCGATGCAGTCTTATCTCCTGTCAATTTACCATCATCTGAAAAATCATTGTATAACGACGTTAAATTTTTCCAGGATGCAGTGTAGCTGACTTCATCAGCATAAGCAGACAGTTGCATGCTACCCTTATTACCAGTCATTTGCAAACTGGTTTTATCGGTTCGGGTAAAAATGGTGTTTTTGTTTTGTCCGTATCCTTTCGCACTTCTGCTATTTGGCCCAACAATCGTATCATAGCCAGTGAACCCTACTGCGTTTTGTTGTGTCGCTAAAAGATGAACTGTTACTTTTTCTGAAGAGGTGTTTTTCACTTTTATTCGAAAGATAGCACATGGTATAGCTGAGTTTTTCAAATCCATTGGTATCAATGGATTGTATGCTTCCAGGCTTACATCAACAGGAAGTTCATCATCATCAAAATTATACCATCCTAAGGGATATTCTCCCTGAAAGCTTAGGCTGTCCATTGCCGGGAAAGCACCAACCCAAGAAGTTTGAAGTGTTTTTACCACTGTTGCGTCTTTTGTTTTGGTACGTAAGGCAAAAAAGCTATTGGGAATAATTCCCGATCCTGCTCGTTCTTCAAAATTATTGAATATCTGCCACCATCGGCGTTCAGCTTTTCCATTCATACGAATGACACTCCCTCCCAGAGCTCCAATAGGAAAGTCAATACCGGTAAGGTATTCACCTGAATAGGTGACAGGCGGATCCATAGTTGCTTTTTTCTCAAAACGAGTTTGTACAGCCGAAGTTGTTACAGTTTGGCAACTGTGGAGTGTCAAGATAAAAATGGACATTAAATATAAAATTGGTTTTACCTTTATCCTAACTTGAATTTTCATGTGTTACTAAATTCTTATTTTTTCTTTACCAACAACACCCAATCCCGAATACTCGGTTTGTCGCCAATAGTATAGGTACCGACTGTAATATCTACTGTTGTTTCTACTTCCAACGTCCCTGTAATAGGATTGAACCATTGTACAGTATAAGCGGTATTTTCAAGGTTTTTCAGGATCCCTGTTTTCTTGTTTATTTTGTTATAGAAATAGGCCACATATACCACGTTGTTTATGCTCGCTAGGGAATAATAGGATCCGCTATTTTCGAACCAGGTGGCATCGTCAAAACGAGGGGTCAAATTCCACCACTCAATAGTTTTAAAGAATTCATGCATATAGCCCATTTGGTAGGCCGAATTAAATTCTAGACTCTCCTGCCATTTGGTTTGTTTGTCGGATACGCTAATAGTAATACCATCTCTAACAGAGGGATTGTCGATATCATAGGTACTGTTGTACAACCAAATATCTACCGCTCCATAACCATGTCCAAACATTCCGTTTAAAAAGGCTGTCCAACCTTGCATTCTAGCTCCAAATTCATTGGTCCACAAATGGTCGTAATAGCCTTCGTAGTTTACAATGGGTTTTCCTTGTCCGTTGTTCCAAAAATCTTTGGGGATATTAAAATCCAATTGTCTGTCTCTTCTTGGAGGCCATTGGGGTGCAAACCAGGTATGTGCTGGCAAATCTCTAAATGCAGATTGTGAAGCCAGGCTAAATCCTGTCTGTTCCATATGAGCTGTTAAAGGGTGTTTGTAAGGGTCGTATTTATGGATATAATTCGCAACCAATTTCCAAGGATTCGTGTTGGCATCATAATAATTATGATCGCCTCTTTCGCGATAAAAATCATTATCACATTCTTGAGCCGTGGTCCATAGGACGGGAAAAGCACTGTAGCGCGCCACCCAATATCTACACAATTTTTCTAAATAGGCATCGGTATAAACATCTCTGTTTGGACCCAGATCTGCTACAAAAAAGAGTTGTGCATTGGCATGTACAAAGCCTCTGTCTGCAATATATTTAAAGCGTTCATCCATTTTGGAAAAGAAATTCAAATCGCCTTCTGTAACACCATCTCTTAAGTTATATCCTGCTCCAATAGGTTCTGATTGTATAACGGTAAAGCCCTGTTCCACCCGTTTGTCTATAATGGTCTTAAAGTTGGTCAAGGTATTCGCAGGCATGTTCCAATGGGTATCTCCCAGATAAAAGAAAGGCGTGCCATCGGCGTAAGTAAAATAACGTTGAGCAGTTGTGGTTTTTACAAAACCGTGTTTGTAGATTTCCAAATCGCCTTGGTATTCGGCAATAGTTACTTGTCCTGTTTGCTGGTGCATACCCGTATTGCTGTCATCGGAACAAAGGCTTGTATAAGTCCATTCCCCAGTCAAAGGAGGAGAAAAACGAACTTTCCATTTTTTTCCTCCATTCCAGAAAGCAGGCACAGTGAGTTCTTTGCCGCTTGTATGTCTAAAAACCACATCTAAATCTACATCTTTAAACCCGTTTTGATAGGATTTGTCACTTACAAAATCAATTTCTGTTACTCCCCATTGTATAAAAGAGGTTTCTTCGGTTGGAGGAGTCTCTATTTCAGTCAGGTCTTCCCTTGGGGCTGAACTACAGTTATAAAAAAGTTGTGTGCTTAGAAGAGCAAAAAACACTTTCAATAGGTCTCGTATTTGTCGTTTAAATTCCATAATTTTTATATGTTTTTTTTTAATTATTAACATCATCTAAATTGGACCATCCCATCATTAAAAACATTCAAAGTATTAGGTCTTATAAAATCTTTCTATTCTGCTCCAAATACTTCTTTAACAGCCTCCAAATAGCCCATTCCGTTCACATCATCTGGTTCTAAATAACTTCCTTCTCCCCATTCATTCCACGAGTTAATAGTGATAATTCGTTCATTTTCTGGCTTGGTCATGGTTAATTCTTTGGCTTTCGCTAGGTATCTTTTAAACAGGTAAGGCGTATTATTTACAATCACTGGACCGAATGGATAATCCCGTCGAGTCATCCAGTCATCAGCATTTCTGCATCGAGGTGATGAATCCCAACCCATGGATACATTAATATGATAGGGAACCGGTATGGTTGATGCCGGATTCTCCAGTCCGTTATCTGCTCCTCCGTATTTTACCCCATTAAAATAACCTTCTGCCGCTACCTTATAATCAGTGGATGGGAAAGAGGGCAAGCCAAAATGATGAATCCAGACATAGGAAGTGGCACTATTTAATTTAAAATAATTGACAGCATTTGTAAGCAATTCTCCTTTTAAACCCCAAAGTACACCGTTTAAATGAAGGTCGGGAAAACCTGCTGCCTTTACTTTGGTTCTAAAAAGTTCTATGGCTGCTGCCGCTTCCTCATAATTATTATTGTATATTTCTAAGAAGGTATGAAACTGATAAATGGAAAAATAAGGACAACCATCAATTTTCCAATAGGAAGGGTGCTTGAAATAATTCTCAATCACGTAATCCATCAAAGCCTCAAAAGTCTCGGGTTTGACTGCTCCTTTTACGTTTGCTCCAAGATCGTGGTTGGCTCACATTAAAGAAAATTTCAATTTACTGTTATTTTCTGCTTGTAAAAAACCCTCTTCTAAAGCTTTGTAAAGGAATTTATTTCCGTCCCAACTATTTGGATGACCAGCAAGTCCACTATCATCTTTATCGTAATAATACCAATCAAAGATAAATGCATCAATACCATGATCTGCAGCTGCATCAATTTTTTGAGCCATCGCTACTGGGTCGTTTTCATTGGTATAGCCCCACATAGGCACTTTAGGCTGCTGATGTCCGTTAAACTGAGGTTCGGCAGCTTTGATAGTTGGCCATTCTGAAGAAAAGACTGGTCCAAAATTTGGAAAATAGTATACTGCAACCTGTACATTGCCTTCCATAATTTCAATGGGTGGCTCATCGGGCACTGCGTCAGGTTTCATATCTTGTGAGTATGATGGTATTATACCACAGATTAAAAATATCGGCAATATCAAGTAATATTTAAGTATCATTTGTAATAATTTTAAGTTAGAAGTAAATAATAGAATTCCTATCTTCTTATTCACAAGTTTCTATTTATTTAAACCCTACCAAAAAAATCCTTTAGGGCTTCCCAGTAGCTTTTCAATAGTGAAAATTTTCGTCCTGCAAGGACAACTTAATTTAAGTTTCCTATACAAGGCGAACATTTATTCACATTCTGTATAACAAGACATTACCAATGGGTTAATAAAAATTGCACCATCAATGTGATTAAGTTTTATTCGTTGGCACCAAATACATCTTTAACAGCCTCCAAATAGCCCATTCCGTTCACATCGTCTGGTTCTAAATAACTTCCTTCTCCCCATTCATTCCATGAGTTAATAGTGATAATTCGTTCATTTTCTGGCTTGGTCATAGTTAATTCTTTGGCTTTTGCTAAGTATTTTTTAAACTGGTAGGGCGTATTGTTTACAGCAACAGCTCCGAAGGGATAATCTCGTCGAGTCATCCAGTCTGAGGCATTTCTGGCTCGAGGTGAAGAATCCCAGCCCATAGAAACATTGATGTGATAGGGAACTGGCATGGTTGAAGCCGGATTTTCCAAACCATTGGCTGCTCCTCCAAATTCTACCCCGCTAAAATATCCCTTTGCGAAAACCGAATATTGAGTAGCAGGGAAGCTAGGCAATGCATAATGATGTACCCAAACATAGGAAGTGGCACTGTTTAAGTTAAAATAATCAACAGCATTTTGTAAAGCTTCTCCCTTTAAACCGTACAACACTCCATTAAGATGAAGGTCTGGAAAACCTGCTGCCTTTACTTTGGTTCTAAAAAGTTCTATGGCTGCTGCCGCTTCCTCATAATTATTATTGTATATTTCTAAGAAGGTATGAAACTGATAAATGGAAAAATAAGGACAACCATCAATTTTCCAATAGGAAGGGTGCTTGAAATAATTCTCAATCACGTAATCCATCAAAGCCTCAAAAGTCTCGGGTTTGACTGCTCCTTTTACGTTTGCTCCAAGATCGTGGTTGGCTCACATTAAAGAAAATTTCAATTTACTGTTATTTTCTGCTTGTAAAAAACCCTCTTCTAAAGCTTTGTAAAGGAATTTATTTCCGTCCCAACTATTTGGATGACCAGCAAGTCCACTATCATCTTTATCGTAATAATACCAATCAAAGATAAATGCATCAATACCATGATCTGCAGCTGCATCAATTTTTTGAGCCATCGCTACTGGGTCGTTTTCATTGGTATAGCCCCACATAGGCACTTTAGGCTGCTGATGTCCGTTAAACTGAGGTTTAGCAGCTTTGATAGTTGGCCATTCTGAAGAAAAGACAGGTCCAAAATTTGGAAAATAATATACGCCCACTTCAACCTCTCCCTGTGGTATGTCGATAGGAGGATTTTCCTCTTTATCAGGGTCATTGTCTGAATGGGTGTCACTCTTGGAGCAACTATAACCCATCAACATAATACTGATTAACATTAGTATGTAAACTTTATTTTTCATAACATTTAATTCTTTTTTAAATTATTTTTTAAAAACGCTCTTAACAGCTTCTAAATATGCCATACCATTTATAGTATCTGGTTCTAAGTAACTCCCTTCTGTCCATTCATTCCAACAATTTATATTTAGAATTCTTGGGCCATTTGGATCTTTAAGCAACTTATCCTTAGTCATTTGTAACGCTGTTTTAAAGTTTTCTGGGGTATTGTTTCCTATGGTATTCATAAAGGGGTAACCAACAGGAGCCCATTCAGACTCTTTAGCACATCTAGGTGTAGAATTCCATCCCATAGTAACATTAGGTATGTAAGTAATACCATAGTCTTTTTTAGCCATATCCCAATGTTTAAAGTATTCGTCTCTAACATAATTATAATCTGTCTTTGTTTCTGGCAACTCTACATGATGTATCCATACGTAAGAAGTACTGGAATCAAATCCTAATCGCTGAATTAATTCAGGGGTATTTTTTGGTGCTTTTTCAACCGGTAAGATGGGTTGACCCCAAGCAACTAAATTCCAATGTACACCTTTAAATCCAGCATTTATAGCTTTTTCTCGCATACGATCCATAGCTACTTTGGTAGCTTCCATACTACCAAAACCTTCTACAAATTTTTGTACATCATAAACTGAAAAGTAAGGTTTACCGGCTATTTTCCAATAATTGGGTTGTTTGAAATATTTTTCAATAACTAGACTTGAGATTTCCTCAAATCGTTCTGGAGATACCTTCCCAGGGTATAATAACTTTTGTGGCTCTCCTCGAGTATATGGATGGATGTCTACCCAATCGTGGTTTGCCCACATCAATCCAAACTTTATATCATTTATATTTTCTGCTTTTAAAAAGCCTTCATCTATACATCGGTTTAAAAAAGGGCCGTCTTCATACATGTACCAGTCAAAAATAAAAGTATCTATACCATGAGAAACAGCTGCTTCAATTTTTTGTGCCATTACCTTTGGATCTTTTTCATCATTATAGCCCCATGCTGGTACATTTGGCTGATGTTCTTCTGGAAAACGGGCTGATGCAGATTTTACCAATTCCCATTCTGCCCAATCTTCTCCTTTAAGCTTAGTATTTCTTGGGTCTCCAGTATGATAATTAGGAAAATAATAAACTGCTACTGTTAATTCTTCATCCGTTTCGTCTATTTGATGAGCTTTAACTTTTTGAATTTCTTTACTATCCTTTTTCTTAGAAACACATCCTTGAAATAGTATTGCGGCTAATACAATTAATGAAATTATTTTTTTCATTTCAAACTAGTTTATTGATTTTAAATATTTGAGAACTCATCTACTTTTTTATTAATTTAAATGTATTTCTATTATTTTTAATAAAATAAATACCCGGTGTCAAATCAGACAGATCAATATCCAATTTATTCTTACTATTATTATGTGTTTGTTTAACTTGAAAAGTTTTAAATAGTACTCCTTGAAGATTGTATATATAGAAGGTATTATTATCTTCAGATGAAAGATTGTATTCTACATATACCTTATCCCTTGCTGGATTAGGATAAACCTTTAAAAAAGAATCCCTTTTTTTATCAAATGTCTCATATAAGGCCAAATTTT
This sequence comes from Flavobacteriaceae bacterium, assembly GCA_049598335.1. GTDB lineage: Bacteria > Bacteroidota > Bacteroidia > Flavobacteriales > Flavobacteriaceae > Arcticimaribacter. The sequence goes on from JBMYNN010000017.1 coordinate 21,747, forward strand.
CTGATTCAGGATATATATTAGGGTCTTCATAAATCTCGAACTCATAAATAATAGGCTGGTTAACACCTGTAGCTCCAGTACCACTTAAGAAGAAAATGCGAGCATAGTTTCCAGTAACCTCTGGAAAAGATATTTGTAAACTAGCGCCAATGGTCGTTCCTGTATATGCTGTACTCCAGTTTGTTCCATCTGTTGAATATTCTATTCTATATCCAGTAACACGATTTCCATATTCGCTTAAATGTACCGTATCAAAGTTTGTTGGTGAACCAAAATTAACCTGTAACCATTCTCCATTAAATCCACTATTTGATATGGATTGCCAATTGGTTCCTAAATCCGCATCAAAAGCTTTTTCAGCAGTTTGACTGGTATCGTAATCAGATGAACTACTATAGGAGGATGAAGTAGAAACAGTCATATTTGCAGACATCTGTTTTAAAGAAATATCGTCAATAAAGACGGTTTGATCACCTGATTCCGTTCCAGCAAATTTTATGGTATGAACACCAGAGATTACTGAAAAACTAGTAGTTGCAAAGTTCTCAAATGCTGTTGAGGATGGTTCAAATATTCCCAAATCAGTATTATCAAAATATATTCTGACTTTTTGACTGTTTGATGGTCTATTAGCTGCTTTAAAATAGATTATATAGTTTCCTGTCTCAGTTATTTCCAAAGTTTGAGTTATGAGTGAATTTTGACTTTGCAAAAAAGCCGTTTGCTGACCATCAGGAGCATTGGATGCACCCCAACTACTGCCATTTCGTTGAATACCAGCAGAACTCCCAAAAGACCATACATCGGTAAAAGGACCATATTGATATGTGGTAATGACTGGTTCTTCAAAAGATAAATTTCTCAAAGTTGTTGAAAATTGCTGTTGACTTAGGTAAACCTCAAATTCATAAATAATAGGGGTTTGTGTACCGCTAGAAAAATATATTCTAGCATATTTACCTGTTACTGCATCAAACGAAATATTACTATTGGCCCCTATAGTGGTGCCTGTATATGCAGTACTCCAATTCGTTCCGTCATTTGAATATTCAATTTTAAATCCAGATGTTCTATTCCCATATTCACTTAGTTTTACATTATCAAACTGCGTAAATTCACCAAAATTAACTTCTAGCCATTGACCATTAAAAGTACTACCACTTACCGCTTGCCAATTGGTTGAGGTATTTTCGTCAAAAGCTTTTTCAGCAGTTTGGCTGGTATCCCAATTTGTAGAACTCGCATAGGATCTATGTAAAGCTAAATTTAGAGAAGAAGATGTTGAAGAATCTTTTGTTACCAACATTACCCAATCTTGATCATCTGGTCGATTAGGTAACGTCTTTTCTCCTGATAAGGGTATAAATTTTGGAATATCTGTATAAACACCTGTTCTAGGATTAAACCACTGAGCTGAATAGATGTAATCATTATCGAGATTCTTCAATGTACCAGTAGTGGTTCCTGGTCCAAAAAAATAAATCACATAGGTCTCATTATCATCAGAGGAAATTATCGAGCGTGCTGGATCAAAGAAAGAGCCCCAAGTCTGGTCATCAAAACGGGGCTTGAGTTTCCACCAATCTAAACTGGTATAGAAATTTTTGAAATGGGTCATTTGATCTCCTGCCGGTAAATTGGCACCATCATACCAATTAAGATAATTATCTGGCATCTGAAAGGCAGTCCCGTAATCTCCTATAGCGTATAGATCGTTCCAAATACCATTTGCTCCATACCCATAACCATACATTCCATATTGAAAAGCCTTATAAGCCGCTCCTCTTGCACCTTTAGTATCAGTCCAAAAACCATCATAAGGAGGTTCGTACAAAATGGTTGGCTTCGTTGGTGTGTTATTCCAAAAATCTTTAGCTATGTAAGTTTCTTCCAGCTCAACACCATCAAATCCTTGCCATTGCATTGCCCACCAATCATGGTAGGATTTACTTCCCCATGAAGATGTAGATGCAAGAGTATGGTTATTTCCATTTGCTCCCTCACTATCCTCCATATGAGCCGACAACGGATGCTCATAGGCGTCATTATCCTCAATAGCCTGAGCAACGCTATACCATTTATCCATAATTGTAGAATTAAAGCTTCCATAATAGTCATTATCCACCTCTTGAGCAATAGTCCACAATACAGGATAAGCCCCATAACGTGCTACCCAATATTTACTTAATTTACTTAGGTATGCCTCAGAATAAACGGTCGCATAGTCTTTGGGGTCAGTAACCCATACTAAGGAAGAGTTAGCATTAACCAAGCCATTATCAGCAATGTACTTGAATTTCTTATCTATATTTTCAAAACCAGCAAGGTCATTATTATCAAAACCATCCCTGAAATTACAATGGGGTTCCTCATCACTAGCCGTATGGCCTCCACTATGAGGATGCTGTATGGCCTCTGTTTGATATACTGTAAAACCTTGTGATACTCTTTTATCTAAAGTATATTTGAACTGAGATGGAACACCTGGTTTATTTGAAGTATCAAATCGTTCATGAATAAAAGTCCAATGTGTATCACCAAGATAAAAGAATGGGCTACCATCATCATAAACAAAATATCTATTACTAGAATCTATTTTTAGAAAACCTTTTTGGTAGATTTCATGAGGCCCAGTGTATGCATTACATTGTATAGATTTAGAAATATTATGCAACCCGTTATCTAAAACATTAGTAGATAATGTAATCATACTCCAACTACCTATCTCTGTTGGTGCGAATCTTATTTTCCATGATTGACCACCATCCCAAAAAGCAGGTCTAACTATTGTAACTCCGTTGGGTCCAGAAAAACTCGCAGAAACATCTACGTCATTAAAAGGATCTGTATAAGTTACCAAACTTGTCAGTTCAATTTCAACAACATTCCATTTCTCAACTGTAAAATCTTGTGCTTCTGCCCTCCCAATTAGAAAAATAAAAAGTATTACAATTTTCTTATTTAAAAAATTCATACTATTTTTCATTATTTTAATTAGACTATAATAGTTAATAATTCACACTGCGTCAATTAAATGAGCTTAGATATTATAGTTCAAGTAACTGATGATGATATAATGTCTATAAGTTTTATTTTTTAGAGTATGATTTTTTTAATAAATTTATTATTGATTCTCATAATATATACTCCTCTCGAAAACCTATCTGTTAGCACTCTAATAGAATTTCCTTCTTTTTGATTGGTTTTTTCATCATAAACTAATTCACCCGTTATACTATAAATTTGTAATTTCTTTAATGGTTGTTTTATTGCTTTAACAATTATTCCATCCGAATTTGTGAAAATTGAAAAATTATCCTTATAATTAAAGTCTTCAACTGACAAGGATGATTGTTGGTTAACTATAATTTCATCTATCCTGTATTGGCCTCCTGAGCCTGTTCCCGTGCATAATATTCTTAAAACAGTTGTAGTAACATCGTTAAATTTTGTAACCGACGGAGAGTTGGTATTTCCTGCAACAGTTGCTATATTTTGAAATGCTGACCCATCCCAATATTGAACCATATAGTCGGAAAGAACATAATCTGGTTGAGTACCAATGGTAAACAGACCCACTCTGTTTACTGTCTGAGGCGAAGCCCAAGTAATATCAACCCAAATTGGGGTACCAATATTGGCAAACCATCCAGACCATTCTGCAATGTCACCATCAGCTAAAGACCCGGGGGTACCGCCATTAGTTTGTTCTGCAGTAATTGTTGCACTTGAAGCAATGTTAGTACCTAAGCTATAAATGTCAACTTCAATATCATCTATTTTGAACGTTCCCGCACTTAGGAAAAAAAAGTTAAATTGAAAGTCTGTTGCATCAGCATAAGTGTTAGTAAGTTCTATTACATATTTTTGAAACCCACTACCAGCATTTAATGTAACATCTTGATAAAACGTTTTATTTAGGGTAGGTGAGCTAATAGCTAATCGTACCTGTGCGCTTGAGTTATTTGTTTCAGCTCTAAATTCCACTTTTACAGTTTGTCCAAAGGTAATACTATTATTGTTTACAGAACTTACAATTCCCGTAGTGTACCAGTTAGAAGGTGTTCCTGTAATTATTGCCTGTAATGCACCACTCTCATCACTGTAAGTTGTAATACCATCGCTATCCCTATTTTCCCAATCTGTGCTGATTCCTGCCGAAAAATTGCCGTTTACTATTAGCGATTGTGCTGTTAACGGTTTACTGATAGCCAAACAAAAAATGATTATTAATGCGGCCAATAATTGAATATGTAATTTTACTTTCATCGATTTAAATGTTTTTAGTTAATATATACTTATTGATAAATGATATTAATATTTAACACGGAGTAGGTTAATACTTCCCGTTCACATAATATGCGAACAGGAAGGGTGTATTTTTAGTAGCATCTAGTTCTAACTTTAACTATTTTAATTGGATAAAGGGCTTTTATTAATAGCCAGGGTTTTCAATCAAATTAGAGTTTTGCCCTGTTCTACCTAGTCCAATAGGCAGGTAATAATGTCTTGCATCAAAAAATGGAGCTGGTAAACCATCAATATTGGGTATTATCTCAAGTTTGAATCTTGCCGTCAAAACATCATAACTGCCTTCAGTAAAAGAATCTCCATCTAAGATAATTCGAAGACCATTAAAGGATTTTGTTAAATCTGTTGTCGCTGTTCTCCAACGGCGTAAATCCCAATATCGATTGCCTTCAAATGCAAGTTCAATTTTTCTCTCTTTTCTTACCAAATCTCTAGTAATTGATCCATGATTTGGCATACCTGCACGGGTTCTTATTTCATTAACTGCCCATAGCGCATCTCCATCATTACCAAGTTCTACAGCAGCTTCAGCATAATTTAAAAGAATTTCTCCATAGCGAAATACTATATAGTCCGTATCGGTATGATTCCGTTCTTGAACCATTGCCCGCTCTTGCTCATCTAAATATTTCAACATTCCAAATGGTGTAACTGCCTGTTCCATTCTAGATTGAGCTAATATACCTTTATAAGCTCCAGAAGTAATCTCTCCTGTAGGTGTTATAATACCTTTATGGTAATCTAACACATCTGCTCCATTTAACCAAGATGTGCCATGTGTGTATATGGTTGCTTTAAATCTGGGGTCTTTATTGCCCCATAGTTCATCTACTGTCCATAAATAGCCCGAAGCAATTTTAGCGCGATCTATAATACCTGGAGAACCATCAATATTATCAAAAGATTCAACCATCTCTAAGTAAGCACTAGTTTGCTGACCAGCTCCCCAAACTTGATAACTCCTTGGGACATTCCACATATCATGAGATTGTCCTTTTCCTGATAATCCATCAAAACGCTCAGCAAAAATAACTTCACTATTGCCTTCATCTAAGAATAAGTTTCTAAAATTGGCCGTTTTATCTCCTGGATTAACATTGTATAAAGCGAAGCCTCCATCAGTTATAATTTTTCTTGAGGCATCGTAAGACGCTTGCCAAAAATCGTTAGCTCTACTAGATGGTATTCCCACTAGCCCATCCAAACGCTCAGTACCCCAAGTAGCTATACTTCCCGCATACATGGCAGCACGACTTTTTAAGGCTAACGCCGTCCATTTTGTTACACGACCATATTCTGTGCTTAACAAATCTTCTTCAACTACATCTAGTTCAGACAAAATAAAATCGTAAATCTCAACTTCTCTATTTCTGGCGGGGAATAATGATTCTTCACTATCGTTTAATTGTTGCACTTCTGTTATTAAGGGTACACCACCATAGCGTTTTACCATATTAAAGTATGCATGTGCACGAAGGTATCTCGCCTCTGCGATACGTTGCGATTTATAGGATTCATCCAGACCACTTACCTCCATTTGCACTAAGAACTCGTTTAATCTTCTAACAGTTGCATAACCCCACCAATCTTCAACACCACCGTTGTTACCTATCCAATGGGATTTTGGTGCGGGGACCCAACCAAATCTAGCTTCATCAGCAATGGTCATGGCATGTGACTGTTCAAACCATGTATATAAACCTGATTCAAGCTTTGAAGTTCCCCCATATCTGGTTTCAAAAGCGAATATCATTTCTGCATAACACTGATCGAGATAGCTATCTACTAAAATAGGGTCGGACCATACTGCAGCGTCGGAAATAATATCTAACGGTTCTTTTTCTAACACGTCGTTGCACGACGTAATCACTAAAATTGTACTAATAATTAAAATTTTTAAGTTTTTCATGACTATGTTTTTTTATAAAGAAAGATTTAAACCAAAAGAGACTGTTTTCATTTGAGGATAGTAGAAGCCTCCAAGCCCACTTGGAGATTCTGGGTCTACTTCAAAATCCAATATATCACTAAATGTAAAAAGGTTGGTACCAGCAAAAAAGACTCTTAACCTTTGTATATTGAATTTATCTAGCATCTCTTTTGGTAAACTATAACCAAGAGATAATGCTTTTAAACGCACATAATCGGAGTCTTTATAATTGTAACTAGAGGTCCAACCATTAGATCCAGCTCCTCCTAATCTTGGAATGACACCATTAGCATTATTATTTTCTGGTGTCCACCTGTTATTATACATAAACTCAGAGAAGTTATTTCCATGTTTTAAAGTTACAAATTGTGAGAATCCAAAACCACCTTGAAAAAAGGCACTTAAATCAAAATCTTTGTAGTGAAAATCAAAATTTAAGCCAGCAATCCAATTTGGTGTATTACCATTACCTAATTCCACTTGGTCTCTAAAATTCAGCAAACCATCTCCGTTTATATCAGAATACCTAATATCACCTGGTGCAATAGCAGCATTCCCAATGGTTTCATCATAAACATAAGGTAGTGCATCAATTTCTCCTTGAGTTGTAAACAACCCTTCGGCAACATATCCAAAGGCACGGTCTGTCCATTGTCCAGATCTTCTATTTAATCTTGCTTGATCTGGGTCATTAAATTCGGGCTCATCAAAAGACTCCCATTTTGATCTAGCATAAGAAATGTTTCCTGTTATTTTATAATTAAAATCTTTAATATTGTTTTGATACCCGAGTACAAGCTCAAAACCTCGTGTATTCGTAGCGTTTAAGTTTTCAACAGGAAGTTGAGCACCAAAGGTATCAGGTAAAGATGCTGTTCTTAAAGCGGGAATTCCTGTTCTTTCACGCCAAAACACATCAAATTCTCCAAAGAGCTTACTGCCTAATAGAGAGAAATCCAGTCCTCCGTTATATACAATCATGTTTTCCCAAGTTAAAAAGGGATTTGCTAAACCTGTTGTTATCAAACCATTAGCAGGTTGAGACCCTATTAAGTAAAGCTCTCCTGATCGGAACCCCGATAGGTAATTGAAGTTTGCTACATTATCTTGTCCTGTTTCACTATAACTCAATCTTAGCTTTAGATTGTTGACTACATTACTATTTTTCAAAAAGCCTTCTTCAGAAATTCTCCAACCCAAGGAAATGCTAGGAAAATATCCTCTTCTAACATCTTCTCTAAATTTTGCAGATTCATCTACCCTTAGTGTGCCTTCCAATAAGTATTTAGATTTATAAGCGTAGTTAGCTCTAAATATTAAACTTTGACGCGCTGTTTCAAACGCTGAGCCATTACTGGTTTGATTGCCAACACTACCATTAAAAAGGTAATCTATTGATGTCGTGGTAAATCCACCCCTCGCTGCCTCAATGAAATCTGAATAATTATCAATAACTTCAAATAATGCTAAAGCAGAAACGTCGTGGTCTTCAGCAAACGTATTGTTATATTCTAATGAAAATTGTCCAGTAATTTGACGACTTCTACTATCTCTGTGTGTTAAATCAGGTTGTGTTTGAAATGTATTTTGAGTATAACTATCGTTAGAAAAGTTATATGTAAAACTATCTGGTAAATAGCGCCATTTTTTATTAAAACTTGTAGATTGATTAATATTTACGAAAGCCCTAGTCTTTAAACCTTTTATAATTTTGCTCAAATCGTAATTTAAAGCTAAAGACGCTAAAAGTTGATTACTTTCATCTCTTTCGTACCCTCCAGTCTCTTTATTGGACAATGCGTTGATACCTATAGAACCTCCAGCACCTCCATAGGCCAAACTCCCATCTGGATTTGATGAATTGAAATAAGGTTCTGTATTCCAATATTCTTGCCAAATAGTGTTACTTGAACCATTAAATACACGCCAAGGCAAATCTCTAACTTCCCATATATTTGTTAAATCTAGTTGTACATTCAAGTCATCTGTAACTTGTGCATCAACATTTGACCTTAAATTATAGCGTTTATACCCACCTCCATTTTTCTTAAAAAATGTTTCTTGATCCGTATAGCCTAAGTAGCCGTAATACTTAATCTTTTCAGTACCTCCTCTAACTGATAAATTATGTTGCTGTGTAGGCGACGTATTTATTAAAACTACATCTCTCCAATTGGTGTTTGGGTAGTCTGGGTCAGTACCAGCATAAAATAAATCTACTTCCTCTTGCGTAAATCTTTGTGTCGATTCTGGTTGACCACTATTGATGTGCTGCTCCCTTGTAAGCTCTGCCATTTGCCCAGAACTTGCCAATTCTACCAATTTTATTGGAGACTGAAAAGTCATTACAGAATTAAAATTGATAGCCATCTTGCCTTCTTCTCCTCTTTTTGTAGTTACAAGAATAACCCCATTACCTGCTCTAGCTCCGAAAACTGCTGCAGAAGCATCCTTTAGTACTGTTATAGATTCAATTTCATTTGGATCCAAGTTATTAATATTACCTTGAATTCCATCTACTATTACTAATGGAGAACCAAATCCACGAATATTTAAAGATGCCGCATCTGCACCTGGCAAACCACCTTCTTGTTTTGTTATTAAACCAGGAAGTCGACCAGCCAAGGCGTTGGTAACGTTGGCAACAGGGGCAACATTAATAGTTTTACTATCTATTGTTGCTACTGCTCCTGTAACATTTACCTTTTTCTGTTGGCCATAACCAACAATAACAACTTCATCAAGACTTGCTGCATCTTCCTGCAATATTGTATTAATTGTTGTTCTATCATTTACTACTACTTCTACTTTAAAATACCCTAAGTAGGAAATAATAAGTACAGAACTTTCATTAGTGACTGTCAAATCATATTTACCATCAAAATCGGCTTGGGTTCCGTTAGAGGTACCCTTCTCTATAATATTTGCTCCAGGAAGAGGGATACCATCTGACGATGTAACAGTACCTGAAACCTTAATTTGTTGAGCAAAAATTGCAGTACTAAAAAGTATAACAGAGAAAAATATTATCTTTTCTAGAGTCTTTTTATTAAAAATTTTCATCCTTATCAATGTTTAGTTAATTATTTTGCAGTTATTGTTGCTACAATGATACTATGAGAATGATAAAATTCTGTCCTGCACTATCCTGCTTTATTTATAAGTTAAATTATTGTTATTTCTATAAACATGAAAATTAAATTTTTTATTCCCGATTCAATATACAGTATAGTACAGGATGCCATTGTCTCTTTCTTTATCTTTTTTTATCTTTTTTAAATACAATAAAATATGTGTCGAAAAATAAGTTACTCAATATTTTTTTTCTTTTTTACTACTTTACTCTTTCAATGCGAGCTTAAGCCTAATAAAAAGGATAAAAGCTCTAATTTTAATTCAATAGTATCAAATTTTATCACCCCAAGTGATTCCAATACTGTATGGTGTTATTGGTATTGGATAGGAGATGATATATCTAAAGCGGGTATAACAAAAGACTTGGAAGCAATGAAAGAAGTAGGTATAGGTACTGCATTTATAGCGAGTATTAATCCTAATGAAGTTGACGGAAAAGTCCCTCTATTGAGTGAGTTATGGTGGAATTGTATGGTACATGCCGTAAATGAGGCTAATCGAATTGGTATTAACATTGGTGTTTTTAACTGTCCTGGATGGAGTCAATCTGGAGGTCCTTGGGTTACACCAGATAAAGCAATGAGACATATTAGATATTCTGAAGCGAATGTTAAAGGTGGACAAAAAATTAAAATGCAATTGGAAAAACCTAATGATCTTTTTCAAGATATTTATGTACTTGCTTTTCCATCAATATCAAAAGAAACTAAAAAATTATCACTTAAAAATGCTACTATTTCAATTAGTCCTAAAATATCAAATCCCAACTATTTGATTGATGAAGATGTAACTACTGACGTTAGCTTTTTAAAAAGTGTAAAAACCTATCAATTTGATTTTAGCTTAGATAGTATCATGACTTCTAGGAGTTTAACATTTTTACCTACTCGAAACACAATTAAAGCCAAATGTGATTTGTATGACAGTACAAATGGCACTTTAAAATTGATTAAAACTTTTACTTTTGACAGAAGTAAGCTTACGCCAGATGTAGGTGCTCATATCTATGCCCCTATTGCTGTTAATTTACCAGCTACACGTTCAAAAAATTTTAGTATTAGGATTGAAAATATAGGGGGAGACTATGCTTGGACAGGTACTAAAAACGAACCTTGGGGGTTGTCGGAAATCATCTTATCAGAATCAAAAACCATAGAGCATTTCGCAGAAAAAAGTTTGGGAAAAATGCATCCAACGCCTTTTCCTAATTGGGACAGTTACTCTTGGAATTCAAAAAAGGAAATCGTAGACCCAGCTTTAAAAATTGATACACTAGGAATTATTGATATTAGTAATAAAATGGATAAGCAAGGTTATTTAAATTGGGATGCACCTCAAGGTAAGTGGACCATTTTACGTTATGGGATGACGCCCACAGGTACTAAAAACGCACCTGCAGCACCACAAGGTAAAGGCTATGAAGTTGATAAAGCGAGTGTAGAATTGATACGCTTTCACTTTAAACAATTTATTGGAGAGCTTATAAAAAGAGTTCCCGAAGAAAGTAAAAGCGCCCTTAAATACGTTATCATAGACAGTTACGAACAGGGTTCTCAAAATTGGACTGATGATATGGAAAAAAGTTTTCAAGAAAAATATGGTTATAATCCCAAAAAGTATCTTCCTGTATTTTCTGGAAGAATAGTTGGTAGTATGGAAGAGTCCGAAAGGTTTTTGTGGGATCTTCGCAGATGTATTGCTGATGATGTAGCTTACAAATATTGTGGTGCACTGCGGGAAATTGCTAATGAAAACGGATTGAAATTGTGGTTGGAAAATTATGGGCACTGGGGATTCCCATCAGAGTTTATGATGTATGGTGGACAATCAGACATGGTTAGTGGTGAGTATTGGAATGAGGGTACTCTAGGCAATATTGAGTGCAAAGCTGCATCTTCTACTTCTCATATTTACGGAAAAAAAATAACATCGGCAGAATGTTTTACAGCAGCACAGAGAACCTATGTAAGACACCCAGCGATGCTGAAACGACGTGGTGATTGGAGTTTAACAGAGGGTATTAATCAGCATGTACTACATTTATTTATACATCAACCTGATGAAAATCGTATTCCAGGAGTCAATGCTTGGTTTAGTACAGAGTTTAATCGACATAATACTTGGTTTAAACAAAGTAAAACCTATTTTGATTATTTAAGACGTACACAGCATTTATTACAGCAAGGTAATTATGTTGCCGATGTATGTTATTTTATTGGTGAAGATGTTCCTATTATGACAGGACCACAGATACCAAAATTACCATCTGGATATTCCTTTGATTACATAAATGCTGAAGTAATAATAAATGATCTTGAAGTGAAAGACGGAACCCTTTTCCTACCCAATGGGATGAGCTACAAAATGATGGTTCTACCTCCATTAAAAACAATGCGTCCAGAGTTATTGAAAAAGCTTGAAAAACTAATACAAAACGGGGGCATTATTTATGGGCAGGCACCTGAATATTCTCCAAGTTTAGAGGGGTTTCCGAAATGTGATGAACAAGTTAAAACGCTTGCTTCTAAACTTTGGAAAAATGAGAATAAAATAAAAAAATATGGAAAAGGATTTGTAATAGATGGTTTGTCTTTACAAGAAACGTTAGATCATTTTAATATCAAAAAAGATGTAGCAGTAAATGATAGTGTTTTATGGACACACCGAAAATCCAATTATATGGATATTTATTTTCTAACAAACCAAAGTGGAAAAACAATATCTGTTAAACCTTCCTTTAAAATAAAAGGATGTAAACCTCAGCTTTGGGATGCTGTGACGGGTAAGGCACGATTCATTAATAATTATTTAGAAGAAAATGACAGAACAATTATACCATTAGATATGAAAGTAGACGAAAGTTGTTTTATTGTATTCACTAATAATACAAACAAAAATATTGAGACAGGTTATATTGAAAATTCGCCTAAATTTAAAACAGTAAAAACTATTGATAATCAATGGGAAATTAGTTTTAAAAATAAGCAAATTGCACCTAAACCTATAAAAACATCTACCCTAAAAGACTGGACTTTAAGCGATAATAATTTACTTAAACACTATTCAGGTACTGCAACCTATAAAAATACGTTTCAATTTAATAAAGTAAAAGGTGATGAAATTTATATTGATTTAGGAAAAGTGGGTGTTATGGCTACTGTAACTCTTAATGGGCAAAATATGGGTACAACTTGGATACAGCCTTATCAGTTAGATATAACAGACGCCTTGAAACAGGGAGAGAATAAAATTGAAATAGAAGTGGTAAATGTTTGGCGAAACCGTATTACAGGTGACAAACAGCTTCCTAAAGAAGAACGCTATACATGGTTATTGTACGATAACGTAGCTCCAGAAGAAGAATTGATAACTTCTGGATTACTTGGTCCTGTAACGTTACAATTGATGCAATAACGTATAAGGTTAATCTGAAGCTTAAAACTTATTAGTCTTTAATTCCAAAATAATCTATTCATATTTTAAAATGATGAGGAAGGCATTTAAAATGAAGGTTTATCCAGATATGGTTGATGCATACATCAAAAGACACAATCCTATTTGGAAAGAACTTGAAGAGACCTTAAAGTCTCATGGTATTAGTAATTACAGTCTTTTTTTAGATGAGGAAACAAATTTTCTATTTGGTTATGTTGAATTAGAATCTGAAGTTAAATGGAATGAAATTGCTAACACCGATGTTTGTAAAAGGTGGTGGGAGTATATGTCTGAATTAATGGAAACTAATGAAGACAACAGTCCTGTATCTAAAGAATTAAAGCAAGTTTTTTACCTAACTTAATCTATATTTTTCTGATTGATTCTTGAAATTAGCTCTTAATATTTGTAAATTTTAAAGGACAAAATATACTGAACTTTGTAAAAGAATTGCCAACAGATGATGCCTGTAAGGCATATTTGGCAAAAATAAAATGGTAAGATGGTTTTACTTGCATGAAATGCGGACATACCAAAGGTTGTAAAAAAATAGGTTATAAATATCAATATTATAGTTGTCAACATGTTGAAAGTTCAACCGCTAATACCCTGTTTCATAAAGTTAAATTTGGTTTACAAAAAGCATTTTGTATTGTTTTTGAGATGAGTACCAGCAGTAAGAGTGTTTCTAGTATTCAAATGGGTAAACGTTTTGATATTCATCAAGGTACCGCATGGTATTTTATGCAAAAGGTTAGAAAAGCAATGAAGAGCAGTCAAAAATATGCTTTATCAGAATTAGTTCATGTTGATGAGTTTACCGTTGGAGGAAAAGAACAAGTAAAACAATGCAGAAGTTATGATTCCAAAAAGAAAAAGGCAGTTATAGCAGTAGAATTGAGTAAAAAAACATCAAGTAAAAAGGGTTTATGTAAAATCAATTGATGATTATTCATCAAAATCGTTAACACCAATATTTGAAGAACACATAAGCACGACAGCACGGATAGATACCGATAAATGGAGAGGATATGAGCCTTTAAAAAAAGAATATGATATTGAGCAAAAGTACAGTTCTAATGGTAACAGCTTTAAAGAACTTAGTGTTATGATTATGCAGTTAAAATCTTGGTTAAGAGCTATACCTACTCATGTAACAAAATGGGCTATACAAGCTTACTTTGATGAATTTTGCTTCAGGGTAAACCAATCGCAATTTAAACAAAGTATTTTTCATAAAACAATACAAAGAATAGTATTTACTAAACCCATTTATCATAAAAACATAAAACAGATACTAGGTGTATAACTAAAAAATTATTTATTTACCAAATAGAGATCTAGCCTCCCGATGAATCCGTTTAAAATTCCTAGTAAGGTCTTTCTTGGAATATTTTTTTGCCTTTGGGAGTTTCTTGGTTATATATTGTAATTTAAATTGCACTCTTTTATCATTACCATCAGCAAAGCTTATAAATTCTCCTGGTTTGAGTTTAAAGAATATATCTGCTCGCACTTTTGAGACTTCTTTTTCTCCTTTGGTCACTCGCGTATCAAAATTCAAGTTATGTCCTTTGTTAATACTCGTGGTTTGCATTTTAATAAGTTCATATAAACCCTTCTTTTGACCCGATATACCATCAACACTTAACCAATTTGGAGGATCCATTTTTTTTAATAAGTGTGTGCCATGACTCATTTCAAATTTGTGTGAGTTGTTTATTTTCTTAGTTTCTGAGATTTTAGCATTACCATTTTCTAGTTCTATAATATATTTTTTATTAATGCTTGGATTTTTATGGTCCCAATAACTTGAACAATTTGTAATAAATATTTGATCCCCTAAATCAATCTCTTTTTTTCTAATAAAATAATTTAGTCTATGTAAATCCCAAAAAAAACTATGCTGTCCATTTGTTTCAGCCCCATGATTTGAAAAATGATAATTAAACATTTCTTTTTTTTCAATAGTTGCCTTTAAGTCTTTTTTGCTTGACCCCTTTTTTGTTAAATTAAATCCTTTTGTTTTAAATTTTATTTCAATGCCAATTTTTTGTCCTTTGTAAAATAAAAAAATATCTAAGTAATCTTTTTTATTATTCTTATTTACGATTTTTTTTTCAAACTGTAGATTATGCAGCTTAAGTTTTTTTTCAAACAAATTGAGTTTCTTAGTCAGTTCCCAACCTAAATACATTTGTACACCTTTTTCGTCAAATATATGATTACTGATCCCTCCTTCAGATTCTTTATATGGCTCATTGTTACGCTCTACAATTTCTTCACAAATTTTAATTAATTCTTTTTTTATACTAATCATATATTTTATCTTAATTAATGGGTTAAATAATCATATATAAACTTAGCCATAATGTTCATTCAATTCTTTTGGAAAATAAGCTTTGTCGTAGTCCAATATTTGTGATGAAATCTTCTCTAATTGGTTTTTAAAATCTCATAATTAATATAAAATACCTTTAGCGGAATTAAATTCCACTTTCCTTAATATTCACTTTTTTATCAATTTGATATAAATGGGTTCCAGTCTTTTAATCTTAATCTGACATCACTTGCACTTTCCTTTTGTGCCAATTGAATGTTGTCAAAATTTTTATCGACGGACTGACTAATTATAACATTGTTATTCTCGATTTCAAAGCCAGGAAGACTTTTTTGATTCTTTTGAATATTAACAACAAAAGTATCTACACAGGAAAGAGTTTCTTCATATTCGGTTATTCCATATGCAAAAACTTGCCAGGTGTTATCATAAGCTCCTCTTGGATTTAACCCAATTAACCAATCGTATAAGATGTTAATTGCATTAAATCTGTGACTTGTAATTACGTTTTTTTTACCCCAAACTTTAAGTTCGCGCTCACTGGACTCTACAAGTTTACCATCTTTATTTATCCATTTTAAGTTACCAATAGTCATTCCATTTTCTACATTAATAGATTTATCAGCTTCTTGAATTTCAATTTTATAAGTTGAATACACAGTGCATGTCTCTTCATCAGAATCATTATAATAATATTTTTCCTTTTCTTCTACGAAAGAAATTTGAATTCTATTTAATAGTGTGAGACGGGCTTCTTCAAAAGTTTCTATTGAGTAAATGGGCTTTGTAAATCCCTCTGGAAATAAAGTTTTGTTTTTCTGGTCAAAGTATTTTAATCCACTTTTAACTTCTGGAGGTGAAACTCAAAATCCTTTTGTGGATCCCAGTTACCATCTTTATCGAGAACTTTACTTAAATCTTCTTTTGACCAAGATTCAAATCTATTATGTTTAAAATAAACCGCTGGAAAAAAATATTCCCAATCAACCATCATTGCCATATTTCAATTTATTAATTCTTAAATATATTAAGTTTTCTATTAAAAAACCTCCGTGCTATAACAGTACAAGGCTTTTTTCATTGCAAATTATTAAGCTGCTATTATTGTAAGTCGAAGTGGGACATAAAATTAGATATCTCGATACTGTTTAATAAATAACCAAAAAGGAACTAAAAAGTTTTATTTTTTTATTGTAGTAAAAACCACCCACAACCCACAAGGACCTGAAACAAGCTATGACTCCAATGAGCCTTATGCATTAAAGCGCGTTAGTAGAGGCGGAAGTTTTTTATGCCACGACAGCTATTGTAGCGGATACCGAAACAGTATGCGGATGAAAACCACGCCAGATACGGGAAGTATGCATACTGGGTTTAGAGCTGTGGTATCTGCGCTTTGATTCTTTTATCTCCTTTTTTTGAAGAGATTCGCTATTTATATTAGGTTTTTCTAATTCTAAGGATATATTAAAAACCGTATAATAATCGATTTTAATACGGTTTCAGCGTTTCTAATACGATTTACCACCGTTTACACTATTTCTGGCCGGTCTGATTGATTGATCTTGGAATATTATTTTATAAAATAATCTTTATTTTCCAAAATAATTTTTAAAAGATTAACCTCGTTATTTATAGAACAAAAAAAGGCACGCATTACCGCACCCTTTTAACACTCATTTGATCTATGATCAATTTATTCTTCCTTAGGATTTCTACTTCTGTGA
>JBMYNN010000018.1:0-36104 GCA_049598335.1 Flavobacteriaceae bacterium
CACGCGTTACAAACGCGCGCCAGGGTTTCGCTATTCTTCGTCCAATAAATCTGGGCGGAGGCGCTGGGTGCGTTCAAGGGCCTGTTCTTCTCGCCAGCGTTCTACCGCAGGGGTGTTCCCAGAAGTAAGGATTTCGGGAACGGTCCACCCCTTGTATTCCGCAGGGCGGGTGTAGATGGGAGGTGCCAAAAGACCGTCTTGATAACTATCGTTTAAAGCAGAAGATTCATCGCCCAATACCCCTGGGATTAAACGGATGATGCTATCGCAAAAAACCGCCGCGGCTAATTCTCCCCCAGACAAGACAAAGTCGCCGATGGAGATTTCCCTGGTAATCAATTGATCCCTTACCCGCTGGTCCACCCCCTTGTAGTGACCACAAAGGATAATGATGTTTTCCATGAGCGAACATTGATTGGCGGTCGCTTGATTAAGCGTTGCTCCATCGGGGGTCATGTAGATGATTTCGTCATAGTTGCGCGCAGCTTTTAACGTGCTAATGCATTTGTCAATGGGCTCGATCATCATCACCATTCCAGCACCACCGCCGTAGGGGTAGTCATCGACTTGCTTGTATTTGTTACTGCTGTAGTCCCGGAGGTCGTGAAAGTGAACTTCGGCTTTGCCGCCCTCAATCGCGCGTTTAACTATCGATGCCTCAAACGGACTGCGCAAAAGTTCAGGAAAAAGGGTGATGATGTCAATTCGCATAGCGATGGCTTTTTGCAAAATTGCGGAAACTTAACCCAAAAAAAAAGCTTTCCCGAAGGAAAGCTTCTGTTTCTTACATCCGAAGGCGGATTTGATCTCCATTGGGGGTGATATAACTGATCCATTCTATAGAACGAATGTCGTATTCTTGCAGATCGTCTATATTGTAAATGCGCTTTCCGTTGATTCCAGTAATCAAAGAACCTGTCTCGATTTGGTCTTGGAAATAGGGTCCTGAGGCGTCTACGATTACTCCATACTCAATCCCAAAATTCTTTTGATCCTCTGGACTTAAATTTCTAAGGTTCATTCCCATAAATTGTGTAGCGGTACTTTTCGCAAGGGTGACCTTGAATTCTTTTTCTTTACCATCGCGAAAAAGTAAAACATTGACAACGTCATTAGGGCGTTTACTTTCGAGATAGCCTGTCAAATCAGAAAATTGTTTGATTTTGACTTGATCTACCTCAAGAATCACATCCCCTTCTTGAATTCCGGCTTTAGCCGCTCCCATTCCAGGGATCACATTGCCCACATAAAAGCCTTCGTTGAGAGTGATGTTGAGCTCTTCAAAGCGCTCTTTAAATTCTGGGCTTAATGCATTGCCTTGAACACCCAATAAGCCCTTTTGAGTGCTGCCATACTCGATTAAATCTTCAAAGACCTTGCGGGCAATATTACTGGGTACGGCAAAAGAGTAGCCTTCAAAGCCCCCAGAAAAAGAAGTGATGGCAGTGTTGATTCCAATCAGCTCTCCCTGGGTATTAACTAAGGCCCCCCCGCTATTCCCGCGATTTACTGCCGCATCTGTCTGCAAGAAGGATTGGTTTTTATCATCTCTTGCGTTGAGGTCACGGGCTTTTGCACTAATGATTCCCGCGGTGACGGTAGAGTTAAGGTTAAAAGGGTTTCCAATGGCCAAGACCCACTCGCCAATGCGGGTAGTATCTGAGTTCCCAAAGTAGAGGTAGGGAAGCTTTTCTTCGCTTTTAATTTTTAAAACAGCGATATCGGTATAAGGATCGGTGCCAATGAGTTCTGCTTTATAACGCACATTGTCATTGGTGGTAACTTCAATCTTTGTGGCGTCTTCAATTACGTGATTGTTGGTAATGATAAAACCGTCTGGGGAGACAATTACACCAGAACCCATGCCAACGCGGTCTCTACTTTCTCCTTTGCCATAAAAGTATTCTAAGGGGGAAAAGCGCTCGTTAGATAGAGAGGTGTTTTTAACATGTACTACGGCAATAATACTTTTATTGGCCGCTTCTACAAAGTTAGTAGGGGCTTCACTCAATCCATTTAAATTATAGGCATAACTCGTTGGTAATGCTGGGGGAGTCGCTTCTGAGATGGTTTTTTCTGACGAAGCCTGTATAAATAAAAAAAGGAATAGACTTAGGGTAGTGCTGATTAAAACAGCAACTGTCAATTGTAAGATCGTTTTCATAAATCAATAATTTTTGTCAAAATTAAAAAATATGTCTTGTTAATGTAAAGGCCTTTAACGACTTTTTAACAGCTAAAAAAACCTTAAAAAAATGTACCTTTATGGCATGAAATTCCGCTTTCACAAATACCAAGGTACGGGAAATGATTTTATTATGATCGACGATCGTGAGCAGCAGTTTCCCGCAACAGATGTCGCCTTTATTGAACACTGTTGTGACCGCCGATTTGGAATAGGGGCAGATGGTTTGATTTTGATTCAAAACCATCCTACAGCAGATTTTAAAATGGTCTATTTTAATGCAGATGGTCGTGAGAGTACCCTTTGTGGGAACGGTGCACGTTGTACCGTCGCTTTTGCGGCATCGCTGGGCATCATTGAAAAACAAACTACTTTTATGGCGATAGATGGGCTGCATACTGCCACTATCGAAAAAGACCAAAGCGTGGCCTTGCGTATGCACGATGTTAGTGATTTTCGCTGTGAAAAAGACCATACTTTCTTAGATACGGGCTCTCCGCATCATGTGGCTATGGTAGCAGATTTATCCCAATTTGCAGTAGTAGAAAAAGGTCGAGCAATTCGTCGTGGGGCTCCCTATTTTGATGAAGGGACTAATGTAAATTTTGTCGAAAAAGTCAATGAAAACACCTTTGCCGTTCGCACCTATGAACGCGGAGTAGAAGACGAAACCCTCTCTTGTGGAACGGGAGCAACCGCCGTTGCCCTGGCCATGCATAAAACAGGTGTAACTGCTGCGCAATCTATCCATGTAATTGTAGAAGGCGGACAGTTAATCGTGTCGTTTAACGCAGGAAAAAGCACCTATACTAATATTGATTTACAAGGACCCGCCACCTTTGTTTTTGAAGGAGAAATCGCATGAACCATTCTGGAGTACATTTACGCGCCTTAGAACCCAGCGATCTAGATTTTCTTTTTACCCTAGAAAATGACCAGGCCTTGTGGACCTTGTCCAACACCCTTGTTCCTTTTGCAAGATATACCCTCAAGCAATACATTCTTCACGCCAAGCAAGACATCTTTACCGCAAAGCAGCAACGCTTTGTGATTAGCGATAAAGCTAACACCCCTTTAGGTTTTATAGATTTATATGATTTTGACCCACTCCATCATCGGGCTGGAGTAGGACTTGTAATTGATCAAGCATATCGCGGCATGGGCTTAGGTAAACAGGCACTTCAACTTATCGAAGATTATGCCTTTAATCGATTGCAGTTACACCAACTGTATGCTGGGGTAGGCGATAAAAACAGTGCAAGTTTAGCGCTTTTTGCTGCTGCGGGGTATGAACAATGCGGATTTAAAAAAGATTGGAATTACGATAAAAATGGCTACCAGAACGAGGTGGTTTTTCAAAAAATTGCTCATGTATAAAAGAAAAATTGTTTTAATCATCGTCCTGTTGATTGCGGCCTTTGGCTTGTATTTTACTTATAGCTTTTATCGGGTTTTCTTCCTTTCCAACACCGCCTTTGAAAACGATATTTCTTATGTTTTTATCGCTACGGGTAGTGATCTAGACGCCCTGCTTGTAGAACTAGCCCCCTTAATCAAATCTGCAGATGACTTTCGGTTTGCCGCAGAGAAAAAGGGCTATGCCACGGGCATTCGTGCGGGAAAATACGCCTTAAACAAAGGGATGAGTAACAATGAGATTATTAACCGCTTACGCGGAAAATCCCTTCCTGTAAGGGTAACCTTTAACAATCAAGAACGATTAGAAGATTTAGCGGGTCGCCTTGCCCAGCAGTTAGAGGCCGATAGTTTGGCTTTTCTTACTCAAATGCGAGAAGCAGATTTTTTAGCTAAAAATGGATTCGACCAAGCCACTGCATTGGGCATGTATATCCCTAATACCTATGAATTCTTTTGGAATACTTCTCCAGCAGCTTTTCAAAAACGCATGCTGAAAGAATACCAATATTTTTGGACGCCAAAGCGTCTTAATGCTGCACAAAAACAAGGTCTGACTCCTAACGAAGTCATCACTCTAGCGGCTATTGTACAAAAGGAATCTCTTAAAAATGATGAACGTCCTATCATCGCTCAACTTTATCTCAATCGCTTAAAAAAGAAGATGCGTTTACAAGCAGATCCCACTGTAGTCTATGCTTTAAAAAAAGAACAAAATGATTTCTCTTTAGTCATCCGCCGGGTTTTAAGAAAAGATTTAAAGATCAAGTCTCCTTATAATACCTATCGCAATAAGGGACTTCCACCAGGGCCAATTGCTATGCCAGATATTTCTGCTATCGATGCTGTTTTGTTTCCAACACCACACAACTACCTATATTTTGTAGTAGACCCTAATAACCCAGGCTACCATGATTTTTCAAAAAGCTTAAAAGAGCATAATCAAAAAGCACGGAAGTACCACCGCTGGTTAAATAAGCAGAAATTATATCGCTAGTTCTTTGTGGAATAAAAATATAGCAGGCCTTTTTTTAAGATTTACTTCGATTTTTTTCCACTCTTTTACAGGGGCTGTTTTAATCCATTCTGTTGGTAGGGTTAGATCGCAAGCAATACCTAAAAGTGTATTGGGCGAAAGGCTTTTGGTCAAGTCGGCTAAAAACTGCTCGTTGCGATATGGCGTTTCTATAAATAGTTGGGTTTGATCATATTCTCCCGAGCGTTGTTCTAAAGCTTTAATTTTACGTAAACGCTCTAGCTTTTCGATGGGTAAATAGCCATTAAAGGCAAAAGATTGCCCGTTCATTCCAGAGGACATTAAAGCCAGCAGTAGGGAAGAAGGCCCTACTAAAGGTTTGACATTAAACCCTTTACTGTGAGCACGTTTAACCATGACAGCACCTGGATCGGCAACTCCTGGACATCCGGCGTCAGAAAGTAATCCCATGGACTGTCCAGCTTCAAGCGGATCGAGGTAATTTTGTAATTCCATGGGGTCTGTAAACTTATTCAAGGGATAAAGGGCTAATTGATCTTGTTTCTTTTGGGGGGCAATTCGCTTGATAAAACGCCTTGCCTCTTTTTCATTTTCGACAATAAAATGTGTCAATGGCTCAATCACCTTACGCACAGTTAAGGGTAATACCTCCATGGGGGCATTGTCTCCCAGTGTACAGGGAATGAGATATAAGGTAGGGCCTTGCGGAGTAAGTATTAATTCTTCCATTGATCAAGAATTTGTTGACAGGCTTTTTGAATTTTATCGAAAACGATAGAAAAGCCATCTTTTCCTCCATAATAGGGATCTTCTATTGCTGCATCGCCAAAAAGTAAACGCACTTTGGCGCGGTCTTGATCGCTGCGCGCTAATCGTAATACATTTTGTAGATTGCTGTGATCCATGACATAAATATAATCGAACTGGTCGAAATCTTCGACCACAAACTGCCGGGCTTGTTGATGACTTATATCAATACCATTTTTAGCGGCAATCTCAATACTTCTGGGATCAGGAGAGGCACCCGTGTGATAATTGGCCGTACCTGCAGAATCAACTTTAATGTTTTGATCAGTAATTAAATCTTGAAAAATCCCTTGGGCTAAAGGAGAACGACAGATGTTTCCCAAACAAACCATCAAGACATTACCTGGAACCATAAAGAAGTTACAGGGTTAATTTCTTGTTAAGGTCTTCGACGTATTTACGGAATTGTTTATCGGTAAAAGAAAGATTGTCAACGGTTTTACAGGCGTGTAAAACGGTGGCGTGATCTCGTTTTCCAATCTGTGTCCCTATGCTTGCCAAAGAAGCCTTAGTGAATTTCTTTGCAAAATACATGGCCAATTGACGGGCTTGTACGATATGACGTTTTCTGGTTTTAGATTGAAGGGTCTCCACGTCCATTTGGAAATATTCTGAGACAACTTTTTGGATGTAATCAATACTAACTTCGCGTTTGCTGCTTTTGACGAATTTTTCGACAATTTCACTGGCTAGTTCAAGCGTAACATCCATTTTGTTAAAAGAGGATTGTGCGATCAAGGAGATAATGGCTCCTTCGAGTTCTCTAATATTACTTTTGATATTTTTAGCAACATACTCAATTATTTCGTCTTTTATCACCACTCCATCGCGGTAGAGTTTGTTTTTTAAGATGGAAACACGGGTTTCATAATTAGGTTGTTGCAATTCTGCAGATAATCCCCACTTAAAACGTGAGAGCAATCTTTGTTCTATGTCTTGCATGTCCACCGGGGCCTTGTCTGAAGTCAAAATGACTTGCTTACCGTTTTGATGCAAGTGATTGAAGATGTGGAAAAAGACGTCTTGAGTACCCGATTTACCCGAGAAGAATTGCACGTCATCAATAATCAATACATCAATGATTTGATAGAAATGAATAAAGTCGTTACGCGTGTTCTTTTTTACAGATTCAATATATTGTTGTGTAAATTTCTCAGCAGAGATATACAATACCGTTTTGTCTGGGAATTTATCTTTTATTTGTACCCCAATAGCATGAGCCAAGTGAGTTTTACCCAAACCTACATTTCCAAAAATTAATAAAGGATTGAAAGATGTTCCTCCTGGTTTATTCGCTACTGCGATACCAGCAGAACGGGCTAGACGATTAGAGTCTCCCTCCAAGAAGTTTTTAAAATTATAATTGGGATTTAATTGTGACTCAATTTGCAGGTTGCGAATACCTGGAATGACAAATGGATTTTTGAGTTGGGTGTTAAGGCTACTCAGTGGTGCATCAACTTGCTGTGACTGCAGAGTTGCTTGTTGACTACTGGGGATACTTTCGGTAAAAGGTTGCTTATTGCCATAAGTGTTTTCCATTTTAATGACATACACCAGACGAGCAGATTCTCCCAGTTCCTTAGTCAAAGCAATTTTAAGCAGTTTAACATAATGCTCTTCTAACCACTCATAGAAAAACTTACTGGGTACTTGGATACTCAGCGCGTTATCGGTTAATTTTAGCGGAACTATAGGTTCAAACCAAGTCTTGTAAGCTTGTGGCTGAATATTATCTTTGATGAAAGAGAGACAATTATTCCAAGAATTTTGAGCGCTATTTTGCATTAATTTTGTTAAAAAGCTGATTTAAAGCTAGTTTTGTTTATGGCTATTCAATACAACAAATATTAGTTAAAAAAAGTTAAAAAAAAACACAATTTGCTATTGATTTTAATCTTTTTTTATTGCAAATTATGAGGGGATATTTTGTTTAACAAATTTTAAAAAAAGTTGAAAATACATTTTTACTCCACCCCAATAATTGTTCGTTATGGCGAAACGGATCAGATGGGGGTTGTTCATCATAGTAATTATTTAAGATATTTTGAAGTTGCTCGTTTAGAATGGCTCACACAATTAGGAGTTTCTTATCAAGCGATGGAAGAAGCAGGGGTAATGATGCCCGTGATTGATGCACAAATTCAGTATAAGATTCCTGCAAAATTTGAAGATAGATTAAGTATTAATATTCACTTAAAAGAAGTCCCTCTGGTAAAAATGACTTTTTTATACCAAGTTTTAAATCAAAGAGAAGAATTGGTTTGCACTGCTTCTACTACACTTGCTTTTATTAATGCAACTAATCGACGTCCACATCGTTGTCCACAAAATTTTAAAGCGATTTTCGAGACGGTGATAGCCTAGTGAGTCCTTCAGATAAAGGAGTAGCTTTTAATTGGACTAATTCGGGAGCAGGGATTCCTTTCCCTAAGGTTATTGAAGAAGAAAAGATTCTTGCTTCATCCCATAACTCTAGATCAATAAAGTGTTGTAAGGTGGTTCTTCCTCCTTCTATAATGACAGATTGATATTCTTTTTGATACAAATAATCGATTGTTGCCTTTAAAAATTCACTAGGCGAAGAAGCACTTTGTTTTCCTAATAAGGCTTGCGTGAGTTGATGAGAAGAGGCAGTCGCATCAAAAACCTTTAAGTATTTTGGTAGGCGTTCATTTGGATCAAGAATAATTCTTGCAGGTTGATTTCCTTTTACCCAGCGCGCTGTGAGTTGAGGATTGTCTGCCATAGCAGTTTCTGCTCCAATGAGTATGGCCGCTTCCTCGGTTCGCCATTGATGGACAAGGATCTGTTCTTCTTTGCTGCTTAAAAAAACGGGAGCTTTTTTATTCCTTTTCTCGGCCAGTGGAGCGATAAAGCCATCTTGACTTTGTGCCCATTTCATAATAAGGTAAGGCCGTTTCTTTTGATGAAAAGTAAAAAAACGTTTATTCA
Organism: Flavobacteriaceae bacterium; assembly: GCA_049598335.1. Lineage (GTDB taxonomy): Bacteria > Bacteroidota > Bacteroidia > Flavobacteriales > Flavobacteriaceae > Arcticimaribacter. Next base: position 8,361 of record JBMYNN010000018.1, read on the forward strand.
GGGCTTTGGCCTCTTCTTCTAAAATAGCTGTAATTACTTTGATTCCTGCTTTTTCAAGGGTGTTCACTCCGCTGCCATTGACTTGTTCAAAAGGATCAATACTGCCAATCACTACTCGAGGAATTTGATGTTCTACAATAAGATCGGCACAAGGAGGGGTTTTTCCAAAGTGATTGCAGGGCTCTAAATTGACATAGAGGGTTGCCTCTTTGAGTAAGGATTTATCTTTAACACTCGAAATGGCGTGTACTTCTGCATGAGGGGTACCTGCTTTTTGATGCCAGCCCTCTCCAATGATTTTATCTTGATAGACAATCACGCTGCCTACCAACGGATTAGGATAAGTTGTTCCCAAACCTTTTTTAGCAAGGTCTAAACAGCGTTGCATAAAGTGTTCGTCTTGGGTGAATTCCTTTTTCAAAAGCTTAGAGAATGTGTTATTTTAGCCTAAAATTGTTAGCAAAGGTAAGAAGATATGGTCAGTATAAGAGAAGTTAAAGAAGAAGATAACGCTGCGCTAGCAAAAGTGATACGACGGGTATTAATCGATATAGGCGTTCCAAAAGTGGGGACTGCTTATGCAGATCCCGAATTGGATTTTATGTATCAGGCTTATCAAATTGATCGCTCTGCTTATTTTATAATTGAAGAAGATGGCGTTGTGCTAGGAGGAGCTGGAATTGCACCTTTGGCTGGGGAAGATCCTACCGTTTGTGAACTACAAAAAATGTATTTCCTCGCCCAGGCGAGAGGGAGAGGTCTAGGCCAACAAATAATTAATCACTGTTTAGCTTATGCTAAGGCACAAAACTTTAAGCTGTGTTATTTAGAAACCCTCCCTTATATGAAAGCTGCACAAAAGTTATACCTAAGAACAGGTTTCACTTATATTAATGGCCCCATGGGGAATACTGGTCATACGTCATGTAATGTGTGGTTAACAAAAGCGTTATAATGACATTAATCGAACAGAGGAATTATTATAGAATGTTACTTGACCGTTGGTATCAGCAAGTAGAAATTGATGATATTTTTAAGCGTTGTATCCAGCATTATTTTGGCTGGACATCTATCAAAGTTGGACTTGAACCGCAGTATGAGTTGTCAAAAGAAGAAGAAACACAACTTCAACATGCACTAGATTTATTGTCTCAAGGAACTCCTTTACAATATATCATAGGGACAACTACTTTTATGGGGTTGGATTTAAGAGTGGGTCCCGCAGTCTTGATTCCTCGTCCAGAAACAGAAGAACTGGTTGAATGGATACTTTCTAATCACCCCAATACTTCCCTCAAGGTTTGGGATCTTTGTAGTGGTTCAGGCTGTGTTGCTTTGGGTCTCAAGGCTCAAAGAGACCAATGGGATATTATAGGTTTTGAGCTAAGTGAAGGTGCTAACGAGATGGCCCGTTCCAATGCCACAGACCACAATTTATCGGTGAGCTTTATACAGCAAGATGTTTTAAAATGGCAAGAATCAATAACACAAGTAGGGCTTATAGTGTCTAATCCTCCCTATGTTTTGCCTTCAGAAAAAAAACAAATGCACACCAATGTGCTTGAGTATGAGCCAGAGATGGCCTTGTTTGTCCCAGAAGAAGACCCGCTGTTGTTTTATCGCGAAATCCTTTTAATGGCGACAAAACAATTACATCCCAAAGGGAAACTTTATTTTGAGATAAACCCCTCGCTGCTTCTGGAGATGATTGACTTGGGAAAAAATCATGGCTTTGCTTCTGCCACAGTGAAAAAAGATATCTTTGGAAAAGACCGTTTTATCCAATTTAGTAAATATGACGATTGAAGAAAGAATAGAACAACTTCGCAATCAATTGCATCAATATAATCACGCCTACTACAATGAAGACAGAAGTGAGGTTAGTGATTTTGAATTTGACCAGTTGTTAAAGGAATTACAAGCCTTAGAAAAAGCCCATCCCGAATATCAAGACCTTACATCTCCCACCCAAAGAGTAGGGGGGAGTGTGACTAAAAACTTTCCTACGCTGGTGCATGCCGAGCGTATGTATTCTTTAGATAATACTTACTCCCCCGAAGAGCTAGGAGATTGGATCAAAAGAATCGAAAAGCTTTATGGTGCCCCCATTAAAGATTTTACCTGCGAGTTGAAATTTGACGGTGCCTCGATTAATATGACTTATGTCAATGGTAGCTTGCAAAAGGCAGTTACTCGAGGGGATGGAACCCAGGGCGATGAAGTCACGGCAAATGTCAAAACCATTAAAAATGTTCCCCTAAAGTTACAAGGAGACTACCCTCCACAATTTGATATAAGAGGTGAGATTATTTTGCCTCTTGAGGGGTTTAAGCAATTAAACAATAAACGACTTGCTGCTGGAGAAGAAGCTTACCGCAATCCACGAAATACCGCTTCAGGCTCATTAAAATTACAAGACAGTTCAGAAACAGCACAGCGTCCATTGCAATGTTTTTTCTATGCTTTAGCAGGTGATTTGCCCTATACCACCCATTGGGAATCCTTGACAAAAGCGCGAAGTTGGGGTTTTAACATTCCAAAGAGCATGCAACAAGTAACCTCTCTAGATGAAATGCTTACCTATATTAAACACTGGGGAGAACAAAGAGAAGAGCTACCTTTTGAGATTGATGGGATTGTAATTAAAGTCAATGACATTAATATTCAATCTCAACTAGGCTTTACAGCAAAATCTCCGCGATGGGCAATTTCCTATAAATTTAAAGCAGAGCAGGTGAGTACCCGCTTAAATTCTGTGAGCTATCAAGTGGGGCGAACTGGGGCAATAACCCCAGTTGCTAACCTTGAACCAGTCCTATTGTCTGGTACTATTGTCAAAAGAGCTTCGTTGCACAATGCCGATCAAATTGAAAAATTAAATCTGCGCATTGGGGATTATGTTTATGTTGAAAAGGGAGGAGAAATCATTCCTAAAATCATGGGCTTTAATCCAGAAAAGAGAGGGGAATTAGAAGCGTCTATTCGCTATATTACTCATTGTCCAGATTGTGAGGCACCTTTAGAACGTATTCCTGGCGAAGCGCAACATTATTGTGTTAATGACATCCAATGTCCCCCACAGTTGATTGGAAAAATGCAACATTTTGTTAGCCGTAAAGCCATGGATATTGACGGGATAGGAGGGGAAACAATTAGTTTGCTTTTTCAGCAGGGTTTAATCCAAAATATAGCAGATTTATACCGCCTTCAAAAAGAACAATTGTTACCTCTTGAACGTATGGCAGAGAAATCTGTGGATAATTTGTTGGCAGGGGTTGAAGCGTCTAAACAGCAGCCTTTTGCCAAAGTTTTATTTGGTCTTGGGATTCGCCATGTAGGAGAAACTGTGGCCAAACGACTAGCCCAGCATTTTGGATCGATGATTGCTTTATCACAAGCAACCCAAGAAGAACTTCTTGTAGTAGAAGATATTGGGGAAAAGATCGTGCAAAGTCTTCATGCTTACTTTGCGGTTCCTGCCCATCAAAATATGGTGCAAGACTTAGCTAACTTTGGTTTGTCTATGGAAACTAAAGTGCAAGAGCAAGCCTCTGCTAAACTAGCTGGTAAAACCATTGTTGTTTCTGGGGTTTTTGAAAAATTATCTCGCAATGAGCTCAAAAAGACCATAGAAGATAATGGCGGAAAAGTGGGGAGTTCGATCTCTTCAAAAACCACTTTTGTAGTCGCAGGGACTTCTATGGGCCCTACAAAGAAAGAAAAAGCTAATCGTTTAAAGATTCCCTTGGTCAGTGAAGATGATTTTCTTGAAATGTTATAAAACAAACATTTTGAAAATTTATGAAACAATTGGCAGTTCCTTACAAGATAAAGCTGCAGTTCATTACATTTGCAAAAATTAGAAAAATTGTTTAAAAGGTTCTGGCATAAACGGGCAGCAAAAAAAAGTTTGCATACTTCTTTAGAACAAAAGCAATTAGACCTTTCTTTTAAGCTGAAACACGTGCGTGTTTTGCTCGACAGTTCGCTAGAAATTGAAGTGCAATTTTTTAGTGAATTAGCGAAAGCTTTTGGTATCCCACCGGCAAACATCACCGTTTTTGCGTTTAGGGCTTCCAAAGAAATTGAAAAACAATACGCCCATTTTTTTGATTTAGATGAGGTGACCTATTTTGGGAAATTTGAAGGGGATTTAGCCTTGCTTTGCGAAAAAGAGGTTGATCTTCAAATCAATTATTTCAACCGGGAAGATTTTTATATGGAATGGGTAAGTACTAGAGCGAAGAAAAAACTTAGTGTAGGGTTTTCTTCTGCAGATCAGCGATTGAATGATATTATTTTTGACTTTTCACCTACAGATAAAGTCACCTTAAAAAAAGAATTAGTTAATTATTTAACAATTTTGAAATTGCTATAACATGAAGAATTTTAAAGGAACAGGAGTAGCGATAATTACACCTTTCACTTCAGCCGGAGAGGTGGATTACAATGCCTTAAGCTTACTTGTTGAAGGGTATATCCAATTGGGAATAGATTTTCTTGTGGTTTTAGGTTCAACTGCAGAGACCGTTACCCTCAATCAAGAAGAACAAATTAATGTCACCCGTAAAGTAGCCGAAATTAATGCAGGAAGGCTTCCCCTGATGTTAGGAAAAGGCGGAAACAATACCCGCGCTTTAGTCAATGATCTTAACACAACAGATTTTTCGGGCTATAATGCCATTCTTTCTGTTAGTCCCTATTATAACCGACCTAATCAAGAAGGGATTTTTCAACATTTTTCTGCAGTAGCAGAAGCCTCTCCTTTGCCTGTAATGTTGTATAATGTCCCCGCTAGAACTGGGACTAATATAGATAATGATACGGTAATTCGACTTGTCGAAGCGCATGACAATATCTTTGGAATCAAAGATGCTAGTGGAGATATCAATGCAGGAGAAGCCTTAATACGCTCGCTTCCCAACAATTTTTTAATTACCTCTGGCGATGATTTAACAGCGTTAGATTTAGTATTACGAGGTGGAACTGGAGTTATCTCTGTCATCGCAGGGGCATTTCCTAAGGAGTTTTCGCAAATGATTGAATTAGCCCGCCAGAAAGATTTACCTGCCGCAAAACAAATAGAAAAGGATCTTTTACCTTTTATCGACCTTATATTTAGAGAAGGAAATCCAACTGGTCTGAAAGCTTTATTGGCGTTGCAAGGAAAATCTCAGAACGTTCTAAGGTTGCCGCTTGTCCCAGCCTCTCAAAAACTTCAAGCGCAAATTAGAACCCAGTTGGAGACTTTTAAAACGAAATGTTAAATGCGTTTTGAAACAATTCTAAACACTACATTTAGTTTAATTTCATAATCCTATAATTTTAACTAAATTTGCAGCATATAAAAAATCATGCGATTTATTCTCCTTCTCATCATTTTACTAGGTGTTACAACAGCATGTAATTCCTATCAAAAAATGCTTAACAATCCAGATGTAGCTGCCAAATATAAAGCGGCAGAAGCATATTATGAAGTTGGAGAGTATAGAAGGGCAAACCGTTTATATGAACAAATTCTTCCTTCTTATCGCGGAAAACCTCAAGGACAAAGAGTAACTTTCTTTTTTGCAAATTCCTATTTGCAAACAAAAGATTACTATCTCGCCGCTTATCAATTTGAAAGCTTTATCAACTCATTTCCTAAGAGCAATAAATTAGAAGAAGCTTCATTTTTAGCGGCAAAGTGTTATTATCTGCTTTCTCCACGCTATAGTTTAGATCAAACTAATACAAATGATGCCCTTGATAAACTTCAGATTTTTATTGATAATTACCCTAATTCTGAATATTTATCAGAAGCTAATAGCTATGTTCAAGAGCTACAGACCAAATTAGAGAAAAAGGATTTTGAAATTTCAAAACAATACCACACCATACGTGATTACAAAGCTGCGATCAATTCTTTTGACAATTTTATAGCCTCTTATCCTGGAACACCCTTCCGTGAGGACGCCCTTTATTACAAGTTTCTTTCTTCGTATGAAATCGCTACTAACAGTGTTTACTACAAGAAATTGACCCGTCTAAAAGAGTTGCATGAGATTTATAATACAATCACACGGTATTATCCAGAAACTTTATTTTTAGAAGATTTAGATAAAAAAATGGAGCGTGCAGCCAAAGAAATTACGATTTTAGAAAATAACACAACAGTAATAGCAAAATAATAATTATGACTAAGTATAGAGAATCTAAAGCACCTGCCTCTACTTCAACCTATGATAGAAATCAGGTTGAAGTTTCAACACAGAACATTTATGAAGCAATCTCAATTATTGCAAAGCGTTCTAACCAGATCAATTTGGATATCAAAAAAGAATTACACGAAAAATTAGATGAATTTGCGACGCATAACGATAGTCTTGAAGAAATTTTCGAAAACAAGGAGCAAATTGAAGTATCTAAGTTTTACGAAAGTTTACCAAAACCTCACGCACTAGCGGTGGAAGAGTGGTTAAACGACCGCGTATATCACCGTAATACAGAGGAATAAACACCATGTCTATCCTCAGCGGAAAGAAAGTCCTTTTAGGGGTTACAGGGGGCATTGCCGCCTATAAAACCCCTTTGATTGTACGGTTATTGATCAAACAAGGTGCTGAGGTGAAGGTAGTAATGACTCCAGCAGCTACAGATTTTGTTACTCCTCTCACCCTTTCTACACTTTCCCAAAACCCCGTGGTGTCTTCTTTTACCGAAGAAAGTGGAGACGGAGACCATGCCAGTTGGAACAATCATGTCGAATTAGCCCTTTGGGCAGATTTAATGTTGATTGCCCCAGCCACCTCGAATACTCTTTCTTCTATGGCGCATGCCCGTTGCAATAACTTGCTTTTAGCCTGCTACTTGTCTGCTCAATGCCCAGTTTATATTGCCCCAGCCATGGACTTAGACATGTATGCACATCCTGCGAATCAAAAGAATATGGCTCAGCTAGAAAGCTTTGGTCATACCGTTTTTCCAGCACAAGAAGGCTTTTTAGCCAGTGGCTTAGAAGGGAAAGGACGTATGATGGAACCAGAAGATATTATTACCGCTTTGGTTAGCTCAATCGAAAAAGATGCCCCACTTTACGGGAAAAGCGTTCTGATTACCGCTGGTCCCACCCATGAAGCTATCGACCCTGTTCGCTTTATAGGGAATCATTCTTCGGGTAAAATGGGTTTTGCCCTAGCGGAAGAAGCAGCTAGACTTGGAGCCAAGGTAATTTTAGTCAGTGGACCTACAGCCTTAAGTCTAAAGAATAGTCAAATCGAATGGATTCGTGTTGTTTCGGCACAGCAAATGCACACCGCTGTTTTTCAATATTATCACAAGGTCGATATCGCCATTGCTGCAGCTGCAGTCGCAGACTTTACTCCTGCAGATCCTGCCCAACAAAAAATCAAGAAAAACTCTGGTCTTACTGAGATTAATTTGACCCCTACAGTGGATATTTTAGCCGATATGGGTCAACAAAAAAAACAGCAATTCCTCCTAGGCTTTGCCCTAGAAACAGAAAACGAATTAGACAATGCAAAGGTAAAATGTACTAAGAAAAATGCCGATGCTATTGTCTTAAACTCCCTCAATGATTCGGATGCTGGTTTTGGTGGAGACAAAAATAAAATTACCTTTATTAGGAAGAACGGTACCACCACTACTTTTGAACTAAAAGATAAAACAGAAGTAGCCGCAGATATTTTTGCCCAAATCACCGCTTCCTTATGAAAAAAGCCTTTTTCTTATTGCTGTTGATCACAACACCTTTGACTGCTCAAGTCATTGATTGTCGTTTTGTGGTTAATGCAGATCTTGTCAACCAAACCAATCAACAAGTATTTGAAACCTTAGAACAATCCCTTAACGAGTTCATTAATGCAAAAGCCTGGACAGATGAGACGGTGGATAATAAGGAAAAAGTGCGCTGTAGTATGGTGCTTAACTTAACAGGATTTAATGGTTTGCGTTTTGAAGGAACCCTTCAAGTTCAAGTAGAGCGTCCGGTTTATCAAACTAACTACAACTCCCCCTTGTTCAATTTTTTAGACAAAGACATTATCTTTTCTTATCAAGAATATCAACCGCTGTTTTACAATCCCGCGACTTATGAATCCAACTTGATTTCTTTAATTAGTTTTTATGTTTTTGTCGCTCTGGGAATTGAAGCTGATTCATTTGCCCTGAGAGGGGGTACACCTTATTTCAAGCAAGCACAGCAGATTGTAACTTTAGCGCAGCAAAATGGAATTACAGGATGGAATCAACGCGATGGAAATAGAAATCGCTTCTGGTTAATCGACACCATGCTCTCCAATACTTTTCGTGAATACAGAACTGTCCTATACCACTATCACCGAGACGGAATGGATCAAATGAGTGAAAACCCAAAAGCAGCAAAACAAGCGATTGTACAGTCCTTAGAACGCTTTAATGCCTTGTATAACAGACGGCCAAACGCCTTGTTGATTCAAACTTTTTTTGATGCTAAAGCAGACGAAATCGTCGATTTGTTTTCAGATGGACCAAAAGTTGAATTTGGTTCAACCCTTACTACCTTAAACAAAGTGGCTCCCTTTTTTGGTCCAAAGTGGAAAAGGATTAAATACTGATTGTTTTCTTTGCCTTTGCGCTGCCGTCCTAGTATATTTGAGTCAAATATTCAAGTCCTTTTTGTGTTAACCGAACTAACCATTGCTAATTTTGCTTTAATCGACCATTTAGAAGTGAACTTCTCTAGGGGAATGACAAGTATCACGGGAGAAACGGGTGCAGGAAAGTCGATTCTTTTAGGGGGACTCGCCCTTGTCCTGGGGAAAAGGGCCGATTTATCCACTTTAAAGGATAAATCGAAGAAATGTTATGTCGATGCTACTTTTTCGATTGCTGCTTATGATTTAAAGCCATTTTTTGATTCAGTTGATATAGATTATGAATCCATCACAAACATTAGACGTGAAATCGTCCCTTCTGGAAAATCTAGGGCTTTTATCAATGATACTCCGGTTACTTTAGACATTTTACAACAATTGGGAGAACAATTAATCGATGTACACTCCCAGCACCAAACCCTTTCTTTAACTCAAGAATCCTATCAATTAGAAGTGCTAGATGCATTGGCAGAAAATGGGACACTACTGCAAACTTATCAGCAAGAAAGAGAGCACTATATTGCTGTAAGCAAAAAAATCACGACCCTTCAAGCCCAAAAATCTTCCCTAGAAGAAGAACGTGATTACAATCGTTTCTTACTGGAAGAATTGCAAAAAGCCCCTTTAGAAAAAGGTGTTTTAGAGCAGTTAGAAGCAGAAATTCAGCAGTTAAGTCATGTAGAAGAGATTGAAATGCAACTCTCTAAATCAGTTCAAATCATTGAAGAAGAACAGCTAGGCATTGAGGTGCAATTGACAGAGGTGCGCAATGCTTTGCAAAAAGTTGCCACAGTAAGTGATCGATATCAATCTTTAGCCTTGCGCTTAGAAAGCTTATTGATTGAACTCAACGACCTTTCAGTAGAACTCAATCAATCTTTAGAGCAACTCGAAGCAAATCCCATGCGCTTAGAAGAAATCAATGGACAGTATCAGCTTTTAAATGATTTGATGAAAAAACACCATGTCCAAACCATCGAGGAGTTGATAGAGAAAAGATCAGTTTTAGAAGAGAAAGATATTCAAACGGCCAGCCTAGACGATACAGTCGCTAATCTTCTTGCCCAGCAAAACACCAGCGAAGCGCAACTTAGTAAATTGAGTGCCCAGCTAAGCGAAAACAGGGCAACAGTTATTCCAAGTTTTGTAGATCAAATGACTCGAATTCTATTACTTTTAGGGATGCCCAATGCGCGATTTAAGTTGGCCTTACATCCAATAGATAATTATCTCTCACATGGTAAAGAACAGCTAGAATTAGCTTTCTCTGCGAATAAGGGAAGTGATTTCGGTAGTTTAAAAAAGGTAGCTTCTGGCGGAGAATTGTCGCGAATCATGTTAGCCGTTAAGGCCATTCTTTCCCAATACAAGACCTTGCCTTCGATTATTTTTGATGAAATCGATACTGGCGTTTCTGGAGAAGTTGCTCATAAAATCGCCGAAATCATGCATCATATGGGGCAGTATATGCAAGTGATTACCATCACACACCTTCCGCAAGTCGCCGCTAAAGGTGCCCATCATTTCAAGGTTTTTAAAGAAACCAAAGACGGCAGTACTTTTACCCAGCTTAAAAAACTAGGTCCGCAAGATCGTATTTCAGAAGTGGCGCAAATGTTATCTGGAGAAGCCCTAACCGAAGCCGCCCTTCAACACGCCAAAGAGTTATTGAATTAACGTATATTTACAAACAAAATTTAAACCAATATTGATATGTCCCACAACTTATTAAAAGGGAAAAAAGGAATTATTTTCGGCGCATTAGACAGCCAGTCAATCGCCTGGAAAACTGCAGAAAGTGTACACGCTCAAGGAGGAGAAATTATTTTGACCAATGCTCCAGTAGCCTTGCGTATGGGAACCATTAACGAATTAGGAGAAAAAGTTAACGCTCCTGTAATTCCCGCAGATGCAACTTCACTCAATGACCTTGAAAATTTAATCGATAAAGCAATGGATCACTTTGGTGGAAAAATTGACTTTGTTTTACACTCTATCGGTATGTCTGTTAATGTGCGTAAAGGAAAACATTACACGGCTTTAAATCACGACTGGATGCAAAAAGGTTGGGACGTTTCTGCCGTTTCTTTTCATAAATTAATGCAAACCCTCTATGCAAAAGATGCAATGAATGAGTGGGGGAGTATCGTTGCATTGACCTATATCGCAGCACAAAGAACTTTTCCTAACTACAACGATATGGCAGATAATAAAGCTTATTTAGAGTCTATCGCAAGGAGTTTTGGCTATTATATGGGGAAAGATAAAAGTGTTCGAGTGAATACCATTTCTCAATCTCCTACACTAACAACTGCTGGACAGGGAGTAAAAGGTCTTGATGGCTTTTTAACCTATGCCGAAAAAACTTCGCCCCTGGGTAATGCAACAGCCAGCGAATGTGCAGACTATACCGTAATGATGTTCTCTGATTTCACCCGTAAAGTCACCATGCAGAACTTATTCCATGATGGCGGTTTCTCTAGTACTGGAGTTAGCCAAGACGTCATAGATGCCTTGCAATAATATTGTATGACATGAAGAAAGAGCCTGTCTTATTTACCTCTTTGCAAAAAGTATCGATGGATAAAGGCAGGTCAAAATTCTTTTTATTCTTCTTGCTCTTTTCTTTTGTCCTTTGGTTTATTGCAAAGTTTTCAAAAGAATATACCGAGATTATTTCCCTTGAAATAGTCCTGGAAAATATTCCTGCGACCATCATTCCAAACATTCAAAGCCCACCTAAGATTGAATTTACCCTCAAGGCTTCAGGCTTTCAATTCTTGTATTATCAATTTTTAGACAATCGTTTGAAAATAAATGCACAAGAAGCAAAATTTGAGTCTGGTAGAGTAATATTGCCGATTGCAAGACAGTTCCAATACTTACAAGAGCAACTTTTGGGAAAAACTGAAATCATGAACTATTTCCCGGCGATGATTGAATTTGACTATCAAGAGCAGTCGACTAAACGTGTTGCATTAATTTCACCAGACTTTAAAATGGCATTGGGCTACACAATAACCTCAATTCAATTTGAGCCCGATAGCATTGACGTTATTGGCCCAAAAGAGGAAATTAATGGAATTAATGGAATAAAGCCTAGCTTTGAGTCAAAAGAGCCAATTAAAGCTAGCTTTGAGTCTCAGCTTAATGTTTTGAGTCAGGACCCACTTACTATTTTAAGTGAAAATACAGTTGCAATAAAAGTTCAAGTAGATCGCTTTTCCGAAACAAAATATTTACTACCTGTAGAGATGATAAATGTTCCAAGCGGGGCAGTTTTCAAGTTTTTCCCCAGCCAAGTATCCCTTACTTTTTCGGCACCATTAAATACTTTACGCGATATTAGCCCAAAAGATTTTAAAATTGTAGCAGACTACACTCAGCTTATAGAAAACAATAAAAACGTGAAGCTTAAAGTGTATTCCTCTCCAGAAGGAATCACAAATCTTAGAATAGAACCTAAGGAAGTACAATACCTAATGCGACAATAATATGCCAAAAATCATTGGTCTTACTGGAGGAATTGGCAGTGGTAAAAGCCGTATTGTTGCTGTCTTTACTGCACTGGGAGTTCCATGTTATATCGCAGATCAAGAGGCTAAAAAATTAATGGTGGACAATGCGAGGGTAAAGCAACAAATTATAGACTTATTTGGTGAGAAAGCCTATAACCAAAATGATTTAAACCGTGCTTATATTGGGGAGTTGGTTTTTAATGACTCCCAAAAATTAGCCGCTCTAAATGCAATTATACATCCGGAAGTTGCCCAAGATTTTTCGGTATGGGTTAGCCAACAAGATTATCCTTATGTCATTAAAGAAGTCGCCATCTTATTCGAAACAGCAGGATACAAAGCCGTGGACCAAAGTATTTTGATCACTGCCCCAAAAGAAATTCGACTACAACGTGCTATGAAGAGAGATCAATGCACCAAAGAAGAAGTGTTGGCCAGAATGAATAATCAATGGGAAGATGAACAACGACTCCCATTAGCCTCTCACGTCATCGAAAATTTAGCGTGGAAGGATACCGAAAAAGAAATCAAGCGACTGCATAAATATTTTCTTTCGCTAGCATAGCATTAACAAAGCATTAGCATAATTAAAGACTAATTTTTATCACCTTTGTAAAGCTATATTGAATTGAATTAATGAGAAAATCATATTTCTTAGCATTATTGTCTTTTATGATCCTTTCTGTAGGGGGGATCATTCTAATTCAATGGTACTTTATCTATACCTCTATTGATAATCGTGAAGAAGAGTTTTCTATGGCAGTAAAAGCCTCTTTAAGTGCGGTAGCTGCTAATATACAAGAAGACGAGTTATTACATTATATCGAGACCTTTGAAAGTTTAACCGACACCATACAACAACCTGATAGCTCACTACTGGGAAATTTCATTTTTTATGATAGTGATGATGAGTCTAACCTATCTTCGCTTCTCACCTTTGGTATTTTACAAGAAGATTACAATATTCCTGTTCCTGGCACTTCAAACGGAGAAGTCGCAAAAGTATCTGATTTTAAAGGTTTAGAAACCAGAAGAATTTTTAAAGAAGCTTTTGATCGCGAAAATAGAAGAACTTTTTCAACCAATAAATTTGAACGGGTTCAACGTATAACCTCTTTAGAAAAGGCCACCTTTTCTTCTTTCTTTTCCAGTATAGCAAATACATTTCCTATTCATAAGCGACTGGATACATATGAGTTAGAATATATGCTTAAAGAACAGTTTTCATTTAGAAATATTGATACTCCTTTTGAATTTGTTGTTTTGAGCGAGGGCTTAGCAACTAAAGTTACCTCGAACAATTACCTCGAAACCCAATCTGGACCACAATACAACATCCCCATCTTTGTCAATGAAGAGGGGACAAGTACCTATGACCTTATTGTATCCTTTCCTAAAAAGAATAGTTATGTCTTGTCTTCTATTATCGGGGTGGCCAGTTTATCTTTAGTTTTGACACTTTTAATTGTAATTCTCTGTGGAATTTCATTATATCAAATCCTCCAACAGAAGAAAATATCTGAAATCAAATCAGATTTCATCAACAATATGTCACATGAATTTAAGACGCCCATTGCGACCATAAATTTAGCCATTGACGCGATTGAAAACCCCATCAATATCAAAGACAAAAAGAAAGTAAGTCGTTACTTAAAGATGATGCGTGAAGAGAATAAACGCATGCAAGATCAGGTTGAAACAGTCTTGATGATTTCTCAATTAGAACGAGGATCAACCCCCATGGAGTGCAAGCCTATTAATATTCACGAAGCCATAGAAGACGCCATCAGTCACGTTGCTTTAATTGTTCAAAATCGTGCCGGGATGATCTACAAGCACCTTGATTCTCCTAATGTAAGTGTTTCTGCTAATATGAATCATTTAACCAATGTCTTGATTAACTTATTGGATAATGCGATCAAATATTCTGATGGGTCCCCTCTTATAGAAGTGCGTACCTGGGAAGAAGATAAAAAGGTGGCCATTGAAATAAAAGATGAAGGGATGGGAATGGATGCAGAAACTCTCCAGTTGATTTTTGAAAAGTTTTATCGAGAGCAAGGAGGAAATGTTCACAATATCAAAGGACACGGTTTAGGGTTGTCTTATGTAAAAAAAATTATTACCTCATTAAATGGCACAATTCATGTTAATAGTAAAAAAGGCAAAGGATCTGCTTTTTTGATTCAATTGCCCCTAATCAATCAATAATAAAATCCCAATCAAATGAAAACAAAACTCCGCCAAATTTTATTAGTAGAAGATGACCCCAATTTTGGAAGCATACTTAAAGAATATTTGATGATAAATGGCTATGATGTTACCTTAGCTAAAAACGGTATAGAAGGTTTTGAAAAATTTAAAAAAGAAGATTTTGATCTCTGCTTGCTAGATGTCATGATGCCCTATAAGGATGGCTTTACTTTAGCCAAAGAAATTAGAGAAAAGAACGAAACCATCCCTTTAATCTTCCTTACGGCTAAAACTATGAAAGAAGATGTTTTAAAAGGCTTTAAAATTGGTGCAGACGATTATCTTTCTAAACCCTTTGACTCTGAAGTCTTATTGGCAAAAATCAAGTCTATTTTAGGAAGAAGAGTGGCCCCTGCTGTTGTGGAATCTGATGAAATGGAATTTGCCATAGGAGATTTTAATCTCAATGCTAAATTGCGCTTATTGACCTATAAAGATAAAGAACCTGTAAAATTATCTCCAAAAGAAAATCAACTTTTACGCCTTTTAGCCTTACATATTAATGACCTAATGCCTAGAGAAAAGGCCTTAAATAAAATTTGGCGAGATGATAATTACTTTACCTCTCGCTCGATGGATGTCTACATTGCAAAGCTGCGAAAGTACCTCAAAGAGGATAGTAAAGTAGAGATTTTAAATATCCACGGAGAAGGTTTTAGATTGGTTGTAGGCATTTAATGCTGTCCCCTGGGATGAAAGGCTTGCAGGCTTTTAAATAAATGCTGGGTGTCTAAGTGCATATAAACCTCGGTTGTCGTAATATTTTCATGACCCATCATGAGCTGAATAGACCTCAGATCGGCACCATTTTCTAATAAATGCGTCGCAAAAGAATGTCGAAAAGTATGTGGACTAATTTTCTTTTCAATCCCCGCATCAGCTGCAGCTTGTCTTACAATGGTAAAAATCATGGCGCGGGTGAGTTGTCTCCCGTTTTGATTTAAAAAGACGATGTCTTGGTACTCTTTTTTGACTAGGACATGCACTCTGACTTCTTCTAAGTAAATCTTGAGCTTTTGTTTACAAATCCCTCCTAATGGGACCAAACGTTGTTTGTTTCCTTTTCCAGTGATTAAAAGTAGATTTTCTTCAAAATGAAGGTCAGATATTCTTAAACTAATCAATTCACTTACTCTTAATCCACTTCCATAAAGCGTTTCTAAAATGGTCAAATTACGGTAGCCTTGTGCTTTACTTAAATCAATTGCAGACATGAGTTGATCGATTTCTTTGATTCCTAAAACTGCAGGGAGTTTCCGACCAATTTTAGGGGTGTCGATCAAATCCATGGGAGAGTCATCGCGATATCCTTCAAAAATGAGAAAGTTAAAAAAACTCTTTAAACCAGAAATTTGTCTCGCTTGGGACCTAGCATTTACTTTTTTCGCTAAATAATACACATAAGCCTGAGTGTCTTCTTTCTGACAATTTGTAATGGTGAGTTGAGGGGTATATTTTGTGATATAATCAATAAATCCTTGTATATCATAAGCATAACTACTAATAGAGTTCTCAGACAGTCCACGTTCTAAACGCAAATATATTTGATAATCTTTAAGTGCATTTGCCCACTGCATATTATAAACTAAGTACTAGTCCACTGCGTGCAATATGGTAACCTCTTGCGCGAACTTCTTTGCTGGCTTGACTATCTTCTTTCAGCAATGGATTAGTGTGATTAAAATGGATAAAATAGACTTTGGCTTTTTCTGTTGTCGTAAGGGAATCAAAACGAGCTAAACTTTCTGATACAAAAGGATGAGGAATTTTTGCCATATCTCGATTAGGCAATTCGTTGCCGTCAAAAAAAGTCGCGTCTAAAAAGGCGTAATCCACCGTTTTAATGAGTGATTCAATGGCGGTATCCCAACGTTCCCATTTGTCAATATCTGGAATAAACAGTGCGCTTTTATGGGGGCCTTTGATGATATAGCCCACCGTTTCTGAATATTCATCCCGATGGGGAACCCGAAGCGGGGTTACACTCAATTGGGGGGATATTTTTTCTGAAGTCCCGTCAATTAATGGTTGAAGGGTGATATTCTGCTCGGTTATCAACTGTCCCCAAGGCCCATTTTCCTGAAGAAAGCGCTGCATATTTGGCATCGCATAAACAGGGATTGACGCTCCCCCTAAAGCTTCTTTACCCAAAAAGAGTAAACCACTGTAATGCCCCATATGCGCATGGGTGAGAAAAATACCCCCAAAGGTAGAAGTACCTCCAGCAAATGAATTTAAGTCTTGTAATTGCTGTGTAATATTTGGCGTAGCCTCAAAAAGATAATGCTTTTGGTTTTTAGAATCGATTAAACCTAGAGAGACCACTGCCTCTGATTCGCCACTTATCCAAAGGGGTTTACAGCACTCCTTTTTACAAGCAATTTGCGGTGAACCTCCATCCTGAGCTGTTCCTAAGACCACTAAGTGAACTTCTTGTGCCCACAATTGCTGGGCGAATACAAGACATATGATATAGGGGAGGTATTTCATTCAAGCGAGATTTCTGCAGGGAAAGAGATGGCTAAGGCATTCTCTGTAAGGTTTTCTAGTCGTAATTTCTTTAAGGGTGCATATTCTGGGGAAGCATAAAATTCAAAAGCATCTTTCCCACTGGCAAATTCTATTAAGACCGTCCAGTTGCCTTTTTCTTCTCCTTCTACAACAACGCCTTTTTTCGTAGCGGCGAGGACTTTTCCGTTGTATTTTTTTAAAATAGGTTCAAAGGGAAGACCATACTGTTCGATGTACTTATCGTAATCTTTTATCTTCATTCGTCCAAAAGAATAGACAGAATTTGCCATAAATTATTTGCTTAAAATTCTTTGTTCAAGATAGCCAATATTTGTCTTTTAAAACCTCACTAGAGGATGTCAATTTTTTAGGGTATTTTTGCAATATGAAATTAAGTATCATTAACGGTCCTAATCTCAATTTATTGGGAACACGCGAGCCTACCATTTATGGAGGACAAAGCTTTGAAGATTATTTGGAAAGTCTTAAAGCGCTTTTTCCTCAAGTGACCTTTGACTATTTTCAATCCAATATCGAAGGAGAACTTATCGACTATTTGCATCAAGTAGGGTTTTCTTCTGACGGAATTATCTTAAATGCTGCGGCTTATACCCATACCTCTGTCGGTTTAGGGGATGCGATCAAAGCCATTGACACTTCAGTGATCGAGGTGCATATTTCAAATACTTTTGCAAGAGAAGACTTTCGCCATACCTCTTATATTACCCCAAATGCGAAAGGCCTAATTCTAGGTTTTGGATTGGATTCTTATCGCTTAGCGATAGAGAGTTTTTTAAAGACTTAACGTTTTAGCACATAGTGCAAAAACATAAATAATAGCCCCATCACCAGCCCTAACCCTCCAAAAATCAGTGGCATCCCCCACAAAGCATTCAGGGCGAGATAGCTGCCATGATTGATTCCAGTATGCATGTAGTCGAGAACAAATCCGCCAATTCCGTAGAGGAATCCGCAGGCAAAACCAAAGAGGAGACCAATTATTCCAAAGTTTTTAAGGGTGCTGTAAGTAGGTGTTTTCATTTTTTGAGGTTTAAAAATTCTGTTCTTATTCAATAAGTTGTTTTTTATGGCTTCGCCAAAAAAACCTGAATGGCTTCTGCTACGGCCTGGGGTTGCTCGTCACAGATAAAATGTCCTCCGTTTAAATAGGTGATATCGATGGGGTGTTCAAAAGCAGTTTCGGTTTTATAAAGAAATGCCTTGATGACCACTGGGTCGAGTTCCCCGTGGATAAGATGGGTGGGGACTTGTATTTTTTTATCTGCATAGTCTTTCCAGCGTTCACGATCTGCTGGGATGGAACGATAAAAATTGGCGCCGGTTGTAATCGTATGTGGAATTTTGTAACAACGGGTATATTCAGCGATGGCTTCTTCTGGAATGGGGCGACTTATTCCCCGACTGAAAAAACGTATCCAAATGTCTTCTTTTCCAGTAAGTAAGGCTTCGGGAAAGTCTGGAATACTTTGAAAAAACTGATACCAAGAGGATTTGAACATACCTTTGGTGAGCTGCGCAGCAGCTTTCTTTTTCCCCTCAAAATTGTTGATGATTACCATATTGATTAAAATCAACTTTTTGATGCGATTAGGATGTAAAAGCGCCATTTCTTGTACCACAGCAGATCCCCAGTCGTGTCCTCCCAGATAAAACTCTTCAATGCCCAAGGCATCGGCTAAGGCAAAGAGGTCTTCCCCCAATTCATTTTTGGCGTATGCCTTAATATCCAGGGTGCGTTCGCTATCGCCTAAACCCCTTAAATCTGGAGCGATTACATAATAATCCTTTAGAGATTGGGCAACCTCATGCCAGCAGTAACTGGATTGCGGCCAGCCGTGTACAAGCATTAAAGGCGGGTGCTTCTTATCTCCATAGGTGCGATATGCCACTTTGGAACGTTTGGTTTGAAGATGATGTTGCATGTTTTATACAGTTGGTGGATAAGTATTTTTAAAGGTAAAAACTTTTTCTGAAGGACCCTTGTCTTGAAGATAAGCTAATTGTTATGCCGCTTCTTGGGCACTGGGATATTCTCCCGCTTTGATCCACCACAGGGCATAATAAAACCCTTTGAAATGGTGAAACCACTCCTTTTTGCGCTTCATTATTTCTAGGTGCATCGCGCCATAGACAAAAGACTCAAGCGAAGTGATACCTTCCCAAACAGAAATATTAATAAGCAATGAACTGTCTTGAAAAGGATTGACATTTAGTGCATTGTCCTACTCGTCTTCAAGTCGCCAAACAAAACCGAGACTTGCTTCTGCAATCTGATTAATAGAATCGATATTCGCCACAAAGTCTGCCATGATAGAGTCGTTAAAGTCACTCCCTTTCATTTGTGCGATATTGATCTGGGCCAATTGATACATGCTTATTTTTTAGAGTGAAGCCCCATTTTATTTCCATCAGTATCTAAGAAATGCGCCATAAAGCCGTTTTGTCCAATGCTGGTTTTAGAATGGACTATTTTTCCTCCAGCGGCCTCGACACGATCTAATGCGGGCTGTAAATCTTCACCTCCATTGAGGTAAATAATGGCACCTTTGCTAGAGGGTTGATAGTTGGGACCTTGTATTAAGCATGCACCGCTGTGTGCTGGATCGTTATGTGGGAAGAAGGCAGTTTTCATGCCCATGGCTGCATGAATTTTCATTTTAATGTTCAAAACAGTACTGTAAAAAGTAGTTGCCCGTTCGATGTCTTTGGTTGGAATTTCAATCCAATGGATGATATTACTCATATTGATTTGGGTTTTATTTTTACAAGTTAATAATAATTCCTTCTTTGGGATCTCGTGTTCCATTACAGACCTCAGGATGAACTTCGGCTAAAGCCTCCAAACCATCTAACTCGTTAAAGTAAAGCCATTCTCGGGTTTTGGTGGCTGCATCGATCAAGAAACCATTGGTCTTTTTATCAAAAACTGCTGGCCCCCAATCTTTAAAACGCTTTTCGATATGAGAGGGCGCAAAGAAGAATTTACTGCGGTCGTTGATGATTCCATCTTTAGGGTTGGTTTTAGCCCAGTGGGTTAAGCCCACTTTAAAGGTAAAGTGCATATTGTCTCCTAGGTGTTGATGGAGCTTCGCCAAAACTTCATTGTTTCCAGACATGTCCACAATCACGGTTGGGATTGCGGGATCGATCTCTTCTAAGTTATCATAAGTGCTTACTTTATCCCAAATCCCTAATTTTTCTAGCGTCGCTAAGTTTCTTGCCGAAGTAACCCCAACGGAAGTAGGTGCATTTTGATCACCCTGTAAGGCATAGCCTAAACCAATGCTGGTTTTGCTCGATGCACTTAAAACAATAATCTGCGCTGCCTCATGCCAATTGTTGTCTTGCAGGCTGTCCCATAGGCAAAAGGAAGTTAGGTAAAGCGGAAAGAGCAAGGAACGCTCACGGTCCAAAGCTTTGCTGTATCCAGGCTCATTGTTGACCCTTCGATATAAATTGTATCCCATGGGTAAGCTGGCTCGGTGGGCTGCCCCTTCAAAAAAGCGTTGTTCTTGTACTTTGGTGGGAGTCATTTTTAAATGGGTGGTAGGAGGGAAGTAGCCATAAATGCGGTCTCCTACAGGTATTCCGTCTGCTTTTGATTCGACTACATCGGCAAAACCCCAAACGGGGATAACGCCCATTCGATTGCTATCTTGACCTTCGGCCGGAAAGAATTCCCAATAACGAATAATGTCTCCTGTAGCGGCATAGGTGATGTTGTTTGCCGTGTAGGCAAATTGGTCAATTTTGACCAAGATTTCCCCATCTTCAATTTGTCTGTTTACTGCAGGGCTTTCTACCAATTGATGCTTAAAAAAAGCTTTTTTATCGACTTGAAATTGGGGATGGGAAAGAGGTGTTGCTGTCATTTGATCGATTTCTGCTAAGAATTGTTGTAGTTTCATCATGGCGGGCAAGCCATTGCTTTTCATACGGTGGAGGATCTCCATTTTGGCGGTATCGCTTTTATCGACTCCACGCACCAGTTGGCTAAAACCGTCTAGGCGGTTGGCTGTCATCCACTGTCGCAGGGGTTTATCGCTTGACCAATTTAATTGATTTAGCATGGTAGCGGCAAGCCCTCGTAACCAATCGGTATCTTTATCAGGTAAGGGAACAACCCCACACAATTTGTTCTTTTCCTTATCATTGGCATAGTTGAGTTCGGCATAAGCTACAAAAGCGGCACTAAAGGCCGGCTGATAGGATCGCACGGTTTGTGGGATAATGACTTCCCCTTGAAAGATGGGGATGTTTTGTAAATCCTTTGGGATGGGTGTAGCAGAACAGTCCACAAAAAGAGTATTTTCTGGACATTGATGATTCCCCATGTCGAGGGTCATAAGGTTCCCTTCGATATGGGAAACTCTGCCCAGCCGAATTACAGTTGGGATTTTTTGCAATAAGGCTAACTCTTTTTTGCTTACAGTCGCCCCGTGGAATTGTGTTGGTTTTACGCTTTTATCCAAACGCATCAAGACCCCTTTATCTTCTAGACGTTGAAAAAGGTCTTCTAAGGAAGTGGCTTGAGCGAGCGCCTCAAATTGATTGGCTTGATTGCCTATGGTAACCTCAAAAAAGGCTTCGGTATTTTGGGTGGTAGCACGATCGATGACCCAACTATCTCGGGAAATTACCCAACTGATCTGTTCAGCGGGGACATTATTTTCTAAAAGGTAAACAATGGCGTCCATCCCTGTTTTCCCTCCGCCAATGATACAGTAATGATCGGGTTGGTTAATCAACTCGGGAAGAGCGTTAATAGGGCGGAAGTGGGTCGTTTCACTCCAACTAAAATTAGGGGCATGAGTAGAAGGGACTTTGGTTGTAAGATGTGAGGCATCCACTAATTTTTTCTTAACCTCTACATGGTATTCTTCGCCTGTCTCAAGATGGCGAAAGCGATGCTCGCCCAGGTATTCACAGTTGGGGAAATACTGCACCCTTCCGCTAGGCAAAAATTGTTCTTCCATCACCGCTTTGTAATAGGCTTGTATTTCTGTTAAAGAGGAAAGGCTACCATAGCCCTCGTTTAAGCCTGAAGTTTCTATTTTTCCATTGCTTAATTCCCTTGAGCTCACTCCATAAAAAGCGGCAGGTTGATGTAAAGCAACAAAGGGATAGGCGTGATTCCAATGCCCCCCAGGCGCGGGGTATTTGTCGATGATGATAAGGGTGGCGTTAGATTCTTCTACAAGGACGTCGGCAAAGGCCATGCCCACGGCTCCGCTGCCTACAATTAAATAGTCGGTTGATAAATTCATGCTTTCAAGATAGGAAAATTCACCGCAGAGGACTAGTCCTTGGGATTCAATTTTTTAAAGGCCAAGGAAGCAATTATCCCCACCAGTGCAAAGCCAGCTAAGAGGCCAAAAACGTGTTGATGTCCTGTGATCCCAGGGTTGCTATCGAGTAAGTAGCCCATTAAGGGTCCCATAAAAATATCGGGAGTATAACCCACAACAGAAATGATTCCCACAGCCGTTCCAGTCACCGCATAGGGGATATTACCTTCTTTTACTGCGGCAAAATAGAGGGTGCGCAGGGCATAAGTGCCAATCCCTGTTACAATGACCGCAAAAATAAAGAAACCACTTAAGGGGGCATTAACAAGACCCGAAGCGAATAATGCCGCTCCAAGAAATAAGACCACAAAACTGCGTATTAGCCATTTTGCTGTTGAACTTTTATCGGCGAAAAAGCCCACTACTACACAAACCAGAGGGCGTAAGTACATTTGATAGGAACCTACTTTTGCGGCATCTACTTCGTCAAACAACATTACCTCTGTGGCATAGAGTGATAAAATATCGGTGACCTTATAACCACAATAGGCGCATAAAACAATAATAATTAATAAGCCCACAGAGGGTATTTTAGCTACCTGTACAATGTTTCGCCAAGCGAGTTTTTCCATTTTAACAGGGGATGCTTCTGTGGTGGGCGCTTCTTTTAAAAAAAAGAAGACTAAAGTTCCTACAAGCCCGGCAAGTACTACTGCATACCAAATCACCACTTCAAAGGCGGCTTTGCGTGCCTCAAAAGAGGCTGCGCGAATATCTTCGGGCAATAAAAGGGCAAAAACAAGTACCCCAAGGGCGCCAATGGAGGCAGCGACAGTCCCACGGCCTGCTTCAAGGTAGCCAAAGGCACGTCCTTGTTGTTGTTCTCCACCCCAGTTGCGGGTGGCTTTAATCATCGCTGACCAGAATAAAAAAATGGTCGAAAAGCCCCAAAAGCCATAGAGCCATTGCAAACCTAGATAAGAGGGGAATTGGGCTAGGTAGATTCCGCCAGCGGCGGTCATCAATAAAGCGGCCGCC
The DNA here is from genome assembly GCA_049598335.1 of Flavobacteriaceae bacterium. Classification (GTDB taxonomy): domain Bacteria; phylum Bacteroidota; class Bacteroidia; order Flavobacteriales; family Flavobacteriaceae; genus Arcticimaribacter. The sequence continues at coordinate 31,623 of JBMYNN010000018.1, forward strand.
ATCATTTTCCGCGGGGGGTAGCGATCTGCTATAGTCCCGCCATAGACATAAGATAAAAGCGCTACAATACCATAAATAGAATAGAGGGTGCCAAGTTCAAAATTATTGAGTTGGAATACGTCCAAAAAAGTGGGACGAAAAATCCGAGCGATTACAAAGGGTAACAAGAAGATCGATTCTGCGGCAAAAACAATTAAAAGAATTCTTGCAAAAGAAGCGAGACTGTTTTTAGAAAACTGAATAATAAATACGGTATTGGTTTCTCCCTCAAGATAGGGTTTTTTGGGCTTCGCCCGAAGGAATTACAACCAGCGTCTCACTTTGCTTTTATAGTCGAGGTAGGCTTCGCCAAATTCTTTTTCCATCGCTTCTTCTTCATAGGGAATGTACCAAAGGTGAGCCGCAATAAAAAAGGCGATTAGTCCGTCCAGGGCAGCATAGTTTCCCAAAACAATGGCTAAGCCCCCTAGTGCTAGAGTAAAGCCCAGGTAGATGGGGTTACGGCTGTAGTGGAAAAGCCCCGTGCTTACCAGCTTTTTAGGGGATTTAAAGGTGTTGATCTCAGTGGCTTCTTTTTTAAACTTTCCTTGGATATTTCTTACCATTCCCAGTCCTAAAAGAAGTAAGGGAACTCCTAAATAGTTCCAGGGTTTGGGGAGGTAGGTCCATTGGGGGAAAAGCAAGCTACAAGTAATCATGGCAACACAGCAGATCAAAAAGAGAAAGGGAGGGAGGAGTTTTTGTGGCATAAGATTATTGATTTTCAGGAGGAATATTATCTAGGCGCATGGTCAAAATTTCGGGAACCAAGCCCGCTTTTCGATAGGCGTTTAAGGCACTTTCGTTTTCGGCATAAACCTCTAGTTGTACTTCGGTATGGCCTTGGGCTTTTCCCCAAGCAATAAGATCTTCCATAATGAGGCCGTTAATGCCTTGACCGCGATATCCGGGGATGACATACATAAAGCCCAGATAGACATAGTATCGCGGCGCTTTATAGGCTTTATTTTCTCGGATTAGGGCATAGCCAGAAGCGACGAGTTGTCCTTTGCTTTCTGCCACCACCACACGAATCTCCGGGTCTTCGATATAGGCTCTGAGGTCGTAGTAGTTGATTTTCCCTTTCCTTAGGTTAGGCGCAAAGGGACGTTCATAAGTAATGAGTTCTTGCTCGAATTGTAAAAGGGTGGGTAAGTCGTCAAGGGTGGCTGCTCTAAGGTGGGGAGAGGGGGACATTTTTTAGGGATTTAAGATCATATCAGCCGCTTTTTCGGCAATCATATAAACAGGCGCATTGGTGTTTCCTGAAACGATGGTGGGCATGATGGAGGCATCTACTACTCTAAGGTTTTCCAGTCCGTGCACTTTGAGCTTTTCATCGACCACTGCGGTGGTATCTGAGCCCATCTTACAGGTACCCACAGGATGATAAACGGTCTCAACGGTTTGTTTAATATGTTCGAGTAAGGCCTTGTCTGATTTGCGGTTATGCGGTAAACCATTGGCTTTGGTATGCTGCTTTAAGGGAGTTTGTTCCATTACTTCCATTGCAATTTTTCCTCCTTTGATTAAGCGATCTACATCTTCTTGTTCTGAAAGAAAGTTGGGCTGAATTATCGGTGCATCTCGCATATCTGTAGAAGCGAGGGAGACGGTTCCCCTACTTTTTGGATGCAAAAGGGTGGGGAGGATGGTAAAGCCATCTACTTTGGGAAAGGCTGTGATGTCATAGGCGTCATAGCCATACTCATTACCCACCCACATGGGAGAAAAATGGAATTGAAAATTGGTACTTCCGCCTTTTTGGTCCACATCAAAAAAGGCCATACCCTCTAAAGGACCATTGCAAAAGACCCCCTTTTTATGGACAAAATAGTTCCAGGCGGCTTTTAGTTGTTGAAAGGGCGGAATGTAGTGGTTGATACCTTGCTGTTCTTTGGCTTCGCCACAAATGGGATAAAAAAGGTGGTCTTGGAGGTTTTTTCCAACCCCAGGCAGGGCGTGAAGACAATCGATGTTATGTGCCTTTAATTCTTTGGGATCGCCTATTCCCGAGACCATCAAAAGTTGGGGGGACTGAAAGGCTCCAGCAGAGAGGATGATTTCTTTTTTTGCGATTGCAGTGTGGCTTTGGCCTGCTTTGGAATAAGCAACGTTTACTGCTTTTTTGCCCTCAAAATTGATTTTGGTCACCTGGGCCTGTGTCAAGGCAGTCAGGTTTTTACGGTTTAAAACAGGTTTTAAAAAAGCAGCGGCACCACTGGCGCGTTTTCCGTTTTTAATGGTACTGTGTACTACACCAGCACCCTCTTGCTTTTCGCCGTTGTAGTCTTTATTTTCTGGAATGCCTACGGCTGCACAAGCAGCAACAAATCCGTCGACAAAGGGGGTTTTAAAACGCGTGGGGAGGGTAACGTTTAGTTCACCCTCTGTGCCATAAAAGTCTGGATCGACTGCATGAATTTGATCGTGCTGTGCTGACTTTTTAAAATAGGAGAGTACACTGGCATAGTTCCAACCACTGTTGCCCAGGGCTTCCCAGTGGTCATAGTCGGCGCGGTTCCCGCGGACATAGGCCATGGCATTGGTAGAACTACTTCCGCCCAAGGTTTTTCCACGGGGGAGGTAAATTTTGCGGTTATTGACATGGGTTTGTTCTTCTGTCCAAAAACCCCAGTCTTGTTTGCTCTTGTGCACCTTAGTATAGGCACCAGGGATATGAATGTTAGGGTTGTTGTCTGGACCTCCTGCTTCTAGCAGTAATACTGTATTGTTTGGATCAGCAGAAAGGCGATTCGCTAAAACACAACCAGCCGAGCCCGCTCCAATGATAATATAATCGTACGTCATAGTCTTACATTAATCGACCTTTGGAGCAAGGTCAAATTCACTTCAAGGTAAGATTTTTTTAGTTTATTCCTCCCCTACTAGGGCGAGCAATTTTCCGTTAGGGCTAAGCGCTAAGCGACTAATGTTGCTTATTCCTTCTAGTTTTTTCCAAACTTGGATGCTTGTTGAGGTGGCAGGATTCCATTGATATAAGGTGTTTCCTTGCCCAAAAATCAAAATCCCAGTAGCTAACCAGGCGACATCTTGCACGCCTACCGGGAGAATAAGAAGGGGTTGGGTTATTTGGGTAGTGGGATCATAGCGGCTCAAAACATTTTCCCCTTCTTTTTGCTGAATAAAACTCAGTTGCGCTGTATTCGTGATCTTTTGTCTATAAAATCAATTAAAGCAATGGCTTCCAGCCAATACAGATCAATAATCAAAAGCGCAAAAGCGAAGGTGTGTCCGCTAAAGCACCATTATTATTCCCCCAAAAGTTCTATGAAAATCCAGTGATGTAGGTTAATCGGTAGAAGAACAGTTTGGGGCTGTCAAACTAAAAGTAGTAAAAAAAATTGATTTGTATTGGGATGACTGTAAAGGCGACTAGTAGAGGTTAGCGGGGAAGAGAAGATCTGCATGCGTTACAAACGCGTACTAGGGTTGTAGAAGAAAACTTATCTTTGGGGCTTATTAATAATTTTGCGTTATGCCCGTGCTTTCCACCGATTATTCCCCCGCTTTCCCCTTTAAAAATGGGCATATCAATACCATCTACAGTTCTCAGTTTCGAAAAGTTACGCCCATGTCGTTTCAACGGAAACGCATTGCAACCCCCGATGATGATTTTTTAGACATCGACTTACTCGAAAATGGGAGTGATAAAATCGTGATATTGTGTCATGGGTTAGAGGGGAGTAGTGCCTCCAAATACATCCAAGCCACTGCTGCCTTATTATCGAAAAATGGCTATGCCATTGCTGCCATGAATTACCGCTTTTGTAGCGGAGAAATCAACCGACAACTCATTACCTACCACAGTGGGCGAACCGAAGACCTGCACGCGGTCATACAAACGGTTCTCCCTAATTACGCTGAGGTCTATTTGGTGGGCTTTAGTTTGGGCGGAAATCTCGTCTTAAAATACAATGGAGATGGGATCTATGCTTTGGACCCAAAGATCAAGGGAAGTGTAGCGGTATCTGTGCCGGTGGATTTGTACAGCTCGGCTTTGGTTTTACAGCGTCCCGACAACTTGCTTTATACTTGGCGATTTTTATATACCCTCTCCAAAAAAATTAAACTCAAGCACCAACAATATCCCGAACAGGTTAAGTTGGAAAACTTAAAAAAAATCAAAAAGCTCATCGATTTTGACGAGTACTACACCAGCCAACTCAATGGTTTTGCCGATGCCCGAGATTATTACGCCAAAGCCAGTAGCAAGCCATTCCTTTCTACAATTCATCGCCCCACCCTCTTGATCAATGCCCTGGACGATCCCTTTTTAGCTCCGCCCTGTTTTCCTGTAACCGAAGCAGAAAACAACCCCCATTTTTATTTGATGACACCCCGCTATGGCGGACATGTGGGTTTTGTCTCTAACGACAAGGTCTATTGGTCTGAACAACAGATTTTAAAGTTTTTGAAGGG
>JBMYNN010000019.1:0-35094 GCA_049598335.1 Flavobacteriaceae bacterium
CTGCGACCTCCTGCTCCCAAAGCAGGCGCGATGACCGGGCTACGCTACACCCCGATGGGGAAATTCAATATAAAATGAACTTTCCAAAAATTTGCGGAGAGACAGGGATTCGAACCCTGGCGACGGTTACCCGTCGACAGATTAGCAATCTGCTCCATTACCACTCTGGCACCTCTCCTTTTCTAATTAAGATTGGGTTTGCAAATGTAATTCGAACAATCTAAAAACACAACGTTTTAAAGAAGTTTTATCGAGAGATTATTCGGGATATTCGATTCGTAAATGATAAACATTCACCAACTTATTTAGCAATACTTTTTTAACTGTTTCAATTTCTGCTAGCGTAATATTTGCATTAATAAATTGTTTGTCTTCCATTTGCTGGTCAATGATTTTAGAGATAAAAGACGATAAAAAATCATAACTAGGCTCTTTTAAACTTTTTGAAGCAGCTTCTACCCCATCTGCCATCATAACAATAGCGGTTTCCTTGGAGAAAGGCTTCGGCCCTTTATAAGTAAAGTCATTTACATCTATTTCTTTAGAAAGCTCTTGCTGTTTTTTATAAAAATAATAGACTTTTGAAGTTCCATGATGAGTTCGAATAAAGTCAATAACGCGATCTGGAAGATTATATTTTTTGGCTAATTCTATTCCTTCAATCACATGATTAATTATGATTTTTGCACTTTCTCTAGGCGAAAGATCGTCATGCGGAGAAACACTTCCTCGTTGATTTTCAGAAAAGAAGGTTGGTTTATTCACCTTCCCGATATCATGATACAAAGCCCCGACTCTGGTTAATAAAACATTCGCATTAATCGCAGCTGCCGCAGCCTCGGCAAGATTTGCAACTTGTAAAGAGTGATGAAATGTACCTGGTGCTTTGTTAGACATTTCTTTAAATAATCCTGAATTAGTGTCAGATAATTCTAAAAGCGATACATCTGAAACTAACTTAAAAACTTTTTCATAAAAATAAATGAGGGGCTGCACGAAAAGCGTAAGTAAACCATTGATGAAAAATAAACCAAAAAAAGTGTAATTGATATCTGTAAAGCTTCCATATCTAATCATATGAAATGAAAAATAACCCAGCATATAAACAAGGGTAATCTGAAAAACCGAAAGAAATAAATTTGCCCGCTTGTAAAGTTCAGCGGCACTTAATATAGTCACAATTCCGGCTAGTGTTTGTAAAACCACATACTCAAAACTATTAGGAGCAATGAATCCAACAAATAATACCGATAAAACATGAACAAATAAACCCAATCTAGAATCAAAAAAGGCTTTTGTAATTAAAGGAAAAATACAAATTGGTAAAACATAAAAATAAGCAGCATCAAATTCTACCAAACTGATGCTTAAACCCACCATAAAAAGAAAATTAAAAAAGATAAATGTAATTGCAGTATTATCCTCATATATTTGAGGGCGATATTGATAAATAAATAGCAATAAAATCAAAAGCAGTAACATAATGATAATAGCATGGCCTACCATGATCCATATGTTATCTGTTCCATTCAAATTTTCAGAAGAAAATTGTTGCTTTAAAGAGCGCAGCTTATCCCATTTATCGCCTTCTATCATCTCATTTCTTAAAATGATTTGCTCCCCTTTTTTAACAAGATCTCTTGTGAGAGAAATTTTAGCATAAACTTCTAAAAGAGATTGTTCACTAAAAGTAGAATTAAGGGTCAAATTAGGTTCAAGAATTGCAAAAAAGAGTTGATAAAATGATTCTTCATAAGCTTTATAATCCTTCTCTATGATCAAATTTAAATAAGCGCTTAGTTGGTTTAAATTGACCAAAGAAGAAAAAGGCAAGTCTGTTTCAGAACGATCCTTGATAATGGCTGCGGTTTGCTCCCCTTTGTGCTGATAATTTATGGGCAAAACCCCTCTATTGTAAATAAGTGTTAACAGTTCATTCCCATAATTAAAATAGCTTTTATACCTTGAGCTGCCTTCTCGAAAAGGAAAGTAATTTTTAAAATTAAGGACATAAAAACCTTTGACTTTTTCTGCGGTAGAAATGTCTACATCAAAATATACAATGGCTTCTTCTCTTAAACGAAGTTTCTCTGCTTCAATCTCACTTTGACTTTTTATGATAGCAAAATCGAAAGGAGCATAAAGAGTTTCATATCCCCATAAATCTCCTTTGGTAAAATCAAAAGTAAATTGATTCTCTATGGGAATGAAATAAACAATTAATAAAGTACTAAATCCAAAAAGTAAACCTTTATAAATATCAGATTGATTGTTGTAAAATAAACGCAGAAGTTGTTTCATGGAAAACAGTAGCTTATTTAAAGTTTAAAGATACACTAATCTAACAAATGTTTTTATGACTAAAATTATCTATAATTAGAACGTTCTTAATCGATTTTCTTTATTTTTGAAATGGACAAAAGGAAAAATATCAGCTATTGAAATATGGGATTTGTCATTTAGGGGTGATCCCTTTAAGAAAGGAAAACAATCACAAAAGTGAATTAGTTTCTCAACTACTTTATGGAGAAGCTTTTAAAATTATTGACCAAAGAAAAGATTGGTATAAAATTCGTTTACTTTGGGATGCTTATGAGGGATGGATTACCCATCATCAAGCTACTCTTATAGAGGAGACACATTACAATAAAATTCAACAAGAGGATTTTTCTTGTACTCAAAACCTTATCGACTTTGTCCACCTTAATAAAGAAGAAATTTTCCCAGTTCCTCTAGGTAGTGATTTAAGGGGTTTAGAAATACTAAATCACCGCTTTGAAAATGATAAACCTCCTGCAAAATTAGTCAAAGAAGAATTAGTCAAAACAGCTTATAAGTTTTTACACACACCATATTTGTGGGGAGGTAAAACACCTTTTGGAATCGATTGCTCTGGGCTAACTCAGATGGTCTATAAAATTCATGGTCATAGCTTAAAAAGAGATGCATGGCAACAAGCTCGCCAAGGGACCACCCTAAGTTTTATTGACGAAAGCGAACCAGGAGATCTCGCTTTTTTTGATAATAATGAAGGAGACATAATTCATGTAGGGATCCTACTGCAAAATCATTTTATTATCCATGCCCACGGTCAAGTAAGAATTGATCGCATTGATCAAACGGGGATTTTTAATGCCGAAAAACAAACCCATTCACATAAACTGCGTTTGATTAAATCAATGCTATAAAAAAAGCCCTTCTAATTGGAAGGGCTTTTTCTTTATAGACATTTAAGCTTCTATTGTTCGTATTTTTCAATCAATGCTTTCATTTCCATAAACCCATCGTTATCTCCAATTGTCCCATAGATATTGCGCAATGTGTTTGCTGCCTCAAGGTTAGATTCGTCTATAGCAATTAACTGTTTTAATATTGGGACACATTCTTTGTAAAGGGTTTCTCTTTCCTTTTTGTATTCATCATACTTGATATTGTCAGCGCGAGAATTACCTAAACTATTCATTTGTTCAACAATAAAGGCTTCGTTCTCTAAAATAAGAGCAACTAAATTAAGATATGCATTTTGCATGCTGGGATCTTTCTCAATGGCTTTCTCATAATAACTTCTTGCGAGCTCTCTTTCACCCTGCTCGCTGTTTATTACTCCAAGATTAAAGTATAATATTGCATTGTCAGGATCTTGTTGTAGTGCTTCTGAAATGAGTTCTTTATAACGTTGCTTTTCTCCTAATTCGATATAAATATTAGCTTCTGTCAAAATTAATCCCACGTCACCTGGATTAGCTTTACGGGCATCTTTTACTGCTTTCATTGCGTTTTCTTTTTGCCCTAATTGATTGTAAATTAATGCAATATTCTTTACAATCTCTGGATATCTTGATTCAGTATCTTCAGTTCTAGCATTAGTAAAATCTTTTGTCTTTTGATATATTTCATATTCTGTTTCAGAAACTTCTTTTTCTTGATTTGTAGCAACTTCTGTAACATAATATTTTTTTATTACACCTGTGTATTGAATGTCACGTAGAAGATTATAACGGTCTAAGGCTATTTCATAGTTTCCAGCATTTACAGCATTTGTTGCTGCATAGTACAAGTAATCTTTATTTTCTTCTGGGTTAATTTGATAAGCTAAATATAAATTCTCTGAAGAAGGAATAAATTCTTTCGCTTCAGATTGAGCAATGGCAGTATTGACTATATCAGAAGTCAATTGTTGTATTTCTGTCGTTAAAAGCGCTTTTAATGAAGAATTCCCTTCTGCCAACTTCAAGTTGTCATAAGATCCTTGAAAATCTTTATCTAAACGTGCGATTTGACCTTTAAGAAAATGATATTGGGTTTTAATCTTAACGTCATCAGAACCTTCAATGATGGCTTGATTAGCGTTCAAATAAGCTTTAGCTTCTTCTATTTTAGAAGCCTTAAAGAGCTTTTGAGCTTGTTTTAACTCTTTTTTTTGTCCATAACCTATGGTTACTAAAAGCCCTAGAAAAAGGGTAAATAATTGTTTCATTGTTTATCAAGTTATATGTATTCGTATTTATTCAATATTCGTGCCATCTGAGATGTTGGTGGTTGTATCATTTTCATCAATAGATTCTTCTTCTTTGATTACTTTAGCTACAGCAGCGATTTGATCATCTCCCTTAAGATTGATCAATTTAACTCCTTGGGTAGCTCTTCCCATAACACGAAGTGATTCAACGCTCATGCGAATAGCGATCCCAGATTTATTTATGATCATTAAGTCATTCTCGTCACTAACGTTCTTGATGGCTACAAGTTCTCCAGTTTTCTCTGTAATAGAAATGGTTTTAACTCCTTTTCCACCGCGGTTGGTAATGCGATAGTCATCTAGACTTGAGCGTTTTCCATATCCATTTTCTGACACAACTAAAATATCTGTAGAGGCGTCATTTACAGAAACCATTCCAATAACTTCGTCATTAGGACCACCTAAAGTTATTCCTCTAACTCCAGATGCATTTCTTCCCATAGGACGGGTTTTGCTTTCTTCAAATCGAATAGACTTTCCAGTTTTGAGGGCTAAAAGAATTTCGCTTTCCCCATTAGTGAGTTTTGCTTCTAGCAATTCATCTCCATCTTTGACAGTGATCGCATTGATTCCATTAGCACGTGGTCGGGAGTACTGCTCTAAAGCAGTTTTCTTGACCTGTCCTTGTCTAGTTGCCATAATAACATAATGGCTGTTAATGTATTCTTCATCTTTTAAATCTTGGGTATTAATAAAGGCTTTTACTTTATCATCTTGCGCTATATTAATTAAGTTTTGAAGTGCTCTTCCTTTAGAAGTTTTAGACCCCTCTGGAATTTCATAAACTCTCATCCAGAAACATTTCCCTTTTTGAGTAAAGAACAACATATACTGGTGGTTTGTCCCCACGAATAAGTGCTCTAAGAAATCTTCATTTCTTGTGGTTGAGGCTTTTTGCCCCACTCCACCTCTATTTTGGGTTTTGTATTCTCCTAAAGGAGTCCGCTTGATATACCCTGCATGAGAGATGGTCACAACTACTTTTTCATCGGGAATCATATCTTCTATACTAAAGTTGCCTCCAGCATATTCTATATTAGAACGACGCTCATCTCCATATTTTTCTTTGATAAGCTCAAGTTCAGCTTTGATGATATCCATACGACGCCCTTTCTTATCGAGAATATCTTTTAAATCTGCAATGGTTTTGACTAATTCGTCATATTCACCGCGAAGTTTATCTTGTTCTAATCCCGTTAATTGACGTAAGCGCATTTCTACAATGGCTTTAGCCTGAATTTCTGTTAATTCAAATTTTTCAATTAACTTCTCACGAGCTTCATCTGCATTTGAAGAAGATCGGATTAAAGCGATTACTTCATCAATATTATCAGACGCGATAATCAAACCTTCTAAGATATGAGCACGCTCTTCTGCCTTGCGAAGTTCAAACTTGGTTCTACGCACAACCACATCATGACGATGCTCTACAAAATGATGAATTAAATCTTTAAGATTTAACATCTCTGGTCGTCCATTGACCAGTGCAATATTGTTTACACTGAAAGAGGATTGCAGTTGAGTGTATTTGAATAATTTATTGAGAACAATATTTGGGATTGCATCACGCTTGAGAATATATACAATGCGCATTCCTTTTCGGTCTGATTCATCTCGAATATTAGAGATTCCCTCTATTTTCTTATCGTTGACCAATTCAGCTGTTTTACGAATCATTTCGGCCTTATTGACTTGATAAGGGATTTCGCTAACGATAATGCATTCACGCCCATTAACTTCTTCAATATTCGCTTTTGCGCGCAAGACAACACGTCCTCTTCCAGTATGAAAAGCTTCTTTTACACCCTCATAACCATAAATAGTACCTCCAGTGGGGAAATCTGGTGCCTTGATGTGCTGCATTAGCTCGTCAATAGTGATATCTGTATTGTCAATATACCCTATTGTTCCGTTAATTACTTCTGTTAAGTTGTGAGGTGGCATATTTGTTGCCATTCCCACTGCAATACCTGAAGCGCCATTAATCAAAAGATTAGGAACACGGGTGGGAAGAACGGTAGGCTCTTTTAGTGTATCATCAAAGTTGAGTTGATGATCAACAGTATCTTTATCGATGTCTGCTAAAAGGTCTTCAGACATTTTACGCATTCGGGCTTCAGTATAACGCATAGCTGCAGGACTGTCCCCATCGACAGAACCAAAATTCCCTTGTCCATCAACAAGCAAGTAACGTAAACTCCATTCTTGTGCCATACGCACCATGGTGTCATAAACAGAAGTATCACCGTGCGGGTGGTATTTACCCAGCACCTCCCCAACAATACGGGCAGATTTTTTATAGGCAGTGGTGGAACGAATTCCTAACTCATGCATGCCATACAATACCCGTCGATGCACTGGTTTTAATCCATCACGCACATCGGGTAGAGCACGTGACACAATGACAGACATCGAATAATCGATGTATGCCGATTTCATTTCATCTTCAATGTTGATGGGGATAAGTTTTTCTCCTTCAGCCATAACAAAATTTGGTCTTTAAGTATTTAGGCTAAAATAAATATTTAATGTGCATAAAACCTATGTTGAGCAAGAATTTCTTTGCAATTTATTAACATGTCATTTAGAATAAAAATTGATCAAATTTTAACTGGTATACTTTTGATTTTCCCATATTTTTTTGTCTATTAGCACTAAGATTCAAACGATTTGGAATGATGTTTGGGTAGATGATGTTGAAAAAAACTAAGAAAAATGGACGATAACTTTTCTCCACGTGTTAAAGACGTTATTTCTTTCAGTAAAGAAGAAGCCCTGCGTTTGGGTCACGATTATATTGGGACAGAACACCTAATGCTAGGTATCCTAAGAGATGGTGGCGGTAAAGCCATTTCTATTCTTAATGCCATTGATGTCGATTTAGACAATTTACGCAGAAAGGTAGAAATACTTAATCCTGCCCTCCTCGATAATAATAGTCTGGAAAATACAAAACGAAATTTACACCTTACAAGACAGGCAGAAAGAGCACTCAAAACTACTTTCTTAGAAGCAAAATTATTTCAAAGCGATCTAATCGATACGGTTCACCTACTCTTGTGTATTCTGCGAAATGAGAATGATCCTACCACTAAACTTCTAGGTAAATTAGACATTACTTATGATTTAGTAAAAGAACAGTTTAAAGCCATGCTAACAAACGATTCTGATTACTTAGATCTTACAAGTTCTTCCTTTTCAGATGAAAAAGAAGAAGAAGATACTGAAGGAGACAAGCAAAATCCTTTTGTTCCCGCTGCTGAGCCAGTAAAATCTAAAAAATCTAAAACTCCGGTATTAGATAATTTCGGAAAAGATATCACTGTATTAGCAACACAAGATAAACTTGATCCGGTTGTTGGGAGAGAAAAGGAAATAGAACGTGTTTCACAAATTTTAAGCAGAAGAAAGAAAAACAATCCTCTTTTAATTGGGGAACCTGGTGTAGGTAAATCTGCTATCGCAGAGGGTCTTGCTTTGCGTATTGTTCAAAAGAAAGTTTCTAGAGTACTTTATGGAAAAAGAGTAATCACCCTTGATTTAGCAAGTCTGGTCGCTGGTACCAAATACCGTGGTCAGTTCGAAGAACGTATGAAAGCGGTGATGAATGAATTGGAAAAAAATGACAATATCATCCTTTTTATTGACGAGATTCACACCATTGTTGGTGCCGGTGGAGCCACCGGTAGTCTAGACGCATCAAATATGTTTAAACCCGCGCTAGCAAGAGGTGAAATACAATGTATTGGAGCCACTACTCTAGATGAGTATCGCCAAAACATTGAAAAAGATGGTGCACTTGAAAGACGTTTTCAAAAAGTTATCATCGAGCAAACTTCTGAAGAAGAAACCATTGAAATCCTTGAGAACATCAAAGAAAAATATGAGAATCATCACAACGTTACCTACACCCAAGAGGCATTAATTGCCTGTGTTGAACTAACTTCCCGTTATGTTTCTGACCGTTTTTTACCAGACAAAGCCATTGATGCGCTAGATGAAGCGGGATCACGAGTTCACATCAAAAACATGAATGTCCCGAAAGAGGTAATTGATCTTGAAGAAGAATTAGAAAGAGTTCGACAAAACAAAAACAATGTTGTCCTCAAACAAAAATATGAAGAGGCAGCAAAACTGCGTGACGATGAAAAACGAGTAGAACGCAATCTTATCGCTGCACAAGAAAAATGGGAAGAAGAATCTAAACTCAACCGTATTGAGGTAACAGAAACGCATATTGCAGATGTCGTCTCAATGATCACGGGTATTCCTGTTCAGAAAATTGTTAGCACAGAGAAAAATAAACTTTCTAATCTTTCTAGCATCATTGGCAATAGCCTTATTGGTCAACAAGAAGCAGTAGAGAAAGTAGTAAAATCAATTCAACGGAACCGTGCTGGTCTAAAAGCTCCAGACAAACCCATTGGATCATTTATTTTCCTTGGACAGACAGGAGTGGGTAAAACACAATTAGCTAAAATTCTAGCCAAAGAGATGTTTGACTCAGAAGAAAATTTGATTCGAATTGATATGAGCGAATACATGGAAAAGTTCGCAATTTCCCGTTTAATTGGAGCACCTCCAGGATATGTGGGCTATGAAGAAGGCGGGCAGTTAAGTGAAAAGGTAAGAAGAAAACCTTATTCTGTCATCCTTTTGGATGAAGTCGAAAAAGCTCATCCAGATGTATTTAACATGATGTTACAAGTACTTGACGATGGCTTTTTAACAGATAGTTTAGGTAGAAAGATCAACTTTCAAAACACCATCATCATCATGACCTCTAATATAGGAGCCCGTCAATTAAAAGATTTTGGAACGGGAGTAGGCTTTAGCACCACAGCGCAAAAAAATCAATCAGATGAGATTGAAAAAAGTGTTATTCAAAACGCTCTAAAGAAAACCTTTGCGCCAGAGTTCCTCAACAGGGTTGATGACATTGTTATCTTTAATGGACTTGAGAAAGAAGATATCATGAAAATAGTTGATATAGAACTTAATAAACTAGATCAACGTATTACCAAATTAGGATACACACTAAAACTATCTAAAAAAGCAAAAGAATTTCTCGGAGAAAAAGGATACGATAAACAATATGGTGCAAGGCCACTTTCTAGAGCCCTACAACGTTATGTTGAAGATCTCATCGCCGAAGAAATTGTATCAAACAATCTAAAAGAGGGCGATCAAATCAAACTCGATTGGGATGGCAAGGCTGAAAAACTCTTGCTTGATCTTAAAAATGTTTAAATCAAAAGACTCCTCCTAGTAAAGGGAGGAGTTTTTTTTTTGTTCACCTTGAAAGTATAAAGCTTTTACCTTACTTTTGTCCCAAATTGATTGATATGCCACAAGTTAAAGTCATAACTGATTTAAAAACAATTACTTTTTGTACCCCCTGGGGGTGTTAAAAATTAAATATCCGTTATTCAACTCAACATCAATCCATCTTTCACAGGAAAAATTTCCCATAAAACAATGAAAGTTTTAAAATTTGGCGGAACATCCGTCGCCAACTCATCAAGTATTGCCAATGTAATGTCTATTGTTCAACAAGAGGAACAATGTACCGTTGTTGTTTCTGCCCTAGGCGGTGTAACAGATCTTTTACTTCAAGCCATGGAGGAAGCTGCACAGAGCAATGAAAATTATACAATAGTATTTCCACTCTTAGAAGAACGTCACCTTGAAATCATCAAGGGTTTTATTCCAGCTAAAAGCCAAAGTGGTTTAATTAGCTTTGTTAAAGTAGAACTCAATCGCTTAGAAACCCTCTTAGAAGGAGTCGCCATGCTACAAGAAATCACCCCAAAAGCAGCCGATAAGGTGGCCAGCTTTGGTGAACACTTATCGAGCACTATTATCGCTGCTGTTTTTCGCGAAAACAATATTGATGTACGTCTTTTTGATGGGCGTGACTTGATTGAAACTAATGTTCAAAACAATCGTCAGGTTATTCACTGGGAAAACACAGCAAAAAAAGTCAAGAGCCTTTATGCTAGCTCGACTGCAAAAGTAACCCTAGTCCCTGGCTTTATCGCTAAAAATAGTAAAGGTGAAGACACTACCCTGGGGCGTGGTGGATCAGATTTTACCGCTGCCATTTTAGCCAATATACTCGAAGCGAGCAGCCTTGAAATATGGACTGATGTAAGTGGTATGTTCACTGCCCATCCCAAAATTGTCGCCCAAGCTAGCCCTATTGCAGAATTGAGTTATCTAGAAGCAATGGAATTATCCCACTTCGGAGCAAAGGTTATTTACCCTCCCACCCTACAACCACTAGTGGAAAAAAATATACCCGTTTATATTAAAAATACTTTTGCACCGCAAGACAAAGGAACCTTAATTAGCCAAGCAAAAAACACCGTTAACGGAGAAGTTGTCAAAGGAATTAGTCATATCGATAATGTCTCATTAGTTAGTTTAGAAGGAAGCGGAATGGTTGGAATTCCTGGCTTTTCAAAACGCCTTTTTGAAGCACTATCTGTAAAAAAAATTAATGTAATAATGATTACCCAAGCCTCTTCTGAACATTCAATCTGTATTGGATTACGTTCTGAAGACGCCAACCGCGCTAAAGAAATTATCGACGAAGAATTCGCCTTTGAAATCACCTTAAATAAAGTGGAACCCGCCTTAGTTGAAAACGACATGATAAACGTTGCCATGGTGGGAGACAATATGAAAAATCATCAGGGGATTAGTGGGAAAATGTTTAGTACCCTTGGAATGAATAATGTCAATATACGCGCTATTGCACAAGGAGCATCAGAGCGAAATATTTCTATTATCATTGCAAAAAAAGATACCCGCAAAGCCTTGAATTGCTTACATGAAGCTTTCTTTGAAGAAAACATTAAACAGCTCAATCTATTTGTCATCGGAGTTGGAAATGTTGGAAGCAAATTAATGGAGCAAATCCATCAACAACAACAATACCTTCAAGATATATTACAACTACGCATTCGCGTAATCGCCATGGCTAATTCTAGAACTATGGTGTTGAGTGATACAGGGATTGACTTAACTACCTGGGAAGATGCACTAGCAAAAGGAGAAAAAAGTGATGTTGACACATTTTTTGCGCATGCTAAAAAGCTAAACTTGCGCAACAGCATTTTTGTAGATAATACCGCTAACGAAGCCATTGCAACAGAATATCAACGCTATCTTGAAAATAATATTGGGGTAGTTACTTGTAATAAAATCGCCTGTGCAGATCAATTGAGCAATTATCAAACCCTCAAAAAGACTTCTCGTAAATACAGTAGTCCTTTCTTGTTTGAAACAAATGTAGGCGCTGGATTACCTGTAATCGACACCTTGAGTAACTTGATTGCTTCTGGAGACCGTATCCATAAAATTCAAGCCGTATTATCTGGAAGCTTAAATTTTGTTTTTAATAATTTCTTAGAAAACGACACCTTTAAAGAAGTTGTAATCCAAGCGCAAAAAGAAGGCTACACAGAACCCGACCCGAAAATTGATTTAAGCGGAGTTGATGTCGCCAGAAAAATCCTCATTCTAGCAAGAGAAAGTGGATTGGGAATTGAATTAGAAGATATCGTCAACACTCCATTCCTTCCAAAAGAATGTTTAGACACTCCAGACAATGCCACTTTCTTTGATTCTCTTGACACGCATAATGCCCACTTTAATGTCCTTTTAGAAAATGCTAAGGCTAAAAATGCCCGACTCAAATATGTCGCGCAACTTGAAAATGGTCAAGCCAGTGTGGGACTTCAAGAAATACCCCAAGGGCATGATTTTTATAACCTTGAAGGAAGTGATAATATCATTCTTTTTTACACCGATCGCTATCGCGACCAGCCTCTTATTGTAAAAGGAGCTGGAGCGGGTGCAGAGGTTACTGCCTCTGGAATATTTGGAGACATTATTAGAATAGGAAAACGCTAATGGAATCAATTAAAGTATTTGCTCCTGCTACGGTTGCTAATGTTTCTTGTGGCTTTGATGTATTAGGGTTTTGCCTTGATCAATTAGGAGATGAAATCATTGTACATAAATCCCCACAACCTGGAGTACGGATCACTAAAATTGAGGGACAAAAACTTCCTTTAGCTACTAAAGAAAATGTCGCTGGAGTTGCGGCAGAAGCTTTACTCGATAAACACCCAACTAATTTCGGTTTTGAAATTGAAATTTACAAAGGGATCAAAGCTGGTAGTGGAATAGGCAGTAGTGCCGCAAGCTCTGCAGGGACTGTCTTTGCTATTAATGCTTTATTAGGTGAACCATTTAGCCGCAATCAACTTATTGAATTTGCCATGAAAGGAGAAGAACTCGCCAGTGGCGCTGCACACGCTGATAATGTCTCTCCTGCCCTTTTAGGAGGATTTACTTTAGTGCGCGGTGGACAAACTCCAGATGTTATTTCGCTTCCCTCTCCAGAAGAGTTGTATGCAACCATTATTCATCCTAAAATAGAATTGCGTACCGCAGATGCACGTTCTGTTTTGAAAAAAACCATTTCACTCGAAAAAGGCATTCAACAGTGGGGCAATTTAGCCGCTCTTGTTAGTGCATTATACACGAATGATTATAATCTTATTTCTCGTTCATTAGTCGATGTAGTAATTGAACCAGAACGCTCTGCTTTAATTCCGCATTTTAATGAAATGAAAAAAGCCGCTATAACGGCAGGAGCCTTGGGATCAGGAATATCTGGATCTGGCCCATCAATTTTTACACTATCAAAAGGACAAGCAACAGCAGAAAAAGTAAAAAAAGCCTTAGTGGATACATTTTCTCCTCTAGGGATAGAGTTTGATACATTTGTTTCTATAATTAACCCAAAAGGAGTCCAAATCATCTCATAATGAATTATTACAGTCTAAGTAATCCCACCATTAAAACTTGCTTTGAAAATGCAGTAGTGAATGGTATTGCTCCAGATAGAGGCTTATATTTTCCAGAAAAGATACCATCCTTAGCCCCCTCTTTCTTTGAGGAATTACAACAATTGAGTATTCCAGAAATGGCCTATACCATCATGGCACCTTTTGTTGGAGATGAAATTCCTAAAGCGGTTTTAGAAGATATCTTAAAAAGCACTTTAGATTTTGAATTTCCTGTTGTTCCCATTACAAACAACATAGGCAGTCTTGAATTATTTCATGGTCCCACCCTTGCTTTTAAAGATGTTGGTGCACGTTTTATGGCACAGTGTTTAGGCTATTTTAATCGCCAAAAGGCAACCCAAAAAGTCACTGTACTTGTGGCTACTTCTGGTGATACAGGAGGAGCTGTTGCTAATGGATTTTTAGGTGTAGAAGGGATTGATGTTGTAATTCTCTACCCTAAAGGAAAAGTAAGTAAAGTGCAAGAACAGCAATTGACTACCCTAGGACAAAATATCACTGCCTTAGAAGTAGAAGGTGTTTTTGACGATTGTCAAGACATGGTTAAAACTGCATTTTTAGACCAGGAAATTACAGCGTCAAGAAAACTTACCTCGGCAAATTCAATTAATGTCGCACGCTGGCTCCCACAAATGCTGTACTATTTTATTGCTTATCGTCAATTAGCAGAGCGCAAGCAACCCCTTGTCTTTTCTGTTCCCAGTGGGAACTTTG
Organism: Flavobacteriaceae bacterium; assembly: GCA_049598335.1. Taxonomy (GTDB): domain Bacteria; phylum Bacteroidota; class Bacteroidia; order Flavobacteriales; family Flavobacteriaceae; genus Arcticimaribacter. The sequence continues at coordinate 14,119 of JBMYNN010000019.1, forward strand.
GGAATATTTGCGCAGGGATGATAGGACAAAATATGGGCTTACCCATTGATCATTTTATCGCTGCAACTAATATCAACGATGCCGTTCCTGCTTATCTAGAAACTGGACAATATGCTGCAGTGAAAACAACTCCCACTATTTCTAATGCAATGGATGTGGGGGATCCCAGTAATTTTGTGCGTATTCAAAAAATCTATGGAAACAGTTTTACCCAATTAAAAGACCACCTTTCTGGTTATCGTTTTACAGATGACACTACCCGAGAAGCGATGAGAGAAATCTACAATACTTATTCTTATATCGCTGATCCTCACGGGGCAGTGGGTTATTTAGGATTAAAAGATTACTTAAAACAGCATCCAGAAAAATATGGTGTTTTCTTAGAAACAGCTCATCCGGTTAAATTTTTAGATACAGTAGAGGAAACCTTAGAGAGAAAAGTTCCTATTCCAGAACGTATCCAATACTTACTCAACAAAGAGAAGAAGAGTATTGGAATTAAAAATTATGCCGACCTGAAATCTTACCTGCTGTCTTAATTCGATAATTCTGGCAAGATAAAACCATCTAGAGGACTAGGCAGTGCCATCATTGCTTCAATCTCATCCAATGCTCTAGGTGCCCCAGCAGAAAGATTAACAGGCCCTTCTTTTGTAATCAAAATATCATCTTCAATACGAATCCCAATTCCCCACCATTTAGGGTCACAAGGACTATCGTTAGGGATGTAAATCCCTGGTTCTACTGTTATAATTGAATTTTCTGGAAGTGGACCATAATTACTTAAATCATGAACATCTAGCCCAATGTGATGGGCAGCACCATGAGGATAGTAGCGTCTAAATTCACTGGCTTCAGATATGATCCCTAAATCTATTAAACCTTTGGTTACCATTTCTTGAGTTGCTTTAGTCACTTCCCCAGTGGTCGCACCTACAATGGATTTCGCAATTCCTGCTTCCTGAGCATCATATACAATTTGATAGAGTAAGCGCTGTTCTTCTGTAAAGGTTCCGTTTACAGGTAGGGTACGGGTAACATCTGCTGTATAGCCTTCATATTCTGCCCCTAAATCCATCAACATCAAATCTGTTTCTGATGGATCATCACTGTTTTCAATATAATGCAAAACACAGGCATTATTTCCCGCACCTACTATCGAAGGGTAACCTTCATAGGCAGCACCATATTTTTTAAAAACATATTCATGGATTCCTTGCACTTCTCTTTCTGACATTCCAGGGTGCAAGGCTTTCATCACTTCTACTTGCCCAATAGCAGAAATCTCAATTGCACGCTTAAGGAGCTTTAACTCAAAAGAGGTTTTTACTTCTCTTAAATCCCCCATTATTTGTTCGAGTTTTTCTACATCAAAGATGTAATCTTTTAAAACAAAAGCGGTTCTCATTTTAAGATCTGCGGGGACTTCTAGGGTTTCTAAGGCCACAAAATCTTTAATGATAGGGTCTTCTAAAAGACTGGCGTCTCTCCCAATTCGCCACTTGACATAGTTTTGTAAGCGGGCAAAGTTATTAGGGGTTGCCGTTCGAATCGCCTGTTGAATTTGATATTGAACTCGATTAAAGTTTGCCGGAAAATTAATGGCTTTCTTAAAGGTTTTTTTCAATTGATACAAATCATATGGATCGCCTGCTAGATCGCGCTCATCATCTTGAAAATCAACAATCAATACTTCGTCGAAAGTATCAAAGCTTGGAGGATTTTGCACAAAATCACTTCGTAATGCTACCCGATCAAATCCCATTTTCTGGGCACCCTCTAGCCCAAGACGATAGCCGTTCCACTGTTCTGCAATGGGATTGCGTTCTTGAATGTATATTTTTTCTTGATAATTTCCATTGTTGTCTTGTTGAACAGAAGAGTAAAGCAATAATACAGAATGTGGTTCGCGCCATCCAGTTAAATAGAAAAAATTTGGATCTTGATGATAGACATAGTCCACATCATTTGCACGATTTCTAGTAGGGTTAGCAAAAACAACTGCCACGCTATTTGGAGGTAATTTTTGTCTTAAAGCATCTCTTCTACTTTGATGGAAAGCCAAAAATTCTTCTGAAGGAACTCTAGCTTGCGCCAATAATTGAAACGCATTAAAGAGTAATAAGACATAAAAGAAAAGGCTGTATTTGTGCATAAGTATTGCATTTATTCAAATTCTAAATAGCTTAAAAAAGTTAATTTAGCCACCAATTTAGTGCTTTTAAGTAAATGAAGATGAAAAAAACAGAACTGAATGAATTACATCACGCCCTAGGAGCAAAAATGGTTGCTTTTGGTGGATTTGAAATGCCCGTTAGCTACACTAGCATTAAAGAAGAACATCATTGTGTTAGAGAAAAATTAGGTGTTTTTGATGTTTCCCATATGGGAGAATTTTTTGTAGAGGGTTCTGGGGCTTTAGATTTATTGCAACATGCCTGCAGTAATGACATCGCTAAACTTGTCCCAGGCAAAGCACAATACAATTATTTCCCCAATCGAGAAGGAGGAATTGTCGATGATTTAATAGTTTATCAATTAGAAGAAGAAAAATACCTTTTAGTTGTTAATGCTTCTAATGTTGACAAAGATTGGGCATGGATTAACGGTCTTAATACTTCCTTTAATGCACAACTTACCAATGCATCTGAAGACTATTCTCTTTTAGCCGTTCAAGGTCCAAAAGCCCTTGAAGCCATGCAAGCGTTAACTGACTTTGATTTAGCCAGTCTTCCCTTTTATGCACACGCTACCATTGCCTTTGCCGGTTTAGATAACATCATTGTAGCTATAACAGGTTATACTGGTTCTGGTGGAGTAGAAATTTATTGTAAAAACAATGATGTAGCCCAACTATGGAAAGCAATTATTAAAGCTGGAGAAACTTTTGGCATTCAGCCCATTGGCCTAGCTGCACGGGATACCCTTCGTTTAGAAATGGGCTATTGTTTATATGGAAACGAAATAAACGACAACAGCTCTCCTATTGCGGCAGGCTTAGGCTGGATCACACGTCCTAAGACATGTTTTGTCAATGCAAAAAATATAGGAGAACAGATAGAGAAAGGTACAAAGGATAAATTGGTTGGCTTTGAATTAATTGATCGTGGTATTCCTAGAACTGGACATGATATCGTTACAGAAAACGGTGAGGCAATTGGTAAAGTAACTTCTGGAACACAGTCACCTTCGTTGAACAAGGCTATTGGTTTAGGTTATGTTCCATCAGAAAAAGCAAGCGAGGGATCTACTATTCATATACAAGTTCGCAATAAATTTCTTGCGGCTAAGGTGGTTAAACTTCCCTTTTACAGTCCTAAAAAATAAAACAGATTGAAACGCATCTTAATTTTAGGCGGTAGTGGTTTTATTGGTAATGCACTCTACAGAGAGCTTAGTCCCTATTACAACACTTATGCCACTTATTATTCAAGCAAGCAATTCAAAAAGAATCAGCACTTTTATCACTTTGACCATTCTCAAGAAGAGGTCAATGAGGTGTTAAAAAAGGTAAAACCTAAGTTAATTATTTCTGCCATTAGGGGACCTTTTGACGATCAAATTGATCTGCATCAACAACTAGTTGAACACTGCAAATACTTTGATTGTCGCTTGATGTTTCTCTCCTCTTCAAACGTCTATGATGCCTTTCATAATTTCCCCTCTTATGAGTTTGATAAAACCTTGTCAGAAAGTGTCTATGGACGCTTAAAGATCAAAATTGAAAATGACATTATGCGGCTCTCACCCAGTAAATATGTTATTGCACGCTTACCCATGGTTTTTGGTTTACACTCTCCCAGGCTTAAAGAAATTCAAGATAAGATAGAGCAAAATGAGCCCGTAGAGGTTTTCCCGAATACTATTATCAATCTAAATAGTGATCGTAAACTTTGCCAACAAATTCATTATATCATCAACCAGCAATTAACAGGTATTTTCCATTTAGGAACCAAAGATTTGATTACTCACTATGATTTTCATAAACGCTTAGCAAGTAAATGTGGCTGGGATAAAATAGTATTTAAACAGGTATTTACCACAAACGATATGCGTTATATCGCCGTGCTCCCCAAGGAAAATAAACTCCCACCTCATCTACTCCCCTCTTGTGAAGAAATTCTTGATGATTCACATATTGCTCTAGCAGATAACGATTAGCATTGTCTTTTCAATATTTATACATATTTGTCAATAAAAATTAAAACCAGTAAAGTGATTGGTAAGAAAAGCCTTTCAACAGTCTAGGTTTATTAATCTTCATACTACTTCACAAAGTTTTTTATATTTGTTCGATTTCAAAAAACAACAGAAATGGGAAGAGCCTTTGAGTTTAGAAAAGCACGAAAAATGAAACGTTGGTCTGCTATGGCCAAAACCTTTACCCGTATTGGAAAAGATATCGTCATGGCGGTAAAAGAAGGTGGACCAGATCCAGACAACAATGCTCGCTTACGTGCTGTAATTCAAAATGCAAAGGCAGCCAATATGCCCAAAGATAATATTGAACGTGCTATTAAAAAGGCCTCTGATAAGAATACCGAAAACTATAAAGAAGTGCTCTTTGAAGGCTATGCACCTTATGGAATCGCCATTTTAGTTGAAACTGCAACAGACAATAACAACCGCACCGTTGCAAACGTTCGCAGTTATTTTAACAAGGCAAACGGGAATCTAGGAACTTCTGGTTCGGTCGAATTTATGTTTGATCGCACCTGTAACTTTCGAATTAATCCAGAAGGAATTGATCCAGAAGAATTAGAGTTAGAATTTATCGATTTTGGTGTTGAAGAAGTCTTTTCTGATGAAGATGGAATCTTATTATATGGACCCTTCGAAAACTTTGGAAGTATTCAAAAAGAACTAGAAAATCGAGAATTTGAAATCTTATCTTCTGGCTTTGAGCGTATTCCACAAACGCTCACAAAACTTAGTGCAGAACAAGTTGAAGAAGTCGAAAAATTGATCGAAAAGATTGAGGAAGACGATGATGTACAGAATGTCTACCACAATATGGATACTAGTGCTTAATTATTTTTGGCACTAGCCAATTTTAATCTTACAAAATTTGGAATATTATTAAGAATATTCTGGAACTTTCCCTACAACCCCTTTAAATAGTGATTTCATGTAAGTAAAATCTTTTTCCTTGTTCCCTGTTGGAGTAAATAGTGGATGAAAAACCATTAGGCGATTTTGCCAATCAAAGGCAATAGGAAGTATAGGTACACCAGCTTTTTTGGCAATATAATAAAAACCTGTTTTCCACTCTTCTACTTTTTTACGAGTTCCTTCTGGAGCGATTGCCATACGAAATATATCTTCTTCTTTATACATGCGGGCAATTGCATCGACCACTTTTTCATTCTTTTTTCGGTTAAGTGGCATTCCACCCAAGCCTTTAAAAAACCAAGAAGTCAAAGGTGTGAACAATTCTTTCTTACCTACAAAATGTATGGGTTCTTTTAAATAGGTGCGCACTCCTATAGCAATCACAAAGTCCCAATTACTGGTATGAGGCACCACAGCAATCACGTACTTTTTATCTTTGGGGAAAGTTCCTTTTAGTGAAAACTTAAACACCCTAAAAGCAAAAAATTGGGCTATTAAACGAAACATAAATTAAGTATTGAGTTTTTCTTATGTTTGGCGCAAATCATTTGGGTTATCAATCCCGATGGATTCATGGCAGAAAGGCCTATTTTGATTTTCTTTCTCTTCTCTACAATTACTCTAACGCCAGGGTATTGAATCAAATTTGTTGGAAAGTGACTTATGACATAACGAGAAGGAAAAACGGGAATAATTTTCATACCATACAAATATAAATCGAAATTTAGGGGAATCTTAGTCCTCTGGAGGAAAGTATTCTTTTCCAAAACCAATCAAATACAATTGCTCTTTTGCTCTTGTAATGGCTGTATACAGCCATCTAAAATATGCAACAGAAGGTCCAACAGGTAAATAGGGTTGCTCGACAAAAACCTTTTTCCACTGCCCTCCTTGAGATTTATGACAGGTAATTGCATAGGAATATTTGACTTGTAAGGCGTTGAAATACGGATCGTTCTTGACGGCCAAGAATCGTTTATACTTTGTGGTTAAATGTTGGTAATCTTCGTTTACTGCATGGTACAATTTATTTCCTTCTTCAAAACTAAGTGAGGGGCTTTCTGAACTTAATGTATCTAACAATAACATAGTTTCAAAAGGCTTTTCGTCGGGATAATCGACCATGGCGGCTTCAACTTTTGCAAAGGTAAAACCATAAATATTTTTGTGGTCGAGTATGCGTAAAACTTTAATTAAATCTCCATTTGCGATAAAGCCTGGTGCAGATTCTGGCGTAAGCCAAAAGTAATTGTTTTTAACCACCATCAATTGATCTCCCACAGAGAGTTCTGCTTCTAGGAACAATATTCGCTGGCGAATTTGTTGGTTGTATAAATTGGCGCGCTTATTTGAGCGAACGATAATAACAGTTTCTTCTAATCCTTCGTTTTGAATGGATTCTTCTAGTGCTTCAAGAATAGCATTACCATCTATCATACGCCCAACATCTTGAGCATTATTTAGATCAAATTGAAAGTCAGTCCCAGCATTTTCTTCTAAAAAGGCTCGCAAATGAGTTGCATTCGCTAAAATACCAGAGTTGACCTTTTGCCGCACGACATCTTCTAAGGTACATTCAACCACTTCTTTATTAAATTCGCGTGTCAAATAATCTCCATCTAAAGCTGGGCTTAAAGATAATTGAACAGGGGGCAACTGTGCAGGGTCTCCCACAAATAAAAGCTTACAATTATTACCTGCATCTACATATTGCATTAAATCCCCTAATAGAGATCCATTTTCAAAAAGCTTGGTGTTTTGACGATCATCTCCAATCATAGAAGCTTCATCTACAATAAAAAGGGTGTCTTTAAATTTATTGGGTTTCAGGGTAAATTGCATTGCGCTTCCCCCTTCACTTTTTGTAAAATAAATTTGTTTATGGATGGTAAAAGCCTTTTTACCTGCATAGTTTCCCATCACCTTTGCAGCACGCCCAGTTGGAGCCATTAAAACAGCACGCTTATTTATTTTTGGCAAGCAACGAACCAAATGTCCAATAGAGGTTGATTTACCAGTTCCAGCATAACCCTTTAGGATAAAAATAGTGTTCTCATGAGCGTGGAACAAAAAGTCGGTAATTTCGTTAATCCACAGGGTTTGTGAGTCGGTGTGCTTAAATGGAAACTTTTGGATTAAAAAAACGTTAAATTCGCTTGCTTGCATGAAGTATTTTACCCGAAAGATAAATCATTTACCAAAACCTTTTCTGAATAAAAAAAAATTGTAGTTTTGTTTGACACAAAATAATTTAAAATGAAGATTGCCGCTCAAGCTGTACTTTGGATATTTATTGCCTTTTTTAGTTATAAGATCTATGACTCAATTAACGGGCCTATCAATTTTAACAAAACAAAAAACGAACGTTACGCTAAAGTAATTAACCGTTTAAAAGATATTCGTAAAGCTCAAATTGCACATAAAGACGTCAAAGGCGTTTTTGCAAACAACTTCGACAGCCTTGTAGCATTTATTGACACTGGAATTTTCACATTAATTCAAAAAAGAGATTCTTCTTACCTTGAGTATGACAAAACCTACCGTATCGATATGTTAAAAGAAGTGATCGTTGTTGACACACTTGGAACTGTATCTGTTAAAGACTCCCTTTTTGGTAATAATGAAAATTACAAGCAAATGGCTTATATCCCAATCGATGGAGTAGAGGATAAAACCTTTGATATAAAAGCTGAAATCATCGACAAAAATGGTTATAATGTTCCTGTTTTCGAAGTTAAGGTGTCAAAAAACATTGTTTTATTTGATCAAAACGAAGATTTATTAAAGCAAGAAAACGAAACCATTTCAGTTGACGGAGTAAATGGTTCTGCAATTATCCTTGGGTCTTTAACAGAGGTAAGCACCAATGGAAACTGGCCAACCATATTTGATGCAGCTAAACAATAAGCAAATCACACAAAATGACTTATCCATCCTTATCCTTAAGGATGGATTTTCTTTTTGTACCCTTGATCAACATCATTTTCTTCCACTAGAAAAAGATTTTCCTACCCTCGAATCTTTAAAAAGTTATTTAGATTATCACCAGCTTTACCAAAAGGAAGTTCAGTTGATTTTTATTGACCACACGGCTGTTTGTGTTCCAAAATCATTATTTGATCCAGTACAAACCAATCACTATTTTAAAGGGGCTGTTACACTCCCAAAAAAAGCCAGTATAAAATACACTGACTTACCCACCCTAGATATGAAAGTAGTTTATCCCTGTGATCAGCAAATTATCGATCTCTTTAAAGGTGTTTTCCCACAATTAAAAGTCAATCACCTCATTGGAACACTATTACCTGCTTTATCCTCTTTTTCTTTTGGCGCAGCCAAAAAAAATATGTTTCTCCACCTAAGGAAGGATCAGTTTGATTTGCTCTTATTTCAAGGAGGTCAATTACTGGTACAAAATACTTTTCCACATAAAAATGCAGATGACTTTTTATATTATCTGTTTTATTTAACAGAACAGTTCTTTTTAAAACCAGAACAGTTTAATCTCTTCTTTTTAGGACGCTACTCAAATTTTAACGAATACTATCAGGGGGTAGAAGAGTTTCATCCCAGTATTGATTATATCGACCCACAATACCCAAATGTTGATTCAATTCATCCCGTTCCCTTTTTTCAATCTTTCTTTTTGGCATGAGAATCATCTCTGGCTCCTTTAAAGGAAGACGATTAAAAGCCCCAAAACAACTTCCTGTTCGCCCTACTACAGACAGAGCAAAAGAGGCTCTTTTCAATATCTTAAACAACCATTTTCACTGGGAGGAAATCAAAACCCTTGATCTTTTTTCTGGTACAGGGAATATTTCCTTTGAATTAGCTTCTAGAGGAGTACAACAACTTATTGCAGTGGATCAAAACAAACATTGTGTCTATTTTATCGATCAAACAGCAAAGTCGTTTGACATGCCCATCACTGTAATTAAAAATTCTGTTGAACGTTTTTTAAGTATACCTGCAGGTCCCTTTGATTTTATCTTTGCAGATCCACCTTATGCCTTTAGCAAAGACCAATTATTGACTTTAGCAGCAGAGCTGTTAGACAATAATTGGCTCGACAAAGAAGGCCTTTTAGTAATTGAACATGATAGCCATTTAGATTTATCACAACATCTCTTATGCTATGACGATCGCATTTATGGCAGTAGTCGGTTTAGCTTTTTTACCTTAAACAAAGAATAAAAAAGCAGGCCATAAGCCGGATTCTGTCGTGTCTTATCATTTATCTAGACCCACAATTACTCATGGGTTCAAACCGCCTACCCTTCTGCTTGAACGAGCCGCTCTTAAACGCAGATATACTTGGCGTTGCACCGTATAGAGTTTACCTGATTTCACTACAGCATAACCTGTACATTCTTTCTGCTGCACTTGTCCTATTCGCCAGGGCGAACGACGGGTGTTACCCGCTATACTGCTCTATGGTGTCCGGACTTTCCTCTCCCCGCCAAAGGCGGGCAGCGATAAGAGACCTGCTTGCGGCAAAGGTACAATATTGTTAATAATTTTTATAGCTTAGCCTCTTCCTACTAAGGTTATCCCAATCCCTTTTTTTAAATTTGAATTTATGGAAGCATTCGTTGTCTCAGCATTGAAATATCGCCCTCAACAATTTGCAGATGTTGTTGGTCAACAAGCGATTACGCAGACTTTAGAGAACGCCATTGCTAAAGATCAACTCCCACAAGCCTTATTGTTCTGCGGCCCTAGAGGAGTAGGAAAAACTACCTGTGCCCGTATCTTGGCAAAAAAAATTAATACTCAAAAGAATAATGAAGGGGAGCAAGACTTCGCTTTTAACATTTTTGAACTTGATGCAGCCTCTAATAATTCTGTTGATGACATTAGAAAGCTCAATGAACAAGTGCGCATTCCACCGCAAACTGGGAGTCACAAGATTTATATCATTGACGAGGTACACATGTTGTCAACTTCGGCCTTTAATGCCTTTTTAAAGACCTTAGAGGAACCACCAAAACACGTCATCTTTATCTTAGCAACGACAGAGAAACACAAGATTATTCCCACTATATTATCCCGCTGTCAGATCTTTGAATTTAAACGCATTACCCCTAAGGACGTACAGCTATATTTAGCGAATATTGCTAAAGAACAAGGAGTAGCATTTGAAGAAGAAGCCCTGCATCTAATTGGTCAAAAAGCAGATGGTGCCATGCGTGATGCCCTCTCGATCTATGACCGTATGTGCAGTTTTTGCAATAATAATCTCACCATTAGTGCGGTTGCAGAAAACCTCAATATACTAGACCATTCGACTTATCTAAATTTAGTAGCAAAGTTAATTGCTCATGAGATTCCAGAAGCCTTGATTCAATACGATGCTATTGTACTTAAAGGCTTTGACGGGGAACAATTTATTAGTGGTTTAGCCAGTCATTTACGCAATCTATATTTGTGCAAAGACCCCAAAACCATTCCGCTATTAGACATAGGAGAACGACTGCAATCCCACTATGCGGAACAAACAAAATTAGTTACGCTTGATTGGCTTGCAGATGCCATGGACCTGGCTAATAGTTGCGAGCTATCCTATAAAAACAGTCAAAATAAACGCCTGCATGTAGAATTGTGTCTCATGCAAATCGCCTCCCTCCATTTTGATGGAGAAAAAAAAAAGGAAGCTTAATTCCTACCTCTTTCTTTCTTCAGTCTAAATCAAAAACTGACTCTGCAGTTGCTAAAACTCTACCTTCCACTCTAGCCGAGCCTAAAGCAGAATATCAACCAAAAAAAACGGATAAAGAGATCCCTGCCACTAATGCGAAAAGAACAGCTGAGTCCTCACCAGTCCCTGCTTCAAATGCGTCCACAACCCCCGAAAATTTAACAAATTCAAAAGATGAGAAACAAATTTCTTCTTACTCTTTGGCAAGCATTCGCAAAAAGAAAGAATGGGAACAGCAGCAAAAACCAGCAGAAACCAAAGAATTACCTAATGATCCTTTTACCCAAAAACAATTAGAACATTACTGGAATAAATGGCAAGAACAAAAAATCAATAATAGAGAACAGAATTTAGCCTCGCTTTTTCAGCTAAGCCAACCCAAAATTGTTGAACCGAACAGCATAGAGTACACTGTTCCTTCTGCTCTTAATAAAGTTGAACTGGAAAGGGAGTTTGTTTATTTTTTACCCTATATAAGAGAGGGCTTAAACAATTACTCTATTCAGATTAAGGTGTTAGTAAAAGAAACCGAAGAAAAGAATTTTATCTATACAACAGAAGAAAAATATAATCGTTTAAGAGAGATTAATCCTTCCATAGACGAATTACGTAAAAAATTAGACTTAGATATATAAACAGACTTATTTAGATTGTGATCAAGTCTATTTTTACTAATTCAATTAAGGTCAAAATAGAACTTAATCATTTTCGTTAAACAAGACTTTAATAATTCCATCAGTCAAACCAATTTTAGGGACAAATATTTCAGAAGCACCACTCCAATGCAGGGCCTTTAAATAGATTTGTGTAGCGGGGATAATTACGTCAGATCGATCGGGATTAAGTTCCCATTGAACAATACGCTCGTTATAATCCAATTGATTTAATTCGTTATAGAGTTGGTTGAGCTTAATCATGCTTAAAGGTCTACCCTCTTTTACTTTAGCGATTTTAAATAGCTTATTGATGTTTCCACCAGAACCCAATAAGGCTAATTTAGAGTAATTCTTAGTATTGTTTTTGATCCATTGTTTAATTTCTTCCCACACACTCTCACTCACTATATTATTGATCATTCGCACGGTTCCTATCTTAAAAGACTTGGAAACTATACGCTTTCCTTTTATCAAGACAGAAAATTCTGTACTCCCCCCACCAACATCAATAAAGAGAAAAGTTCGATTTTTATTGATCGACTCAAAAATATTTGTGGTCGCGATAATTTCTGCTTCACGTTTTCCGTCGATGACTTGGATCTCAATCCCCGTTTTCTTTTTCACTTCTTTAATAACCTCACTAGCGTTGTTCGCTTCACGAAGGGCAGATGTTGCACAGGCCATATATTTTTTTACATTGTTGACTTTCATAATCAACTTAAAAGCTTTCATGGCTTTAACCATACGCTTGATATTACGTGGGGAAATTTCCCCTACTGTAAATGAATCTTGCCCCAAGCGTATAGGAACTCTTACTAGAGAACTTTTCATGTATTTTGGCGGATTGCCTGCTGTTATCACTACGTTAGAAATCAAAACACGAATGGCATTAGAGCCAATATCAATCGCAGCATAACTTTCTATCTTCATTCTCTTAATTTTTCTTTAAAATAAGCATAAGTGACCCATTGTGATCGAATTTTCTCCCCTTGGTTAGAGACAAAGACATTTTGGGGTTTACTATTCACTAAACGTGCTTTAACATTATCATTCCAGGATATCATAAAAGTATCGAGTAACTCTTGCTGGAGGTCTTTGTCTAAAATAGGACAAGCTACTTCTACGCGATTGTCAATATTTCGCGTCATCCAGTCAGCAGAAGATATATACATCTGTGGATCACCGTCATTCTCAAAGATATACACCCGGGGGTGCTCTAAAAACTTATCAATCACACTAATCACACGAATGTTTTCACTCATTCCCTCTACACCAGGAATTAAACAACATATCCCGCGCACAATCATATCAATTTGCACTCCTGCACGACTGGCCTCATAGAGTTTACTAATGATTTTGTAGTTTGTGATATTATTGAGTTTTAAACGAATACGCGCTTTCTTTCCTTGCGCTTTATGCGCTATCTCTTGCTCGATTAAACGAATCAAAGCCGAAAAGGTATAATGAGGAGAAACAATGAGGTGCTTGTATTTCTTAATCTTGTAGTTCACTGAAAGGAAATTAAAGACCTTTGAAACATCTTTTAGAATCTTTTGATGAGAAGTAAAAAGGGTATAATCGGTATAAATACGAGCGGTTGATTCGTTAAAATTTCCTGTACTGATAAAACCATAACGCTTTAGTTTCTTACCTTCGGAACGTTCAATAACACAAATCTTGGTATGCACTTTTAAACCAGGTACACCAAAAATCAATTGAACTCCTGCCTTTTCCAAACTTTCAGCGACTTGAATATTATTTTCTTCGTCAAAACGAGCTTGTAACTCAATTTGCACCAGTACTTTTTTTCCATTTTTAGCGGCGTTGATTAAGGAGCTCGCCACTTGAGATAATTTCGCCAAACGGTATATGGTGATCTTAATGGTCTTAACTTGTGGATCTAAAGCCGCCTCTCTTAAAAACTTAATGACATAAGCAAAGTTTTGGTAGGGTGCATAGATCATATAATCCTTTTTGGCAACCGCCTCTAAAATATTTTCCTCTAAGGATATCTCTTTTAAAGGCAAGGCTGGAAACGAACTGTAGAGCAAATCTTTCCGATTTAAGCTGGGGAAATTCATATAATCCCTGCGATGGTGATAACGCCCTCCAGGAATTAAACTATCGCTAGAAGCGACCCCTAACTTTCGCATGACTATTGCCAAGGTCTCTGGGGCAATCGTTTTATCGTGAACCAAACGTACTGGATCTCCAATAAGACGATCTTTAACACTGTCAATAATTTTCTCCACATAACTCTTTCCTACATCTTCTTCAATGTCCAACTCGGCATCTCGAGTGATCTTGATCATATGCCCTTCAATACTATCATAGTTAAACATGCTAAAGATTAAATGAAAATGATAGCGAATCAAATCATCTAACAGCATTAAATTTTGTTTTTTACCTTCGGCCGGAAGCACGATAAAACGGTCTACCTCTTTAGGCATTTCTATCACTGCATAGAGCTTTTCATTTTTGGATAAATTTTCTGTGGGTTTCATTTCCATTTTTATCGCGAGAAAAGCCTTATTATCAGTAAAATCTTGTTCTTCCTCTTTTAATATTACGGTAACTAAACGGGGACTAACCTTTTGCAAAAAGTAATCCAATAGAAATTCTGCTTGTGTTGCATTGACTTCATCCTCCCTTAGAAAATGAATATTCTCTTTTTCAAGTTGACTTTCAATCTCATCCAAGATTATGGCACTATCTGCTTGTTGCTTTATTACTACTCTAGTAATATCTTTTAAAAGCTCTTCGGCATTAATTCCCCCTAGCACCTTTTTTCCTGTTTTATGGGATTGTGCAATGCGCTTTACCGTGGCAAAACGTACTTGGAAAAATTCATCTAAATTATTTGAAAAAATTCCTAAAAAACGTAATCGCTCAATTAGTGGGACTGAAGGATCTGCAGCTTCTTGTAAAACCCGAGCGTTAAAATCTAACCAACTGAGTTCACGATTGATAAATTGATTCTCTTTCATTGCTGTTTTAGCGCTTCTTTTTTACTCTTATAGGTGGGTTGACCATTGGTTACTTTTTTCCATTTTGATTGTGTAAAGTTAAGAGAAATCCAGTCAGCGGTTTTGAGTTCAGGTGAAGGATTAACCGAAAGATAATCTGCCGCATAAGAAAAGGCGGGATTGTGCCCCACAAGTATTACTTTTGAAAAGCGATCATCGAGTAGTTTAATTTGCCGTATAATATCTTCACTGTTAAAGCTATACAGGGCTTCTTTGATCGAAACTTGAGATAAAGGAAAGCCTATTTCATGGGCGAGTATAGTTGCCGTATGTAATGCGCGATTGGCAGGACTACTCAAAATGACTTCAAAGTTTTGAAAATCTTGTTTCCAGTATTGTGCCACGGCACTAATTGCCGTGATACCTTTGGGCTGTAAAGGGCGGTGACGGTCATTAACACTCCATTCCCAAGAGGATTTAGCATGCCGTAAAAGCAATAATTCTTTCATCAGGGGGATAGACGTTCTGCGGTCCAGATTGAACCACTGGTGAGTTGAAAACGCAAACGATCATGCAAGCGGTTTGGACGACCTTGCCAAAATTCAATTTCAACTGGACGAACTACTATTCCACCCCAATGTGCTGGGCGTTTTGGTGGACTGTCTTTATATTCTTTTTCTAGGGCAGCTAAACGCACTTCTAATATCTCCCGTGAAGCAATCATCTCACTTTGATTGGAGGCAATCGCCCCTAACTGACTGCCTAAAGGGCGAGAAGAAAAATAGGCATCAGAAACTTCTGCGGCGACCTTTTCTGCTGTTCCCTTAATAATCACTTGTCGTTCTAAAGCTGGCCAAAAAAAACTGATCCCTACTTGAGGGTGAGCTAATATTGCCTTTCCCTTTTCACTTTTATAATTAGTATATAAGACAAAACCATCTGGGCTAAATTGCTTTAATAATACCACGCGGGCTTTAGGGAAATTATCTTCTCCTAGCGTTACTAGTGACATCGCATTAGCTTCTTCTATGGCAGGATGGGCTTCTGCCTCGGCAAACCATTGTTCAAATAAGGCAATGGGCGAAACCTGTTTTAAACGATCGTCTAATGCCCCCTTTTCATAGGACTTACGCAAATGACCAATATCTTTTTCTTTACTCATATTTGCAAGGTAGTACAAAGCCAAAAGAAAAGGAAAATTTTCACATTCAAGTTTATTAATTTATCTAAGCATCGAAAAACTTAATTAAGTCGCTAAATTTGATAGTACTAAATTTCAAACCCTTTCCCATCCTCTGCGAGATCAACATTCTGAAAATGTTGTTGGGCTTGGGTAATAAACTCCTCTAAATCAGGATAACGGGAAGAAAAATGGCCTAAGATCAATTGCTTGACCTTTGCCGCGGCAGCGATTTGTGCGGCTTCTGCGGCGGTGCTGTGCTTGGTTTTTACAGCGAGATCTTGGTGGGTATCGAGAAAAGTCGCTTCGTGATAAAGGCAAGTAACGCCTTTTATCGATTGTGCCAAATCGGGTTTATAAGCCGTATCACTGCAAAAGGCATAAGACTTGGGCGTATCTGGATCTATGGTCAAGCGATGATTCTCTATTACAGTTCCGTCTTCAAGGCAGATGTCTTTTCCCTGTTTGAGATTTTCCATATCAGCGATATCAACCTCATATTGGGCAATGGCTGATTTATCAATTTTTCGAGGACCTAACTTTTCTTTAAAAAGATAACCATTTGTATAAACGCGATGGTCTAATGGGAGGGTTTCTACCGTAAACTTTTGGTGGTCTAACACCATTTCTGATTCAGCACTATCTAATTCGTGAAAGTAGAGCTTATAATCAGTCCAAGAATTGGCTAATTTGAGTTGAAGGGTAATGATTTCTTTGATTCCTTTAGGGCCATAGACATGTAGATCTGCAGAACGACCCAGTAGGCGAAAGGTTGAGATCAAACCAATCAAGCCATAAAAATGATCTCCGTGCAAGTGGGAGATGAAGATGTGCTGGATGCGGGCGAATTTCACGCCTAGTTTGCGCAATTGCAACTGTGTTCCTTCTCCACAATCGATCAAGACCATTTGGCCTTTGATTTCTAATAATTGAGCGGTGGTCTGAGCGTTCTTTCGGGGGGTGGCGGCATTACAGCCCAGTATGGTTAATTTCATCTTAAATACCTAAATCGCGTTCTATGCGTTCCATTTCGATCAAATCTTGGGCTTCGCCCAAAGTGGGCACTACCACAATATCTTCTGGGAAAAGGCTTAAAAATTCGTTTTGTGTGACCAACACCCTAGAATGTACTTGACTTTCTATTGTCCCTAGAAAGGTGGTATAAGCTACGATAAAAGCGACATCGATTGCGATGGTAGAAGCATCAAAAATATAATCTTGTTTAGGGTCAGTGACCAAATCTTCCGCCAAAGGCGAACTTAAATCAAGTGTTTGTATGGGTTGGTCAAAAGCGTCCATTATTGCTGTGGCTTGATGAGTTTTGCGGCTAAGAGATAAATCACCGCCATTCGAATGGCGACGCCGTTTTCGACTTGGTCTAAAATAATGGCATACTCAGAATCGGCCACATCAGAGCTAATTTCTACTCCCCTGTTCATGGGTCCAGGATGAAGAATGGTGATTTCTTTACGCAGGCTTTTTAACAAGGGTAAAGTAAGACCATACAACTGAGTGTATTCTCGAATAGAGGGAAAATAGCTCTTGTCCATGCGTTCGTTTTGTACACGCAGCATATTGGCAGCATCGCACCAGCTTAAGGCTTTCTTTAGATCGGGCTCTACGGTTACACCAAGAGATTCTATGTGTTTTGGCAAGAGGCTTTTTGGCCCGCAAACTTTTACTTCTGCCCCCAGCATATTGAGTGCAAAAATATTGGATAAGGCGACTCGAGAATGCAGGATATCGCCTACAATCACAATACGCTTTCTGGCAACTTCGCCAAAACGCTCACGAATGGAATAGGCATCGAGTAAAGCCTGAGTTGGATGTTCGTGGGTTCCATCTCCAGCATTGACAATGATTGCATCGACATTTTTTGAAAGGAATTCTGCTGCCCCTGGATTGGGGTGACGCATCACCACCATATCAACTTTCATGGCTAAAATATTATTGACCGTATCAATCAATGTCTCCCCTTTCTTAACCGAAGACTGCGCGGCAGAAAAGTTGAGAATATCTGCGCTTAATCGCTTTTCTGCTAATTCAAAAGAAAGTTTGGTTCTTGTGGAGTTTTCAAAAAAGAGATTGGCAATGGTGACATCCCTTAAACTGGGCACTTTTTTAATGGGTCGGTTGATAACTTCCTTAAAATGATCTGCAGTTTCAAAGATGAGCTTTAAATCTGCTTCTTTGAGGTATTTGATGCCCAATAAATGATCTACACTTAATGTATTCATAAAATATCTTTCAAGAGGTAAACGGCGTCAGTGCCATGGATAGCTTTCCACTCTACCGTAACCTTATCGTTTTGCAAAGCGTCGACTTGACGTCCCACATAATCTGGTTGTATAGGAAGGTCGCGACTAAAGCGACGATCAATCAATGTTAAAAGCTCTATGCTTTTTGGTCTTCCATAGGATTCAATGGCGGTTAAGGCAGCGCGAATACTGCGACCTGTATAGAGTACATCATCTACAAAGACAATGTCTTTGCCTTCAATGGGGATATTCATTTCAGTCGAGCTTGCAGCATGGGGTTTGTCTGAACGACGAAAATCATCTCTAAAAAAAGTGATATCAAGTTTTCCAATCCTAAGATCACCTCTTTTGTAATCTTGAATTAATCGTTCGGTCAAACGATCTAAAAGGTAAATTCCACGCGGCTGTAAACCGATTAAAACAGCATTGGAAAAATCTCGGTGATTTTCAATTAATTGGCAAGCCAAACGATGCAAGAGAATATCGATTTGATGTGCATTGAGTAAAAGCTTTGGCTGCATATAGAGACTTTCTACAAAAATAGAACTTTTTTACTTGTTCATTTCGCCTTCGGATAAAAAAAAACCCACTGAAAACAGTGGGCTAGATTTAAATTAGACAGAAACTTAATCCTTATCCATTTTTTGTTTCAAGTTCATTAAAGCATCTAAATCCCCTAAGGTGGTTTTTTCTGCATTATCTGCTTGCATCTTTTTCGTGGCTTTACGAATGTTCTTACGCTCTTCCTCTCTAAAGATGGCAGAATGAGAAGCAACAACCCTTTTAAAGTCTTTATTGAATTCTATGATTTTGAAATCTGCTGCTTCTTTTAAACCGATTTTTGAACCATCTTCTTTCTCTAAGTGACGTGAAGGAACAAAAGCAGTGATATGCTCGTTGAAAATAATAGTAGCTCCTTTGTCAACAATCTCTGTCAACTCAGCATTGTGAACTGTCCCTTCAGCAAAGTCTTTAGCATATTTATCCCAAGGATTGTCTTGCGTCTGCTTATGTCCTAGGCTCAATTTACGCCCATCAACATTCAACTCAAGCACAACAACATCAATCGTTTCACCAACTGTTAATATTTCAGATGGATGCTTCACTTTCTTAGTCCAAGAGAGGTCAGAAATATACACTAATCCATCAATCCCTTCTTCTAATTCGATAAACACCCCGAAGTTAGTGAAATTACGAACGATCCCCTGATGTTTAGATCCTACTGGATATTTAGAAGTAATATCTGTCCATGGATCTTGACTCAATTGCTTAATCCCTAAAGACATCTTACGACTTTCACGGTCGATTGTTAAGATCTGTGCTTCTACCTCATCTCCTACAGTAACAAAGTCTTGTGCAGAGCGAAGGTGAGTAGACCATGACATCTCTGATACATGGATTAATCCTTCTACTCCATCTTCGATTTCAACAAAAGCACCATAGTCAGCGATAACCACTACTTTACCTTTTACCTTATCCCCCTCTTTGATGGTCTCACCTAGTTTCTCCCATGGATGGTCGCTTAGTTGCTTCAATCCAAGTTGGATACGAGACTTGTTATCATCAAAATCAAGGATAACCACATTTAATTTTTGATCTAATTCTAAAATTTCACTTGGGTGGTTAATACGACTCCAAGAAAGATCTGTAATGTGAATTAATCCATCCACGCCGCCAAGGTCGATAAACACCCCATAAGAAGTGATGTTTTTAACGGTACCTTCTAGCACTTGACCTTTTTCAAGTTGCCCGATGATTTCTTTTTTCTGCTCTTCAATATCTGCTTCGATCAATGCCTTGTGCGAAACCACAACATTTTTAAATTCATGGTTGATTTTCACAACTTTAAATTCCATTGTTTTGTTTACATACTGATCGTAGTCACGAATAGGCTTCACATCAATTTGTGATCCTGGTAAGAAGGCTTCGATCCCAAATACATCGACGATCATTCCGCCTTTAGTTCGACATTTAACAAAACCGTTTACAATTTCGCCACTATCATGTGCATTATTAACGCGATCCCAAGCTTTAATCACACGTGCTTTACGGTGTGATAAAACCAGTTGACCAGAGCGGTCTTCACGGGTATCAACGATGACCTCAACTTTATCTCCAACTTTTAAGTTAGGATTATAACGGAACTCATTTAAAGAGATCACCCCTTCTGATTTAGCGTTAATGTCGATGATGGCCTCACGGTCGGTCATATAAACAACCTCTCCTTCTATCACATCATCATCTGCGGTATCTACAAAGTTTTCACGAACTAATGCTTCGAATTCAGCTAATTGCTTGTCTTCGATTACGTCAATTCCTTCTTCATAATGGTGCCAGTTGAAGTCTTTCAAAAAGTCTTCTGCATTATTTGCAGTTGGTGCTTCTACTGGTTGAGTATCGGCTTCTTGAGTTGTTTCTTCTGTTTGTGGAGTTTCAACTGCTTGAGGAGCGTCTTGCTCTGGTGCAGCTTGTGGTGTAGTTTCTTCAGCCATGGCTAAAAAAATGTTTTTGTATTCTGCTGTTTTATAAGGCTTTATACGAAAAACAACAGAAGTTGTTTTGTTTTGCTTCTTTTTACTCTTGCCTTAATACATCGTAAGAGTGCGCAAATATACTGGCTTTTAATGGATTGACAAACACAATTCGGGTTATTTAGGATTGATGGCATTTTAGAATA
Organism: Flavobacteriaceae bacterium; assembly: GCA_049598335.1. GTDB lineage: Bacteria > Bacteroidota > Bacteroidia > Flavobacteriales > Flavobacteriaceae > Arcticimaribacter. The sequence goes on from JBMYNN010000019.1 coordinate 34,669, forward strand.
ATTATTATATTAGCCCTACCTAAATCTAACCTTATTAAAATCTACTTATCCTATGAACTCCATTTTTCGTTTTGACTTCCGCCACTTTCGTGGCGATTTATTTGGTGGCCTAACGGCCGGAATTGTCGCCTTACCCCTCGCCTTGGCATTTGGTGTAAGTTCTGGACTAGGTCCTAGTGCCGGACTCTATGGCGCAATTTTCGTTAGTTTTTTTGCTGCCCTCTTTGGAGGAACACCTACCCAAATATCTGGTCCAGAAGGAGAAAGTTGTCTTGCTGGTGGGGGTAGATCAACAGCCAAAATACATGATGGAACGCATTGATATTATCCCAGATTTAATTCCGAAAGAACAAAAATATTTGATACTTTTGAGGAATGCCTTTCCTGGATCGTATTAAATGTTAAAGATGAATATTAATCACAACA
>JBMYNN010000020.1:0-32060 GCA_049598335.1 Flavobacteriaceae bacterium
CCTTGACGAGATTGAATGGCTTGAACATATTGACTCGCCTCCATTAAAGATTCAATCGTCCCGGTGTCTAACCATGCCGCCCCACTTTCTAAGGGGCTAATGTGTAGAAGACCTTCGGCCAAATATTGCTTGTTGAGGTCGGTGATTTCTAACTCTCCCCTTTGAGAAGGCTTTAAGGCTTTGGCCTTTTCAACCACCGTTTGATCATAAACATAAATCCCTGGAACGACATAAGAAGATTTAGGTACAGCCGGCTTTTCTTCTATCCCGATAACTTTGTTGTTTTGATCAAATTCAACTACCCCATAACGTTGTGGATCCTTGACCTGATAGGCAAAAATATGGGCTCCTTTTTCCGGAATTATCCTTGAAATATTTTCGAGTTCTCCCGCTCCATGGAATAGATTGTCTCCTAAAATAAGGGTTACTGCTTGCCGGTCGATAAAGCTTTCCCCAATCAAAAAAGCTTCGGCAAGTCCGTTGGGTTTTGCCTGTTCGGCAAAAGAAAACGCGCAACCCCATTGCGAGCCGTCTCCTAAAAGACGTTGAAATAGAGGCAAGTCCTCTGGCGTAGAAATGATTAAAACCTCTCTTATTCCAGCAGCAATTAGAGTACTTATGGGATAATAGATCATGGGCTTGTCATAAATTGGCAAGAGCTGTTTACTCACCGATTGTGTCAAGGGGTGTAAACGGGTGCCTTTCCCTCCGGCTAAAACAATTCCTTTCATTTTTATAATGGGTTTTCTTCGGTGTATTTCTTTAAGTAATATACAACGGTTTTTTGCAATGCTTCTTCAAAAGTGTTTTGGGGTTCCCAGCCTAATTGTCTGTTTATTTTTGTTGCATCAATCGCATATCGAAAATCATGCCCTGGTCGGTCTTCTACAAAACGAATTTGTTCTTGATAAGAGCTTCCGTCCTTCTTTGGATTTAAGCCATCTAAAACAGAAAGAATGGTTTTGCAAATAGTGAGATTGTCGCGTTCTGCACCGCCACCAATGGTAAAGCTTTCGCCTGGAGTTGCACTTTCGAGTACCCTTATAATGGCGGTACAATGGTCTTCGACGTAGACCCAATCTCTTCTGTTTTTTCCATCACCATAAATGGGGATTTCTTGTCCCTTTAAGGCTGTTCTTATCACCGTAGGAATAAATTTTTCATGATGTTGATGGGGGCCATAATTATTTGAACATTGGGAAATAAGGGTTGGTAACCCATAGGTGTGAAAATAACTTCTCACCCAGTGATCTGCCGAGGCTTTTGATGCACTGTAAGGACTGTTGGGGGCATAATTAGACATTTCAGAAAAAAGACCTTCTTCTCCTAAAGTGCCAAAGACTTCGTCTGTTGAAATTTGATAAAAACGCGCGTCGCAAAATTCTTCTCTTAACTCATGTGGTTTCTCTAACCACTGTTGTCTTGCTGCTTCGAGTAAGTTGAATGTTCCTGTTACATTCGTCGCTAAAAAAGGAGCTGGACCACTGATAGAATTATCGACATGAGATTCTGCCGCAAAATTAATCACGGTTTCAGGTTTGTATTGCTGGAAAAGGGAGTGCATTTTTTCTGCAACTGCAATATCTGCTTCGATAAAGACAAAATTGTCTTGCGCTTCAAAAGAAGCAATTCTACTGCGATCTGCAGCATAAGTGTTTTTATCCACAACAACAATTTTAACTCCTGGATAGTGGTGTCGATATTGATGAACAAAGTGTCCACCAATAAACCCTAGTCCCCCAGTAATTAAAATTGTCTTAGCCTCCATTTTGATTAATTTGATGTAGCGTGTCGGCTATTTTACGGTCGTTTGAAAGCCGTGGAACTTTGTTTTGCCCCCCTAGTTTTCCAATAGATTTCATATAGGCTTGAAAACCATTTTTAATGACAGGAGTTACTTTTAATTTACGTAAAACATTTCCTTGAATCAAGTCTTGATAATAGATGTTTTGTGCCTCCATTTGAGCGTCTAATTTCTTTTCAAATGCTGCAAGGTCTTGCGGGGGAAGATCAAACTCTATCAACCACTCGTGATAGGGTGGTCCTTCTGGTGGATTAACCTGTGGAGCCACAGTAAATTCTTTGATTTGAATAGAAGTCCCTGCAGTTGCTTCTTTTAAAGCGGTTTCTACTTCTTTCCCAATCACATGTTCACCAAAAGCCGAAATAAAGTGCTTAACTCTCCCTGTCACCACCAACCGATAGGGGTCTTTTGATACAAAACGAACGGTGTCTCCAATATTATAGGCCCATAAACCAGCAGTAGTTGATAAGATTAATACATAGTTAACGCCTACTTCTATTTCTGCTAAAGAATAGCGCGGGGGGGGGTCTTCTCCAAAACGATCTACTGGAATAAATTCATAGAAAATCCCATTGTTGAGTAAGAGCAATAATCCCTCACGATTTTGTTGATCTTGAAAGGCAAAAAAGCCTTCGGAGGCTGGAAAAAGCTCAATGGTATCAACTTGTTTACCAATTAATTTTTTAAAGACAGAACGGTAAGGCTCAAAATTTACTCCTCCGTATACAAAAAGGGAAAAGTCGGGAAAAACATCACTTACCGTGTTCCCTTTTATAGCATTAATTTTTTCAAAATACATTTGAACCCATGAAGGAATTCCACCGATTAAGGTCATCTTTTCGGGGAGGGTCTCTTTCACAACTGCATCAACTTTTTCTTCCCAATCCTCGATACAATTGGTCTCCCAACTAGGCATTCTACTTGCTTGTAAATAAGATGGCACATAATGTGCGACAATCCCAGATAATCGCCCCAAAGCAATGCCTCCTTTTTTTTCTAAAGTGGGGTTCCCTTGTAAAAAGATTTGTTTGCCGCTTAAAAAATCTGTCTTTCCTGTTTGATCAATATAGGTTAACAATGCATCTCTTGCTGCATTGATATGAGTAGGCATGGATTCTTTACTAATAGGGATATATTTTGCTCCAGAAGTCGTACCGCTGGTTTTAGATAAATAGAGCGGAACACCTGGCCAGAGGACATCTTTTTCTCCTGCAATAATTCGATCTATATAGGGTCTGTGTCCTTCATAATCACGAACGGGAACCTTTATTTTAAAGGTTTCATAATCAATGATTTGCTCAAAATCATGGTCTTGCCCAAAGCGAGTATTTCGCGCCTTTTCAACGATGCGTTTAAACGTTTGCTTTTGGGCAACAATTGGATTTTCTTTCCAACGCTTGTTCTTATTAACAATATATCGAGCAAAGAGTTTTGCAGCAAGTTGTTTCATGCTTAGTTTTCTGAAAAATCAATAAAATTTTCTGGGTTCATCGGGAAGCCGTCGCTCCACAATTCGAAATGTAAGTGATATCCCGTAGAAAATTCTCCGGTGTTCCCTGCAGTTGCAATGACTTCTCCAGCTGCAACAATGTCTCCTTGTGATTTACTTAATGCTGCGTTGTGTTTATAGGCAGATAATAAGCCATAGGGATGTTCAATTATAATTACATGGCCAGTATCTGCGGTCCATTCTGAAAAAATAACCGTCCCTTCTGCAACAGCCTTGATAGGGGCATTTTCTTTTAAAACGACATCAACAGCAAAGTGCTTGTTTATTGGATCATAGACTTGAGAAAGACTTCCAGTTGCTGGGGGATATAGTACAAAATCTACTTTACTATTCGTTGTTAATGTAACAGAATATTTGTCTTCTTGTTCCACAAGGTTGCGCAACAGTGAATCCTGTTTACTGCGTTTTGAGACAACTCTATTGAGACTGTTTTGGGTATCAAGACTAATGTTTTTCTCTTTTAATTCTTCTAGATCAACTTCTCCTGTTAAAACTTTCCGAATAGCGCGTATTTGTAAGTTTGACTGTCGGTAGGCATTAAGCAATGAATCTAGTCTAAAAGCGTTTTCTGCTGCCTGTTTACGCATTTTAGTCGAGGCATAGCCAGGAATGTATTCTTTGATGGGAGTATAAGAAACCAAAGCGATGGTGCCTGAAAACAAGAGCGTGAAAACAAAAGTAGAAATAATGATTACATTTAGCCGGGTGAGACGAAAGTACAGTTGTTCTTCAAAAGTTTCCTCATTGAGAATGACTAAGCGATAGCGGCTCAGTAATTTTTTCTTTATCCTTTTACTTCGGCTGATTTCTTTTTTCATTCCCCACAAATATAGAAATTCCTTGTGGGAATAATTCTGCCTTTATCTCATCAAATCACTTTAGAGGCGTTAAAATATTGTTTACATTTGCTCAAAAGCATCCTTATGATAAGTGCATCGATTTTTTTCGGGGCAATTAGCCCACAACAAGTCTTATTAATCTTCATTATTGTTTTACTCCTCTTTGGTGGTAGAAAAATTCCAGAATTAATGCGTGGCCTTGGAAGCGGAATCAAAGAATTCAAAAAAGCGACTAAGGAAGAAGAAGAAGAACAGGCGAAAAAAGAGGAATAAATTACTCTCCCTTTGTGAACTTTAAGGTAGATAATATACTGTTGAGTTCAAACATATAGTCTCGCTTCGAGACAGAAGGGGCAAAGGCGAAGCCCTCGACAACAATCCAGTCTTTGGTTAAGCTATCTTGCACTATATAGTTAATAAAAGGGCCTGCCATAAAATCCTTTTTCACTTCCCACATCCCTTTTGTTAAATACGCCATTTGACCGGCAAGAGTTGTCTTGTAGAAATAGGGAAGGTAGGCTGCTTCTGTGATCATATGGCTATTAGGCAAACGACCAGGTATATGGTCTTTCCCAACAGAATCCCTTATCGCAATCACTCTTTTTAATGAGGGCTTATCAAACGCTTTTTCTGGTAAAGAATAAGCAATCAAATTCATACTTCCCTTTTGAATAGGCTTTTCAATCCAAAGGAAATTGAGGCTATCCTTAACGGTTGTATACGCAGAAGGATAGCTCAATTCTATGTTGAATTTTTGCTGTAAGTCCTTATCTTTATTAAGAGATTTCTTAATTCTTCTAACCTTTTCTTTACGCTCGTTTTCTTGAAAAGTTCCAATTAATAAGGGCGCATTTTGTCGAATATACTCGGCCATAACCTCTTCATCTTCCCCTTGGGCAATCGCCACTATTTGTGGTTGAGCAAATTGATTTTGGATGAGTTGAAAGTTGTTAAGGCTATCTTTTCTAAACCATATAATATTTCTTCCGTGACGCCCAAAACCCGTAAAAGCCTCTGGCACTAGATGGCGAATAGTAAATCTGGGCTCGTCTAGTGGTAGGCCTTCATATACGGTGGCGATTTCATTCCTTACAGTTTCTCCTAAACTGCTGTTCCATGCACTTTTTTTCATGACCACTGTAAGGTGATTAATGTTTCCACTAGAATCAGGAACAAAGGCTTTTTGCTTTTTCGTTTCACAAGAAAACAATAAAAGAACGCCAAATAAGAAGAGTAAATTTTTCATGATTTATGCTTTTAATGCAGCAATTCCTGGAAGGACTTTTCCTTCTAGACTTTCGAGCATTGCCCCTCCTCCAGTAGAGACATAACTTACCTTTTCGGCGAAGCCAAATTGTTTAACCGCTGCGACAGAGTCTCCACCGCCGACAAGAGAAAATGCTCCAGCTGCAGTACTTTGTGCAATAAATGTACCCAATTCGATGGTCCCGTTAGCAAAATTAGGGAATTCAAATACCCCTAATGGTCCATTCCATAAGATGGTTTTACTCTCTAAAACAACTTTTTTAAAGTTTTGAAGGGAAGCTGGACCTACGTCTAATCCTTGCCACCCTTCTTCTATCTCATTAATATTTAGTGTTTTCCGCTCTGTGTCATTAGAGAAACTTGTAGTTGCAATGACATCAACAGGGAGGTGAATTTGGACATTTTTGGCTTTGGCCTTCTCTAGTAACTCAAGTGTGTAGTCTAAATAATCATCTTCACAAATAGAATTCCCTACTTTTCCACCTTTTGCTTTAACAAAAGTATAGGCCATTCCTCCTCCTATAATAAGGTGGTCCACTTTGTCAAGAATATTTTCTATGATGGTGATTTTAGAGGAAACTTTTGAGCCCCCTAAAATCGCTAAAACAGGTTTTTCGCCTTTTTTCAAAACCTTATCAATCGCTAATATTTCTTGTTCGAGTAGATTACCTACTGCTTTGTTATGGTCAAAGTATTGTGCAATAATTGTTGTAGAAGCGTGTGCGCGGTGAGCTGTCCCAAAGGCATCGTTTATATAAACATCTGCCAGACCGGCAAGTGCTTTTGCAAAGCTTTCGTCTCCTGCAGTTTCTTCTGCATAAAATCGCAAATTTTCTAACAAAAGTATTTCTCCAGGTCTTAACCTTGCAGCTTTAGATTGTGCATCCTCGCCTATACTATCTTTTGCAAAAATGACCTTATGTTCCAACACTTGTTCAACAGCAGAGATAATGTGTTGTAAAGATAAATCTGGTGTGATTCCTTTTGGGCGACCCAAATGAGACATTAATATACAGCTTCCTCCTGCAGAAAGGACAGCATCAATAGTGGTTTTAGCTGCAACAATTCTTGTATTGTCTGTTACTTGATGAGCATCATCAAGAGGAACATTAAAGTCAACGCGAATAATGGCCTTTTTATTCTTAAGGTCTAATTGGTTTACTGTGGTCATGAAATTAAATTTTGGCAAAGGTAGCTATATTAATTTTTTAGGAGGAGCGTTTAATTTTAGATCTTAAAAAATTACGGGGGGAAAGAATTATCTTTGAAGATGCAATTTACTCATAGTTTAGGTCAAGAAAGTGTAAAATTTGCGCTTAAAAACACTTTTGATAAGGGTCAAGTTCCTCACGCACAGTGTTTTATTGATCAAGGCGGAAGAGGTGGCCTCGCTCTTGGGCTTGAATGCGCACTTTCCCTACTATGGGACGAAATACCCGATTCTCGCGAAAAAGCTTTGCAACATCCTGATTTACACTGTGTTTACCCGGTAAGTACATCGGCAAACGTAAAAAATAAACCATTATGTAAAGATTATAGAGAAGAGTGGGTAGAATTTATTCGCGAGGATCTTTACAGCCCACTTTCGGATTGGCTGCTGCGAATTGGGTCAGAAAATAAACAAGGAAATATTGGTGTTGAAGAAACCGAGGCCCTTTTTAATGCATTATCCTTAAAAGCCTTTTTAGGGAAAAACAAAGTTTGTGTTTTATGGGGAGTCGAACGATTAAATATTAATGCGGCGAATAAATTATTAAAACTTATAGAAGAGCCACCTACTAACACTTACTTTATTTTAATCGCCACTAATGCTGATGATCTAATCACAACGATTCGGTCCAGATGTCAAATGCTGCCATTACCCCCAATACAACCGGCTATTATTGAAGCAGCTCTAATTAAAGAAGGAGCTACTGTAAATGAAGCAAAAAACTTTGCTGTTGAGGCACAAGGGGATTGGCATGTGGCGAGAAAATTATTTTCCTACTCTGATCATATTAAAGAACTCGAAGCTTTATTGATCGAATGCCTGCGCTGTTCTTTTCGAGCGATAGGGAATAAAGCCATTGGGATTGAACTAATGCAATGGGCCAACCGTATGGGACAAATGGGTCGCCCTGTACAGAAACAATTTTTACATTTTGGTCTTTCCTTTATCCGTCAAGCCATTCTATTGTCCTATCAAAGTGCTGAGATTGTCACTTATCAGCCCAAGAACGTTTTTTCTCTAGAAAAATTTGCGCACTTTGTGCATAGTAAAAACACTTCTGCTATTATCACGCTTTTTGAGAAGGCCATTTATGCGGTTGAGAGAAATGCCAATGGGAAAATATTATTCTCTAACTTTTGTCTAGAACTAAGCCGCCTGCTAAACATGAAAGAAACTTAAGCCTTCTTTTTAAAGATGTATAGCTTGGATGAGTGTTCTTTTGAAAAGAAGGCTTTTAGATTAGACCATAGACCAATACATATTCCTTTTAAAAAAGGGGCCTTACTTTTTTTATGCTGTTCAGAAAGATAACTTATATAGAAAGCGTCAAATAATAATCCTTTTGACTCTACTAAATCAAAACCACATTTGTCGCACAGCTGTATAATTCCAGTGGAAGAAAAGTGCCAAAGATGTCTTGGTACATCATAGGCTGCCCAGCTATCTTTATAGTAGCTTGCATCAAAAGAATTAAAATTGGGCAAAGCCAAAAACAAAAAACCCTCTTGATTTAATCGTGCGTTAAATTCCTTAAGAGAAGCAGCTGGATCTTGCAAATGCTCTAATACATGCCAGAGGGCAACGACATCAAACTTTGCTTTTGGAAGCGTTGTTAAACTAGGAAAAAGGCGGGCCGTTGCCGAGGAAAAATTTCGGGCTTTCTCGCTGGGCTCAACACCATAGGCCTCCCAGTTTTTATTGTTAAGATAATGCACAAGGGCGCCTGTTCCACAGCCAAAATCTAGATAGCGTTGGTTTGTTTTTGTATGCTTTGACAGCCATTGTGCCTTTTGCTTAAGCATGATCTGCTGAACAAAAGCATAGAGGCGATCGATCAGTCCGCGCTTTTGGTTGCCATGAGAAATGTATTCTTCTGAAGCATAATATTGCGTTAAATTGTCTGGAGAAGGCCTCGGAACCGTTTGAGCGATCTGGGTTGCGGGGTCAAGATGGACTTCAAATTGTTTTCCTGTGGCCAGATAATCTTTGGTTTTTGCCAGGACTTGGGGAGTTACATTTGGTTCCACGTGAAACATTATCGCCCTAATTTGACCAATAAAACAGATATGTCGCTGGGGTTTATCCCGCTAATTCTGGAGGCTTGTGAAATGGATTGGGGCTGTATCAGGCTGAGCTTTTCTTTTGCCTCGTGGGACAAAGAAGCTAAAGCGTGATAGTCAAAGTCAGAAGGAATTTTAACTGCTTCTAAACGATTTAGTTTGTCTGCATTGAGCTTTTCTTTCTCTATATAGCCAGCATATTTAATTTGAATCTCCGCTTGCTCTTGCACAGATTTTGAGAAACCCTGTTCCTCAATAAAGGTGGCCACCTTAGGGATAGAAATCATTTCTTTGCTAGTAATATTTGGGCGGGAATAAATCTTGGCCATTTTATCCGATTGTTTAATCGGAGAGGAATTCTTTTCTATTAAAAAAGAATTTGCCTCTTCTGGAGTGATGCTTGTTTTTTCGTAATAAGATTTGAGAACTTTCGTTTGTTGCTCTTTTTGGCGCACTGCTTGCAAACGGTCTTCTTTTGCTAAGCCTAAATGATAAGCCTTTTCTGTTAATCTTAAATCTGCATTATCCTGCCTTAACAAGGTGCGGTATTCTGCTCGGCTGGTAAACATTCGATAAGGCTCTTCTGTTCCTTTTGTAATTAGATCATCAATTAAAACACCTATATAGGCTTCATTACGCTGAAGTATAAATTTGTGTTCACCTTTATGATAAAGGTGTGCGTTTATTCCAGCCATCATTCCCTGAGCAGCGGCTTCTTCATAACCAGTTGTGCCATTGATTTGACCCGCAAAAAAGAGGCCTTTGACCAGTTTGGTTTCTAGGCTGTGGGTTAGTTGAGTTGGAGGAAAATAGTCGTATTCAATCGCATAACCTGCTCTGAAAAATTTAACCTGTTCAAATCCTTTTACTTTTCTAAGGGCTTCAAACTGAACGTCTTGTGGTAAAGAAGTCGAAAAGCCATTGATATAATATTCGATCGTGTCCCAGCCCTCTGGTTCAACAAAGATTTGATGTCTGTTTTTGTCGGCAAAACGATTAATCTTATCCTCTATAGAAGGGCAATAACGCGGTCCTGTACTTTTTATCGATCCATTAAACATGGGGGAGCGATCAAAACCAGTTCTTAAAGTATCATGTACCTCATCTGAGGTGTAGGTTATGTGACATGAACGCTGTTTTGTAAGTGGTTGTGTGAGGTCTGAGTAAGAAAACTTATCGGGTTCAAGGTCACCTTGTTGTTCTTCCATTTTGGAAAAATCTAGTGACCGTCCATCAACCCGAGGAGGGGTTCCTGTTTTCATTCTACCAGATTTAAATCCACGATTTTCTAATGTGGCTGTAAGGCCTGTAGAAGCACTCTCCCCTGCTCTACCTCCACCAAAGTTTTTCTCTCCGATATGAATCAGTCCATTTAGAAATGTTCCATTTGTAAGTACAACACTCCTAGCATGAATCCTAATTCCTGTATTGGTAACCACTCCCGCAATATGATCTTTTTCAAAGATAAGATCGGTCACCATTTCTTGATAAAAATCTAAGAGAGGGGTTTTCTCTAGCATTTCACGCCAAGTATGTGCAAAGAGCATTCTATCAGATTGGACACGTGGGCTCCACATGGCCGGACCCTTAGATCGATTAAGCATTTTGAATTGTATGGCAGACTTATCGGAAACAATCCCGCTGTAACCTCCCATGGCGTCGATTTCACAAATAATTTGACCCTTAGCAATACCGCCCATCGCTGGATTACAAGACATCTGTGCTATGTTTTGTAAATTCATTGTCACAAGAAGGGTTTTACTGCCCATGTTTGCGGCTGCGGCGGCCGCTTCTGCACCCGCATGTCCACCTCCAACAACAATCACATCATATCTTTCTTCAAACATCATTATCTTGTTTCACGTGGAACATCTTTATACACTTATTTTCTTGAACAGACATTAGGCTTTTCTCTTCATTCTTGCTGTCATTATAGCCGATACAATGAAGAAAGCCGTGAGAAAGAAGCCTAAGTAGCTCGTTTTCAATCGGTTCGTTAAACAAAATTGCGTTTTCGCGCATACGATCATTAGAAATATAGATTTCTGCTTCAACTGTAGGAACAGGAGCATAAGAAAAAGTGATTATGTCTGTATGGGTGTCATGGTTTAAAAAGTCTTTATTCATCTTTAGTAAGAATGATTCATCAACAAAATTATAGTGCAACGCTTTGATTTCTACCTTATAAAAGGCAGCTAATCGTCTCAACCATTCTATAAGCGGTTGGGTGGAATGGAAAACGCTGGGTATGTTATTAAAATAAATCATAAACTACTGCAAATATAGCCAAAGTAGAAAGATGCAGAAGTGAGCCAATGCATGTATCTTTGTGAAAAATATTTTTTAATGGAAAGAGTTCGATTTGCTCCCAGTCCCACAGGACCATTACATATTGGTGGTCTTCGCACCGCGCTGTTTAATTATTTATATGCTCGAAAGCATAAAGGTGTATTTATCCTAAGGGTAGAAGATACAGATCAAAACAGAAAGGTTGAAGGTAGTGAAGACTACATCCACCAAAGTCTTAAATGGTGTAATATTCAACCCGATGAAGATCCTGTAAAAGGGGGGGCTTATGGCCCTTATCGTCAAAGCGAAAGAGGGGTAATCTATACCAAGTACATACAAAAGTTAATCAATAATGGTAAGGCATATTATGCCTTTGATACTGCTGAAGAGCTCGGCAAAGCAAGAACAGACGCTGAAAGGGAAAAAGGCGCTTTTAAATATAATGCCAATAATAGGAATGCCTTTAGAAACAGTTTATCGTTATCCCCAAATGAATATAATGAATTAGTGCAAAAAGGGGATTATGTAATCCGTTTAAAAGTCGATAAGGATCAGGATGTCGTGACATCAGATCTTGTTAGGGGAACTGTTAGGGTCAACTCAAACGAACTTGAGGATAAAATTCTAATGAAGAAAGATGGGATGCCAACCTATCATTTTGCGAATGTTGTGGACGATTATTTAATGAAAATAACTACCGTTATTCGAGGAGAAGAATGGTTGCCTTCCTTACCGATTCACCAACTCTTATATGACGCCTTTGGTTGGGAAGCGCCTAAATTTATGCATTTACCATTGATATTGAACCCCTCCGGAAAAGGTAAACTAAGTAAACGTGACGGAGACAAAAATGGTTATCCTGTTTTTCCAATGTCTTGGAAAGAATCAAGCGGTTATAAAGAAAATGGTTTTATACCAGAAGCACACCTAAATTATATCGCACAACTAGGGTGGAGTTTAGGAGAAAAAGAAATCTTATCACTCAAAGAAATGGAAAACTCATTTGATGTAAAAGCGATTCAAAAAGGGGGGGGTAGATTTGACTATGAAAAGGCAAAATGGGTCAATCAGCAACATTTAGCGGCTTTAAGCGTAGCCGATTTGATTGATAAATATTCTGTTTATTTTAAAGAACTTGGAGCGGCTGTAGGGGAACACTTAAACGCCGCTGTAAGTTTAGTTAAAGATAGACTAGTCTTGTTAAGTGATATAAAGACTGAAGTCAATTGCTTTATAAATGATCCTGTTGAATATGATGCAAAGTCATTAAAACGGATTGCTAAAATTAATCTCGTTGAGATGGGTGACTTGCTCAAAGCCGGAATCAAAGAAAATGAATTGAGTGAATTAAAAGCATTCATGCAGAAGAGTGGAGAAGAAAATGAAATTGGAATAGGAACATTTATGCAGGTATTACGCATCGCTATTGTTGGTTCCTTATCTGGTCCTGATTTAATTCCGTTGTTGACAATTATAGGAAAAGATGTAACTTTAAGAAGATTAGAACGTCTAATTAGTAAACAATCTTAAAACAAAACCCAAATGAGCATTACAACGTATATTCTATTATTTTTCTTAGTCCTAATTATTTTATCTGGTCTTTTTATTGTCAAACAACAAACGGCCGCAATCATAGAGCGCTTTGGACGGTTTTTAGCCATTCGAAAACCAGGACTGCATATAAAAATTCCTTTAATTGATAAAGTAGCAGGAAGACTAAGTCTTAAAATATTACAATTAGATGTAATTGTAGAAACCAAGACAAAAGACGACGTGTTCGTTAAATTAAAAGTTTCTGTACAATATAAAGTCCTGGCAGAAAAAGTATATGATGCTTTTTATAAATTAGATTATCCTCAAGACCAAATCACCTCTTATGTCTTTGATGTAGTTAGAGCTGAAGTTCCTAAAATGAAACTCGACGACGTCTTTGAAAAAAAAGATGATGTTGCCAATGCCGTTAAAAGAGAACTCAATGATGCTATGATCAATTATGGCTATGACATCATCAAAGCTTTAGTAACAGATATTGATCCAGACCAGCAAGTAAAGGAGGCCATGAACCGAATTAATGCAGCTGAGCGTGAAAAGGTAGCGGCTCAATATGAAGGTGATGCAGCTCGTATCTTGATTGTGGAGAAAGCAAAAGCAGAAGCAGAAAGTAAGCGATTGCAAGGACAGGGTATTGCAGATCAACGCAGGGAGATTGCTAGAGGTCTTGAAGAATCTGTCGATGTGTTAAACAATGTTGGAATAAACTCTCAAGAAGCATCGGCATTAATTGTAGTAACACAACATTATGATACTTTACAGTCTATAGGGGAAGAGACCAATAGTAACCTGATCTTATTACCCAACTCACCACAAGCAGGAAGTGATATGCTCAACAACATGGTGGCTTCTTTTACCGCTAGTAATCAAATTGGTGAAGCAATGAAACAACAAAATCAAAAGAATAAAGGAGGAAACAAACCTACTGCTTCTTAGCCCAAGTATCTCTGAGACCGACAATTTTATTAAAAACTAAGCTTGATGGAGTGGTATCTGTATCAAGAGTATAGTATCCCAGGCGCTGAAATTGAACTCTTTCTCCCATAGCTAATGACGCTAAGGAAGGTTCAATTTTAGCGTTTTGTATAGATAAAGACGCTGGGTTGACAAAATCCAAAAAAGATTTTTCTTTGTGTTGGTCTGGACTTTCGTTATTAAACAACCTATCATAATTTCTCACGGTTGCATCGATTGCGTGTGCAGCGCTGACCCAATGGATAGTGCCTTTTACTTTACGACTACTTGCTTCTGAACCTGAGCCACTTCTACTGTCTGGATCATAGGTGCAATGGATTTCAATTATATTACCATTATCATCTTTTATAACAGACTCTCCCTTAATGATATAGGCGTTTTTGAGACGTACTTCTTTTCCTAAAGTAAGACGGAAAAACTTACGGTTAGCTTCTTCTTTAAAATCCTCTCTTTCAATGTATAATTCCTTTGAAAAAGGGAGAATTCTAGAGCCTTGGGACTCATCTTCTGGATTATTGATCGCTGTAAGTTCTTCTGTTTGATCCTCAGGATAATTGGTAATAAGCAGTTTTACTGGATTAACTACTGCCATAACCCTGGAAGAAGTTTTGTTCAATTCTTCGCGCACGCAGTATTCAAGAAGGGAAACATCAATAACATTTTCACGCTTTGAAATTCCTGCAGTAGTGACAAAGTTGATTAAAGCTTGCGGGGGGTAACCTCTTCGGCGCATGCCAGAAATAGTGGGCATTCTAGGATCATCCCACCCGCTTACGAGTTGCTTTTCGACTAATTGAGCGAGTCTACGTTTGGACGTTACGGTATAAGACAGGTTTAAACGGGCAAATTCTCGCTGGTAAGGACGCAAGTCATTAGAAGAGGGGAGTTGGTCTAAAAACCAATCATAAAGCTCTCTGTGTGGTTTAAATTCAAGCGTACATAGAGAATGTGAAACTTGTTCTATATAATCAGATTCGCCATGTGCCCAGTCGTACATGGGATAGATACACCATGCGTCTCCTGTTCTGTGATGATGCTTAAAAAGAATGCGATACATTACAGGATCACGCATTAACATATTTGGCGAAGCCATATCAATTTTAGCACGTAATACATGTGATCCTTCTGCATGCTTACCTGCCTTCATTTCTTCAAAAAGAATGAGACTTTCTTCTATAGGTCGATCACGAAAAGGGCTATTGTGTCCTGCTTGGGTAGGGGTGCCTTTTTGATTTGCTATAGTAGCTGAGTCTTGAGGGTCGATGTAAGCTTTTCCTTGTTTTATAAGAAAAACAGCCCATTGATAAAGTTGTTCAAAATAATCTGAAGCATAACATTCTTTATCCCATTGATAGCCTAGCCACTTAATGTTCTCTTTAATTGTATCGACAAAAGCTTGATTTTCTTTGATAGGGTTGGTATCATCAAACCTTAAGTTAACGGGGGCATTATAGCGCTGCCCTAAATTGAAATTTAAAGCAATGGCCTTTAAATGCCCTACATGAAGATATCCATTAGGTTCTGGGGGAAATCTAAATCGAATCTTATTTTGATTGAATCCATTGGAAAGATCTTCTTCAATAATGTGTTCGATAAAGTGTAAAGGTGCTTTCTCTTCTGACATAAAAAAACTTTTGGCAAAGATATTAAAAAGGCTGAGGCGCTTAAGATTAATAGATGAATTATATCTTTAACAAAAAATATAAATGGGCATCATTAGAGTTCACAATATAAGGATTCATACTAACCATGGTTGTATGGAAGAAGAGGCTAAAATAGGCAGCGACTATATTGTCAATGCGGAAGTAAAAACAACGCTTGATAAATCTTCTCAAACAGATAATTTAGCGGATACTGTAGATTATGTAGCAATCTATACTATTATTTTTGAGGAGATGAAAATAAGAGCAAAATTACTAGAGACTGTTGTACAAAGAATTATTGATCGGGTTTTAAAAGAACACAAAACAGTAGAAGAAGTAACAATAGAAGTTCGAAAGTTAAACCCCCCTATAGGGGGAGATGTTGCTTATGTAAGCGTCGAAAGAAAAGGGAAAAGAGCTTCTACTTAAAAAAATAAAAACGTAATATTGCAACATGGCACCGTGGCCGAGTGGCTAGGCAGAGCTCTGCAAAAGCTTGTACAGCGGTTCGAATCCGCTCGGTGCCTCTCAGAAAAACCCGTCTATATGGTGGGTTTTTTGTTTTTATCGCATTTCTGCTATGGTACCACCAATAACTTTTTTACGAATTAACTTGGTAGGTTTTCCATGAATACGGACTGTTCCTCCAACACTTACGGTCGCCTCTAATAATTCTGTTGCATGTATATAAGCTACTCCGCCAGCAGTAACTTTGACCGTAGTCTGCTCTGTAAGTAAATTTTCTGCTTCACAAATACCGCCACCTAAAATAGATAGACGATGAGACGTGGTTTTTCCTTGAATATTTAAAAACCCGCCAGATTTAACCCTTGAGTCAATCTTTTCTGACGTAATATTTAATGTTTGTCTCGAGCCTTCATGGGCCTTTATCATAATACTGGTTGTTTCAATTTCTGCGGTTGATTCAATCGTACTACCTTGATAACTTTGAATAGCATCTAAATCTTCGGTAAAATATAACTCTATATAGGTGTTAGATGGATTTAAGAGTTGATCTATACTGTGTCTAACTTTTAAGATATCTTTCTTTAAAGTAAAAACGACTGTTTCAATATTCTCCCCAGAAATAACCATTTTATTTGTCTCAGAGGGTATTAATTTAACATGAATACCAGAATATACTTTCACTCCTAAAAAAGGGGAAATAGAAACTTCTTTTGTTTTTTGGGCAGTTAAATTAGCCATTAAAGCAAATAAGAAAAGAAATAAAAGCTTTTTCATATTAAGTATGGTTTTAATTTAAAGATAAGAATTATTGATTTTCTTGAACTATAGTGAAATCTAAATGTCGTTTTATTAGATCGACTTTTGCAACAGTAACTTTTACAAGATCTCCTAATTGATAAATCATATTCGTTCTTTCACCCACAAGGGCGTGATTGCGTTCGTCAAAAAAGAAATAATCACCAGGAACGTCTTTTATTCTCACCATTCCTTCACATTTATTTTGAATAATTTCAACATAAATTCCACGATCTGTTACTCCAGAGATCACTCCGTCAAATTTTTCTCCAATGTGGTTTTCCATGAATTTTATTTGCATAAACTTAATGGAATCTCGTTCTGCTTTTGTGGCTACTAGTTCTCTTTGTGAAGAATGGATACACGCTTCTTCTATAAGATCAATTGATGGCCATTTTTCTTTATTAAGGTGTTGTGTTAGTAAACGATGCACCATTACATCTGGATAACGACGAATTGGAGAAGTAAAATGAGTATAATAGTCAAAGGCTAGGCCATAGTGACCAATATTTTGTGTAGTATATTCTGCCTTACTCATACATCGAATGGTAAGGGTGTCAATCATATTCTGTTCTTGTTTTCCTTGTGTCTCTAACAAAAGCTTATTAATCGACTGACTAACATTCTTTGTTTTTAAATTCAATTTATAACCAAAACCAGCTACAACAGTTTGCAGATTATTCAATTTATCTGGATCTGGTTCATCGTGAATTCTATACACCATAGGTAAAGGTTTATCTCTTTTTCCTGCAAAACTCGCCACTTGTTTGTTTGCTAGAAGCATAAATTCCTCAATTAATTTATTTGCATCTTTAGAAGTTTTAAAAAAGACGCTTTCTGGTGTATTGTCATTTTTTAAATTGAAATTTACTTCCACCCGGTCAAAAGAAATTGCACCGCTTTTCATGCGATCTTTACGTAAGTTTTTAGCAATTTTATCTAAAGTGATAATCGCATTAAAAGTAACCTGGTCTACCGTATAGGATCCATTGCGTAATGAATGCTTTTCTGATACAAAAGGACTTTGAGTTTCTATTATATCTTGAGCTTCTTCATAAGAAAAACGATGATCAGAATAAATCACAGTCCTTCCAAACCATTCCTTTTTAATTTCTCCTTTTTTATTAATATGAAAAACAGCAGAAAAGGTGTATTTTTCTTCATGGGGGCGTAAAGAGCAAACGCCATTTGAGAGTACCTCGGGCAACATGGGGACAACTCTATCAACTAAATAAACTGATGTTGCTCGATCTAATGCTTCTTGATCAAGTATGCTTCCTGGTTGAACATAATGGGAAACGTCTGCAATATGGATACCAACCTCATATAGATCTTCTCCTAAAATTTTAAAAGATAAGGCATCGTCAAAATCTTTAGCTGTTTTAGGATCTATGGTAAAAGTTAGAATCTCTCTAAAATCCCTTCTTTTTTTAATTTCTTCTGGGGTGATACTTTGGTCTATCTGTGCTGCTGCTGCTTCAACTTTATTTGGAAAACGCAAGGGTAAACCATAATCCGATAAAATAGCATGCATTTCTGTGGCTGTTTCACCAGGAGGGCCAAAGTTTTCAATAAGAGTACCAAAAGGGGATTCGGCTCGTTTAGGCCATTCATCAAAGCGAAGTAAAACTTTATCCCCATCTTTATACTCTGGAGTTAGTTGTTTTTTATCTATAAAAAAATCGGTGTACATTCTTGCCCCGCGGGTAAAAACAAAAGCATAATTTTTCTCGATTTGTAATATTCCCACAAAAGTGGTTTTATTTCTTTCGATGATGTTGACTATTTCACCTTCAAGACTTCCATTTTTTTTTCTTTTATAACAATAGACTTCAACAAGGTCTCCATTAAAAGCTTTATTAATGGAATTTTTTGGGATACTAATATCTTGATCTAAATCTTCACATATTACAAAACCTCTTCCAGAAGACGTTACATCTAAGATTCCTTGATGGTATTGTTTTTTAGCGATGGCTAATGAATACTTGCCTCTACTGGGGCTCAACAATTGCTTACTGGCTACGTTAAGGTTGAGAAATTTAATCAATTCATTTCTGCCTCTTGTGTCGCGCAGGTTTAATACTGCGGCAATTTGTTTGTAATTATATTCTTTACCTGGATTTTCTCTAAAAAAAGAAAGCATCTTTTTTTCAATGTGGCGGTAGTTTTTTTTTGCTTTTCCCATGTATTTTACAAAGCTACTTCTTTAAAATAACAACAAGACCGCTTTTATTCACAACTATATTATTATTCATTATTCTTTTTTTAAAATTAAATAAAATAATGATGCTTATTATTGCTTGTGAATAGCGGTATTACTTTTAAAGAGAAGTTTTGGTAAAAAGAAACAGATATATTTTTTAACCTTTTATTTTTAGTTATTAATACTTTAAATAGTTCTTTATTGGAGACTTAACACTTTTATTAACCCTTGTTAACAACAATAACCTCTAACAATTTAGCACCTTTAAATTTTATTTGCTAGTTAATAAACTTATTTCTTATGGTCAATATAAAGTGAATGCTTAACAACAACTTTTTTTGTTTAACTTATTTTTATTTACAATCATAAACTATAATTAATTGAAACCTCAATCCTATAAGAATTTATTAACATTCTCTTCAATTCAAAGCAGCACTTATTCACATACTTATTGGCAATGCTTACCTTTGTTAAAAACACAGCAAATGACATTTTCTATTGGAAACGACCACGCAGGAGTAGAGTATAAATACGCGATTATAGATTTTCTTCAATCTAAAGGGCACAACGTATTAAATCACGGAACAGATGCACCAGAAAGTGTTGATTATCCTGACTTTATTCATCCTGTTGCAGAAGATGTTGCAGAAGCAAAAGTAGATTTAGGTATAATCATTTGTGGTAGTGGAAACGGTGCAGCAATGACAGCTAATAAACATCAAAAGGTACGAGCAGCTTTATGTTGGACGAAAGAGATTGTCGCCTTAGCCAGAGAACACAATAATGCAAATGTTTTGAGTTTACCAGCGCGTTTTATTTCAATCCCTCAAGCCTTAGCGATGGTAGAAACTTATATTAGTACGGATTTTGAAGGAGGGCGTCATCAAGGGCGCATTGATAAAATGCCATGTAGCTAATGATTTCTTTTATCAGTAAAAACTTTCATGCCCTAACCACAGAGGAGCTTTATAAAATTTTAGCGCTTCGCGCGGAAGTTTTTGTTGTTGAACAAAATTGTCCCTATCAAGATGTTGACGGAAAAGATCAAAAAAGCATTCATGTTTTAGGGTATTTAAACAATCAATTAATCGCCTATGCGCGCGTCTTAGCGCAAGGTATTTCCTATAAAGAATATGCTTCTATAGGAAGGATTGTTACCTCACCTTCTTTTAGAGGAAAAAACCACGGTCACGCGCTGGTTGATTTTTCGATAGAAGTGTGTAAAAAAAATTTTTCCGCCCAAGCTGTTAAAATTTCCGCCCAAGCTCATTTAGAAAAGTTTTATAATGAGCACGGATTTAAGGCTACAGGCGAAAGCTATTTAGAAGACGGCATCCCACACATTGGGATGATTTTAAATAAAAAAGCATCTATCAAGTGATTCTTGTAAAGGGCGAAATTAGTGATAATAGCTTTTATTTAAACCATTATAATTATATCCCTTTATTTATACAATTAATTTTCCCTTGAATTAATAAAAAGCGGGTCATAGTCTTCTCTTAAGGTTCCCATCCATCGATCCCAAAACAAAAAGTACAGACCATAATTCCCGTTAAACTTTTCGTGGTGATGGTTGTGGGCGATAGAAGTATTTACCCAGCGTCCTATAGCAGAGCGAAGAAATTTTTTAGAATACAATTCATACCCAAGGTGCCCATAGGCATTATAAAAGGTCATAAAAATTAAAAAAGCCAATAAGGCCGTTCCATGAAAAGGTAGTATAAATGCGATAACAAAGACAATCCCAGCCTCAACCACAGCTTCTAACGGGTGAAAGGCAAAGGCGGCCCATGGAGAGGGATTACGCGATTGATGATGAACTAAATGCACAAAGCGATACAGTTTGGGATGATGCATTGCTCTATGCGTCCAGTAGAAATAAGTATCATGGATAAAGATCATTGCAATTACACTAATCCACCAATATCCCCAACCTAAATCAGCGATATTTCCATAACGCAAAGTATAGACCGAAAGAGGAGATCTAAAAATAAGATAGGCCACGCCAACAAAAACACAAAGGGTCAAAATAGAGTAGCTTATTTCTCTAAAATAATCTTTGTTTTTGGGAAATTTTGCTTGAAGTTTTTTGTCCTTCCAGCGTTTTTTGATCAAAAAGTAAAACAACAAAAAGAAGCTCCCAGAAATGATAATATAGCGACTTACATTCGCGCTAAAAACATACAAGAGAAATTCTATGGCAGAAACATTTTCCATTACTAAAGTTTTTCAAGTAGGTGTTGAGTTTCTTCTATAATTGACTGGGTTGATAAGTGCTTTTTTCCATTAAAGATAAGCATTCCATTTCCAGGAAAAGACAAGAGGTGTTCATGTGTTTTTAAGGCAACCCTTAGTTGTCTCTTAATACGGTTGCGGTCAACCGCCTTTTTAAAATTTCTTTTAGAAACTGAAACAGCGGCATAAAAAGCAGATGCTTCTTCTTGTTTTGTGATGCGAAAAATCAAATGTTTTGTACCCAACACCTTTCCTTCTGTAAAAAGGTGCTCAATAGCATATTTACTTTTTAACCGTTTAAGGGTTAAATCATTTTTCGTCTGCGGCATAATAGTTATTACTCTTGTCGATATCGGCCATTAGATTACTAGGATCTAAGACGATTGCTTCAATATTTTCTTTCGGCTGATCGATGGTGAAGGAATATTTTGGGTTGGCCCAAGTCCAATCTTTTTCCTGAGTCCAAGGAAGATCATAGGTGTTTTCTTTTTCCCCTCGCATCAAAGAAATGGGGATATAATGTAGAGCGAAACTTCCATCCTTATATTGAATTAAGACCTCTTGAGGCATGGGCATTAACTCCTTGCGTTCCAAGAGAATTTCGGTTCCCTTTTCGGTTTCATTCACTGCTTCAATCGCATAATCAATACGGTTAGTGGTTTGGGTCCAGTCGGTTAAATACCACTGTAATTGTATTCCAGAAACTCGTTCTGCAATCACACGAAGATCGTTGGGACGAGGGTGCTTAAATTTCCATTCATCATAATAGGTTTGCAAGGTTTTAAAAAGCTTGTCTTGCCCAATGATGTAGCCCAGCTGCCCTAAGAAAACCGCTCCTTTACTATAAGCAGTTCTTTCATAAGCATAGTTGTATTCATATCGGTTAGCATTAGTTGCTTGAGGCATTTCAACACCAGAAGTTGCTAAACTATAATATCCACGATAAGAACCCGCAAGTGGGAACTCTTTATTCTCTTCTAAGACTTCATTTTCCGCAAGGGTAGAAATAAAAGAAGTAAAGCCTTCGTCCATCCATTCGTGTTTGGTTTCATTTGTGGCTAATATGTGTTGAAACCATGAGTGGGCTAATTCGTGCGCAGTGACCCCCACTAAGGAGCCAAATTTTCTGTTTCCTGTAATTAAGGTTAGCATGGCATATTCCATACCACCATCCCCTCCATGAACCACAGAGTATTGTTTGTAAGGATAAGGCCCTATATTTTCGTTAAAATACTCCATCAACTTAGCCGTGATGGGCTGCAACTTCTTCCAGTTATCAATAATATCAGGGTTGTTTTTGTAAAAGAAATGAAGGGTAACATCGTTTGGTCCAGGACAGGTATCATGAATGTAGTCAGGATCTGCGGCCCAAGTAAAATCATGCACATTATGGGCGATATAGTGCCATGTAATTTTACCTTTTTTGGTTTTAGGTTTTTTGCGATCACTGTAACCACGACCAATATCATCGGCATTTTGTAGATAGCCACTTGCTGCAACGGTAAAGTCTTTATCTATAGTGATTTTTACATCAAAATCGCCCCATACACCGTGAAACTCTCTTCCGGTATAAGGATCTGCATTCCATCCTTCATAGTCATATTCGGCCATTTTAGGATACCATTGTGCCATAGAAAAAGCGACGCCTTCTTTAGAGTTTTTCCCCGCTCGACGAATCACATCTGGAACTTGTCCTTCAAACGACATTTTAAAAGTGGTACTTTCTCCTGGTGCTAAAGCTTGTGCTAAACTTACTTCAAGGATGGTTTCGCTATCGACAACTTCTGCCATAACACCATCTTGGGTTAAATTACTCACTTTTAAAAAGCCCTGTTGACTAGGGCTAAGAGAATCAATATCTACATTAAAACGACCGTTTTTGTCTGCAGCATTTTTGAGCCTAATGGCCATTTCGCTTCCGGGTTTGAAAGCATTAAAGTATTGGTGAAAGAAAACCTTGCGTAAAGTTTCAGGAGAGTTATTTGTGTAAACTACTGTTTGGGTTCCTTTGTATTGTGCTGTTTCATGATCAAGCGCAACTTCGATAGTATAATCAACAGCTTGCTGCCAGTATTGTGCAGAAATGAAACTATTGCTCAGGAGTGTAAGGGCAAACAACATGTTTTTCATGTATGAAATGTTTAATTCTTTTAAAGGTAAGGAGTTCCTCTCTAATGGAAATAAGAATCTAGGGTAAAAGTCTCGTCTAGTCGTACTCCTTTTTCGGTGTTTTTAAGGGAAATAAGTTCATTGTGTGCGTCGTGTTCAAGGAACAAAAGATAATTTTTTTCAGTGGCAGTTTTTAGAAAATTGCTTTTTTCGGCAAGTGTTAACAGTGGCCTTGTATCATACCCCATTATATAGGGTATAGGTAGGTGACCCGCAGTGGGAATAAGGTCTGCCGCGAAAACAATGGTTTTTTCTTTATATTCTATTACAGGGAGCATTTGTTTTTCGGTATGTCCATCCATTAACAAGACGTCAAAGCCTAAAGGAGTCGAGCTACTATCTAATAAATTTAACTGTCCACTTTCTTGGATGGGTTGAATATTTTCTGGAAGGAAGGAAGCCTTTTCTCTCACATTGGGTTCAACGGCCCATTGCCAATGGTCTTTATGGGACCAAAATCGAGCATTTTTAAAGGCGGGCTCATAAACGCCATTTTTATTGCGCACAATGCCTCCCCCACAGTGATCAAAATGTAAATGGGTAAAGACAACATCGGTGATATCGTCTGGATGGAACCCCGCTTTATCTAAAGAGCTTACTAAATCATATCCGCCCCAAAGAGCGTAGTGAGAGAAAAACTTATTACTTTGTTTATTGCCTAGCCCAGTATCAATAAGGATTAAACGATTGCCATCTTCAATTAATAGGGACCGCGCTGCCATGTCAATACGATTGTATTGGTCAGCGGGGTTTGTTCTTTCCCAAAGTGCTTTTGGAACCACCCCAAACATGGCGCCGCCATCTAGCTTAAAGTGACCGGTTTCGATGGCGTATAATTGCATTATTTTTTCAGTTGGATTCTCGTTAAATAGTGGTGAGAGGTCATGTATAAGACAGATTCGTCTTCATTAAAGGCGCAGTTTGCGGTGCGTTCTTCGGTTAGAATAGTTCCCAGGTGTTTCCCTTTTGGGTTAAACACAAGTACTCCACCAGGGCCTGTCGCAAAGACATAGCCGTTTTTATTGACCTTCATCCCATCGGCGAGTCCTGGGAGATCTATCGAAGTGGCATCAAAAAAAACGCGCTCATTGAGTAGCTTTCCGTCGACTAAATCAAAGGCCATCCATAGATTACGATTTGCGTCAGAGTTCGCTATATAAAAGGTTTTTTCGTCTGGAGATAAAGCAAGCCCGTTGGGTCGATTGAGTTGGTCATATATCAAAGAACTTTCCCCCTCTTTACTTAAGCGATACACCCCATTGCTTTCGAGTTCTCTAAGCGGGTCATTATCCCCACTTAAACCATAGGGTGGATCTGTAAAATAGAGATCACCATTGCTGTGTAGAATGAGATCATTTGGGGAATGAAACCTTTTCCCTTTAAAACGATCGATAATGGTTGTAAAGGCACCAGGCTTGTCTAGTGGTGCCATTACTTTAGCGATTCTTCTATCGCCGTGTTGTGCGATTAATAAATTCCCGTAAGAGTCGAGAATTAAACCATTCCCTCCTGCTTTTTTTTCATTAGGAGCATAGCCGGTATAACCGCTAGGGTCAAGAAAGATACTCAGGCCATTTGTTTCGTCCCAGCGGTATAATTTATTTTCGGGGACATCTGTAAATAAAACAGCCTTGAGTTGAGGCACCCATACTGGACCTTCAGACCAGCTAAATCCCTTGGCAAGAATTTCAACAACAGCATCTTCTTCAATAAGAAGATTAATTTCATCGTCTAATCGTTCTACTCCACCAATGGTTTGTTGTGCAAAGCAGATCAAAGAAAAAAGGCTAGAAAAAAAAAGTAAAACAGTTTTCATAAGGTATTATTTTAGGCTAAGAGTTTGGCTAAATCTTTGGTATAGTCAATAAGAGCAATGGTTTCATCTGTTCGGGCTAATTTGACTTTGTTAAAAAGGATTAATGCTTCTCCATTACTTTCGATATGGTATATCTGTCGATTTTCAAAAAAACGAATAAGCTCGTCGTTAAAAAACGCTCGTATCTGAGCCTCATCTCTTCCCGTAATCAGAAAGCGTTTAGAAAAGTCAGGGTACATTTCAAAATCAATGTCCTTAAATCCAGTAAAGGCCATGACACGGTCAAAGATTTTTTCAAAAAGTCCTTCTTTTTCCATGGTGAAAACAGGGATCTCTTTGTTGATTTTCAATACCATAAGCGTGGTATTAAAGGTTTCTGCAGAAAAAGCATCTCCTTCATTAAAGGTCACGTCTGAAATTTCCCAAGACATATTGATCTCTTTAAAATTACCTTTAAGAGAATTTGATTTTCGTTCAATTGGACGAATTTCAAAGAAGTGGAATTTTTTAAGATAATTGGTGTCCCACTCTACTTTATAGTTAAAGGAGTAATCATTTTCGTTAGCGAGGTTTTGTAATCTAACTTGCCTAGGAGACAACTTTGGAGCGGCATTGTTCAACGAAATTTTTAAGGCTCTGTTGTGTGTAGAATAAGAGACATGCGAATCTAAGCCTTTGATAACAACCTTCCCTCCAGATTCTTTTTGCGTTCTTAAGTAGTCCACTAAATACTCCATATAAGTCATGCCGACTAAACGGGTTTCAGATAAATTGATATTTACATCTGCCCCAGCAGGAATTTTTTGAATGAGTTTATCGACTTTAAGTATCCCTAAGAAATTAGCAATTCCTTTAATTTTTAAATCATAACTCCCGTCTTGATTTTGACTCACCATTGAACCGGCGCGATAAGTCATTTTAAAAAACTGACCAATGGGCTCTTTGGCCAAAAGCATGTGACTTGCTAAAACCAATAGCGAACCTCCAACCAATCCGATGAGTAGGTTAGTATAAAGGGTTAAAATCATGGTAAAAACAAAGAAGATCAATTGTTCTGGTCCTTGATTATAGACCTGTTTGAAAACTGCAGGAGAGGCCAACTTAAATCCTGTATAAACAAGTAAAATGGCAAATGCACATAAAGGCACTTGTTTCATGATTGGGCTTAAAGCAACAATTAAAATCAATAGGAAAACCCCTTGATATAAGTTTGACCACTTTGTTTTAGCCCCATTGTGAATATTGACTGTACTACGAATAATCACAGCAATAATAGGCAAGCCTCCAATGAATCCAGCGGCCATGGTACTCAGCCCTATTCCTGTTAAGTCTTTATTTAAATCGGTTTTGCGTTTATAGGGATCAATTTTATCCACGGCTTTAGCGATAGCCAATGATTCAATACTGGTAATGATTAGAATAGAAAAGACAGTGGTCCAAAACTCAAGGGTGCCAATTTTACCAAAATTGGGATGTAAGATAGAGTCGGTAAAATTATCTGGAATATCAAGCAAGAGTGCAGGCCCAACCGCATAACTTTTTCCCAGAAAATTTAAGGTGTGCTGATCAAAGAAATTAAATAAATAGACAAAGGGAATGGAAAACGCAATGACCCAGATTGGGGCAGGAAAAAACTGAAAAACCCTGAAGCTTATTTTAGAGTGAAAGAGCGACAAGAGAAGTCCCACAAATGAAATAACAACGACAAAGGGGTTCGCTTGCGGCAACAAAACAAAAGCATCAACAAGGTTTTGAATGATATTTGGGCTCTCTGAATGTGTCCCAAGTGCAACGTGAATTTGTTTTGCAAAAATGATGATACCAATGGCGGCTAAAAGCCCATGAATAACAGAAGAGTGAAAAATATCTGCTAAGCGACCTAACTTTAATACGCCCAGTAATACTTGGATTCCTCCAGAAACGATAATTGCGGCTAATACATAATTAAAGGCTTGTCCAGTACCATCGTCCATTACGGCAATTCCAAAAAGGATGACAGCAATTACTCCTTTTGCAGGACCATTGACCGATACATGTCCCCCTCTATAAAGGGTTGTAACTACCCCTCCAACAACAGCAGACCAAATTCCTGCCATAGCTGGGGCCCCTGCTGCTAGTGCAATTCCCAAGGATAAAGGCAAAGCAATAAGCGCAACACTGATCGCAGCAATTAAATCACTTCGCCAATTTTCAATTAAGCCCTTAATGCCTGTTTTTGGTGTAAATTCCATCTTACTGTATAATAAGTGAAGATAACGACCATTTTTTATTTTATTAAATACATAAGAGAAAAACTTACCCCAAAATAAACCCTTGTTGATACATTCTTGGTAGAAGGACCATTTAAAGCCCCAGTTCATAAAAAATCTCAGCTATAAGGAAGATCGCTTTTATGAGCAACAACAATTTGATAAGGGCAAGTAAAAAACAATAGAATGGTTACAAAAAAGCGAGCGCATGATCGCATGGGGAAGGCTATTCTATATGTAGGTATTTTTTTAAATTTTGCACATGGGATTCAAATGCCTTAATACCGATTGGTGTTATTTTAACCTCAGTTAAAGGGTAATTCCCCTCAAAGCGTTTTTTAATACTGATGTATTCAGCGTCTTTTAATTTATTCAATTGTACGCTAAGGTTTCCTTGGGTGGCATTGAGCTCCTCTTTCAGTTGCACAAAAGAGGAGCTTTTCATTTTGATCAACAACGACATGGCTCCTAGGCGCAAAGGAGAGGTGAGTAGAGGATCTAAACTGTTCATTCCGACTGACGCTTGAGGAGGTAGCCGGGGATCAAATAGGAAACAACAATTACAGCAGCGTATAAAAGCAATAATGAATTGTCCCCAAAAGCAGTACTGTAGAAAGGGAAAGCAAGAAGAACAATTCCGCCCAGTGTTAGTGGCGTGAATTTTAATACTACACCACTTATAATCGTTCCAAGGCCTGCAATAAACGGAAAGAAAAACCACGGATCTAAGTCTATGAAGCCGATGCCGACAGAAAACAATAAAAGAATCAATCCGAGCACCATCCATAAACGAGAAAGAAAGTATTCAAGGTGCGTTAAATGACGTTCGGTCTTTTCTGCTTTACGATAATAGAAAGCCATTGAAACAGCACCCAGAAAAATCGAGATGGGCCAAATGAGATAGCTTTTTCCGCCTAGGGAGCTAAATACTAAAAGCAGGTAGTTTACCAAAGCGGTTAGGCTAACGAACCAGCCCCAAAAAATAAATGGGTAACTGTGTTTGCCAAGATTTTCTTTTGCTTGCGCAATGGTTTCTTCAATTAATTGAAGTTGTTTTTTTGGAGATAAATGTTTTGTTGTCATTATTAAATAGATTAAGTGTTCAACAAACATAAACTAGTTTATTATATAAACCAAATTAATTTAGGCCTTTTTTAATTTTTTGATGAAGCAAACAGAATTTTCGATGCCTTTATAAGGGGAAAAATTAGGGATGATGCTATAGCCTTGTTTCGGGTAAAAAGAAAGGGCCTCGATTTGCGCTTTTCCTGTCTCTAAGACGGCTTCGCCAAAACCTATTGTGGCGGCCCAGCTTTCTAAGGCGTTTAAAATAGCGGTAGCATATCCTTTCTTCCGCATAGCGGTCAAAACAAACATCCGTTTAATTTCCACTTGTTGCTTGTTTCGGGTTTTAAATGCACCACAGCCCACGGGTTGATCATTGTTATAGGCGACAATAACATGATCTAAGGCGTCAATGCCGTTAAATTGGTGATAAAAGGCATGATCATTACCATCGCGAATAGCGAGTTCTGCGTCTAAAAGCGTTACCAGTTGTAGGAAATCTTTTGAGGCTTGATTGGTTTGAACGAGCTTCATTTTATTTGCTTTGTGAAAAGAGCCAAGGAAGAAAAGAGGGATCAGCAAAAACATTCTCCCAACTGTTGTGGTTTGCCTCTGGGTAAAGCTTTAACTGCACATTAGCTTTTTTTTCCTTTAGGGCATCTGCCATTAGTATGGAAAGCTGAACAGGGACCACATCATCTACCTCCCCATGATCAATTCGCCATGCAGGCCGACGGATTTTTCTGGCGATTTTGGGATTAGCGCCACCACAAATGGCAAAGGCAGCAGCAAACATCCTTGGGTTGCGGTAAACCATTTCGAAGGTACCCATGCCTCCCATGGAAAGGCCACCAATATAAACACGGTTTTTATCGACACCATAATTAAGCAGAATGGATTCAAGCATTCCCTCCAATAGATCTAGGGTAGGATTGTTTTTCGGTTTTTTCGGAAAATCAAACTTTAAAGGCCCTTGTCGGTCGATGACAGTTGCCCAATATTCGTCTTTAGGGCATTGGGGAAAGACAATAATGGCCGGGTGTTTTTTTCGGAAGTCTTCTGCTAAAAACAAATCACTTCCATGGACCAACTGTAATTTATTGTCGTTGCCTCGCTCTCCTGACCCATGTAAAAACAACAGGAGGGGATACTTTTTATCCATGGTATAACCTTCGGGCAATAATATCTGGTAAGGTAAAACCTTCTCCTCTTGTTCGTGGTTGGTTTTTTTATAGCCGTAGCTTTGACCATAAAGGCTTGAAGCCAAGAGGAAAAAAAAGGGAAAGCCTTTCATTGTAAAAATTATTTTTAGCGTTTTTCTGTCAAAATAGCAAGGATGGTTTTTATTCCATCTCGATAGTTTCCTAAGCGTAAATTTTCATTTGGACTGTGTTGGTTGTTGTCTCTGTTTACGGTAGGAACGGCCACAGCAGGGATGTTTAAGCTGTTGACAAAGGGGGAAATGGGGATGGAACCACCACTCATTCTCACCCGAATGGGTTCTTCACCAAAGGCGCGGAAGAGTGCTTTCTCTAACCAAGTGCCTATATCAGAATTTACATCGGTGCGAAAGGATTGATAGGAAACCTCATAGGTATAGGTAGCAATTTTGTCATGGCTTAAGCGTTCTTCCCTTGTTGGTTCTCGATCCAAAACAAGATACCCCAATCCCTCAATATGTTTTTTAATTAAGCGATGGAGACGTAGGGGATCAGACTCTTTCACCAAACGAACATCTATTTCTGCTCTAGCCCATGCAGGAATGATGGTTCGTACTTTTTCATTGATCCAGCCCGATTGCATTCCGCGAACATTCAATGAGGGATATTGAATGGCTTCTTGATAATTAGGGCCAACCTGATCGAATGCGCCAATTTGTAGGAGCTCTTGCAACTCCTTTTCGTTGTGGGGAGTTTTGGCTAAAACGGCTTTTGTTTTTTCATCCAAAACAACACCGTCATAAAAACCAGGGACAACGACCTTTCCTTGATCATCTTTTAGGGAGGCTAAAATTTTACTCAGTTTAAAGGCGGGATTAGGGATATAATTTCCAAAATGCCCAGAATGTTGAGGGACAATAGGGCCATAGGTAGTGAGCTGTACAGTAGAAATTCCTCTTGCCCCAAAGGATAAAGTAGGCTTGTTTAAGCGGTGCATGGGGCCGTCAAAAATAACGAGATTGTCGGCGGCTAACAAGATTCTATTTTCTTCAACAGCTTTAGGTAAGTTAGGAGACCCCATTTCTTCTTCATAATCCAAGATAACTTTAAGATTGTAGTTGGGTTGCTTGCCAATTTTTTCTAGGGCATCTATTGCGGCTAAAAACATTACAACAGGTCCCTTTGCATCACTGGCGGAGCGTGCAAAAACACGCCAATCGTCTTTATAGTTTTTGATATTATCCCATGGAATTTCTTCCCAGTCTCCTTGTTCATTTTGTTTTTTAAGTGCGGGCTTATAGGGGTCTTCTTGTGACCAGCGAGCTGGATCGACGGGCTGGCCATCCATTTGTAAATAGACCAAAACGGTTTTTTTTGCTTTGGGAAAAGAGCGCGAAGCCAAAACCAGCGGTGCACCTGCTGTTGGAATACGTTCTGTTGAGAAACCACGTTCACCAAATGCTTTTTCAGTCCAAACAATGTTTTCTTCTATCCATTTAGCAGAAATAGCATCATTAGGAATGCTTAAAACCTCTTTAAAGAGGGGGAGGCTTTTGAGTGTAAATTCTGAGGCAAGATCATTTAGTTCAGCTTGTTTTTGAGCTGTTAGGCTAAGGCTACTAAAGAGTAGAATAAAGAAGTACTGTTTCATCTTAGTCTGTTTTTTGTTCAAAATCGAGTAAGTTCTCCTCCATAGAAGTATTTATTTGCGGGCTAGAGGGCCCCTCATCTAAACGACTTACATCCTTTAATTTTCGTTCAATGGCACGGGTACGTACACCCATAACGTCATCCAATTGACTCAGTCCGGTTTGGATGTTCTTTTGGGCTTTTTGCATCATGCCCCCAAAATTGCTGAATTCTTTTTTGACCTCGCCCAACACATTCCAGACTTCACTGGAACGCTTTTGAATGGCCAAGGTTTTGAAGCCCATTTGCAAACTGTTTAAGATGGCGGCCAGGGTCGTTGGACCAGTAACAATTACTTTATAATCGCGCTGTAAGCTTTCCAATAAAGCGGCCTTGCGAACAACTTCGGCGTAGATGCCTTCAAAAGGGAGGAACATAATGGCAAAATCGGTAGTATTCGGTGGATCGATATATTTATCACGAATGTCCTTGGCCATTTTTTTGATGGTTGTCTCCAACTCTTTTTGCGCCTGTTCTACTAATGCAATTGCTCCGTCTTCATAGGCATTTTGAAGGTTTTCGTATATATCTTTTGGGAATTTAGCATCTACTGGAATCCAGACAGGTGCATTAGTGTTTTCTTTCCCAGGAAGTTTGATGGCAAACTCCACATTGGCATCACTCCCAATTTTTGTTTTTACGTTTGCCTCATATTGGTCAGGCGCTAAAATGTTTTCTAGGAGCATGGATAGCTGTACCTCGCCAAAGCCCCCCCGCATTTTGACATTGCTTAAGACCTTTTTTAAACCGCCAACATCGGTGGCTAATGTTTTCATTTCGCCCAAGCCTTCTTGTACTGACTTAAGTTGTTTCCCCACAGTTTCAAAAGATTGACTTAAACGTTCGTTAAGGGTTTTTTGTAGCTTTTCATTGACCGTTTTATTAACTTCTGCGAGTTGTTTGCTATTGTCTTCTCGCAGTTCTTTTAATTGTCGCTCAACCGTTTCTCGCACTTCTTTGATGCGTTTTTCTGCATCCAGGTTCAGCTGATTTTGTTTTTCGTTAAGGGAGCTAAATCGTTCCTTAAGGATTTCATTTAAACGGCGAGAATTGTTTTCAAAGCG